>CAYMDE010000064.1:0-4809 GCA_964389115.1 uncultured Paludibacter sp. | reverse complement strand
ATAGTCGTTATTATCAGCATAGTTACTGATGGTAAATCCATCCCAATAGGTTCCACCCCATCCTGTTCGATGCGAGAAAATAAACTTCTGCGATTCGATATTCACATTGTCAGAGTAGGTATCAGCCCAGCGTGAGTTTGGCTGTAGTGGGTTACCTGCAAGGGTTGTTGTATTCTGAAGATCCAGGGTAATATAATCATTACCAACCGGAAGATTTGCTGTCAACACCGCATCAGGATGCAAGTCGATGATGCCTGCAAACTCGGTGGATGTTTCGCCCAACCATCCAGCTTCCTGTACCATTCCTGTGTAAACCTTGATAAAATCGATATATTCCAGATGCACAGGATTTCCGCTATCGTCAACAGCCCATTCAATCTTGAAGCCGTTCTTATCTATAGTCGCATTATTGGCATGATTATCCACATATCCCCATTCAAGCGAAGGCAGCAACCAGGTTGAACCACTCAAGGTTGCATTTCCGGCCAATCGCGTACCGCGAAATGTCATTGTATTTTCAGTGACCCAAAGCGGATACATCGTTGCCTGAGTTGCGAAGGAAATATGAGTCATCACACCTTCATTACCCTGATTATCAGTCCAGCGAATGTTCGATTTCTGACCATCAGGATCAGGACGATAATATGTAATCTCATAATTGTGGATGGTGTTTGCTTTGTAATAGTCGGAACCAGCCAACTCATACCATGGCTCATCAGGATCGGGAATGCCGTTTTTGTTCAAATCCTGACAAACCATCACGATTCCCGGTTCTGCACTGTTGGTAAAGGCATTACCCAGCGCTTTGAAATCATATTCGCCCGGAACATTGACTATCGAATGGTCGAAACCAACAACCACATAACCACCAAAACCGCCTAATCCAACCATTGCTGAATTATTAATCAGTTTTGAAGCTGCAAACTCTAAGGCGTTTTCATATGTATCACTCATTGCCGGTGTCGGGAACAAGCGGTTGATGTGTTGTCCGGGTGCCGGTTTATACTCCAGCACGCGCGTAATTTTGTCAGAGTTTTGTGCTTCCAGCAATGTCGGACTACACAAAACAAACATCATTAAAAAGAGAAGTATTTTCTTCATTTTCAGTAATTTATTTATTTATTAAACACTAATTTATGAGCCGCAAAAAGCCTGTCCCCGCGGCACGGAGGGACTCTCAGGGGACTGATTCAATACAATTGTTTCTTCCGGAAAAATTGAACCTGTTCCTGTATATTATTTATCTTAGGAAAACTACTTTGTTGGGATTTAACCCTATATCATTGATTCGAAACTTAAGCTTACCATCACGATCGAAACACAGCACATCGCCCCACATGATGAATGATTTGGCATCAGTCAGATACACATCGCCTGTGTGGGGATTGACATTGATTCCGTATGGTGTCTGAATTTCAGTACCATCGCTGATAAACTGCTCGTTGACAACAGTTTCGGTTTTGCAATCGAACAGCTTCACCCACGAATTACCTGTGAAAAAATCATAGTTGTACAAATAGGCTGTATCCTGATGAATCGTAAAATTCAGCACGTTAAGTCCATCAAACGTTTCAACCAGGGTATCAGTATTCGAATCAATTCTTTGGAACTGATAACCGGTTGCCCCGTAATCTCCGCGCGAAACCACATAGACATCACCCTCACTATCAGCATGGATATGCGATGGATTAACAGCCACTGTTATCTTTTTTATTTCGGTAAAACTTGCGATATCAATGACTGATACGGTATTATCATAATCAGGGAAACTTAATCCGCCGGAGTTGGAGACATATATTTTCCCGTTGGTAATGACTATTCCATCAGGATTGCGACCCACTTCAACCAAACCATCAATCTCCAGCGAAGTGGTGTCGATGCGCGCCACCGTTCCATCGAAAGAGCAAACATAGGCTTTACTGCCATGGAATGCGATGTACCGGGGCTGGCGGGCAATCTGTTTGTTGTCGAACATCGGGATGCGCTTCAGCGATTCGCCGGTTGCGGCATCGAGCACTTCGATCTGACTCGAAACGTTTACCACCACATAAAGCTTGGAACCATACAAAGCCATATCGTTGGCCGTATCGCCCAGTCCGCGCTTGTTCTTATTCAGGAAGAAATCCTTCACCAACTCTCCCGACGACAAATCATACATGGCTAATGAGCTGTTATTCAAATTGAAGAGTCCTTCCGAAAGGATGTACAAGCGGGTGATTTCCTCCCCCACTGGTTTATCATCCTGGTTCTGAAGTTGATCATGCATATCGTCGCATGATGCAAAAATCAGCATCAGGAGGAAAAAGATAAGAGACGAATTGAATTTTGTTTTCATTATATATATTGTATGATATTCAGATTAAAGTTTGATACTACATGTGATGCGATACGAACGCCCCGGCATCGGGAACCATTTCACCACAGCATATTGTTCGTCGAGCAGATTGAGCACTTCGGCTTTGGCAGTTAACTGCCGACCATTAATATCGAAGGTTCTGTAGGCCGACAAGCTATGGTCGGCATATCCCGGCAGGCGGTTTTCTGCAAAATTCTGGTATCCGGCATAGCGCTTTCCCGACCACAAAAAAGCGTAGGCCACACTCAAAAACGGCGTTTCAAGCGCTGCCCTCCCCGACCCTGAAACGCGGGGCGTATAAGGAATTTGGTGATCGTAGGAACCTCCCTGCGGGTTTGTAACATCGATGGCTTTCTGATAGGTGTAAGCACCCATCAGCGAGAGAGTTACATCTTCCGATATGCGAAGGGCACTTTCGGCAGTAAAGTCAAAACCGGTGATATCCACGATACCAAGATTGGTCATGCTCCATACAAAGATATTCTTGGTGGGCATGGCAACAATCTTATCCATCACCCTGTTTTTGTAGGCATCGGCAGTAATTGTAAATATCGGAACCACTGCACCGGGCTGCACCGACCAGGTAATGCCTCCATTCCACTGATGCGTGGTTTCGGGTTTCAGGTTGGCATTTCCAATGCGGGCATAATATAAATCGTTGAAAGATGGAAGTCTGAAAATATGCTTGTAGAATGCGCGCAATCGCAGGTCGTGCTCTTTCAAAGGTTGCCACGAAAAACTCAGGTATGGCGACCACTTCCGATGGGATGCTCCGGCATTACCTGTTTGCACCTCATCTTTTACCATTGTTGAAAGCAGACTTGAAGTTGCTGTGAATTGTTCGGATATATATTTGGCTGCCAGCACAGTAAGCAAACTGTATCGCGATGGCCGGGCAAATTCATCTGTCAGTGCAGGCGTTTCAAATTCCGCATCCATGTGGTTGCTAAAACCATCCGAGGCAAGGCTAAACGACCAATTCGCGGTGGGACGGAAAAGCATGGCAGCCGAAAGGTAATACTCCTGCTGGCGATAGATGCTCTCCATCCGACCTATACTGTTGTGGTAGGTGGTATCGAGGTATCGCAGTTTTCCGTAATTGTATTTGGCATTGAGTTGTGCCGACCATTGCTGCGAAAATCGTTTCTCGTACCAGGCCTGACTGAAGAATGTCTGATCCCACAATCGCTGCGATGAAAAGTTATCAGTGTTATAAAGGATGGTAGCGCCGGGCAATCCCCTTTCCGAATCGTAATAATACACTCTTAGCTGAAGATTTTCGGAGTCTGACGGCTGATGATAAAGTGCTCCTTCGAGACGGAAGTTTTGCACATCGGTATTTTTGCGTTTCTCGATGGATGTTTCGCCATCGCCCAAATAGCTATACTCCAATAGATAAGGGTATTGTCCATGCGAGCTGAGCCATTCGCCACTGACTGATAAAGCTGTTTTCGATCCTAATTGTTGTTGATATAGAAAAGCCGGATTGAAGAGTCCGAATGAACCTCCTTTAAGCGAAACACTGGCATTGTAAGTCCGATCATCATTAAATGTGGGCGTTTTGGTTCTGATATTCAGCAGCGAAGCAGAAGCAAAGAGTCGCGCCGGCTGAAAAATATTATCGCTCTGACCATTATTCAGCGAGATCATCTCCACATTTTCGAGTGAGAAGCGCCCTATATCGATTTGTCCGGTTTGTACATCGGTAATTGTAATGCCATCGTAGCTAACAGCGGTGTGTGAGGCACCCAGACTGCGCACCGAAACAGTTTTGAGTCCGCCGATACCACCATAATCGCGCACTGTAACGCCGGGAAAAAACTTCACTGCCTCAGCCACCTGAATCACATTGAGTTTACCAATCTGATCCGACGAAAGCATGTGCAGTGGAGCCGTAGAAGTGATGGAGTGATTACGAACTGCCGAAGTAACAGTTACCTCGTCGATTTTATATACTTTGCTGGTATCTGGTACTGCAACAGCATATAAATCAGAAACTGTGACAATCATTATGAAAAATGAAAGCCACGCAATAAGAATATTTCCCGTAAGTCTGAACATAAATTGGTTTTTAGCTTTGATCCCCGAAAGCTGTAAAACATATGAAACGCATGGCAGGTCTTCTGACTTACTCCCGTTTTGAACGCCTTCCCGGTTTTATTCATCCATTATCTTTTTAAAGACACAGCCCTTTAATGTCGGGCATAAGATTACTTCCCAGTGGCAAAAGTAAAGTTCAAAACGTTTAAAGAGCTTACAGCAGCGGGACTGTTCAGGACTTACACCTGATTCCCTTTTAATCACGCGACAGCAATGCCAACGTGAACCAATGCGGTGACAAAGGTAATATTATTTTTGAGATGTGGAAGAAAATGGGGTGAGATTATTTCGTACTACTTCACTCCCGTCCTTCTCAACAACGCATCAATTGTAGGTTCCTGACCACGGAAGCG
>CAYMDE010000063.1:11892-13555 GCA_964389115.1 uncultured Paludibacter sp. | reverse complement strand
CCAAGAATCTCAAACTCCCTCCGGCGTTATCTCTCAAAGCGGGTGCAAAAGTAGAGACTATTTTTTAATTGTGCAACTAATTCGATAATAATTCCTGATAATATTTTTCAAAAAAAGGATATCATGCTGAAAACAAAGCTATTTCAATTTATTTTTTTTCTTCAACCATACTGCTCCCTCTTTTGTTTTATGAAAAGATTATCTTTGCACTCCCAAAATATCCATATAGTATTTATGTTAGAATTAATCTTTAAAGGCATCATCATCGGACTATTTATTTCGGTTCCCATGGGACCGATAGGAATACTTTGCCTTCAAAGAACGTTAGACCGGGGAAGAAAATATGGTGTATTTACCGGATTGGGTGCAACAACCTCAGACTTGCTTTACACGATTGTGGCTTTGTTTTTTATTGGTTTTGTGGCCGACTTCCTCGAAAACAACCGGTTTATCATCCAACTAATCGGGAGTATCGTTGTGATTGGCTTTGGATTCTTTACATTTTACAACAACCCATCAACACAGCCCAAACCGGAAACCAGACCTGATAACAGTTTGCCGGGCGACTATTTCAGCGCCATGATTCTTACCTTATCAAACCCATTAATATTATTTGTGTTGATAGCTTTATTCGCCCGTTTTGAGTTTCTCGACGAAAGCACCAATATATTTAATTATATAGTTGGGATAGCTTCCATCCTGGGCGGTGCTTTTCTTTGGTGGAATATCCTCACCTATACGGTAAGTCGCTTCAGAAGTAAACTGACGCTTTCCGGACTAAAACTCCTGAACAAACTGGTAGGAATAATCATCGCGTCGATTGGCGTGATTGGAGTGGCAATTATTATAATTACCCATTTCAGTTGAAGTCAACAACCCGCTTTATCATCCTGAGTTGGTGCGTATATTCGCCTGTTTCAAGCCGGATACCCTGTGAGTCGATGCTATCCACCCTCACCTTACCGGAGGCATGAATCACTTTTCCCTCATCCATGATGATGCCCACATGTACAATCTGATTTTCCGCATTCTCAAAAAAGGCAAGATCGCCGGGCTTCGACTCGGTGATGAAGTCGACCGTAACTCCCGACTCAACCTGCTGCGAGGCATCGCGGGGTAAAATATATCCTGCCATGGCGAAAACCAGCTGCACGAGTCCTGAGCAATCAATACCCAAAATGGTTTTTCCGCCCCAAAGGTATGGCGCATTTAAAAATTGTTGCGCCAATAGCGGAATCTCGTAGGATTTAAGTGGCAAACTCAGCGGTGTGAAAGGCTCAATCAAAGTCCATTTTGCTTCACCGATAGAAAACTCTTCTCCATCAAGCTCATATATCACACTTCCTGCCGGAATAAGCATCGACTGATTCAGATTAATATTATATATAATAGAGTACGGCCGCGTTAGTCTGATATTTGGCTTTGCTTGTAACTCATCGAACTGAGCTTCACTGATGACTGAAACCATCTTTCTACTCACCCAACCGGTATAATTATCGGCATAATTCTGAATAAACAGCCAGTTCTCCCTGACTTCAGTAATTTGAATAATCTCTCCGAAAAGCAACTGGGTGGTCATTTCTGACAATTCACTATCGCCTGAACGAACAGGAACTAATGGAAGGGTAATCAGTCCGTACTTCATCTAAGTAATTGGTTTACG
>CAYMDE010000063.1:7940-11792 GCA_964389115.1 uncultured Paludibacter sp. | reverse complement strand
ATGGCCCCGTTCGACTTCCCGATATTCAAAACCGACAATCAGCTTCAACAGGATAAAAACAGGCTACTCGAAGGTTTTGTGCCATTCTTCCAATTGGATACCTCTATCGTAAACAGGCAATTAACTCGCCTTCTGACCGAAATCAATTTAGAAGATGAAGCTTTTAATGAGCCAGTAAAGTTACTTGCCCAAAGGTGGCAAAGGGTTTATGCGAAAGGAATCATCAATGCCGACATCTTCGAAAAGCTGCAGAGTGAAAATACCATAGAGATTAATTGTATCCTGCCCGACAAAGAGACCAACTTGCTGAAACTTGCAGACATTCACACTCCCAAATCTGCCTACAGCGAGATAATGAGGAATGCACCTGCTGTTTTCAATCAGTTAAACATACATCTTCATCTTATTGAGAACCTGAAATATGATAGCGTAATCACCAATCTCTCCAAAGATGAAATGTTGCGAAATCTCTCGCTTACAACCGGGATTATTCAGACGGATGAAAGAATTATCGACCGTGGTGAGATAGTTACTGAGGAGATTAGTCAGATATTGAGCTCGCTGCGAAAAGCTTATGAGTCGAAAAACATGACAGCCAACAAATCGCTGATGGTGGTTATCGGCGAAATCATCATCATTACCGGCATGATTCTGTTGTTCTTCCTGTATCTGTATTTGTTCCGACCACGTTTTTTCATGGACAACAACAATCTGCTGTTCATTGGATTGATGATGATTATCATGATAGGATTGGTGTCGTTCGTGATTCAGCACACATCGGTCAATCACTTTATTTTGCCTTACGCCATGCTGCCCATTATCATCAGGGTTTTCTACGATTCGCGTACCGCATTGTTTGCGCACATCGTCACCACCCTGATTATTTCCATCATGGTCGACAGTGCTTTTCAGTTTATACTCATTCAGATAGTGGTGGGTATGACCGCAGTTTCAAGTTTGAAGGATATGACACAGCGTTCGCAGCTGGCACAAACAGCGCTTATTATTCTTGCTACCTATATAATGGTATATCTTTCGCTGGAACTGATTATGGAAGGCGACATCAGCAGAATACACTGGCAACCGCTGGTTTACTTTGCCATTAGCTGTGCGTTTTTGCTCTTTGCCTATCTGCTTATCTATATCTTCGAAAAGCTATTCGGATTAGTGTCGGCGATTACCCTGCTGGAGCTCACTAATATTAATAGTGACTTAATGATGCAGTTTGCAGAAAAGGCTCCGGGAACATTCCAGCACACCCTGCAGGTTTCGAATCTGGCAACCGAGGCGGCTAAGAAAATCGGAGCCAATAGTTTATTGGTCAGAACAGGAGCACTGTATCATGACATTGGCAAGATGAAAAACCCACACTACTTCATCGAGAACCAGCTGGGCGGACCCAACCCGCTGAGTGAACTTGGCTTTGAACAGGCTGCACAGGTCATCATCGGACACGTACACGATGGGATTGAGATTGCCAAGAAAGCGCATCTGCCCGAACAGATTATCCATTTTATCGGGACACATCACGGCTACAGCAAAACGAAGTATTTCTACAATTCATTTATCAATGCACATCCGGATCTTAAGCCTGATGACGCGCTTTACACCTATCCCGGACCGCTACCCGACACCAAGGAGACAGCTATTCTGATGATGGCTGATGCTGTGGAGGCCAGGGCCCGAAGTCTGAAAATTTATACTGACGAGGCCATCAATGATAGTGTCGAACAGATGATTAACAGTCAGATTGCCGATGGTATGTTCCGTGAAGCCCCCATCAGTTTCCGCGATGTAGAAACCGTTAAAGAAGTTTTCAAGGAAAAAATCCGGAATATGTATCATAACCGGATTGTTTACCCTGAAGTGAATAAAAAGTAAGCACAAGAGGCTTCTATCTCTTGTGCAACCCACACTCTTTGTGCTCCGGGTTTTCCCACCACCAGCGACCGGCACGAATATCTTCGCCGGGTTTGATGGCACGCGTGCAGGGCTGACAACCAATGCTTGGAAACCCCTGATCATGCAACTTATTGTACGGAACCTTATGTTGGTGGATGTATTCCCACACCTCTTCTTCGGTGTGATTTATCAGGGGGTTCAGTTTGATAAGACCGCTCGTCTCATCCCATTCGATGAGCTGCATTTCCTGCCGGGTAACTGATTGGTCGCGACGCAAACCGCTGATCCACACATCGAGTGTTTCGAAGGCACGTTTCAGCGGATTGATTTTCCGCACTTTACAACAGAGCTTGCGCTGCTCAATGCTTTCGTAGAAGAGATTGATGCCTTTTGTGTTCACCATTTCTTCTACTTCGGATGATTCAGGAAAAAACACTTCGAGTTTGTAACCATATTTCAGGTTGGTACGGTCGATCAGACTGTAGGTCTCCGGAAAAAGCCTGCCGGTATCTAAAGTGAAGATTCTCGCCTGCGGATTAATCTTCAGCAGGATATCCGTCAGCATTTGATCTTCAATGCTTAAACTGGATGCCAGTGCAATCCGACTCCCGTACCTTCCCAGAAAATATCCGAGCAGGTTCTCTGCCGATTCGCCCCTGAACTGCTCGTTCAGGGTTTGAATTTCTGTTTGTATGATGTTATTCATAAAAATTTATTGGATATAAAACCTCACCCCTGCCCCTCTCCTTCAGGAGAGGGGAAATGAAGTTCGGAACATTAAAATAATTGCTATCAATTCAAGCTGTTATTATATACTGTATGTTTCTTCTTCCAAATCATGCACAATCATTCCGGCTCCCACAGTTTCGTTGGTGGCCTCGTCGATGAGAATCACACTTCCTGTAATTCTGTTTTCGTGATACGAATCGTATTTCAATGGCTTCAGGGTTTTGATGGTGATATGTGCGATATCATTCATGCGCACCTCCCTGTCGTCCTGAATATTCTCCAGTGTATTGATATTCACTTTGAAGCGCACTTCTTTCACAATGGCTTTGGTTTCTTCGGTGGCATGACGAAGCACGTACTTACCGCCCACATTCAGCGGCTTGTGGTTCAGCCAGCAAACCATCAGCGAGACTGATGCACTCACAACGGGATGCTTCTCGTTGGTTCTCACGAGCAAATCGCCGCGACTCACATCCACATTATCTTCGAGCTGTATGGTGACCGATTGGGGACTGACAGCCTGTTCGATGCTTTTTTCCGCTTCGAAGATGCCCTTGATGCGGGAACGTGTTCCGGATGGCAGCACCGTAATTTCGTCGCCGATATTGAACGAACCTCCGGCCACACGACCTGCATATGCTCTGAAATCGTGGAAGTCGTCCTGATACGGACGCACCACAAACTGCACCGGGAAACGGGCCGGCAGCGAATTATCGTACTGATGTACCGGAATGCTTTCGAGCAGCTCCATCAGCGTCGGGCCGTTGTACCAGGGCGTTTTATCCGAATGCGTCACCACATTATCCCCATCGCGCGCCGACATAGGCACGAAGGTATAGTTCTTCATCTTCAGGATGGCCGCAATTTCTTCGTATTCCTTCAGGATAGACTGATACACCTCCTCCGAGAAATCAACCAAATCCATCTTATTGATGGCCAGCACTGTATGTGTAATATTCAGCAGCGATGCAATATAAGAATGCCTGCGCGTTTGCTCCACGATACCGTTACGGGCATCAATCAGGATGATGGCCACATCGGCTGTTGAAGCACCGGTAACCATGTTGCGCGTATATTCGATGTGCCCCGGAGTGTCGGCAATGATAAACTTACGTTTGGGCGTTGCAAAATAGCGGTAAGCCACATCGATGGTGATGCCCTGCTCACGCTCTGCCCGCAAGCCATCGGTAAGTAAAGCCAGATTCACCTCGTCGCCACCCA
>CAYMDE010000063.1:3894-7840 GCA_964389115.1 uncultured Paludibacter sp. | reverse complement strand
TAAAAATACCCCTCCTTCTTCCTGTCCTCCATGGCAGCCTCGGAGCGTTTATCGTCGGCCCGGCCCCCCCTTTCGGTGATGCGTGATGAAGCAATTTCATCGATAATCTCCTCCAGCGAATTGGCAGCCGAGAGAGTCAGTCCTGTACAGGTAATATCGCCGATGGTTCTGCATCGCACCCTTTTCACCACCACCTCTTCATCGGGTTTGCGGGGAATGGCCGGCAGCGCTGCGTAAATAATTCCGTCGCGTACCAGCACCTCTCTTTCGTGGGTGTAGTAAAGCGAAGGCAGCGGGATATTTTCCTGCAGGATATACTGCCACACATCCATCTCGGTCCAGTTGCTGATAGGAAATACCCTGAAATGCTCCCCGAGATTTTTCCTACCGTTGAAGATATTCCACAATTCGGGACGCTGATTCTTCGGATCCCATTGTCCGAACTCATCACGATGCGAAAAGAAACGCTCCTTGGCGCGTGCCTTTTCCTCGTCGCGACGCGCACCACCAAGAGCCGCATCAAACTTATACTGCTCCAGGGTGTCGAGCAGCGTTACCGTTTGCAGTTTATTCCGACTGGCATAGTATCCTTTTTCCTCAACAGCCCTCCCCTGACGGATGGATTCTTCCACTGAGCCAACAATAAGATCGGCACCCAGTTTCTTCACCAGCTCATCGCGGTAGGTAAGCGTTTCCTCAAAATTGTGCCCCGTATCGATGTGCACGAAAGGAAAAGGAATCTTTCCCGGATAAAAAGCCTTGTAAGCCAGGTAGGCCATCACAATGGAATCCTTACCGCCTGAAAACAACAGCGCGGGTTTTTCGAACTGTGCCGCAACTTCGCGCAGCACATAAATGGATTCTGATTCGAGTTCTTTTAAATGGTTTATCATAAATGTCTTTTTAATACTTTCAATGTTTTATCTAAATGCCTGTAGTTGTGCGCTGCCGAAATAAATGATGCCTCAAAAGCCGATGGTGAAAAGTAAATTCTCTCCGCAGCCAGCGCTTTCCAAAGGGCGGCAAAGCGCTTCAAATCCGACTGTTGCACATCCCTGAAATTCCTGACCGGTTTATCAGAAAAGAAAAGCGTAAACATCGATGCGTAGGCATTCAACTGAATGTCCTTTCCCTCAATTATGCTCTTCAACTCATTGATAAAGAAGTCGGCTTTTTGTTGTAACTGCTGATGGAAACCGCTTTGTACCAGCAGGTCAATCGTGACTATACCTGCCGACATCGCCACGGGATTGCCCGATAATGTCCCGGCCTGATAGACAGGTCCTACCGGCGCCAGCATTTGCATAATCTCTTTTCTTCCTCCGAAGGCTGCTGCAGGAAACCCTCCACCGATAATTTTACCCACCGTAGTGAGGTCGGGCATCACCCCTTCCATTTGCTGAACTCCGCCCAACGAGCAACGAAAGCCGGTAATTACCTCATCGAAAATGAGTAAGGCTCCATATTTTTCAGTTATCTCACGCAGAAAATGCAGGTAACCGGGCTGTGGTATGATGACTCCCATATTGGCCGGCACCGGTTCTACAATCACCGCTGCTATTTCATTCCCCCTTTCACTGAAAAGATTTTTCAACGCTTCGGGGTCGTTGTAGGACAGACTCACTGTCAGTGCACTGAAATCTACTGGCACTCCGGCCGATGATGATTGATGTAATCCGGCGGCTCCCGAACCTGCTGCTACCAGCAAATGGTCGGCATGACCGTGATAACACCCGTCAAACTTCACAAGCACTTTGCGTTTGGTAAAAGCCCTTGCCAGTCGCACCGCGCTCATAACCGCCTCGGTGCCAGAGCTCACGAAACGCACCTGCTCCACCGAGGGGATATGCTCTACCACCCTGCGTGCCAGTTCTGTTTCGGGAAGCGACGGGATGCCGTAGCTGCTTCCTCTGCGGATGGCGTCGATGGCGGCTTTGTTAACCAACTTATGCTGATATCCGTGGATGAATACGCCCCACGACTGGCAAAAGTCGATGTATTTGCGACCTTCCAGATCGGTCCAACCGGCACCACGGGCCTGCTTCACAAACAGCGGTTCAGCATCGAGCGAACGCAGTGCGCGCACCGGACTGTTCACTCCGCCGGGAATAAGTTCCGAGGCTTCTTTATAAGCCGTTTTCGATGTAATCTGCTGCATAGTACGATATTATATAGCGGGCCCCTGCCCTTCTGATTGCGGTAATCGATTCTTTAAATGCCTGTTGCTCATCCACCAATCCCTGCTGCGCTGCCATTTTCAGCATGGCATATTCGCCCGAGACCTGATAAGCTGCTACCGGCACATCAGGATACTGATGATAAGCCCGACTGATAATATCGAGATAGGCCTGGGCGGGCTTCACCATCACCCAATCTGCTCCTTCTTCAATATCAGCCTGTATCTCCCACAAGCCCTGATCTTTAGCTCTGTAATCCATCTGATAGGTTTTGCGGTCGCCAAAGGATGGTGCAGAACCTGCTGCATCGCGAAACGGTCCATAAAACGAGGAGGCATATTTGGCTGAGTATGCCATGATGCGGGTGTTCAGTCCTGCCGCATCAAGGGCCTTGCGAATAGCTTCCACCTGTCCGTCCATCATGGCCGATGGTGCTACAAAATCGGCCCCGGCGCGGGCGTGCGTCAAAGCAATGCCGGCCAGCAAAGGAAGCGTGGCGTTGTTATCCACGTCTTGTTCGTGCAACAGACCGCAATGACCGTGAGAAGTGTATTCGCACAAACACACATCGGTCATCACCGTTAGTTCGGGGAAGCGACCTTTCAGCAGTCGCACCGTTCTGCAAACCAGCGATTCAGGATTCCAGCCTTCAGTTCCAAACTCATCTTTGAGCGACTGATCCACAACTCCGAACAACAATACTTTATTGATTCCCAGCGCCATCACCCGCTTTACTTCTTCCAACAGCACATCCTGCGAGAAGCGGTAAACACCCGGCAGGGTATTGATTTTCTGCCGCTGATTTTCGCCTTCAACGATGAAGAATGGCAGGATAAAATCGTTGGGGCGCACCCAAACATCGGCGTGGGCATCCCTCACTTCCTGACTGATTCTGAATTTTCGCAGATCCTTCATATGCTTTGATTTTGAATGTTTTTTTAACCTCACCCCCGGCCCCTCTCCTTGAGGAGAGGGGAGAAAGTCAAGTTATTAAATCTCTTCTCCGTTTCTCTGCCCCTGAAGATATACTCCACATGGTTGGGGAAATGGCCATACAACTGCAGGAAATTGCTTACGCAGGAGGGCGATGAGAATACAATTTTGTTGAATTGCTGCAACTCCAGTGGCTGCAACCCTTCCGGCATTTTGTTTTGATAGAGCGGCAACACCGTCACTTCCCATCCCGCCTGTTGTAATCCTTCAGGCAATACCGGCAATCCGGCTTCCGAACGCGGCAGCAACACTTTCGCCGGGGCAATTTGTTGTTCTGCAATTACACGAAGCAGGCCTTCCGACGACTCCTCGTTGGGAATCAAATCGGCACGGATGCCATGTTCAGCCAGGGCATTGGCTGTTACTTGTCCTACTGCCGCAATCTTCAGTGCCGATAAATATCTGCTATCACGACCCAACTCATCAAGCCATTCGAAGAAGAATCCTACGGAATAGCGACTGGTAAAAAACAACCAATCGTAGGTACTCAAATCGTCAATTATCTCTTTTGCGTACTTATTGGGCCAAATCTTTTCAATGCTGATTAATGGCTGATGCACCACTTTCCCCATCCCTGCAAAATGCTCGGCACTTGTTCCGGTAACTAAGATACGTGGCGTTTCCAGCAGTTCACTCTTATTCAGATTGGCGACCTCACCAATGATGATGATGAGTGGTGTTGGATACACTGCATCGCTTTCGCTCAGGGCTTTAAGCGTGCTGAAGAATTCCTGCTGACCGGGCAGCGATACGCGATGCACCATCAGCACGGGAGT
>CAYMDE010000063.1:0-3794 GCA_964389115.1 uncultured Paludibacter sp. | reverse complement strand
TTGAGTCGCACCACCTTTTTTCCTGCCTTGGCCAGATCGAGCATCAGACGATTAATCTGATCCTGCTCCATGCTGTGCGCATTTTTACGTTTACCTACATATCTTTTTTCGGCATTGAACTGATGCAGGAAAGCCTCGTTGGTGAGGTCGTCGTAACAAATTACATCAGCCTGTTTCAGGGCTTTCAACCCTCCAACAGTCAGCAAATCGGGATCGCCGGGACCAAAACCCACGAGACTAACCTGTCCGTAGTATGGACGCTCATCAAGTGTTGCAAAAAGTTCCTTCAATGCTTTACTGCCGCTGCGTGCCACCACCGCCAGATGTCCCTGCAAGGGATGGGTTTCAAAATCAAGCACCTCAGCCGCACGGTGACCCAAACCCAATCGCAACAACGCGCAATACGCCACGATAAGTGCATCAACCTTGCCCTCATCAACCTGCGCAATACGTTGCTCGATGGTGCCACGAATGCTCACCACCTCCAAATCGGGTCGCAGCGATAATAATTCTTTACGACGCACAGCAGAACTCGTTCCCACACCGGCACCTTCAGGCAATTGCAGCAATGGCAGGTTATCCCGCGACACCAGGGCATCGCGCTGATCTGCTGCCGGCAGCAACGCAATCAGTTCCAGTCCGGCCGCCAGCGGATAAGGTAAATCCTTGGCCGAATGAATGGCTACATCCGCCCTGTCTGTCAACAAAGCCTGATCAATCTCACGAGTGAAAATATCAGCAGGCGGGTTCTCCAGCAGCGATATTTCGTGATGAAGATCGCCAAACGAATCGAGCCATACTGTTTCGTACGGCACTTCGGGAAGCTGCTTCATCACCTCCTGCACCTGTATTTGTGCGAGATTGCTTCTTCGGGAGACGATGCGGAGGGGGTTATGATGTGTGTGCATATTTTTTTCTTTTCTTATGAAGCAATTCGTAAAATTGTACGATTTGCTGCTCAATGATACGATTTGCGTGGGTTACTTCTTTTTCCCGGCGACTGATATTCTTCCTGACGAAAGCTTCCACATCTTCGAGATTGTAAAGGTTCACCCCGCTTAGTCCGGCTACAGCCGGATCGATATCCCTCGGGAAGGCCAAATCGAAGACCTGCATAGTGCGTTCATCAGGAAACTGATCCATCCGCAGAATCTGGTGAGGTGCTGAGGTAGCGCTTATCAGCACATCGGTTTTCCCCAGCACATCGGTCAGATTATCGAACCCGGTGATGTCGCAGCCATACTTCTTCGCAATCGGCAGCGCCTTATGATAACTGCGGTTGGCTAAGAAAATCGCCTTAGCGCCGCGACTTTTCAGGAACCGGATGATGTCGCCGGTTAGTTTGTTCACCCCGATCAGGGTAATGTTGGCTTCCTTCAGTTCAATGCCGCTTTGCAGGATGATTTCGACGGTGGCCTGGCAGTGCGATACCGCGCCTGTTCCGATGCCCGACTCGTTGCGCACCAGCTTCCCAACCCGCAACGATTGCTGAAAGAGTTGGTGTAGGGCGGGCGACAAATCGAACCTGTGGCGGGCGGTTTCGTAGGCCAGCTTCACCTGACCCTGAATGGCCGACTCGCCAGGCAACGACGATTCCAGTCCGGATACCACCCGGAACAAATGCCGGGCAACCTCCACAGGTATCTCGCCTTCGCCCGAATAGATTTCCATCCTGTTGCAGGTTTGCAGTCGCACGTGAGGTCCGGCAAACTGATTGTCGGTCTGTTTGAGCAGCAGTTCTCTTTCGTGCAGACTGCTATTCCAGCAGCTAATTGATTTGAAGAATACCATTGGCAATTAATTCTGAGATTCGGTTGCGAACATCAACCGACTGATATACATTTTGTGCATTGGAGCCCACCGCGATGGTGAGATGTCCTTCCTTGTGGATGGCCGGCGATACAAAATCGCACAACATCGGCGCATCGCATACGCTGGTAAGAATACCGCGCTCCTCAGCATGTTTTTTTATTTCCTCATTCAGGGCATGATCGCCGGTGCATACATACACCAGAAATGCGCCATCCAAATCGGCAGGCTCGTAGGTTTTCTTCACGAAAGTGAAGGGTAACGCCAGAATTTCATCCGTAAAATCGGGCGCCACCACGGTTACATTCGTGATAAACCGCGCCATGATTTGCCCTTTGTGGGTCGCTACCTTACCGCCACCAATCAGCAATACCTTCTTCCCGGTTACATTGATGGAGATGGGCAGGAACTGTAAATCTTCTCTACGCATAAAACTCCCTCCCCGCCAACGTGGCTTTTACATATCCCTTTCTGATTACAAAATCGCCGAAACGCTCTTCTGCATTGCGATTATCAGCATAATCCTTCAGGATGGGGCGCAGCTCATGCAGTATTTCAGTCTCATCGACCATCTCGCGGTAAAGCTTGTTGAGTCGCTGACCGTTGAATGCCGCCCCGAGATACATATTATATTTACCCGGCGCACGACCCACGAAGGCTATTTCGCCCAGGAAAGGTCGGCCGCAACCATTTGGACAACCAGTCATCCTGATGGAAATCGGTGCATCGCGCAGTCCGTACTCTTCCAATATCTCATCTAATCTATCCACCAGCACCGGCAGATAGCGTTCCGCTTCGGCAAACGACAAGCTGCAATAAGGCAGGGCAGCACAGGCGATGGAATACTGACGCAGCTTCGAAAGTTTATCAGCCTCCACAATACCATATTTGCTGAGAACCGCTTCTATCCGGGGTTTCGCATCGGCAGCAACCTGTGCAATTACCAGGTTCTGATTTCCGGTAAGGATGAAGGTCCCCTGATGAAACTCAGCAATTTCGCGCACTGCTGTTTTGGCTTTCACCCCTTTGAAGTCGGTAAGCTTACCCCCTTCCACGAACAATGTATAATGCCATTGTCCGTCGGCACCCTGTTTCCAGCCATACTCATCCCCCTGGGTGATAAACTCATAGGGGCGCTCAGGCTCCAGTTCAATACCGTGGGTACGTTTCAGTTCTGCCCTGAAATAATCCAGTCCGTACTTCTCGATGGTATATTTCAGACGTGCATTTTTGCGGTCGGACCGGTTGCCGTGGTCGCGCTGAAACACAACCACAGCTTCCGACACCTCCACGATTTTATCTTTCGGGAAGTAACCCACGACATCCCCCAGTCGGGGAAAAGTTTTTTCATTACCAAAAGTCAGCGCCATGCCCCCGCCCACCACGAGGTTATAGCCTTTGAGTTCATCTCCTTCAACGATGGCAATAAAGCCCAGGTCCTGCGAAAACACATCCGTATCGTTGCGCGGTGGAATGGCCATGGCTGTTTTGAACTTCCGCGGAAGATACACCTTGCCATACAAAGGCTCTGTTTCAGGCTCACCACCCGCAACCAGCTCTTTGTTGAGCCATATCTCGTGATACGCCCTGATTTGGGGCGACAGATGCGATGATATTTTTCCTGCATCGTTGGCCACCTCGGCATGCACAGGTGTTTCGAAAGGATTCGACGACGACATCACGTTGCGATTCACATCACCACAAGCTGAAATAGTATCGAGCAGGGTATCATTAATCTCTTTGATGGTCGATTTCAGGTTACGCTTCAGCACCGAATGAAACTGAAAAGCCTGGCGGGTAGTCAGTTTCAGCTCACCATCGGCATATTTATCCGAAAGTGCATCGATATCGAGCCACTGTTTGGCAGTGGTAATCCCTGCAGGCACCCGAATGCGAATCAGGAAACTGTATAGCGGCTCCAGCTTTTGTTTGCGCCTTTCCTCATCTAAGTCTCTGTCCTGCTGCTGATAGCTGCCATGAAATTT
>CAYMDE010000062.1:11135-13819 GCA_964389115.1 uncultured Paludibacter sp. | reverse complement strand
CTGCAGCATTCAGGGCTGTACATTGTTGCTGTGTATCATTCTGCTTATAAGCTTGTTCGTAAAATTATTCTATAAGGTTTTTCCATGCTGAAGTTTAAATATCTACTTGCATTGCTTTTTGTCTGGTCTGTCACCCTTACAGCCCAGATTCCTGCCGGATATTACGACCGGGCTGAAGGGAAAAAAGAGGCAGAACTAAAAACCGCGTTGTTTTACACGATACGGAATCATACTCAAATTGAGTACTACTCATCTGCAACCCATTTTCGTACAACCGACTGGCATCCGGAAGGATATTTTTGGGATATGTATTCTAACAACCGACGCTCAACTTGGAACGGGAGTGTAATTAACAGGGAGCATAGTATGCCCAAAAGCTGGTTTGGTATTGGTTCCGGACAAGAAAATTCGGCACCGATAGGTTCGGATTTACATAATCTTTTTCCATCGGATGCAGAGGCCAATACAGCCAAATCAAATTTTCCACTGGGAGAAACCCCGGGTCAGGAATTCAATAATGGTGTTTCGAAAGTAGGAAATAACACCTTTCCCGGCTATGTCGGAACGGTTTTCGAACCTGCCGATCAGTACAAGGGTGACTTTGCTCGTACCTTTATGTACATGGTTACTCGCTACGAGAATTATGAACGAGAGTGGAGAAGCTTGGGAACTGCAAGCATGTTGTTTCAGAATACATACCCCACTCTTCGTCCCTATGCAGTAAATCTTTTACTGAAATGGCACCGCAACGACCCTGTCAGTGAAAAGGAAGTAAACCGCAATAATGCAGTGTATGTCCTTCAGGGAAACCGCAATCCGTTTATCGATCATCCTGTACTTGCCGAGTATATATGGGGAAGTCAGAAGGGAAATGCATGGGATTCTTCCACTTCAGCGGATAATGTGCCGGAATACTTCTTTATCCAGTTTCGCCATCGCACCAAAGATGTGGTAGCCAAACTCACTCCGGTAGCCGATGTTGGTTATCGTATTGTGAATATGAGCGGACAAACAATCAAAACGGGGAATCTGACAACCGGTCTTACTACGGTGATTCCGGTATCTGAACTTCCGGGCGGAACTTATCTTTTTATGGTTGAAACTGCCAGGAATCGTCATGTAAGGTTGTTCGTAGTCCATTAAGCTTTTGGGCTTTACATCTTATCATTTGCTTTTTTGCATATTTTTCTTATATATTTGCAGAAGTGATTTTGAATAGGTCTTTTCCTCCGGGAATCTCTCAGTGATTTAATCGTTTAGCACTACTAATATCTGAAAACTGCAAAAATGAAAAGACATACTATTTTCCTGACAGCCTTATTCCTTATTTTAGGGTTATCGCTTTTGGCTCAGAACGACGGATACACCGAATATCGGGGCAAGGTGGTTGATAGTTCTACGAGGGCAGCTCTGCCTTTCTGTAATGTGATTCTCGAAGGTACCAATCTGGCCACCATAACCAATACCGAGGGAGAGTTTTCGCTTAAGATTCCGATGGAAAATACCGAAGGATATCTCAGTTTTCGTTTTCTGGGATTTATGAATCATCGGATGTCTCTTACCGAATTATCTGATAAACCTGTTGTTGAGATGCGTTCAGTGGCTTATCAGCTTCCTCAAATCGATGTGATGATTGGTGATGCCACTGATATTGTGAAGAATATGTTCCTGAACATTGATCAGAATTATCCGCAGCAGGAGATGTTTATGAGTGCCTTTTACCGCGAATCAATCCGCCGGAACCGGAATTATGTGTCGCTTTCGGAGGCTGTTGTTGATATTCAGAAACATCCTTATAGTTCTTACAGAACCGATATGGCCAAGCTGTTTAAGTCGCGGCGACAAACCGATTACAGCAAGTTGGATACATTGGTTTTTAAATTGATGGGCGGGCCATATAACAACATCTACCTGGATGTAATTAAGTACCCGGACATTGTGTTTACCGATAAGATTTTTGAGAAGTATTACTTCCGACTGGAGAAAATCGATTGGATGGATGAGCGTTTGGTTTATGTGGTGAATTTCAATCATTATCCCACAAAAGATGAGGCGCTGTATCGCGGATATCTTTACATCGATGCAGGTTCATACGCTTTGAAATCGGCCGTTTTCAGTCTTAGTCTCGACAACTCCGAAGAAGCAATGAAAATGTTGATACGGAAAAAGCCCCTGAATGCAAGGGTAACCCCCATCGAAGCGAACTACAGGATGGATTATGTTGAGAAAAATGGTAAATGGTATTACGCTTACAGCAGAATAGAGCTGGGAATGCGCATTAACTGGCGCCGAAAACTATTCAATACCAGCTACTTTGCAACCATCGAAATGGCTGTCACCGACCACGAAAACAGCTCCGACAACAGGGCAATCAGTTTCAGGGAGCGACTTCGATCCAATGTGATAATCAGTGATGCTGCCGATGGCTTCTCCGACCCGGATTTCTGGGGGCCATTCAATGTGATTGAGCCTGAGAAACCTATTGAAGCTGCAATCCGGAAGATTCAAAGAGATATTGAACACTAAAAGAATTTTCTCGTCGAAACTCTGTGATTATACACTGTTTCCCTCTGTAGTTAAAGAGGTTTCTCAAATTAACATCAAACGTTTGCAGTTCATTTTTAAGATTTTAGCAAAGATGAGTTAAGCTTTTCTGAATGCACATATTTATTTTGCAGGCAGTA
>CAYMDE010000062.1:2081-11035 GCA_964389115.1 uncultured Paludibacter sp. | reverse complement strand
TTTCTGCCGGATTGATGGAGAATCTTCGATCGCTTGGTGCCAAAAATCAGTGGGGCTATTCTGCCGGATGGATGAATGGCTACAAAGAGGCGATCAGCTGGATGACTTCCGGTGGTTTTCCGCGCCTCGATGTGGTTAACTTCACCTGGGACCATGCTTTGTCGCCCCTGGTAAGTGCCCGTACGCTCAAAAAACAAATTCAGGCGCATCAGTATAGTCTATTTAAATATTACGGAACAACTTCGAAAGGTTACTGGCCTGCCGAGGCTGCTTTTTCCGAACGCATCATTCAAACGCTGGTGGAATGCGGGATTGAATGGTCGGTTATTCCCAACAGTAAACTGGCGCGTACGCTGTCCGACTATGTGCATCCGTATAATATCAATGGCAATGTGGATGCTCCCAACCGTGCCGATCAGGTGCCGGCAACGGGCGACAACTGGTTCGATGGAACCATTGACGGTCGCGGTAACCGTTTGGCTGTGCCGTACAGCTATCAGGCTCATAAAGCGCAGTATATCAATCCTGAAACGGGCGTTGCGTACATTATTGATGTAGTGCCGATGTGTAATTATTTCGGGTATGTGGATGGTTACAGTGGTGCCAATGTTGGCGAGGTGCAATCGAAACTGGAACCTTACAGCAGCACCGACCGCCCCATCATCCTCCTGCTGGCACACGATGGTGATAATGCCTGGGGCGGAGGAAGCAGCTACTACCACGAAGCGGTGAGCAGCTTTACCCACGGAGCAGCCAATGCAGGCTATAAACCCACTACCATTAAGCAATTCCTGAAAGACCATCCCGTACCGGATGATGCTATTGTAAGGGTAGAGGATGGTGCCTGGGTGAATGCCGAAAACGACTGGGGTCATCCGCAGTTTATTAACTGGTTATGGCCTTTGTACAACACCACCGACTATCGTTTTAATCCCGATGGATGGACAGAAGATGCTCGCAATTGGGCGGTTATTACCGCAACAGAAAACCATGTGATTATGGCAGAAGATCTTGAAGGCGGCAATCTGCGCATCGATAAAATTGCCGATGGCGGAACAGCAGCTACCAATGCCGAAAAAGCGTGGCATTTTTACTTCGGAGGACTGAATTCGGGCTTTATGTATTACGGAAAAGCCGAAGATATGGAGGTGAAACCTTCGATGACAGGCAATATTGCCATCGGATATGCGCAGCAGGTGATAAATGCCAATCCCGGAATCGATAATACGGCTCCTTCGGTATTTATTCCGCAGCGCTTCCCTTACAACCCGGGTGCGGTGGGTTTTGGTCCGACTACCGGCTATAAAAAAGTGAATTATTCGAGCGATTTTCATGTGTGGACCTATGCCTATGATGTAAGTGGCTTGCAATCAGTTACACTCAAATACCGCATCGATAATGATGGCTGGAATCCGATAGAAAGTATTCAGAATGAAACCTATGCCGGCGGCGATGAGGTAGGGCCGTGGCAAAGCATCGAGATGAATCGTCGTCCGATGACTGCAGACCCGACCAACGATCCGGAGCTGAATTTCTTTATTACTCCCCTGGCAAAAGCCGATTTATGTTATACTGAAATAGCAGGATATAAAGATGTGCTGATCGATTATTATGTAGAGGCTGTCGATAGCAAGGGGAATATCTTCAAAACTCCCATTCAGCACGTGTATGTGGGTACCGGCGATGGCGATTTGGGAGGAGGTACGGGAGGCGTAAGCTGGTCACCACAAGCTCCGAATCAGGATAGCATTATCGTCATTACAAGTGCCGTAGCCACTGCTGCGAGCAAGCTGCATTGGGGAGTGAATGGTGTGGGAGGCAGCTGGACTACACCCAATGCGGTTTATCGTCCTGATGGCACAACAACAACAGGCGGTTCGGCAGTGGAAACGCCATTTGTTAAAGTGGGCGATCAGTGGCAAGTGACTTTAGGGCCATTCAATAACCCGGTTCAAAAAGTAACGGGAATCAACTTTGTTATCAATCACGGGAATAATAACTGGGATAATAATAATGGTCAGGATTACAGAATCAGTATTAGCAGTAATTTGCCCGATCCTGAACCGGAGCCCGGAGGAATTACGGTTTCGTTTAAACGTCCAGTTGATTGGGGCACCACTCCGGTGTATTTGTGGGCATGGAGCAGTAGCGGTAATTTATTCCCAACCTGGCCAGGAATAGCCATGGAAGATAAAGGCAACAATTGGTTTAGCTATACTTTCCCTGAAAGCCTCACGAGTGTGAACATCATTTTCAGTCGAAATGCCGATCCTCAGTCGGTTGATATTACCGCTGTAACCCAAACAACCTGTTGCGAGTACGATGCACCTTCAGGCAACAAGTTCACGGTTAAAACAGTCAGCTGTCCGGCCACTTCAGTACCACAAATGCCGGTACTTTCGGCAGTGGTTTATCCGCAACCGGCCACTACCCATTTTGTAGTTGATCTACCCAACATCGATCTTAGTCGTCCGTATCAAATGACAATTACCGATTTAAGCGGTCGCACAGTCAGAAGAGAAATTATCACCCAGCACAGCAACATTTTCGAACGCAAAGGTTTGCCTGCAGGAATATATATGGTACGTGTTGTTGGTGAAAATGGCGAAGTGTTTGGGTCGAAGCTGGTGTTGAAGTGATTTTTCGTATTTTTGCAGCCTGATTTAAATTAGTTTGCAAAAGATGGGTATAGAGAAAGGTATTTTTCAGCGCAATCAGCTGTTGCTTGGGCGTGAAGCTATGGGTGCGATTGCACAGAAAAAGGTGATAATATTTGGTATCGGAGGAGTTGGAAGCTGGTGTGCTGAAAGTTTGGTGCGTTCGGGTTTTCGTGAGATAACCATTGTCGATTCCGACAGGGTTTGCATTACCAATGTGAACCGGCAGCTGCTCGCCACTACCAAAACGGTTGGACAGGTTAAGACCGAAGTACTGAAACAACGCCTGCTCGAAATCAATCCCAATGCACAAATCAATGCCGTTCAGCAGATTTACAGCAAAGAAACCTGCGAGTCGTTCGGACTTGGCAACTACGATTTCATTATTGATGCTATCGACAGTCTTGAAAATAAAATTCACCTGATTCAGGAATCCTGCAAAACAGAGGCAAACCTTTTCTCGTCGATGGGAGCGGCTCTAAAAATGGATCCGACCCGCATCAGGGTTGCCGAATTCTGGAAAGTGCAGGGTTGTCCGCTCGCTGCCATGCTCCGCCGCAAGTTCCGTCAGGGCGAGAAACCAACCCGCAAATTCATGTGCGTTTACAGCGACGAAGTGCTGCCCAATATCGGCGAAAACGAATCGTGCGGCACCGATCGCTGTATGTGCCCCAAAACGAAACATGGTTCCGGCGACCCCAACCTCGCCGATCACGAATGGTGTAGCAAAAAAGCCCGCATCAATGGGACCACTTCGCATATTCCCGCCATATTCGGTTTAACCATTGCGGGACTGGTGCTTGGTGCTGCGGTGGGGAGGAGGTGAATATAATTTCCACAGGAAAATATAATATGTGGAAATAAATCCGTAATTTTGACGCATGTTTTTTAATTAAAAATAGATTAACATGAAACATGTCATCATTGGGGGTGTAGCCGGAGGTGCAACAGCGGCAGCCAGAATACGGAGAGTGGATGAACACGCTGAAATTGTGTTGTTCGAAAGAGGCAACGATATTTCGTATGCCAATTGTGGTTTACCTTATTATATCGGAGGCGTAATTGACGAAAGGGATAAATTGTTTTTGCAAACACCTGAATCATTCGGTAAACGATTTAATGTAGATGTACGTGTGCGTACCGAGGTGATTTCCATTGATGTACAGCAAAAACAAATCACCTTCCGCAACTCGAAAAATGAAACGGGGGTTGAGTCGTACGACCGCTTATTATTGTCGCCTGGAGCCTCTCCTGTTCGTCCGCCGCTTAAGGGAATCGACAGCGAGGGTATCTTTACATTGCGTAATGTCGCTGATACTGATGCCATCAAAAAGTATATCTCCACACACGAAATTAAACATGCCGTGGTAATTGGTGCCGGTTTTATCGGACTTGAAATGGCGGAGAATCTGCACCATCTTGGCGCTGCGGTATCTATCGTGGAAATGGCTCCTCAGGTGATGAATGCCATCGACTTCCCAATGGCCGGAATGGTGCATCAGCATTTGAATGAACATGGGGTCAATTTATATCTCAAAGAAGCTGTTACTGCCTTCGAACGTAAAGCCGAAGGCCTTGATGTGGTTTTTAAAAGTGGCAAGGTGCTGCATGCCAGCATGGTAATTCTTTCTATCGGTGTTCGTCCCGAAATTACACTGGCAAAATCTGCCGGACTCAAAACCGGTGAAGCGGGTGGTGTTTGGGTGGATGAATTCCTCCAAACTTCGGCCACCGATGTGTATGCTGTTGGCGATGCAATTGAATTTAAACATCCTGTAACAGGACAGTCGTGGCTTAACTACCTGGCCGGACCGGCTAACCGTCAGGGGCGTATCGTGGCTGATAACATGGTATTTGGCAATAAAATTTCGTACGAAGGTGCTATTGGTACTTCAATCGCAAAGGTGTTCGACATCACCGTGGCCGCAACGGGAATGAACGAGCCTTTACTCAATAAACAAAATATCCCGTTTCTTACTTCCACCACCCATTCAGGATCAAATGCGGGATACTATCCGGGTGCCATGCCCATGACTATCAAAGTGAATTTTGCTCCTGAAACCGGACAAATTCTGGGTGCGCAAATCGTTGGTTATACGGGTGTTGATAAACGCCTCGATCAAATTGCACTGCTGATGAAACAGCATAAAACCATCAATGATCTTATTCGCATTGAGCATGCCTATGCTCCTCCGTTTGCATCAGCCAAAGACCCGGTGGCTATTGCCGGTTATGTGGCTAATAATGTTATGACAGGAAAGATGCCGGTAATCCATTGGGATGAATTGCTGAAAGCTAACCACGATGAGCTTTTCCTGCTTGATGTTCGCATCGAAGAAGAGTTTAGTCTGGGCACAATTCCCGGCTCATATCATATTCCGCTTGATGATTTGCGCGATAGATTGAATGAAATTCCGACCGACCGCAAAATTGTGGTATTCTGTGCTATCGGTCTTCGTGGCTATCTTGCCCAGAATATTTTATTGCAGCGTGGGTATAAAGAGGTGTTGAATCTTTCGGGCGGACTGAAAACATACATGGCTGCAAGCTATGAGCCTGTCAATAATATCCCTACCGAACCGCTGCAGTTACGCGAACAGGAAATGGATTTGGATATTCAGACTCCCAAACCGGTGAAGAAAATGCTGAAAGTGGATGCTTGCGGTTTGCAGTGTCCCGGACCTATCATGAAGATGAAGAAGTCGATCGACGATTTACAGGCCGGTGACAGGATTGAAATGGTAGCTACTGATGCCGGTTTCTCGCGAGATGCCCGCGCCTGGTGCAACATCACCGGTAACAGGTTAATATCGCAAACTGCTGAAGCCGGCAAATATACAGTTGTGGTGGAAAAAGCGGCTCCCGAAGAACTCTCGCAATCAACACAAACCGGAAGTTATCCGAAAGGAAAGACTTTAATCGTTTTCAGCGATGATTTGGATAAGGCACTGGCCTCATTCGTGCTGGCCAACGGCGCTGCCTCAACAGGCGAAAAAGTGTCGATGTTTTTTACTTTCTGGGGACTTAACGTCATCAAGAAGGTAGAAAAACCATCGGTGAAAAAAGATATTTTCGGTAAAATGTTCGGGATGATGCTTCCTGCTCATTCAAAAAAATTATCTTTATCGAAAATGAATATGGGTGGAATGGGAAGTAAAATGATGCGTCATATCATGAAAATCAGGGGTATTGATTCGCTTGAGTTACTTCGTCAGCAAGCCATTGATAACGGAGTGGAATTTATTGCCTGCCAAATGTCGATGGATGTGATGGGTGTTAGCAGGGAAGAGCTGATGGATAATGTTAATATCGGTGGCGTGGCCGCTTATATGGAACGTGCCGAACAATCTAATGTAAATCTGTTTATTTGACTTTGAATTATGAAAGATAATCCTTTGTGCCGGATACGGGATATTCAAAAGGCATTGCAAACCTATGAACAAGAGTTTGTTAAGGCAACTGGTCTCACTCTCAAAGAAGGCATGCTTCTATGCTGCCTCAATGAGGGTGAGTGTAATGCCGGTGAATTGGCTGAGCAGATTGACCTCACTTGCTCGAATTGCTCTAAAGTAATCAGTGCAGCAGAGAAGAAGGGTTTGGTTGAACGTCATTTCGGACTTACCGACAAACGGCAGATTCGTTTTTCTCTGACATCTTCAGGTAAAGCCAAAGTGAAATTTATGAAAACTAAACTGCCGGCTATTCCGACTGAACTAATGGGTTGAATTGAGCTGATTCTGTTTCCCTTTCCCTTGACTTATAACTTTATTTAAAACATCTATATAAACAAAACCTAACATAATGATGTTATTTCGATACCTGTTCAAATTTTAGTAATTTTGCAGCTTATCAAAATAGATTATGTCAGACAGTATTATACAAGAAGTTACCCAAAGCGAATATAAATACGGTTTCACCACCGATATTGAAACGGAAGTGATTCCTGTGGGTTTGAATGAAGATGTGGTGCGGTTAATTTCTGCCAAAAAGAATGAGCCGGAATGGATGCTCGATTTCAGATTGAAGGCTTACCGTCACTGGACCACCATGAAGTTGCCGGAATGGGCAAATCTAAAAATCCCCGAGATTGATTATCAGTCGATTTCGTATTTTGCGGCTCCGCGTAAAAACGCCCCGAAAAGCTTAGACGAAGTAGATCCCGAACTGCTGAAAACATTCGAACGTCTCGGTATTCCGCTTGAAGAGCAAAAAGCGCTCTCCGGAATTGCTGTAGATGCGGTGATGGACTCAGTCTCGGTGAAAACAACTTTCAAGGAAACGCTGGCCGAAATGGGCATCATTTTTTGCTCTTTCAGCGAAGCAGTGGAACATCATCCTGATTTGGTGAAGAAATACATGGGATCGGTGGTTCCTTATACCGATAATTTCTTTGCAGCACTCAATTGCGCTGTTTTCAGCGATGGATCCTTTGTATATATCCCAAAAGGTGTGCGCTGCCCGATGGAGCTTTCAACCTATTTCCGCATCAATGCCGTAAATACGGGTCAGTTTGAGCGTACGCTTATTGTGGCCGACGACGACAGCTATGTGTCCTATCTCGAAGGATGTACTGCTCCGCAACGTGATGAAAATCAGCTTCATGCCGCTATTGTTGAGATTGTGGCGATGAACAATGCTGAAGTGAAATATGCCACGGTTCAAAACTGGTATCCGGGAGATAAAGAAGGCAAGGGTGGTATTTATAACTTTGTAACAAAACGGGGAATCTGCAAGGGTGTTAATTCGCATATTTCATGGACACAGGTCGAGACAGGTTCAGCCATTACCTGGAAATATCCGTCGTGCATCTTGTTGGGAGATAATTCTTCTGCCGAATTTTACTCGGTAGCGGTAACCAACCACCATCAGCAGGCCGATACAGGAACCAAAATGATTCATCTTGGTAAAAACACCAGCTCACACATCCTTTCGAAAGGTATTTCGGCAGGGGTGAGTCAAAACAGCTACCGCGGACTGGTTCGGGTAGGTGCCAATGCCGAAAATGCGCGCAACTTCTCGCAATGCGACAGTTTGCTGCTCGGCGATAAATGTGGTGCACATACTTTCCCTTATATGGAGGTGAACAACGAATCGGCCATTGTTGAGCATGAAGCAACAACTTCCAAAATTTCGGAAGACCAGATATTCTACTGTAATCAGCGCGGTATTTCAACCGAAGATGCTGTGGGGATTATTGTAAACGGATACGCTAAAGAGGTGGTGGATAAACTGCCAATGGAGTTCGCTGTGGAAGCGCAGAAACTTCTGCAAATCACTCTCGAAGGATCAGTTGGATAAGCGGGCTGTTGTGAATTGAGCGACCTTAGAGTGCGAATCAATCGGCAGTCGCGAAATCACAACAGACTTATAAAATAAAATAGTAATTGGCACATCAAAAAATATTATGTTAGAGATTAAGAATTTACATGCCTCAATCGATGGCAAAGAGATACTAAAAGGAGTGAATCTGACGGTTAAGCCGGGCGAGATTCACGCGATTATGGGTCCGAATGGTTCAGGAAAATCGACTTTATCGTCGGTAATTACCGGTCACCCCGCTTTTGAAGTAACCCACGGAAGCATTCAGTTCGAAGGCAAGGATTTAATCGAAATGGCTCCCGAAGAAAGGGCCAACGAAGGTATTTTCCTCAGTTTTCAGTATCCCGTGGAGATTCCCGGAGTAAGCATGGTAAATTTCATGCGCTCTGCTATCAATGAACAGCGCAAATACCGTGAACAGGAACCTATGTCGGCAACCGACTTCCTGCGGGTGATGCGTGAGAAAAAGGAACTCGTTGAGATGGATAACAAACTTACCAACAGAGCTGTGAACGAAGGTTTTTCGGGCGGTGAGAAAAAACGCAACGAGATTTTCCAAATGGCTATGCTCGAACCTAAATTAGCCATTCTCGACGAAACTGATTCGGGTTTGGATATTGATGCATTGCGTATCGTTGCAAACGGTGTCAATAAACTCAAATCGCCTGAGAAAGCAACGATTGTGATTACACACTATCAACGCTTGCTCGACCATATCATTCCCGATTTTGTACACGTATTGTTCGACGGACGAATCGTGAAGTCGGGTGGTAAGGAACTGGCACTCGAACTCGAAGCCAAAGGATACGACTGGATTAAGCAGGAAGTGCTTGTGTAATGTTGATAAACAGATATTTTCATGGAACAACAGTATATAGATTTATATAAAGCGTATCACCCTCAGATCAGGGAGCATTCGGCCGCGGTGATGAATATTGCCCGCGATGCTTCGTTCGAGACTTTCGAACAGCTGGGTTT
>CAYMDE010000062.1:0-1981 GCA_964389115.1 uncultured Paludibacter sp. | reverse complement strand
GCGTTCAACGGTGCTTTCGCACAGGATGGATTCTTCATCTATGTGCCTGACGGCGTACAGCTTGATCGACCGGTGCAGATTGTCAATATCATGCGCTCTGATGTTGATTTCATGGCCAATGCACACAACCTGGTGATATTGGGCAAGGGTGCAAAAGCACAATTGTTAGTTTGCGACCACACTGTTGATGATGTACGTTTTGTGTCAAACCGCGTTACTGAAGTGTTTGTAGCTGAAAATGCAATTTATGAGCACTACAAGCTGGAAAATACGCATAACAAAACTACCAGCGTCAACACTTTGCTGATTGAACAGCAAACTGGTTCAAACGCACTGGCCAATGTGATTACATTACACAATGGCATTACCCGCAACAATATTGAAATTGCACTCAACGGAGAGCATTGCGAAGCTGAATTGTGTGGAATGGTGATTGGCGACAAAAATCAAACGGTGGACAACTACACTTCCATCATGCATAATAAACCCAATTGCCACTCGAACGAGTTGTTTAAATATGTGCTCGATGATTTGTCGAAAGGTGCGTTTACAGGCCGGCTTTATGTTGAAAAAGATGCGCAGAAAACGGCTGCATTCCAGACCAACCGCAATCTGTTACTCAATAAAACGGCGAAAATGCGCACCAAGCCTCAGCTCGAAATCTTTGCTGATGATGTGAAATGCTCGCATGGTGCAACGATTGGTCAGCTCGATGAGAAAGCAATGTTCTACATGCGCTCGCGCGGTATCCCGATGGAAGAAGCCCGCCTGCTGCTCATGTTTGCCTTTACTGCTGATGTGGTGGATCGCATCCGCATTCCTGCTTTGGCCGACCGCATGAAAATGTTGGTTGAAAAAAGACTTCGTGGAGAACTATCGAAATGTGAAGGTTGCGTCATCTGTCAGTAAAAACTAAAGAGATAAGAAATAAAAGAATCTGTCTGAAACGGACTTCTCACGAGGTTGTTTCAGACAGATTTGTTTTTTAGTAAAACTGAAGTAAAATAAAAATTGGTATGACCCTTACACTGCATCTATCGTGCCAAACCATGCCTGTGAAACGGGTATTCCCATGGTTTGTAGCGACGAGAAACTATTCATTAATTCTTCCATCGACATTCTGCCGCTTATCCAAATGCAGTTAAACTCATTTTTCTCCCTGGTAACAATAAGCATGTCAGCATTATCTTTCCCTGTAACGCGATAATAGATATTCACCCTTTCACCTTTGTCGCGTACCTCAACTGCCGATTCAAATTTACCGTTCTCAATGATTTTTTGAAGTTCCTGTTCCACACTTTTCAGGAATTCCTGTTGATTATTCCCTGCAGTAAATGATAAGATTTTCAGATTATTCATCTTTGAGAATATCTTTGCATCACTTCGTGAGATTCCGGCAATCATACTTCCCATGTTAATCATTCCTCTGTTGATCGAAACATACTGAAACCTTTCGTCATCAGCATACTTGTCAAAAAAACCTTTCAGTGTTTGTGCCTGTGCTGCCATGGATGTAATCAACCATATTGCAACTAAAGTCATAATCTTTTTCATATTCTATCCTTTTTTAATTTTTTTATTCATTTGAGTTAAGTAGTAACCGAATAGATTCTAATTCTTTTTCCACAACCGATATTTTTTCGAGAGGCTCAAGTTTATCTTTAAAGCCTGTGATTGATTCGAGGGGTTGTAAGCTGTTATCCAGTATATTGTTGATCCTGTTTAGTTTATTCATTGCCATTTCCTGCGCCAACTCGGAGTCATTAATCTTATTTCCGTTGATTATCGCGTAATCGTTTTTCATAAACGGACTCCCGGTGAGCCAGAAAGCAATTAAAACTGTAGCTGCAACACTGCTTCCGGCATAAATCATCTTTCTGATTGTGAGCCTGAATTGCAGATTGGCAGGTTTCTCAGGATGTTTTATCTCAGCTTCACGGGCAAATGCTGTGAATAAAGGTTGATACATCAGGTGCTCCGA
>CAYMDE010000061.1:0-14040 GCA_964389115.1 uncultured Paludibacter sp. | reverse complement strand
AATAAACCCTTCTCCCTCTTCTCTGAACTGAGGATCGAGAAGAATACGGAAAGCTGTATTCACATTGATAGGTTCGTTGAATCTTTCGCGAATACTTACCACTTCGTTCTGACCGGTAACATATTGTTTTGGTGTCCACGAAATTGGCAGAGGGTCTGAATCGTAGGCCTGCCTTCTCATCTGATCAATATACCAGTCGGTCTGAAGGTAACTCAAATTACAAACGCGTACATCAGTTCTGAAGCCTTCCACCTCCTGATTATACCACAGCGGGAATGTATCGTTATCTCCATTCGAGAAAATGATGGCATTGGGCTCAGTGGATGCCAGGTAGTTGTGACCGAAATCACGTGCTGCATAGCGGTTACTGCGATCGTGATCATCCCAGTTCTGACCAGCCATCTGTATGGGCACTAATAAACATGCTACCGAAACAACAATTGCTGAAACCGTTTTGGGCAGGTATTTTTCTACCGCTCTGATTAATCCTAACACACCCAAACCAATCCAGATGCTGAAAGCATAGAACGAACCTGCATAGGCGTAATCCCTTTCTCGTGGCTGATAGGGTGTTTGATTCAGGTAAATTACAATGGCTATACCTGTAAGGAAGAACAGCAACATGATAATCCAAAACTGATGTTTACCCTCTTTGCCGCTTGACAAGAGGAAGAAAATTCCGATGATACCCAAAATGAGCGGAAGCATATAATAAACATTGCGTCCTTTGTTATCACGCAGCTCCGAAGGCAATGTATCCTGATCGCCAACCAGTTTATTATCAATAAATTTGAATCCGGTAATCCAGTTGCCCCGATCTATTTCGCCATGTCCCTGAATATCATTTTGTCTTCCGCTGAAATTCCACATGAAATATCTGAAATACATGAAATTGATCTGATAATTAAAGAAATACCTCATATTCTCAGTGAATGTCGGAACAAACTCAGTACGATCCTGACCGCAGTAATCGAAGCGAACACGTTTACCCTTTACATTTGCCCATGATTTATAAGCTTCAGTATGAGATGGGTCACTGCTGTACATGCGTGGGAAGAACATCATGAAACGTTCATCCATCTCATATTTCAGCTTATGTCCTGTAATGAAATACTGATCCTTCTCGTTCGGATCTTCCTTAGGTATAGGAGCCCAGGCAGCTGCACCCTGCTTGAAACGTGGCACACACATATTACCCTGAATATCTAATTTCACCGGGGCATTATAGGAAGGACCATAAAAAAGCGGTCGGTCGCCATACTGCTCACGATTCAAGTAATACTTCAATGCAAAAACATTATCGGGCGAGTTTTGATCCATGGGAGGATTGGCAGCAGAACGAATCACAATCACTGAATAAGACGAATATCCAATCAGTATTACAGTTATCATCGCCACAGTTGTATTGAGCCAACGAGCGCTTACTTTGTGTTTGTAACGGATAAAAAGCCATGCAAGAACTCCCACAATGATGAATCCGAGTACAAAATGAGCATTTAAAAACGGAATTCCAACAACTGTAATGGCTGCTAAAAACGAAATAATCATCCTGATATAATTCGTTTCTCTTGAAGTCTCAATGATTGCCCAGGTAAGAATACCCAAAGTCAGAATGAGATAGAACAACACACCGGTATTGAAAGACAGGCCAAACACATTGACAAAAAGCAGTTCGAACTGACTCGCTACTTCAACGAAACCAGGAATAATACCATAAAGCACTGCGCCAAGAATTACAAAAGAAATCAACATGGCAGAAACAATTCCCCAGGGCGAAACTTTATAATTTCTGAAGTAGAATACTAATACAATAGCCGGAATCGCAAGGAGGTTAAGCAAGTGAACGCCAATGGAAAGCCCCATCAGATAAGCTATAAAAATCAACCAGCGATCAGAACCCGGTCGGTCAGCAATGCGTTCCCACTTGAGAATTGCCCAGAAAACAACCGCAGTAAAAAGGGAGGAATAAGCATAAACTTCGGCTTCAACTGCCGAGAACCAGAAGGTGTCAGAGAAAGTGTAAACCAATGCACCAACCATTCCGGCACCCAGAATACCAACGATATTGGCAATGCTGTAATCTTCTTCCGACTTGGCTACAATCTTTTGAGCAAGATAGGTAATGGTCCAGAATAAAAACAAAATGGTAAATGCACTTGCTAAAGCCGAAAGCGAGTTAACCATCAAAGCCACCTGGGTTGTATCGGAAGCAAAAAGAGAGAAAAACCGACCTGTTAACATGTAGAAGGGAGCCCCGGGAGGGTGACCCACATCCAGTTTATATGCTGCTGAAATAAACTCGCCGCTGTCCCAAAAACTGGCTGTCGGCTCCATGGTCATAAGATAAGTAACTGCGGCTATCAGAAAAGCAAGCCATCCAAAGACATTGTTAAGAAGTCTGAATTTGTTCATTGTGTATGTATTAAACTCCTGAAAGTATAGTATATGCTATATTTTTGTATCAGATTGCATATTAAAAAAACGCTCAAAGATACGAAGAAAATTCTTTCGGGATGATAAAATTCCATATATTTGTAAAAATTCACAATCTTAAATATATGCTATCAATCAGGTCATTTTCAGAGCTTAGCGCCCATTTACAAACAGTCAGCAAAACGCGCAGGTTGGTTGTGGTAAATCCTGCCGATCACCATACGATGAAAGCTTTGGTGAAAGCTACCGGTCAGAAGTTGATTTACCCCATTTTGATAGGGAATCCTGACGAATTGAATTTGTCGTTGTTTGCATCTGAAAATGATTATGAATTATTCCCATGTAACGATCTTACTGAAGCATCCGAACTTGCTGTTGCTATGTTGAAAAACGAACAGGCCGACATCCTGATGAAAGGCTTGGTAAACACCGATGTTATCCTCAAAGCGATACTGAATAAAGAGCACGGCATGGTACCTTTCGGGAATGTGGTGACCTTTATTGCAGCGATGGAAATACCGGGTTATCCGCGATTGCTTTTCGTTACCGACCCTGCCGTTATCCCTGCACCAAATCTTCGGCAACGTACCGCTATGATTCAGTATGCTATATCAATGGCTACAAACTTTGGTATCGAAAGACCAAAAGTTGCCTTATTACACGGAACAGAGAAAAAGAACATAAAGCTTCCGTTCATAAAAGATTATGTAGATATTTTGGATGCATATGAGCAGGGCGAGTTTGGCAATGCAGTGGTTTACGGTCCGCTCGATATATTCCTGGCCGTTGACAAAGAACTTGGAGCTATTAAAAACGTAGAAACACCGATCATGGGTGATGCCGACATCCTGATTTTCCCGGGCTTTGATTCAGCCAATATTTTCTACAAAAGCATGATGACATTCGCGGGTGCACAGATGGGTGGCATTCTTTTCGGCACTGGCAAACCGGTTGTTTTAACTTCCCGAAGCGACAGCACCGACTCAAAATACAATAGCATTGCCCTCGCCTGTATGATGTAATGTCTTATTTCAACAGCGTGATTCTGTCGATTCCGGCACTGACCGTCATAACCTGCTGAAAAAGCATTTTTCCCTGCGACCAATGCATGTGTGACCCCACTGTCAGATTCCATTTTCTCCTTTTTTACAAGGTGGAGATTGAGTTTTGATCTGAAATAGCTTCTATTGCGCAGAAAGGGAGAACTCCAATACAAGGATTCTGCGTATTTTCCATAATGTAACATGCGGGTCTCACCGTAAATCCACACATTTTCAGAGGAAATAACTTTGCCGTAATAATTAGCTCTCAACACCATGCTTAGCGGAAATGAACCTCCGGCAGGATTAGCTCTTTCTCTCTCATAAGCAGCAAGCAAGCCTGCCGAGAGAATAAGTTTGTTTTCCTTTTTACTAAAGCTTTCAGTCCATGACAACCGAATTTCAGACTGAGCATTATCGCAAACTACGTAGCCCGGAGTGCGGGGTCTGGTATTAGCCAAATGGAAAAGATATGATTCACCTGAAAAGTTAAGCCTATCCGCGAATGGCATTGAAAATGAAAAACCTGCCATGAAAGATTCCCGCACATCAACACTCTGTTTGCCCGTCCAATCAAGCCACAATTTGATAAAACTCCGGTTCCGTTGTAATTGCCACATAAAACCGTTTATGTTAGGCCTGAAATATCGAATTGAATCCTGAAAAAGCAAATCAGAATATTCGTTTAAGGTTGATGATCTGGGGAAGGTTCCCACCCATATTTTTTGCTTATTGGTTTCATGTCTCAAATAAACCAACGGCTTCACCGTACTTAAGTGTGGATGATCACCATGGGCAAACAGAAAATTGGCACCTGTATTTAATGAGGTGTTTTTATCCAACTTAAACTGCAAATCTGGAATCAGATGCATACCGCTCATAGTTTGAGAAACTGCCAGTTCTGAGCGATCATATTCAGTGTTATCAAAAAAGAAATCGTAGTTTAGTCCGCCGGAAATCCTTTGTGAAGCCACATTCAGGGCTAAAACAATTAAAAAAAACCAAAGTATTATTATCCGGACAAAACTCATATTCATTTCTTTAAAACTACCAGATGTAAAAGAAAATCAATCCTGTTCACAAACAATTGAAGCAGCTCTTCTTGCACAACCGGGCTCCCCGAGCTTCATTCTTATCCCTATATATTCGTCAATCATGTTTTCGCGATATGACTCATCTTTTAAAATCCGGGCAACTTCAGCATAAACATTCTCTGACTTAAACAAATGTGCCACAAGCTCTTTCACGACTTCCTTTCCGGCAATTATATTCGCCAAAGAAACAAATTTAGTCTTCAGGAATATTTTCTTTAACAAAGCAGCTAATCTTCCCGGCCACACATGATACACAACCACCTGCGGCGTACCAATAAGCGCTGTTTCGAGGGTTGCAGTTCCTGAATTTACAACTGCCACATCAGCATGCTTAACAAGCTGATAAGTCTGATTAAAAACCAGTTTAACAGCATCATTTTTTAGTAGGCGATGATAAAACTCAGGTTCAACACCCGGTGCGCATGCCACCACAATTTCATGGTCTGCAAAAAAACCCAGACCTTTCATGATAACCGGCAAACAAGCTGATATTTCCTGTTTTCGGCTACCCGGAAGAACGGCGATTACGGGTTTGTCAGATATTTTGTTTACCTGTCTGAAATCAGACTGATTTAATTCGGGATGATTGATAACTGAATCTACCGTTGGATTACCTGCATAATACACCTTGTAGTCGAGCCCCCGATAAAACTCAGTCTCAAACGGAAAAATAGTTATTAAGCGATGTACATATTTCCTGATAGCATGGATGCGATACTTCTTCCAGACCCACAACTTGGGTGCAATATAATAGTAAACGGGAACCTGAAGATTTTCAAAAACAAATTTCGCAATTCTGAGATTAAAACCCGGATAATCAACGAGAATCACCTTGTCGGGCTGATACTCCAGTAAAGCCTTTTTGCAAAGATGATAGTTGCGTGCAATCTTTCTGAGGTTTCTAATAACGGCAGTAAATCCCATGAAAGCCATATCGCGGTAGTGAAGCACCATGCTACCACCGGCAGCACGCATCAAATCGCCGCCCAGAAACCTGAATTCAGCTTCGGGGTCCAACAATTTAATTTCCTTCATTAGCGCTGCGGCATGCAAATCGCCCGATGCTTCACCGGCTACAAGAAAGTACTTCATTCTTTATTTTTAACCAGCCCATCCTTCCCGATCAAGATTCCTGTAATTAATCGCTTCGGCAAGATGATAAGCCTGAATATTTTCCGATTCATCCAAATCAGCAATGGTACGCGACACTTTGAGTATTCTGTCGTATGCCCTCGCTGATAAATTTAAACGCTGCATTGCATTTTTTAGTATTTCAGCCCCTGCAGCATCGGGCACTGAATATTGTCTCAACAGTTTTGAAGTCATTTGTGCATTGCAATACACCCCATCAATATTTTTAAAACGCTCCTCTTGTATCTGGCGGGCTCTGATAACCCTGTCGCGTATCAAATCGCTTTTCTCGGCGTCTCTCATTTCTGAAAGTTTTTCGTATGGCACAGGCACAATTTCAATATGTATGTCGATTCGATCCAATAATGGACCAGAAATACGACTCAAATACTTCTGAACAATTCCGGGAGCACATACGCAAATCTTTTCAGGATGGTTATAAAAACCACACGGACAAGGATTCATGGATGCAACCATCATGAAACTGGCGGGATACTCTACTGAGAATTTCGCCCTTGATATGGCAATTTTTCTATCCTCAAGCGGTTGTCGCATCACTTCAAGCACCGACCTTTTAAATTCGGGCAACTCATCCAGAAACAGCACACCGTTGTGTGCCAGTGAAATCTCGCCGGGTTGAGGAAAAGCACCACCTCCAACCAATGCAACATCAGATATAGTATGGTGTGGACTCCTGAAAGGTCGTTGCGAAACCAAAGAAGTATTGCTCTCAATATTCCCTGCAACCGAATGAATTTTGGTTGTCTCCAACGCTTCGTTGATGGTAAGTGGCGGCAGCACAGTCGGCAATCGCTTTGCCATCATCGACTTACCTGCTCCCGGCGGACCAACAAGTATGATATTATGCGAACCTGCAGCTGCAACCTCCAATGCCCGTTTAACACTCTCCTGTCCTTTTACATCTGCAAAATCCAAATCGTAGTGGTTCACACGTGTGAAATACTCCTCTCCGGCATCCACCCTGACCGGTTGAAAGTCCTTGCTCCCATTAAAAAAGGCAATAACCTCCGAGACATGCTCCATTCCATATACATCCAGATTATCAACCACAGCTGCTTCGCGGGCATTTTGCAAAGGCAAAACAAGCCCTTTATAACCTTCGTCCCTGGCTTTAATCGCGATAGGCAACACCCCTTTGATTGGTTGCAAGCCACCATCAAGCGAAAGTTCTCCCATCACCACATATTGCTCCAGCAAATCGCACCTGATTTGATTCGATGCTGCCAGAATTCCGACTGCCAAAGGCAGATCGTAGGCTGAACCCTCTTTGCGAATATCAGCGGGTGCCATGTTTATCACAACCTGCATCCTGGGCAAACGCTTTTCGGCAAACGAAAGCGCAGAAGCAATTCGTTCATGACTCTCCCTGACGGCATTATCAGGTAATCCAACTATCAGGAATCGAATACCCTGACTCACATTTACTTCGATGGTAACAATGGTAGCGCTTATGCCCTGAACGGCAGCACCAAAAGTTTTTACTAACATATTAATGAACTTCGTAAACAAACATTTTTCAAATCAAGTTGCAAAAATACAATAATTCTGATTTATCGTATCCTTAAATGCATTTTTATACCTGCTCAAAAGATACAAATCGATAATATGTACACTTTGCACAAACAAAAAGCCCTTCATTTTCATGTTTAGAAAATAAAGGGCTTTAAAAACAATTTCAGGTACTTAATCAATGACCTGAAAGATAACTTGCAATACCATCCTGTGTTGGCGTCAATGCTTTGTCACCTTTTTTCCAGTTAGCAGGACAAACCTCACCATATTCCTCAGTAAACTGAAGTGCATCAATTAAACGGATAATTTCCTCCACACTTCTTCCCAGTGGCATGTCATTTACAACCTGATGTCGAACAACACCTGACTTATCAATCAGGAATAAACCTCTGTACGCTTTTGGCTCACCAACAAACTTCACATTTCCTTCCTCATCATACACTTCTTCTCCGGCCAACACGTCATAAGCTTTTGAAATCTCCAAGGTCTGATCTACAACCAATGGATATTTCACTCCCTGAATTCCTCCCTGTGATGTTGGGGTTTGTAACCATTTCCAATGTGAGAATTCTGAATCAGTGGACGCTCCCACTATCACAACATCGCGTGAGTCGAACTCAGCAATTTTTTCCTGGAAAGCCAACAATTCGGTTGGACAAACGAAAGTAAAATCGGCTGGGTAAAAGAAAAATACTACGTATTTCTCTCCGATGTACTGCTGCAATGAAAAGTTTTCTACAATTTCACCACCATTAACTACTGCTTTGGTGTTGAAAACCGGGGCATTTTTTCCTACTAATACTGACATAATCTGATTTATTTGAATTAATAACTAAATATTTTTCTTTCTGAATTTTTGTTTTTGAAATCAATGCAAATTTACACCGAATATGTTTACTGTAAAAGTGATTTACAATAGAATATATTTATGATTGAATAGAGGAAAACTATCTCGGAAAGATTAAAGCAAGAATCAATTGATAATACTTCTTTTTATAAAAGATTATCAACCCTTATATATCAATACAGAAGCGTATGCAGCCATACCTTCTTTGCGACCAACAAAACCAACTTTTTCGGAGGTTGTTGCTTTGATAGATATTTGATCAACATCAACGGACATAACATTGGAAAGACATAGCTGCATGGCCGGGATATGGGGATTAAGTTTTGGATCTTCAGCGCAAACGGTACAATCGGCATTAGAAAGTTCATAACCTTTTGCACGGATTAACTCCATGGTGCGGGAAAGAAGAATTTTACTGTCGATATTCTTAAAATCTGGGGAAGTATCAGGGAAATGAAAACCAATATCCCTTAAATTTGCTGCACCCAGCAATGCATCGCAAAGTGCATGAATCAGTACATCAGCATCAGAATGACCAAGCAAACCTGTATGATATGTAATTTGGATTCCTCCCAGCCATAATTCACGGCCGGGAGCAAACACATGTACGTCATATCCAAATCCGGTTCGGAAATTCATCAGAAAACAGAATGAGTGATAATTAAATGATTATCTCATGAGATTTTGCAATCCAAACATATCGAATGAGAGTGAGAAACGGAGTGTTTGGTCAAGCGGGTTCGTTTGAGAAACAGATACCACGTAAGATACGTCTAACTGGAAAACATTCAGCTTAACACCGGCACCGGCAGTAAAAAACTTCCTGTTACCTTTGTACTGGTCTTCGTTGAAATAACCGGCACGAAGCGCAAACTGGTTGTTATAAATGTATTCTGCTCCTATCGACCAATAAATCTCACGTAATTCTTCAGATACTCCTCCGGGAGCATCGCTGAATGAAGATAAAATACCCTGCAGCGACGACATATCATTATAATAATTGATATTTTCAGCCAATTTTGTATAATCCATAGTTGGAACAAGCATTTTATTCACATCGGCACTCACTGAGAATTTCTGATATTCATCGATGGGATATTCGAATGAAGTACCGAAACGCAGATTCGCAGGTATAAAACTGCTGGTTGCGAAATCATCATATGAAATCTTTGAACCGATATTGGACAAATTCAATCCAAATGCCAGGTTTGCATCGCCTGTTGGAAGAGGAATAGGGTTCCTGTAATACAGTGCCACGTCGGCAGCTACAGCCACACCCGGATAAACCTCAGCTCCTCCTGAAAGATTGCGACCATTATTTAAGTCGGAGTAGATGAAACGTAAAGCTGCTGCTGCAGAAAAATTATCAAATAGCTTTTGAGAATAGGCAGCATCAATAGCAAATTCATTGGGGAAGGCTGAGCCCTGAGGGTTTCCCTGGAAGTCGGTAAGCAATATCTCTCCCAAAGAGAAATAACGCAACGAAGCACTTAAAGCTCTTCTTTCATTGAACTTCCAGTATCCGGCGAGGTAAGCTAAATCAATATCATCTACCAATCGGCGTAACCATGGAGTGAATGAAAATGCCAATCCTGCATTACTATCTGCAAAAACATATTTCGCAGGGTTCCAAAACTGTGAATTAACATCAGCATTTGTTGCAGCTCCAAGGTCTCCCATACCGGCACCTCTCGCATCAGGAGCAATAGTTAACGATGGTACTGCCGATATAATCGGATTGTTTTCTGTTTCAATCTGAGCAAAAAGTACAGATTGAAATGCTATAAAAATAATCAGGAGGAATGAAATTTTTCTCATTGTAAATTTTTCTATCAACTTTTTTGGAAATGCAAAGTTATCATTTTAGCTTGTAAAACTCACTTAATAACCCAAAAAAATCTGTTTTATTGTATAATTTAGACTAATCAGCGATGATTAATTTATTCATTTTTGAAAATATCTGTTTATCAGCAAATTCGATTCTTATTCTGTATAAATAAACTCCGGTTTTAAGTTTTCTGCCATGATGATCCACAGCATCCCAGCTTATTTCATCCAAAGTTGACTGCCTGAACGACCATACATTTCTACCTGTTGTATCAAAGATATCCACGGTTGCATGTAAAACCGTTTCCGGACGATCATGTTCAATTACAAAACGAGTATTCTGTCGTACCGGATTCGGATAATTCCAGATATGCATAATTTCAGGCTCCAGTCCTTTTACTACTTCAAAATCGAGCGACTGTGTTGATGAGTTGTTGAGCAAATCCCACACCCTGAAAGTCAGGGTATGTTTGCCTGACCTCATCTCGGGTAATTTGAAGCGAACCATACCTCTGGTAAAGTCATTTAGCTCTGTTTGATAAAAATCGTTTAGCACATAGGTTTGCGAAGGATCATTATTGACAATCAACATGATATCGTGACCAATACCACTTCCAATTTGATTGATTCCATTGATATCACTCACCTCGGCGATGAACACCGGAGTTTCATTTACTTTATCTCCACTAACAAAATTCGGAGTATTCAGATACATGTTAATTTCCGGGCCATCAGTTTCATATTCAAAATCAAGGTTGGAACCACCCACAGTAAAGTTTTCAAAATGACCCTGAGCTTCCATATCATAATTGGAATCGTAAGCGTAATAATTGATGCGGCCACCTCCGAAATTATATCGAATATCTTTAGGCAACATAAAAGTAACACTAAACTTACCATCGATAACCTCTGTTGTTCCTGAAAAGAGCATGTTGGGACGATCGAAATAAGTCAGAAATCCATTCCTATCATTATTGAGCGTTGTGATTCGTTGCAGTTTATCATAAACCCTGATATAAAGTTTACCATTAAAATCCGGGATTTCTATTCCATCAACATCAGCAATAAAACCTTCGACTGTCACCCTCGATAAAGCTCTGAGTGTATCATTGCCCTGAGCATCAGATCCATTGATTTTAGAGGTTACAACATTAAACTCTGTAGGATAATTGAGACGCAAAGCCGGATCACCCATGTAAACATATGACAGTTTATTGATTTCGGTGCCCAAACTATTTTTGGCACGCATAACCACATCACCCATACGCATGTGACGACCATTTTCCTTCATAAAGAGGAAATGATTCAACTGACGATTAATATTGTAATTTTGTGACGCATACACCGGACGTGCTGCTGAAATAATACCAATACCGCCACCAATGGGGTTAAGTAAAACCTGCTCACCGGCCGATACGGTTGGAAGATCGAATTGAAGGAAATTACAGGTAGCACCAATCCAAAGCGGAAGTCTTCTGTTGGACATATTCAATACATCTGCATTGGTAAGAACCTGTTCGTTAGTCCAGCCTGTTGCACCTGCGTGACCAATAAAATCTAACAGAAACACCCCGGTGTTCACCATGTTCAAAAACTTTGTCCTGGCTACAGGATAACTTTCACCACTGGCATTCACTTCTTGCTGGAATGCATCAAGATAAATCTTATTGTATTGGAATGAGGGGTGATTTCTCGATAACATAGATACAATACTGTCTGCCTGACGCATATGTAAGGCGCCATCACCATCATCAGCTAAAAAGAGTATTTGATTTTTCCAGATACCTTTTTCGGTATTACGCATGTAATTGATAGTTTTGGTAACCACATTGGTTGCTTCCTGTAAACTTGAAACAGGGAATCTTCCTATACCTAAGTTGAGCGAATGAGCAGGAACCTGATTGCCTTCCCAATCATCGAGGAAACCAAAATAATCGTCAGTTACATAAGAAAGTGTTTCAACCAATGAGTTTTCAGTTTGATAAGTAAGCACATAACTCTTACTTGTACCGGGCAAAATCTGGCGGTTATCATACGAGCCACGACCAAACAACAGTAAGTATTTGGGTCTTTTACTCACATCACCCATGTCGTTTGCCCTGTCATAGAGCATTTTCATCAACCAACGATATGCAGTGGCATCAGGAGTTCCCGACGAAAACTCATTATATATTTGTTCTGTTGTGACGACTGCAACTTTAATTTCACCCATTGCATTGTGCGCCGCGGCTAATCTCTCGGCCTGTGAAACAAAGCCGGGATATGAAATGATAACCATATCGACCTGAGGCATGCCATGCAGATTTTGATTAGGCACCACTCCAACAACTTCAGGTTTCGGGAAAGTGGAACCCAGGGTCGGGTTAATAGCCACGAAAGTTCGGGCTGTTGTATTAGGTGCAATAAACCTAAGGGTATCATTTACAGTTGATGTAGGAATGCGAAACGCGTTAACGTGATTTGTCACATCCCAGATCTGTACGCCTGCTGTGGCATTTCGAACATTATACTGATCGAAAGTACCCGTTCCGAGGAAATCAACATTTTGCACTCTCATGGCTGACCCTGTCATAATCAATTGCCTCCTCGCATTAACCGTCAGGTAATTAAGATACCCCCTCGATGCAGATGTTGATTTAACATAGGTCAGATTGAAATTAAGCAGATCAGCATTAGGGGTATAGGTGAAAATGCCATTGGCCGCTCTACCCTTTTCATAATTATCATTTGGAGTACGTGCAGCAACTGTTAGCGTTCGTTGTTGCTGGCCATGCAGGCTCAGAATAAAATTAGACGGATCGCCCGAGACAGCTGCAACATCCAGTCGCGTACGAACTGAATTAGAATTCTTTACAACATTGGGAAATGTGAAATTGATATTCAGCGAAAGCATATCCCCAAACGTTTCTCCGTAGAACTCTTTGCCCGATAGCGCCAGACTAATTAAATCCTTTTCGTGTACAGCATAATCAACAAACTCATTAATTTGATTAATCGTAGCTTCAGCAGGAATTGATTGACTAACTGTTTCAATTCTTCTTCCAGTTCCTGCATCGGATGTTACAAAGTAATGACCGTGATTTGCATAATGATTCAGAGTATGGGTAAACATCCCCCGGTTACTGTCATAAGCCCATGAATTCACACCCTGAGCATAAAACAAAATATAATCCCCGGCATTGAAAACACCGTCGGCACCCTTTTCCATATGAATGGCCAACTCAGGTAAATCATCAAATTTATCGGTTGTAAAGTTCTGTCTGAGCAAAGCACCACCATAACCAAAAATACGAACATTGGCAGGATTGATACCCATGGTTGTCAGGTCCTCAAATGTCAGACGATATACGCCGGATTCTTTGATTCTTATCTTGACAAATCTACCTTCAGCAAGCACTGAATTCTCAGCAAAAGGAAATAATCCGGCATTAGCCAGAGGGGTGGATATCCAAATAAAAATCAGGATGAATATAGAGTATAGCAGGGATTGAAACTTACGCATTGAAAAAAGTATATTTAGTCTGAACCAACATCTGAAACGGACGAGAACTCCGAATGTTGTTCGCATTAAAAAAAGATAACATTATTTAATCTTAAAGTCAAACATCTTCTGATCAAAAATATAGCCTTCAAGTCTGTCACCAACTTGCACCTTACCCACTCCGGCAGGTGTTCCGGTGAATAGGATATCTCCGATTTTCAGGGTAAAAAACTTACTTACATGTGCTATCAGTTTTTTAATCGGAAAAATCATATCTCCTGAAAATCCCTCCTGAACTGTTTGTCCGTTTAAATCTAGCCTGAACTTTATTTCCTGCACATCGCCCAAGGTTTCAACCGGCAGAAAACTACCAATCACCGCAGAATTATCAAATGCTTTGCTTATTTCCCAGGGGTGACCGTTATTTTTAAGTTTTCGCTGCAAATCACGGGCAGTAAAATCAACACCTAAACCAATTTCAGCATAGTAACGGTGAGCAAATTCAGGAGCGATGTTTTTCCCCAACCTGTTAATTTTCACAATCAACTCAGTTTCATAATGTAAATCTTCGCTGAAATCAGGAATAAAGAAGGGTTTATTATTGCGTAGAATAGCAGTATCAGGCTTCATAAACACAACGGGCTCTTCCGGGTT
>CAYMDE010000060.1:0-14098 GCA_964389115.1 uncultured Paludibacter sp. | reverse complement strand
ATACTCCTCCGGTTGCTGCTGTTGCCAAGGATGGTATTCAGCTTATTGCCAAAGCTCGTGTTACAGTTCGTGCCAATATCAAACAATTGGTTGGGGGTGCAGGTGAAGAAACTATTTTGGCTCGTGTAGGTGAGGGAATCGTTTCGTCAATCGGTTCTTCTGAGTCGCATAAGACAGTGCTCGAAAATCCTGATTCTATCTCGAAACTTGTATTGAAAAAAGGTTTGGATGCAGGTACAGCATTCGAAATTCTATCGATTGATATCGCTGATATTGATATTGGTAAGAATATCGGTGCTCAACTTCAAATGGATCAGGCCGAAGCTGATAAGAATATCGCACAGGCGAAAGCTGAAGAGCGCAGAGCCATGGCGGTTGCTCTTGAGCAGGAAATGAAAGCAAAAACTCAGGAGCAGCGCGCGAAAGTTATAGAAGCCGAAGCTGAAGTACCAAAAGCCATGGCTGAAGCTTTCCGCTCAGGAAATCTGGGTATCATGGATTACTACAAAATGAAGAATATCGAAGCGGATACTTCCATGCGTGAAAATATCGCCAAGCCATCTTCAACAAGCGGTAGTAAAGGACAAAAATAATTAGTCTATTTCAAGGTTAAGGTTATTTTTCAGAATCCCCAGCGCGGGATTCTGCTTTACCATGTTACTAAAAACTTCTTCCGGATTTGCACTTCGCTGAATCTCTGCGGCCTGAATAATCTTCGTGCTAAACTGCACATTGTTATTTCGGACTTTATTCCGCACAAATTCAGCCAATCCCGGGAGAAGTTTTTTTAATTCATTCTCCTGAAAGATGTTGCTGCAGGAAAGTTCGTATTGGTTTTCATCCGTTTTGGCGGGAATGGTATTTTTAATATAGCTTACAACGCTTACAATTTTAGGGATTTCAGCAGCATAGGATTTCCACGCATTAATAAGCGCATCTTCAGTGTAAGGCTCATTCAATGCCGTCTTTTCAGTTTCAATTGTTGTTGCTGCTGATTCAGAATCACTGCTTTGTGATTGGTTTTTCTTATTCAGACTGATTGATATACTTTTCCTTGCAGGACGGGCAGGGGGCAAAGGTTGAGGAGTAACTTTAGTCTCAGCGGGTTTTGTTGGTTTGGCAATTGCTGTCTTTTCACGAACAACTGCTGTTTCTGATTTTGTAACAGCTATGCTTTTAAGTGCAGGAAGCTCTTCATGACTCAGGCGGACTTTTTTTTTTCGTCCGTCAATTGACAGATACGTATCAAAGCCAGTTCAACCAGCAATCGCTTGTTGCTGCTGATGCGATAATTTAATTCGCAATCGTTGGTGATTTTCAGTGCCTGAATAATAAACTCGTCATTACATTGTTTAGCTTGTTGCTCGTAACGTTTACCAATGTCGGCACCAACTTCCATCAAAGTAATTGTTTGCGGGTCTTTGCATACCAACAGGTCACGCAAATGTGAGCCAAGTCCGGTGATAAAATGGAATGCATCAAAACCTTTATTCAGAATTTCATTGAATGTGATAAGCGATTCTGATACTTTACCTTCAAGAAAGGCATTAATCAATCTGAAATAATATTCATAATCGAGAACATTCAGATTGTCGATTACGCCCTGATAGTCGATTTCGTTGCCACAAAAGCTAACCAACTGATCAAAGATTGAAAGGGCATCACGCATTCCTCCGTCACTTTTTTGAGCAACAATATTGAGTGCATTGTCATCAATCTTAACACCTTCTTTTTGGGCAACATATTTCAGATGTGCCACCGTATCAGACACAGAGATACGATTAAAATCATAAATCTGACAACGGGAAAGTATGGTTGGGATTATCTTGTGTTTCTCGGTTGTAGCAAGAATGAAAATAGCATGTGCCGGAGGTTCTTCCAGGGTTTTTAAGAACGCATTGAAAGCACCCTGCGAAAGCATATGAACCTCGTCGATGATATATACACTGTATTTGCCAATTTGCGGTGGGATTCTAACCTGATCAATCAATGAGCGGATATCATCAACACCGTTGTTTGATGCAGCATCAAGTTCATGGATATTGTAAGAGCGTTGTTCGTTGAAAGAAACACATGATTCACATGCATTACATGCTTCAGAATCGGCAGTAAGATTTTGGCAGTTGATAGTTTTTGCAAAAATTCGTGCACAGGTGGTTTTTCCGACTCCCCGTGGACCGCAAAACAGGTATGCATGTGCTAAGTGACTGCTTTTTATAGCATTTTTGAGGGTGGTGGTGAGGGCTGACTGGCCTACCACTGAATCAAATGTGGCCGGACGATACTTTCTTGCTGATACAATGAAGTTTTCCATAAATTATAAATGCTCTTTCTTTGACGGGCAAATATAGTCAAAAAAAATCCATCACTTAGCCTGATTTTGTCATTTGTTGAAAAGTTTTCAACATCAGAATAAAAATGTTTTGAATTGATTTTGAACCATCTTACAACACAGATTTTTGATTACCTTTGCGATGTTGAACTCATTTTTAGATCATATGCCCAAATCATCCGGAATACTGAAATTCATAGTGAAAGCCATATTCAATAAATATGTGTTTGTAACTGTCATTTTTTTCGGTTATTTGATATTCTTCGACAAGCATAATCTGATTAATAAGAACAAGGCTAAAAATGAAATTGAACGCCTGGAGCATGAGCATGAATCGTTTCAGGAAAAAATCAGGAAGAATCAGGAATTGCTTAATCGCCTTTACACGGATACTGTTTTTTTAGAAAAGTTTGCCCGTGAGAAATATTATATGAAACGGGATAATGAGGATGTTTTTATTTTTAAAGAGTAGTTATTGATGAAGAAGTTAAATTATTTGCAAATACTATACGTTATTGGAATTCTGTTGGTAGTATTTGGTTCGTTGGGGCACTTTAACCGTCTTGATATTGCCAAATATTTTTTTGGTGCAGGTTCGGTTTTGATAATTCTGGAACGATTGATTGTGCAGTTTCAGACAAAAGAGGCAGATTTTAAAGCACAACGTATTGGCAGAATGCAACTGATGATGAGTCTGTTACTCGGTCTGGGAACTTATTCAATGTTTGATGGAACTACGCTTTGGATTGCAACAATCGTAATCTATGCTTTAGTTACTCTGTTTTTAAGCTTCAGAAGCTAAAAAAAACGTGACTCAAAATCAATTGGGCCACGTTTTCTAAATATATTATTATCTATTACTTCTTTCTTTTGCTATACCTTTCGTTAAGCATGTCAACAACTTCTTTGGTAATGTCATAACCTTCTCCTGACAGTAGAATATTGTCGTTTGAGGTATTACTCAGAATAAATTCATATTTCTTGTCTCTGTTATACCATTTCAGAAAGGTGTTGATGGTATCACGAAGTTGCTCACTCATTACTTGCTGTGCTTCCATCAACTCCTGAGATAAGCGATTATCGAGCTGTTGTAAATCCTGTTGCTTTCTGATGAGTCTGGTTTGTTCCTGTTCGGCTCTTTCGCGACTTAAAAAGGCGTTGTTTTCCAGTTTACGTTGAAACTCAGCCATTTCATTTTGCAACTGTCTGCCACGAACATTCAAATCCAATCTTGAATCTTCAGCTTTCTTAATCAGACTTTCATTAGATTCTTTTGCAAACTGATAGTTCAACAACAATGAATCAATATTGATGTATGCAATCGGAAGGGTGAAAGTGACAGTCGAGTCGCCCGATTTGCTAAAACCTGCCGGAGCCTCATTGTTTTTTTTGCCCAATACCAAAACGAAAAGCACAATTACTGCTATGGTTAAAACCACATTGAAAATGAGTGAAATATTCTTCATATATTTTTAATTAGAAATTTTGAATCATGTCGTCGACCAGCTGCTTTGCTTTCTGTTGCTGAGCATCTCTGTCTTGTGATGTTGCACAGCCGATTCCTTTATCTTTAAGTGCCTGATTCCCTCCGATGTGGATATTGGGGAATGAGCCTCCACGGATAAAAAATACGCGGATTCCAAATAAAAGTATGCCGATGAACAACAGTATTGCTGATATGATAATTGCCTGAACCATAAAGTTTCAAAATAGATGTGCAAAGATATATTTATTTGATTCACTTAAGCTGAATCATCCTGTCAATTTTATATAATTGAATGTTTTGACACAAAATTTAACAATCATTCACTCCAGCTTGAAGTAGGAGGGCAGGTGCATATCAGGTTTCTATCGCCCCAGGCATTGTCAATTCTTGCAACATTAACCCAAAACTTGTTTTCTTTCAGCCATTTAGCCGGATATGCCGCTTTGCTTCGCGGATAGCTGTGCTCCCAATTGTCGGCACAAACTTCATATTCGGGATGGGGCGCATTCTGTAACACATTATCTGATTTTTCAGTTTCTCCCGTTTCAATTTCTTTTATTTCCTGATAAATCGAAAGCATTGCTTCGGCAAATCGATCAAGTTCGGCAAGCGATTCGCTTTCAGTGGGTTCAACCATCAGGGTTCCAATTACAGGGAATGATAAGGTTGGAGCATGGAAACCATAATCAATCAACCTTTTAGCTACATCCGTTTCAGTGATGCCGATGGATTTGAATTTGCGGCAGTCGAGAATAAGTTCATGACCAACTCTTCCGTTATCGCCTTTATAAAGAACGCCAAAGCTGCTGTCGAGCTTCGTCGCGAGATAGTTGGCATTGAGTATAGCATAAACTGAAGCATTTCTTAATCCTTCTGCTCCAAGCATTCTGATGTACGCGTATGTAATAGGTAAAACGCCCGCACTGCCGTATGGAGCCGACGAAACACGATTGAACTCATCGCCCTTTTTTCCTGGCATAAAAGGAGCAAGATGCGCTGCCGCACATATCGGTCCAACTCCCGGTCCGCCACCGCCATGAGGTATCGCGAAGGTTTTATGCAAATTCAGGTGACAAACATCTGCGCCGATAGTGGCAGGATTGGTTAATCCAACCTGGGCATTCATGTTGGCTCCATCCATATAAACCTGTCCACCAAACTCATGAATGATTTTGCACATCAACCTTATATCTTTTTCAAAAATACCATGTGTGGAAGGGTAGGTAATCATGCAGCCTAGCAAATTGTCTTTGTGCGTTTCGGCTTTCTCTTTCCAGTCGGTAAGGTCAACATTGCCATTCTCATCACATTTTACCACAACGATTTGCATGCCGGCCTGACTAGCACTTGCGGGGTTTGTACCGTGAGCAGAAGCGGGTATCAGCACCACTTTACGATGACCTTCACCTTTGGATACAAAGTATTCGTGAATTGTAATTAATCCGCTGAACTCACCATTGGCGCCTGAGTTTGGCTGTAAGCTACAAGCATCAAAACCGGTTATGTTTGAAAGATATTCTTCAAGTTCAGTAATCATTTCGAGATAGCCCTGCGTTTGATCGGCAGGAGCAAGAGGATGTATCGCGTTGAATCCCGGCATACTTAAGGGCAACATTTCAGCAGCCGCATTCAGTTTCATGGTACACGACCCCAGTGAAATCATTGAATGAGCCAATGATATGTCTTTGCGTTCCAGCCTTTTGATGTAACGCATCATTTCTGTTTCACTGCGATACAAATTGAAGTTGTCTTGATATAAGTATTCGCTTTTTCTTTCGAGAGATTCATCAAAGGAAATATATTCCTGAATTTCATCAGCATAAACAGGATTGTTTGAGGCTGCCTGAGCAAGAACCTCAATGATATTGTTTAGTCGGTCGATATCAGTAGTTTCATCAATACTAATTCCGATATCTCCATTTTCAAAATACCTGAAATTGATTTCCGCAGCCAGTGCTACTGATTTAAATATGGCAGGTTGAACTTCTTCAGGAAGCTTAATTCTGAGTGTATCGAAAAAGTTCTCATTCAACTGGGTGTATCCGTAAACATCTAAAATCTCATTGAGATAATTGGCTGTACTATGAATTTTCAGGGCAATATTCTTAATTCCTTCAGCACCATGATAGACCACATACATTCCCGCCATGGTTGCCAGCAAAGCCTGGGCTGTACAGATATTCGACGTTGCTTTTTCTCTGCGGATATGTTGTTCGCGGGTTTGCAAAGCCATTCTGAAAGCTGTTTTTCCATATTTGTCCTTGCTTACACCGATAATTCGTCCGGGCATCTCCCTCTTGTAAGCCTCTTTACATGCGAAGTAAGCTGCTGATGGTCCACCGAAATTCATCGGTATACCCCAGCGTTGCGTTGAACCGAAAACGATGTCGGCACCCCATTCGCCCGGAGGAGTAAGTAATGCCAGGCTTAAAATATCAGCCGAAACAGCAATTTTAATTTCATGTGCCGCAGCATCAGGAATTAACTCCCGATAATCACGAATATTTCCTTCAGCATCAGGATAAGCCAGAATGACCCCAAAGAATTCATTAGAAGGAATGAACGATTCTGCATCACCAATTACGAGTTCAATTTGTTGAACCTTGGTTCTGGTTTTCAAAACAGCCAGTGTTTGAGGAAAAAGCTTGCTGTCGGCAAATAATTTACGTACCTCTCTTTTTTCCTGAGCACGACTGCGGATATTATACATCATTGTGGCAGCCTCGGCAGCAGCAGTAGCTTCATCAAGCAGCGAAGCGTTGGCGATATCCATTCCTGTAAATTCGCAAACGGCTGTCTGGAAGTTTAGTAAAGCCTCCAACCGTCCCTGAGAAATTTCAGCCTGATAGGGGGTGTAGGAGGTGTACCAGGCCGGGTTTTCGAAGATGTTACGCTGAATGACTGCCGGCAAAATTGTATCGTACCAACCCTGACCGATATGCGATTGAAAAACCTTGTTGCGCGAGGCCAGATAAACCATGTGGTCTGTAAGCTGCTTCTCTGTAAGCGCATCCGGAAGTTCAGCTTCCTTATTCAATAATATATCTGATGGGATGGTTTCTTTGATTAATGCTTCGGTTGATTCGATGCCGATAGTTTGTAGCATAGCTGCCTCGTCGTGCGGCTGAATGCCGATATGACGATACTGAAACTGCTCTGTGGTCATGTTAATTTGCAATTTTTTGGGTTGTGCAAAGTTACTTCATTTTTTCAAATTTGACAGTTGTAAAGCAGAAAAAGATATCAACAGTTTTAGTAATTAGAATTTGCAATTTTTTCGATTATCTTTGTGCTAAATTTTATCAAAATGTCATTTTCTACTTTTAATCTGAATAGTTCTCTGCTTAAAGGACTTGAGTCGATGGGTGTACACACCCCAACCAGCATACAGGAAAAGGCTTATCCTGTTATACTTTCGGGGCGCGATATGGTTGGAATTGCCCAAACCGGTACCGGGAAAACGCTCGCTTTTTTGGTTCCTTGTCTTCAGCAATGGAAGTTCAGCAAGGATAAAAACCCGACCATCGTTGTTGTTGTTCCAACCCGTGAGTTGGTGATACAGGTTGTTGAAGAAGCGCAGCAATTAGCATCCGGTATGTCGTTTCGGGTTGCCGGAGTTTTCGGAGGAGTAAATATGGTGCAGCAAACACCGCTCTTACTCGACGGTTTGGATATGGTTGTGGGTACTCCCGGCCGAATGCTCGACTTCCTGCTTAATGGTACCCTGAAATTCAGGACCGTGAAGAAATTTATCATTGATGAAGTCGATGAAATGCTGAGTCTCGGCTTCAGACCTCAGTTAGTGCGTTTGATGGATTTTTTACCGGCAAAGCGACAAAACCTGATGTTCTCGGCTACATTAACCGACGAAGTACGATCGTTTATTCATGATCAATTCATCAATCCTCAGGAAGTGGAAGCTGCCCGCGTTGGAACTCCGCTTGAAAATATCCGTCAGGTTGCAATGCCTGTTCCCAATTTTAACACGAAAATCAATTTGCTTAAGTTTTTATTGAATGCACATGCCGAATTCTCCAAGGTTTTGCTTTTTGTGTCTTCGCGTCAGTTAGCTGATGAGGTTTACGATAGATTGTCAGAGGATTATCCTGATAATATCAGTTTGATTCATTCCAATAAATCGCAAAATAATCGTTTCGAAAACTTACGCCGGTTTAATGATGGTGAAACCAGGATGCTGATTGCAACGGATATTGTGGCACGTGGTCTCGACTTCGATGATGTGACGCATGTATTGAATTTCGATATGCCTGTTGAGCCTGAAAATTACATGCACCGTATTGGTCGTACCGGTCGTATTGATAAAAAAGGTGTCGCCATCACTTTCCTTTTAAAAGAAGATGCAGAGAGCCGTGCAGCTGTTGAAAATCTGATGCAGCAAAAAATCAATCTGATGGCTATGCCTGATGAAGTGGAAGTGTCGAAAGAGTTGAATCCCTGGGAAATGCCGGAAGTGAAAATGAAAAATCAATTGGTGAAAGTTATCCGGCCGGAGCAGGGCGGAGGTGCCTTCCATGAAAAAATTGATAAGAATAAAAAGGTGAATATCAAGGTTCGCTATGCCGATAAAATGAAGGAAAAATACGGCAAACCTAAAACCCGCGGACAAAAGAAGAAGTAATATGGATATGAAGATTGACTCTGATAACATGATGAGTTCCGATCAGCAAATCCTCTTCGAACTTCTTGAAGATCGCTTTCATCGCTATAATGTTCCGGCATATATCGATGATGATCCGATTCAGATTCCACATCTTTTTACTGAAAAAGAGGATGTTGAAATTGCTGCATTTCTGACTGCAACAATCGCCTGGGGACAACGAAAAACGATAATACGCAATGCACGCGAACTGATGCGTAGGATGGATGATTGTCCGCATAACTTTGTGTTAAATGCTGATGAATCGGATTTGAAATCTTTACAGTCTTTCGTTCACAGAACTTTCAATGGCGATGATTGTGAGTTTTTTGTTCGTTCTCTGCAGAATATTTACAGAAATCATGGCGGACTTGAATCTGTGTTTAATCAGGGATATCTTATTAATAACAGCGTTTTTTCTGCACTGAATTTCTTCAGATCAGTTTTTCTCGAAATGGCCCATGATCTACTACGAAGCAGAAAGCATGTTTCATCAGTTGCTGATAATTCTGCAGCTAAGAGACTGAATATGATGTTGCGCTGGCTCGTTCGCTCCGATTCTGTAGGTGTTGATTTTGGACTTTGGAAGCAAATACCAGCTTCGGAACTGATGATTCCATTGGATGTTCATGTCGGCAGGGTTGGCAGGGCACTAGGTTTGCTCGATCGCAAGCAGGACGACTGGAAAGCTGTTGAAGAGATAACTGCCAACTTGCGACAATTTGATTCGGTGGATCCGGCGAAGTACGATTATGCTCTTTTTGGAATGGGATTGATGGCTGAGTTCTAAAACTTCATTAATAATTCTGAGAAATAGTTTTAGCCATTAATTATTATTGATAAAAGTTTACTTTTGTGCCTTACATTCAATAACCCCAAAAACTAATTTTCAATGAAAATACAATTCCTTGGTGCTGCACGCGAAGTGACCGGTAGTAAGCATTTGATAACTACTGATGATAACAAGAAGATTTTGCTCGACTGTGGTTTATTTCAGGGTAAAGGTATTGAGACCGATGCCTTGAACCGCGATTTAGGCTTCGATCCTGAAGAGATAAACTATCTGATCTTATCGCATGCACATATCGACCATTCAGGTCTGATTCCTTATATGTACAAGCTTGGCTTTCGAGGCTCGGTGATTTGTACCAGTGCCACACGCGATTTGTGTTCTGTAATGCTGCCCGATAGCGGTCATATACAGGAGCTTGACGTGAAATGGTATAATAAAAAGCGCGCACGGCAGGGGCTACCCGGCATAACACCCATGTATTCAGTAGAAGATGCCGAGAAGGCTTTGGATTTGTTTATCAGTGTTTCGTATGACCGTCGCTTCTATATCAATGATAAAATCAATGTGAAATTTACCAATTCAGGACATATGCTTGGAAGCGCAGTGGTAAATCTTGAAATCATTGAAAACGGACAGAAAAAGCGAATTGCCTACACGGGCGATATCGGCAGACCTCAGAATAAACTATTGCAACCTCCTGCCAAATTCCCGCAATGCGATTATCTTATTACCGAATCTACTTATGGAAACAGACTGCATTCCAGTGAGAATGAGTCGGAGGAAGCGTTGCTCAAAATAGTGCACGAAACTTGTGTCGATAAAAAAGGAAAGCTAATCATACCGTCTTTTTCGGTAGGTAGGACTCAGGAGGTTGTGTTTATGCTGAATAATTTTTACAATGCCGGCAAACTTCCTCATATTGAGGTTTATGTAGATAGCCCATTGTCGGTTAATGCCACAGAAATATTCCGGATGCATACCAATAATATGAACGAACATGTAAAAAGTGTGCTGAAGTACGACAGAGATCCATTTGGTTTCAACTCGTTGAAATACATTAAAAATGTCAATGAATCCAAAGCTTTGAACGATTCGGATGAGCCCTGCATAATTATTTCAGCATCGGGAATGGCTGAGGCAGGCAGGGTTAAACATCATATTGCAAACAATATTGCCAAGCCATCAACGACGATACTGATTATTGGCTATTGTTCACCGAGCTCTTTGGGTGCCCGGATTCAGGAACCCGGTCTCAAAGAAATTTCAATATTTGGTGAAATACGACCTGTGAATGCCCGCATTGAACGTATTGAGGCATTTTCAGGCCATGGTGACTATCACGAAATGATGGATTTTCTGGCGTGCCAGGATCAGGAGGAAATTCGTCAGACTTTTCTTGTACACGGCGAATATGAAACTCAGCAGTTCTATCGTGAGCAACTGGAGCGTGAAGGTTACAGAAATATCGAAATTCCAGCTCGGTCGGAAGAGTTTGAACTGTAGGCTAGAAAAGCTTTTTAGCTGTTGTAAAAAACTCCTTCAGGTAGAAGGGCTCAAAATATGCAACGTCTTCAAAAGTGCCGTCTTTGAATTTTCTCAGGGCCGGCATTGTCATATACTCTGCCAATGGATGAATATCAGGGATGAAATGAAAAGAATCATTGGATAGCAATGACCGACATTTTTCTGCGCCGTTACCAAATAAATATACTTTTCCATCATGATTCAAGTCTTCAAAGGCAGTTTCGTTAATTATTTCAGCTGTTATCTCACGTTTTAATGATAAATCGGTTTTGTAAACCGCATCGTAAACCTCCATCCTGCGAGCATCAATCATGGGGATAAACAAATCATCGGGATTATGCGTACCAACCTGATTTAAAGCTGCAATAGTCATTATTTCGAGTGTGCTGACTGAAATCAGAGGAATGCCAAAGCCATAACATAATCCTTTGGCCGTTGATGCTCCGATACGTAAACCGGTATATGATCCGGGTCCTGCACTTACAGCAACTGCATCCAGCGTTTTGTTTTCCTTTTTCAAATGGTTAAGTGCCTCGTCGATAAACAGGCTCAGCAATGCTGCATGATTCATTCCGTCCCTGTTTTGTTTTTCGAACAAGATTGTTTGTTCCTCACACAAGGCAACAGAACAAATATGGGTGGATGTTTCAATAAGCAGCAGTGTCATAAACGATTTGTTTTTTTAAAGAATAAAGTCCGGCAAAATTACAATATTTTAGTTTATTAATCCTACCTTTGCCTTCTTAAAAGAAGAAAGCCCTCGTTTTTTATGGATAAGTTGAGATTTCAAAGTTTTGCCAGCGGAAGTAGTGGAAATTGCTATTTTATTGGAAACGCATCGTGCGGAATTTTGATAGATGCAGGAATTGGAGTTCGTACAATCAGAAAGAATTTAAAGGCGATGGGGCTAGACTTTCCAAATATCTGGGGTGTGTTTGTAACACACAGTCATTCCGATCATATCAGGGCAATTGGCTCACTTGGAGAAATACATCACGTGCCTGTTTATACCACCCGCGAAATACATGAAGGCATCAATAAAAGCTATTGCGTGACGGAAAAACTGAATGGCAGCAGACGTTATCTGGTGAAAGAGGAAACTTTCAGGATAGGTGATTTTGCCATTACTCCGTTTGAAGTTTCGCATGATGCAATTGATAATGTGGGGTATACGGTTGAGTATAAGGGTAAACGGGTAACTTTTGCAACCGACCTGGGTTATGTGTGTGAAAATGCGGACAAGCATTTGAGGCAGGCAAATGTGATGATTTTTGAAGCCAATTATGATGAACACATGCTTGATCACGGCCCATATCCTGCCGATTTAAAAAGAAGAATAAAGTCGAATACAGGTCACTTAAGTAACAAGCAAACGGCTGATTATCTTGCTGAAATCTATCATGATGGTCTGGAGAAAATTTTCTTATGTCATTTAAGTAAAGAAAATAATCACCCCGGTATTGCGTTTAATACTGTTGAAAAGAAATTGACTGAAAAGGGAGTGAAAATTGGTGAAGATGTTGAATTGTACACGCTTGAACGTTTTACTCCAACCCGCATGTTTTTGCTGAATTGATATTATTCTGTTTAAACCCTAAATTATAAAGTGATGTCGAAGAATCTGGTCATAATTCCTACTTACAACGAAAAGGAAAACATAGAAAGTATCATCAGGGCAGTTTTCAATCAACCTACAGTATTTGAAGTGTTGATTATAGAAGATGGATCGCCGGATGGTACAGCGCAAATAGTTCGTGGTATGCAGGATGAATTCAAGGGCAGTCTTCACATGATTGAGCGGGAGGGTAAACTCGGATTAGGAACAGCTTATATTACAGGCTTCAAATGGGCTTTGGAGAATGGCTACGACTTCATTTTTGAGATGGATGCTGATTTTTCACATAATCCAACTGATTTAAATAAGCTTTTCAAAGCATGTAGTGAAGTTGGTGCTGATGTGGCAATCGGTTCCCGGTATGTTTCCGGGGTTAATGTGGTAAACTGGCCTATCAGCAGGGTGCTCATGTCTTATTTTGCATCGAAATATGTGCGCTTCGTGCTTGGAATAAGGATTGCCGACACAACAGCAGGATTTAAATGCTATCGTCGAAAGGTGCTTGAAACAATTGAACTGGATAAAATCAGGTTTAAAGGATACGCTTTTCAAGTAGAAATGAAATTTACTGCTTATAAATGTGGCTTCAAACTGGTCGAAATACCAATCATCTTTATTAACAGGGAATTGGGAACTTCCAAAATGAGCGGTGGAATATTTGGCGAGGCATTTTTTGGCGTTCTGCAACTTCGTCTTCAGGGGTGGTTTAGGAAATATCCTAAAATTTAAATAAGCTAATCTACGATTTACATCAAGTTTATGATAAGAACATTGATTCGCAATGCGCAGATAATCAACGAGGGACAAACTTTTGTTGGTTCAGTTGTTATTGCTGATGAAAGAATTGAGCAGGTTTTTCAGAGTTCGGATGCAATACCTGACACAGGTTTTGATGAAATAATTGAAGCAGAAGGCTTGTGGCTGATTCCGGGTGTGATTGACGATCAGGTGCATTTTCGTGAGCCCGGTTTAACCCATAAAGCTGATATTGCAACCGAATCAAGGGCTGCCGTGGCCGGAGGGATTACGAGTTTTATGGAAATGCCTAATACGATGCCTCTCACGGTAACGTTGGAAGCATTGGAAGATAAATACCGGATCGGGGCAGAAAAATCCGTAGCAAATTATTCCTTTTATGTAGGGGCTACCAACGAAAATATTGAAGTGCTAAAACAGGTAAATCCTAAAGAAGTTTGCGGTGTTAAGGTCTTCATGGGTTCATCAACAGGTAATATGCTGGTTGATAATGCAACAACTCTAAGTCGGATTTTTGCTGAGATCCCCATGCTTATAACCACGCATTGCGAAGATGAGGCAACTATCAAAAGCAATAAAGCGCATTATCAGGCCTTGCATGGCGATGATTTACCAGTAAGTTTTCATCCGTTAATAAGGAATGCCGAGGCATGCTATCGTTCGTCATCTCTGGCTGTAGAACTGGCTGATCGCTATGGTGCCAGATTGCATGTGTTACATCTTTCAACCGAAAGAGAAATGTCACTTTTCTCCAACACATTACCTTTGAAAGATAAGAAGATAACTGCTGAAGTTTGCGTGCATCATCTATGGTTTAATGATGCTGATTATGCCACATATGGAAATCGCATCAAGTGGAATCCTGCCATTAAGTCGGAGGCAGACAGACAGGCATTGATACAGGCATTGAATGATGATCGCATTGATGTGGTTGC
>CAYMDE010000059.1:13376-14837 GCA_964389115.1 uncultured Paludibacter sp. | reverse complement strand
TAATTATTGCATACGGAAACATGCTCAGAAAATATTCTTCAGATGCCGTAATTGTTGCTGAATCAGACACCTTGGACGACGAATCTATAATCACCTCGATAACAGCTGGTTCAGATCGTTTTTTTGCTGCAGATGGAGGTCTCAGACAGGTTTTAGTTTATGATTTGCAGCTAAATATCATCAATCGTTTCAGGGGCGAATCAGGAGTTTCGTCATTGCATGGATTTATTTTGCCCGGCAATCAATTTTCGCTAAGAATCAATAACGAAGGAGAACTTTGGATTACTAACCCGGGCATTCACCAATTTCAAAACTACACTGCCGATGGCCGTTTGAGAAGAAGCTGGGGCGATGCATCTTTCGGCCCGGAAGGTTTCAGTGGTTGTTGCAACCCATCATATTTCGCGTTTCTCAGCGATGGCAGTTATGTAACAAGTGAAAAAGGCATGGTAAGGGTAAAGATTCATCGCGAATCGGGCAAGTTCAGTTCTTATGTGGCACCACCCGATGCGTTTGGTAACGGAACCAGTGCTCCTGCCATTGTTGTAGATGATAATGACAATATTATCTTATTGGATTTTGAACAGGGAGTAATCAGAATATTTGAACCCGGAAAGCAATAATAATATGGAAACAGAAAACATGAACCGCAGAACTTTTCTGAAATCGGGAGTTCGAATGTTGTTGGTAGCCGGACTCGGAGTTGCGGGTTATCTTTCAACAAGGGGACGCAATAATCTGGATGAAGATCACTGTGTATATCTGAATAAATGCGGAGGATGCAAAATTGCGTCTGCATGTGATTTGCCACAGAAAAAGACATCTTTAACCGACATTAAAAAATCATGAGTAAGCATACCAACAGAAGAGAATTTCTGCGCAATCTTGGTCGGATTGGAGTTGGATTAGGGCTGGCCGGTATTGCTGGCGTGGCTATAGGCAGAGCCAAAGAGGAAGGCTATGTTTGGCAGATTGATCCTTTCAAATGTACATTCTGCGGAAGATGTGCCACCGATTGTGTCATCAATCCGTCGGCAGTGAAGTGCGTGCATGCTTATGCCTTATGTGGTTACTGCGATTTATGCGGAGGTTATCTGAAACCCGGACATAATGCCCGCGACACAGCTGCAGAAAACATGCTTTGTCCGACCGCTGCCATCGAGCGCACATTCATAGAAGACCCCTATTATCAATACAAGATAATCGAAGATTTATGCATAGGATGCGCAATTTGTGTTGCAGGATGCAGTTCTTTCGGCAATGGCTCATTTCACCTTCAAATCAGACATAACTTATGTAAAAACTGTAATGAGTGCGCCATCGCAGTCGTTTGTCCTTCCGATGCAATCAGCAGGGTGCCGGTTTCGCAACCATATTTAATTAAAGGAGGGTTTGAGCCATGATCAGACTATTAATCATAATTGTGGTGATGTTTGTAAATCTGTTCGGAGCATTACAGGC
>CAYMDE010000059.1:10098-13276 GCA_964389115.1 uncultured Paludibacter sp. | reverse complement strand
TTCTGTTCCACTGCCTGCCCGCTCGGGATTATTCAGGACATATTTATCGTGAAACCGTTGAAACTTCCGGCCTGGCTACAATCTACCTTGGGGATGATACCATTTTTCTATCTCGGGTTCGCCATTCTTTTTGCAGCTACCGGCTCAGGATTTATCATATGCAGGTACGATCCTTTCGTTGGATTTTTCAGACTTGGAGCTGAATTTCATATGATAGTGTTGGGAATTTTGTTCCTTGCCACAGGCATGTTCGTAGCACGCCCCTACTGTCGTTTTGTTTGTCCTTATGGTGCGTTGCTCAATGTCACATCACGTTTTTCGCGGAAGCATCTTTCTATTACTCCAAGTGACTGCATCAGTTGTCATCTTTGCAAGGATTCTTGTCCGTTCGATGCCATCGACAAACCCACCGAAGAGAAAGAACAAAAGCTCACTCGTAACTTCAAAGGGCGCTTTTTCCTGGTAACTTTGCTGTTACCTGCTTTGGTATTTTTGGGCGGTTGGGCTATATCAGCCTCATACAAAACATTATCGATGGTGCATCCCGAGGTTAGTTTGGCCAAGCGCATCTTAGCCAATCCTGAAATCCTGGATGAAGCTGCTGATATCGATATCCAGACTTTCCTCGCTTCAGGCAAGACATTGGACAATTTGATTGAAAGTTCATCAGTTATTGAGCAGCAATACCGCGTTGGGGGCTGGTGGCTGGGTGGTTTCATTGGACTTGTAATTGCATTAACACTACTCAATCAAATGACTTTCAGAAGGAGAGATATATACGAAGCCAATCGGGGGAAATGTTACAGTTGCGCACGATGCATGGATTATTGTCCCGTTGGAAAGCCCGAACATCCCTGGTTTAAAGAACATCCTGAAACATTGAAGTACAATCCACCAAAGAACAACAATGAATAAAACCGAAAAAATAGCCATTGCCCGTCGCATCGCATGGATTGCAACATTCTTCAGTTTGCTGGTCAGCCTGCTGATGCTGCTGAATTTTATTCAAATCAAAGCTCACAAACCACTCGAAAGTGAAACTTTGTCGATTTTGGTTCAACGCCTGTCTGCTGAGCCTGACAGTCATGCACTCATGACTGAAATCCGGCACATGGACATGCTGGCGCGAAAAGCTTATTTTACGAGTCTTTGGCAGATACGCACCGGCGGCATCCTTTTATTAATCGGCACCATCGTTTTGGTGATCTCATTGCGTACCTATAACACCCTGCGTTTCAGCATCGACAGGCCTTCAGAAAGCGCTGAAGATCGTTTCACAAACCGCATTCTTGCGCAACGCTGGGTGGTTATCAGTGGTGTTATCATTTTGGTGTTGGGTGCAGCATCGGCATTGCTCACCGATGATTTTATGAAGATCTATCAATTAGAGAAACCTAATAAAGAACCGATAACCGCTAAAGCTGAGATTGAAGAAATTACAATCAGAACTGCAGATGAAGACGTCGAAGTAGTTCCTGAGGAAGAAACAGAGGAAGATACTGATGAAGCTGAAAGCGATGAATCATCAGCAGATGCTGGTCCCAAAATAGTTACGCTGACTCCACAGGATATTCGTTCAAATCACAACAGTTTCCGCGGACCGTGGGGCAATGCTTCCATTGCTCACCGTGGAATTCCGACGGATTGGGATGGAGCTTCTGGTAAAAATATCCTCTGGAAAACAGCCATCCCTATTCATGGGTATAACTCTCCTATTGTTTGGGGAGATCATATTTTCCTCACGGGAGCCAACAACAGCAAACGTGTTGTGTATGCTATAAACCGCCGCAACGGACGAATCCTCTGGGAACGTGAAGTCAGAAATATCCCCGGTTCTCCGACAACTCCTCCCCGAACTACCGACGACACGGGTTTGGCAGCACCTACCATGACTACCGACGGACACCGTGTTTTTGCGATTTTTGGAACAGGCGATATCATCAGTTTTGATTTTGATGGAAATCAATTGTGGGCACGTAACCTTGGGGTACCTAAAAATCATTATGGGCATTCTTCGTCACTTCTCACATGGAACAACAAAGTATTGGTTCAATACGATACTCAGGATGGATCAAGGGTTTTAGCGTTAGATGCAGGAACAGGAACGACCGTTTGGGAAACCCGCCGCACAAGCGAAATCTCCTGGGCATCACCCATCATGGTGGAGGTTCAGGGCAAACAACGACTTGTCCTTTTGGGCAATCCCGATTTATCTACTTACGACATAGAAACCGGCAGGCAATTGTGGACAATGAACTGTATGGCTGGTGAAGTTGGACCATCGCCTACATCGGGAGGAGGAAAAATATTTGCTGCCAATGAATATGCAAAAATGGTTGGTGTGGATGCTGCCACGGGACGACAAATATGGGAGAGTCGCTACTACTTGCCTGAGGTTTCAAGTCCTGTGTATCACGACGGAATTCTTTACATCGCAACAACCTTTGCCGTGGTAGCTGCATTCGACGCCAATACCGGAGATTTTCTCTGGGAATTTGATGCTGATGAAAAATTCTACTCGTCGCCGGTCATTGCAGATGGCAAACTATACGTTTTCGACACTTCAGGCAAAGCATATATTTTCAGACCGGGAAGAAAAATCGATTTGATTGCTACTCCAAATCTGGGACAAGCGGTTTACAGCAATCCGGCATTTTCTGCACAGCGTATGTATGTGAGAACCAGAACTCATCTGTTTTGCATCGGTACAAATTAATATTTAACTGACATTGGATACACAATTAACAAATATCATCAACAAACATGGCAAAGGTAAGGAAGCAGTAATCCCTATCCTGCAGTCGATTCAGCGGGAACATAACTATCTTCCTGAAGAATTGATACATCAGGTTTGTGAGAACACAGCAATTACCCATGCTGAAATTGTTGGTGTTGCCAGTTTTTACAAACAATTCCGTTTCCGCCCTGCCGGACAACATAAGGTGAAAGTATGCGTAGGTACTGCTTGTCACGTGAAAGGAGCTTCGTTGGTTCACGACGCACTGAAACGGGAATTAAATTTAACTGAGCAGGAAGATACAGATGCTGATGGCACGTTTACGGTTGAGAAAGTAAGCTGTCTGGGTTGCTGTTCTTTAGCTCCTGCGGTGCAGATTGATAATACCACCTATGGTCATGTTACCCCAATTACTGCCGGCAACATCCTGAAAGATTTTAT
>CAYMDE010000059.1:0-9998 GCA_964389115.1 uncultured Paludibacter sp. | reverse complement strand
CGCTATATCGTAGAGAAACATTTCAAGCCTCAGGGTTTTTTCCGCAAATTGAAAAGCAATGTGATGAAGCTGACGGAAACCATGCAGCATGATGACCGTTGGGATGGCGTGGGAAAATATGGCATCAATGTACGCGAGCAACAGGTGGCAGCATTTCTCGATGATCAAATCCCAATTGCCACCGAACATCGTGGTGTTCTTAATCCTTCCGACATGGAGGAATATATTCGTCTGGGAGGATTTGATGGTCTGCAAAAAGCCTTGCAAATGAAGCCTCATGAAATCATCGATGCTGTGCAACAAAGCGGCATTCGAGGCAGAGGTGGTGGTGGTTTCCCGACAGGAAGAAAATGGGAAGCAGCAGCCTCGCAGCAGTCAGAACGCAAGTACCTGATTTGCAATGGCGACGAAGGAGACCCGGGTGCGTTTATGGATCGCATGCTTTTAGAATCGTACCCCTTGCGTGTTATTGAAGGAATGCTTATTGGCGCATATGCAACGGGTGCCACCCACGGATATTGTTACATACGTGCCGAATATCCGCTTGCATTGCTCCGTATTCGCGAAGCATTGGAGACTTGTCGTATAAAAGGATATCTCGGCAATAATATTCTCGGTTCTTCCTTCTCTTTTGACATCAAAATCAAGGAAGGCGCAGGGGCATTTGTATGTGGAGAAGAAACAGCACTTATTGCATCAATAGAAGGCAAGCGCGGTTTTCCGGTTATTCGCCCGCCCTTCCCTGCTGAAAGCGGACTTTGGGGCTATCCAACGCTGATAAACAACACTGAAACTTTTGCCCAGATACCCTATATTTTAAGTCGCGGACATGAAAACTTCGCATCCATAGGAACTGTTGGCAGCAAGGGCACTAAGGTTTTTGCTTTGGCTGGAAAAATCAATCGTGGTGGATTGATAGAAGTGCCTATGGGCATTTCGTTAAAACGCATTGTTGAAGACATTGGCGGAGGTGTGCAAAACAACAAAAAGCTTAAAGCTGTACAAATTGGCGGACCTTCAGGCGGTTGTATTCCGCATTTTATGGCTGATAAACCCATCGATTTTGAGTCGTTGGAAGAAGCAGGAGCGATGATGGGTTCGGGCGGACTCGTTGTGTTGGATGAAACAGACTGCATGGTGGATATTGCCCGCTACTTCCTTTCGTTCACGCAGGATGAGTCGTGCGGAAAATGTACATTTTGCCGTACAGGAACAAAACGAATGCTCGACATCATGAACAAACTATGCGAAGGTAAAGCAAAAGCATCCGATTTGGATGAATTGGAGAACCTCGCACGATGGACAAAAAAAGGCAGTTTGTGTGGTTTGGGTAAAACAGCTCCCAACCCCATTCTATCAACCCTACGATATTTCCGGGAAGAATATGAAGCACATCTCCAGGGACGTTGTCCGGCAGGCAAATGTACTCCACTTATAAGGTACGAAATTGACGATACCTGCATAGGTTGTACGATTTGCGCACAGGACTGTTCGGTGGATGCCATCCCATTCCTGCCGCATGAGAAACATACCATCGATCAGGAATTATGCACGAAATGCGACATATGCCGGTTGGCGTGTCCGGTTAATTCCATACACATTATTTAAAGCATGCAGCCCGATGATCAATCTGAAAATAAATAATAACACCATACACGTAAAGGAAGGGGAAACCTTGCTGCAGGCGGCATCACGACTGGGAATCAGAATTCCCACCATGTGTCACGATGAAAATCTGGAACATTTCACCTCATGTCAGGTTTGTTTGGTTAAAGACCAAAAAAGTGGCCGGCTATTTCCGTCCTGTTCAGCAAGGGCACAGGAAGGCATGGACATCGTAACCAATGATGACGAAGTGCTTGAAGCGCGACGTACTGCCCTTGAATTGTTACTTTCGGAGCATATTGGCGACTGCGAAGCTCCTTGTCGCATTGCCTGCCCCGCTTTTATGAACATCCCGCTGATGAACCGCTTACTTGCAGGAAAACAATTTGATTCAGCATTACAGGTGGTGATGAAAGACATTGCATTGCCGGGGGTAATGGGACGTATCTGTCCGGCTCCCTGCGAAAATGCCTGCAAACGGAAGCCCATCGATCAACCTGTATCAATCTGCTTACTCAAAAGAGCTGCTGCCGATGAAGCATTGCAAATGCCTGTATATCTAAAAAAAGCATCCACAGGAAAGAAAGTTGCCATTGTGGGTGCCGGTCCTTCAGGACTTGCTGCCGCATTATATCTTCAGCTTAAAGGAATTCAGGCTGTGATATATGACAGCCATGAACTTCCCGGAGGTGCATTACATTACGATGTACCGGATGAAATTCTGGATAAAGAAATACTCCAAAAGGAAGTAAACTATATTTTGCAGCAGGGAGTTATTTTCAAGGGTGCGCAAAAGGTAAATGCTGATTCTTTTGCTGAATTGCGCAGGGAATATGACGCCGTAGTACTTGCCATGGGAACACACGATGGAACCTTATCATCCTGGGGACTCAACTGTAATGAGAAACAGGTGCTGGTTGCAAGGAAAAAATATTTAACCAATCTCGACAAAGTATTCGCGGTGGGAAATCTTAACCTGACTACGCGCATGTCGATTCGTTCTGCTGCACAAGGAAAGGAAGTAGCTACAGCTATTGAGCAGCTTTTTACAATCGGGGAAGTTTCCGGAGAATACCGTCGTTTTAATTCAGTCGTTGGCCGCTTATATGCCGAAGAACACGCTGAATATCTGAAAGAATCCTCTGAGGCAGTAAGGTTTACACCCGAAAAAACCGGGGACGGATTTGATGCTGACACAGTAGCAGCTGAAGCAGCCCGCTGCATGCATTGTGATTGTCGCGATGCCGACGACTGCAAACTAAGGGAGTATTCTGATGAATATCAGGCATCCCGTAAAAGGTTTTTATTATCAGACAGGAAGCAACTAAAGAAAAATATTCAGCAGGGATTAATTATATACGAACCCGGAAAGTGCATTAAATGCGGTATCTGCGTACGCATCACCACCAAACATCAGAAAGATTTTGGTTTTACATACATTGGTCGCGGATTCGATGTGGAAATTGGCATCCCTTTCAATAAAAATATGGGTGAAGCACTTAAAGAAACTGCCATCCTCGTTGCCCGTGCTTGTCCGACAGGTGCACTCGAAGAATTATAACATAAAAAAGATGAAGAGGTATTTAACATACGGATTACTATTACTAACATTAACTCTTTCAGGCAACTGGCCTGAATTCAGGGGTGGACAACGATTGCCCGGCATCACCAAAACTCCTATTCCTTTGCAGGTAAAGCTGGAATGGTCATTTAAAACCGGCGGCGACATCAAGTCATCGCCTGTGGTTTGGGGCGATTACATTGTTGTTGGCAGCACTGATAACTATGTCTATTGTTTTGACCTGAAGGGAAATTTAGTTTGGTCGTTTAAAACCACGAATGCTGTTGAAGCGCCGGCACTGATTCGCAATAATACGGTTTATATTGGCGACCTGAGTGGCATGTTCTACGCTATCGATCTAAAAACAGGCAAGCAACGCTGGATGTACGAAGCTAATAATCAGTTTAGTGGCTCTGCCAATTGGTTCCGCGACCGCACAGGCCGGGAGTTTATCGTGGCCGGATCATACGATTTCTACCTGTATTGTTTTGAAGCATCTACCGGAAAACTCATGTGGCGATACGAGGCACAAAACTATCTGCACACCACACCGGCGTTGTGGAACGGTCATGCCATCTTTGGTGGATGCGACGGCATGTTGCATTTAGTGAGACTTACAAACGGGAAGGCTTTGGGCACCATTGAAGTTGCCAGTTATATTGCCAGTGCCGCTGCCATCGACAGAGATAAAGCATATATTGGTGATTATGATGGAAAATTCTCCTGCATTGATTTGAAAACGCTGACAATTCGTTGGAGTTTTGAACGTGAAACCCGCAAATTACCTTTCATCGGATCGCCATCAGTTTCGGGTAACAGGGTGGTTATTGGCAACCGCGATCGCTTTGTGTATTGTCTGAATAAAGATAGCGGCGAACTGGAATGGCAATACAATACGGGCAATCCTGTTGAGTCGTCGCCCATAGCCGACAATCGGAATGTATTGATTTCGAATATGCGGGGCGACTTGATACTACTGAGTTTACAAAATGGAGAAGTGGTGTGGAATTACGAGCTTGGCAGTGCCGTTCAGGGCAGTCCGGCCATTATTCCCAACCGCATCATACTTGGAGCTAAAGATGGAAACATTTACTGTTTAACAAAAATATAATTATGAAAATCGCACACATCATTCCCGGATCAGGAGGTAGTTTTTATTGTGGTAATTGTTTGCGCGACAGCAAATTATTTGATGCCATACGTGCAGAAGGTCACGATGCGGTAAAAATCCCCATGTACCTGCCACTTTTTGCGCATGACCATGCCGGTCAGGAAATACCTGTTTTTTACGGCGCCATCAGCCTATACCTCAAACAGCAATTTTCATGGTTGCGAAATGCGCCGACGTGGGTCGATAAAATGCTCAATTCGGGTCCGATGTTACGATTTGCAGCACGAATGGCCAATTCGACCCGCGCAAGTGGTCTCGAAGAAATGACCATCTCGATGTTGTTGGGAGAAGAGGGTCAGCAAAAAGAAGAACTGGAAAATCTGGTGGAATGGCTTGATGTTCATTTTCAGCCTGATGTGGTACATATATCTAATGCTTTGTTACTTGGGTTGGCGCACAGACTGCGTGAACGATTGCATGTGCCGGTTGTTTGTTCGTTGCAGGACGAAGATGTGTGGGTTGACCACATGCATCCTGAAAGTGCCAATGCTGTTTGGAAACTAATGCAGGAAAAAGCTCAGCACGTGGATCGGTTTATCTCTGTAAGTCAGTATTACACCGGCTTTATGAAAGAAAAACTGCAACTTCCTGATGAAAAAATCAGCACCATTTATCTTGGAGTGCCACCTGCCGGATATTTTTTCGATGATATCCTGAAAAAACCACGAAATATCGGTTACCTGTCACGTATGTGTTACGATAACGGACTTGACATTCTGGTTGATGCATTTATTCTTCTGAAAAAAGAAACCGGAACATCAGACATAAAACTGTTAATTACAGGAGGTAAAACTGCGGATGACAATTCATTTCTCCGTGAACAACAACGGAAAATTGATGCTGCCGGACTCAACACTTCAGTTGAATGGATAAAAGATTTCGATCCGGAGAAACGCAACCATTATTTCAGTCGCATTCGCACACTTTCAGTACCTGTACGCAATGGTGAAGCCTTTGGTATTTATCTGGCTGAAGCATTGGCAGCAGGTATTCCTGTGGTACAACCGGCTTTGGGCGCATTCCCCGAAATCATCGAACAATCGGGAGGAGGAATCGTTTATCCTGTAAACGAACCTGAACAACTGGCAAAGGCACTTATTAAGCTACTCAGCGACGAAGATTTAAGTTCAAGCCTGAGTAACAATGCGAGAAAAAGCGCCAACCAATTGTTTAATATTCACGAACAAGCAAAGAAAATGATTGCTTTATACGAAGAGCTTACATCATGAACATCCAGCTCCATAACATCCACAAAACTTACCGTAACAGTCCGCAATCACCTGTGCGCGAAGTTTTAAAACAACTGAATATGACCATCAATCAGGGTGAGACCATTGCTCTGATGGGACCATCAGGTTCAGGAAAAACTACCCTGCTGAGTATTCTCGGCACACTTGACTGTCCTGATGCAGGCGAAATTTTTTTTGGAGATAAGACACTCAGTAAGATGTCGGAACAAGAAATTCTCACCGTGCGAAATAAACACATTGGCTTCGTTTTTCAATTTCACTTCCTGTTGCCACAATGCAGTTTGCTTGAGAATGTTTTACTGCCCACGCTCACGGGCAACAACGACAAGTCTGATGTTATGCAGCGCGCCGAAAAACTTCTTAAGATGATGGGCGTATGGGAATACAGGCATCAAAAACCAGATGCTCTCTCAGGAGGCGAATGTCAGCGAACCGCCGTCGCAAGGGCATTGATCAATCAACCCGACATTTTGCTGGCTGATGAGCCAACAGGTTCATTAGATCAGGAAAATGCGGCTACGCTGATGCAGTTGCTACTCGAAATAAATCAAAAACTAAACGTCACTTTGGTGATTGCCACTCACGCCCCTGAAGTTGCACGACAGATGCATAAAATATATCAGTTGCACGACATGAAACTTTCATAAATCCATGCACCCTTTTCGGCTCATATTACGCACCATTGCCCACTATCCCTGGTCGGGATTAGCTACAGCAGCAGGGATGGCCATTGCCACCGCGGTGATTATCGGTGCGTTGATTGTTGGCGACTCCCTGACACGCAGTCTTGAGAAAATTGTGGACTACCGCCTTGGCACCACTACCCACACGCTAACCGCAGGCGAACGTCTGTTTACCGGGAAGCTTGCGAATCAACTCAATTCGGAAAAAGACATATTAGCTACTCCTGTTCTGAGAAGTGAAGCCATATTAACAGTTCAGGGATCGGAACTCAGAATTAATAATGTGCAGATTTGGGGAGTTGATTCCGGGTTTAATCTTATCACCGGAACGCAGCGATATGGCAATATAAAGCCGGGGGAAATAATCATCAGCGATAATATTGCTACCCGCCTCGGACTACAAGAAGGTGATGAGCTAATGCTGAGAATGCGTACGATTGGTCCCATACCTCCCAACACGCCTTTTGTCTCAGATGAAGGTCAGACAGTTGCCCGCCGAGTTCGGATTTCGGGCATTGCAGGTAGGCTGGATGGCGGGCATTTCAGTACTGAAACGGTTCAAAGCACTCCATTCAACGTATTTGCTGATATTGGCTGGCTTAATCGGGTAATGGGACTGAAAAACCGCAGTAATTTGATGCTGATAAATACAAATCACGCTGTGCAGTTCATACAGAATCAGGTACAAACGCTGGTTCGCTCTGAAGATATCGGACTCGAACTTATTCAACATGAAGATGACAAATGGCTGATTCGCTCCGAAAGAGTTTTCATGGATTCACTCATCAGCGCTGCCATCGTCAATCAATTTCCGGATGCCACGCCAACACTGAGTTATTTTGCAAACAGCATTCGTTTTGGTAATAACAGCACCCCATACTCCTTTGTAAATGCCACGAACCGTTTTGCTGAGCTGACGCCGGGAAGTATCATCATAAACCAGTGGATGGCCGATGACCTGCAGGTTTCGATGGGCGACAGCATCAGGATGGAGTATTTCGAAGTTGGGCTGATGCGAGATTTGCAGGTGCGACATGCACGCTTCAGGGTTCAGGGAATTGTGAGCATGCAGCAGGCAATGGCCGATAAAGCACTGATTCCACATCTTCCCGGATTAACCGATGCCGGAAGTTGTCGCGACTGGAACGCAGGGATACCGATTGATTTAGAATCAATTCGTCAAAAAGATGAAGATTACTGGCGCGATTATAAAGGCACTCCCAAGGCATGGATTACGCTTGAAGAAGGACAGAAGTTGTGGGGCAATCGCTTTGGAAATCTTACCAGTCTTGAAATTGCGACTTCGGCCTCAAAGGAAGAAATATCAGCCTTGCTGGGAAGTGTTATTGAGCCATTCAGACTCGAATACATGCTGCGACCTGTTCGGCAAGAAGGTCTTACCGCAGCACGTGGAGGAGTTGATTTTGGACAATTATTCGCCGGGATGGGCATGTTTATCATTGCAGCAGGTTTGTTATTAACTGTTCTGCTTTTGCAGTTTAGCCTGATACAACGTCAAAAGCAATGGCGACTTTTCAGTTCGCTGGGCTTTAACCGAAAACTAATCTATCGCATCGTTTATGGTGAAGCAACAATGCTCGTTTTAGGCAGCACGCTGCTCGGGGCATTGCTTTCCGTGGTATATTCAAAAGCCGTATTCCGGGCACTCAATCGATTGTGGTACGACATGGTACGAACTGATGTTTTATCCTTACATTTCGACCCTCAGCTGATAATTACAGGAATGATTATCAGCGCTTTGGTGGCCATGATCGTGGTGGTTCTCAGTTTGCGCAAAAGCATCCGCATACACAGCAATCCTGCTTACAAACATGAATCATTGAAGAAAAATCTCAACAAAGCTAAGGCGGTTAAGACTACGCTCAGAGTTTTTTCGGCCATCACCGCGGCAGCTTTATTTTTTGCCCTGTTCCTCAACGGTATCTTCCACTGGTTCATTGCAGGAATCGTTGTGCTTATCTTCCTGATGCTCATGGCCTACAAGTTTTTATTCTTTCCCGAGGAAAAAGAAATGTATGATAATCTGACACCAAATCGTTTGAGCAAACTCAATCTTCGGCGTAATCCGGTACGCAGTTTTAGCATAGTTGCGCTGCTGGCAAGTGGCGTATTTCTGATTCTGGTTCTGGCCGCCAACCGCAAAGATATGTCGATTGACCCGCACGACCGCAGCGGGGGAACCGGAGGATTCAGTTATGTTGCCGAGACAACCATCCCGATTCTTCGAGATCTGAATCATCCCGATGTGAAAGAAGAATTTTATCTTCCGCAGGAAGCGAACATCATCTCTTTTCTTTCGGCCTACGATGATAACGCTAGTTGTCATAACCTCAACAGGGTTGCCAATCCACGCATCATCGCCACACAAACTGCGCTTCTTGAAGGGCGGTTCCGGTTCGTGGCGAAGCATGGGTTACTCAATCCGAAAAGTCCCTGGTCATCGCTCTCAGCTTCTATCGATGAGGGTGTTATCCCAGCTGTTGCCGATCAAACTGTGATGCAATGGGGACTGGGCAAACAAGTCGGGGACACGCTCACATACAGCAATGCAGCTGGTGAAACCTTGAAGCTTTTATTGGTCGGAGCATTAAACAACACCATTTTACAAGGAAACGTTATTGTGGATATTCATCATTTCAAACGACACTTCCCTGCAACTGATGGAGCTTCTTTATTTCTGATAGAAAGTGAAAATGAAAATGATATTGCTGTTGATGATTTTGAAAAGGCATTCCGCGACCATGGTTGGGAAATGGTTCGCAGCAATGAAAAACTGGCCTCCTTTAACTCGGTTGAGAACACTTACCTCAGTGTTTTCTTCCTGATGGGAGCATTGGGAATTCTTTTGGGAACAGTCGGGTTGGCCGTTGTATTGGCCAAAACCATGATCGAGCGCCGTCGCGAAACCCGACTGTATCAAACACTCGGGTTTAGCAACAAGCTGCTTTTCAAACTGTACTTCAGAGAGTATATCACCCTGTTTGCAGGAGGAATGCTTGTCGGCATCATCCCTGCGCTCATCGCCTCAACCCCTGTATTCTTAGCCGGTTTCCACAATGTGTCGCCATGGTTTTTAATGGCAACACTCGCAGCACTGGTTTTAAACGGTATAGGCTGGATCGGGTTGATTTTGTTTTTTTACTTCAAAGGCACATTTGCCAAAGTCGCAACCAGATAATCCCAAAACTGACCAACAGTTGCGATATTCACTTTTTCATCAGGAGAATGAGGATATCGAATGGTTGGGCCAAACGAAATCATATCCATTTCAGGATAATGTGTGCCCAAAATTCCACATTCCAAACCTGCATGGATAATCATGATTTTGGGCGTTTTGCCATATTTATCCGCATATACTTTAGTCATCTCTTTCAATATTGGCGAATTGAGGTTCGGTTTCCATCCGGGATAAGCACCACTCATTTCCACCCTGGCTCCTGCCAAAGCAAAAACACTTGTCACCATCGATGCCAGCTCTTCTTTGCGCGACTCTACTGAGCTACGAATAAGGCATTTACATTCAATTCTTTCGCCATCAGACTTCACGATAGCCAGATTATTTGATGTTTCTACTACAGACGGAAGTTCCGGGATTACTCTGAAAACGCCATTCGGACAAGCAATGACGCCATTGATCAGATCGTCCTGAATTTCTTCTGGAATCAGACCTGAGGGCAATTCTGTAAGTTCAGCAACCAAACTGATGG
>CAYMDE010000058.1:3244-14850 GCA_964389115.1 uncultured Paludibacter sp. | reverse complement strand
GCGAGGGAAATATCTGGAAAAACCTTTATGAATTTCCTTTGATTGAGGATGAAAAACTATTTAGCAAAGATGAACTCATGAAAAGTGAGCAATTCATGGACTTATTCAAGGACATTGATAGTGTTTATATTCAGTCAGTATCAAAACCGGTGAAACACATTCTCACCCACCGCAAAATCATGGCTCAGGTCATAAATATTGAAGTAAAAAGCTTGAACGATGCTCTCAAATCTTATCAGATGATTCGAAGGGATGAGTTGGATAGGTTTGCCGTTTCAAGACTTATGGAGATATTCATTGATAATCATCTGACTTAGCTGATTGTACAATTGCTGCCATTGCGGATGATTATTTAACTGGGTTAGATGTTTCTCCATCACAGGAATATCGTTTCGTCGGGCCGGACCAGTCTGTGCCTCAATCGGGTTCAGGGTTTTAATCTTATCCGCAGTCTCCAAAATGAGCGGAACGAGCACCTCAAAAGGCAAATCATTCTCGTTAACCAGCTGATAAGCAACACTATAAAAGTAATTAACGAAATTACAGCAGAATACTGCGGATAAATGCATTTTCATCCTTTGCTCAGAATTAAGTTCGAACTGCTGATTGCTGATGGTGCTTGCCAGTTTTTTGAGTGCTTCCAGGACTAAATTATCAGACGCTTCCATAAAAATTGGAATATTGCGAAATTCAACCGCCTTGTTTTTCGAGAAAGTTTGCAAAGGATATAAAACCCCGAAATGTTTTCTTTTACCCTCAAAGATATCCATTGAAATCGATCCGGCGGTGTGTACATGAATTGCATCAGGAGCAAAGACACCACCAACTAAACCTTCTAAAGCAGAATCACTTACAGCGTAAAGATAAAGTTCTGCTTCATCTTTTATTCCATCTACTTCATTCGTGAATTGAGCGTTGATTTGTGTAGCGAGATCTTTGGCTGATGCTTCTGTCCTGCTGTAAATCTGAACTATTTCATGACCTGCGTGATGCAGAGCTAATGCTAAATGTGTTGCCACGTTTCCGGCACCGAGGATGATTATTTTCATGGAAATGTATATTAAGCGGTAAGTAGTAAGCGGTAAGCGGTAAGCAGTAAGGGGTAAGCAGTATGCTGCTAGTTTTCTTTGCGTTTTTCGTAGGCTTCCACAATTCGTTGTACGAGTGGATGTCTGACTATATCACCTTTATCGAAATCGATGCGGGCAATACCGGGCACATTCTTCAAAATTGATAGTGCGTCAATCAGTCCGGATTTTTGCGATGGCGGCAAGTCGATTTGGGTAATATCACCCGTGATAATCATCTTGGCATTGATACCCATACGAGTCAGGAACATTTTGATTTGCTGTGTAGTAGTATTCTGAGCTTCATCAAGAATAACCACAGCATCGCCCAGGGTTCGTCCACGCATAAAAGCCAGTGGCGCAATCTGTATCGTACCATTTTCAAGATACTCCTTCAGCTTCAGTGGTGTAATCATATCCTGCAAAGCATCGTAAAGCGGTTGCAGATAAGGATCGATTTTCTCTTTCATGTCGCCGGGTAAAAAGCCAAGCTTCTCCCCTGCCTCAACTGCCGGTCGACTCAGAATTATTTTCTTTACTGATTTATTTTTCAGCGATTTAACTGCAAGTGCAATGGCAGTGTAAGTTTTCCCTGAACCTGCAGGACCAATCGCAAACAGCATATCATTGGTTTCGTAGCTCTTCACCAACTTCTGCTGATTGGCTGTACGGGCCATGATAGATTTTCCGTTGACACCATGCAAAATCAGATGATCATACCTGATATCTTCTGGCTTTGTTCCTTTGATAATTTCAATGATGTTATTCTCAGTAAGTGAATTATTATCAATGCTGAATTTCTCTATTTTTTGTAATTGAGTCACCAAAGACTGAATTTTGGCAGATTCTCCTTCAATTTTAATAGAATGCCCCCGAGCAATTATTCTTAAACTTGGATACAGGTTTTTCAGCAGATGCATATTAGAGTTATTCACTCCAAAAAACACTAACGTATCGGTATGTTCTGATAATTCGAAAAGAAATTCATTCATAATTGTCTTTATAATAAGAATTACCTGTGAGCAGTAAGCGTTTGTGATTTCGCGACTGCAGGTTACTTATCGCAAGCTGTCGCTTTCTCGTAACCTAAGGTCGCTCAATTCACAAACGCTTACACCCACTGATGTTTTAATATGCAAACAACGGATATTTCGCCATTGTTTCATTCACACGTTTCCGAACTGATGCAATAACTTCTTCATTTTCAACATTCGAAAGCACAGTTTCAATCATTTCAGCGATTTCAACCATCAGGTCTTCTTTGGCACCACGGGTAGTGATGGCAGGAGTACCTAAGCGAATACCTGAAGTCTGGAAAGCAGAGCGGCTATCGAAAGGAACCATGTTTTTGTTACAAGTGATATCGGCTTCAACAAGTACTTTTTCAGCCACTTTACCAGTCAAATCAGGATATTTCGCACGTAAATCAACCAACATCGAGTGATTGTCAGTACCTCCTGAGATAATCGTAAATCCTCTGGCAATCAATGATTCAGCCAATACTTTCGCATTCTTTTGTACCTGAATCTGATATTCTTTGTATTCCGGTTGCAGGCACTCACCAAAAGCAACAGCTTTAGAAGCAATTACGTGTTCAAGCGGACCGCCCTGAATACCGGGGAACACTGCTGAATCGAGCATAGCCGACATCATTTTCACTTCTCCTTTGGGAGTTGTTTTGCCCCATGGATTAGGGAAATCTTTGCCCATCAGGATAATACCTCCACGCGGACCACGCAGGGTTTTATGTGTTGTAGATGTTACGATATGGGCATATTTCACAGGATTTTCAAGCAAACCGGCAGCGATAAGTCCTGCAGGGTGAGCCATGTCAATCATGAGGATAGCGCCGATTTTGTCGGCAATCTCACGCATGCGCTTGTAATCCCACTCACGCGAATAAGCCGAACCTCCACCGATAATCAGTTTAGGTTGCTCGCGCAGAGCCACTTCCTCCATCTGATCGTAGTCAACACGGCCAGTATCCTGACCCACATTGTATTCACAAGGGCGATACAAAATACCAGAACTGTTTACCAGCGAACCATGCGATAGGTGACCACCATGCGCCAGGTTCAGTCCGAGGAATTTATCGCCGGGGTTCAAACAAGCTAAAAACACAGCAGCATTGGCCTGTGCACCTGAGTGAGGTTGCACATTCGCCCATTCCGCTCCAAAAACCTCTTTGATACGATCGATGGCAATTTGCTCCGATTGGTCAACAACCTCGCAACCACCATAGTAACGCTTTCCGGGATATCCTTCGGCATATTTGTTTGTCAGCACCGAGCCCATAGCTTCCATAACCTGATCGCTCACAAAATTTTCGGATGCAATCAACTCAATACCTTTCATTTGGCGCTGTTTCTCACGCGCGATAATCTCAAAAATAACTTCGTCTCTCTTCATATTCTATTATTAACTATATTTTTTATTTCTTCTTCACAGTCCAACCAAACTTCCCAATCTCCTCACCCAGTTTATAATAATGTCCGTGCGAGTATGCGATTAGTTTCGCCTTAGCCATATCAAAGCTATCGGTCTCGGGATCAATATACTGTTTGTCAGCCTGAATGTTTAATACCTCAGAGATAAACATGTCGTGTGTACCAAGCGTTACAACCTCCTTCACCCGACATTCAATGCAAAGCGGAGCCTCTTTGATAATCGGGGCCTTCACCATCTCAGCCATTACCGGAGTGAGTTTCATCTTTTTAAATTTGTTGTAGTCGCGCCCGCTGCGAACGCCACACCAATCTGCCGCATAAGCCAAATCTTCGTTGGTAAGATTAATCACGAACTCCTTGTTTTTCATGATAATCTCATACGATTTTCGTTCTCTTCTGACTGAGATATAACACATTGGCGGACTGGAACAAAGCGTTCCCAGCCAACTGATGGTTATCAAATTAAATTCTTCAGGGGTTTCGCCACAAGAAATCAGCGCTGCCGGCAAGGGATATATCATGGTGCCGGGCTTCCATGAGACATGCGTTTTTTCGGTTTCCTGACTCATTTTATTTCTTCAGTTTGATATTTTCTCTTTTAACTTCACGTTCGCAATAGCGACAGCGAAGCTGAACCTCTTCGCCCTCTTTCAACACATCGAAACGGGTTGGTACAGGCTGATGGTTGGTGATACAGGCAGGATTCTGACAATGCATGATGTCCAGAATTTCGGTGCCAAGTTCGAGGGTACGTTTTTCAACCACCTCGTATTCCCTGATAATATTGATGATGGCATTGGGAGCAAGCAGGGCAATCTTATTCGTCTCATGATCAGCAAGAAAACGATCCGATATTTTAATTATCCCTTTGGTCCCCATCTTCTTACTGTCAAAATTATTCCCGATAGTGAGCAGATGATTGAAAACCTTCAGCTGAAGGATGGAAACCACCTGAAACAATTTATCAGCAGGAATATGGTCGATTACCGTACCGTTACGCAACGCTGCCACTTTAAGTTCTTTTTCCATAACTATTTAATTGAGATAGATGAAATTAAACGATTTGTCCGAAAAAGACTTTATTAAATATTGCCTGTCTGACATACAATCCATTGCGGGCTTGCTGAAAATAGTAGGCTTTTTCATTTGTATCCACATCCACACAAATTTCGTTCACACGTGGAAGCGGGTGTAATATGCGCAAATTATCTTTGGAGTTTGCCAGCATTTCATTTCGCAGGGTATATACATTTTTCACGCGTTCATATTCCATCAAATCCTGAAAACGTTCTTTCTGCACCCGTGTCATATACAGAATATCAGCATCATTAAAACTATCATTCAGTTGGTCTGATTCTGAAAACTCGATATTATGTTTGCGGCAAAACTGCTTGTACTCTTCCGGCATCTTCAGCTCATCGGGAGCAATAAATTTAAATGTTGGTTTAAAATACGACATGGCCTGTATCAGTGAGTGTACAGTGCGTCCGTATTTCAGGTCGCCAACCAGACAAATATTCAAATTCTCCAGCGTTCCCTGTGTCTTCTGAATCGAATACATATCGAGCAAGGTTTGCGAAGGATGCTGATTGGCACCATCGCCGGCATTGATAACCGGAACCGGAGAAACCTCTGAAGCATAGCGAGCTGCACCCTCCAGCGGATGTCTCATTACAATGGCATCGGCATAGCTGCTCACCATGCGAATGGTATCGTTCAGTGTCTCGCCCTTAGCCGAACTACTTGTTGCAGCATCAGAAAACCCGATAACAGACCCACCCAAACGAACCACTGCCGTCTCGAAACTTAAGCGGGTACGGGTCGAAGGCTCAAAAAACAAAGTAGCAACAACTTTACCGTCCAGTATCTTTTGATTTGGATTGGCTTCGAAGGCCCTCGCAGATTCCAGGATGGATAGAATTTCTTCTTTGCTGTAATCGGTAATAGAAACTAAGCTGTTGTTCATATGCTGATATTTGACTGTTTATTCCGGTTTTTAAATAGCAAAAAAACCAACACAAATTCATAGAATTCACATTGGTTTTCAAGTCAATACGTTTATTACTGCCCGCTGTTCCGGGTTATGGCTGTCGTGCTGATATGTTGAAACAGGCATCTTCATTTTCTCGCTTGCAAAGGTATTAAATTTATATGATATTTAAAATTTAATCTACTGAAATAATATGTGCGGAATTAATATCCTCAAACAATTCTTTTATACGCGAAATCAACCTGAGCGGAACACTGACTTTCAACTTGCAAAGCATCTCAAACTGTTGTGATATTATGTTTAAATCATAATCCTTGACAATTTTCATTACCTCGTTCATGGCTACATAATCAAAACCAATTTCAAGTTCCTCGTGCAGTTCTTCTTCAATTATTTCGGTCAGATTAAGTGCCTCGGAGGCTGCTTCTTTATATGCAGCAACCAATCCACCGGTTCCAAGAAGAACACCACCGAAATATCGCACAACAACGACAAGAATATTGGTTATTTCGCGGCTATTAATCTGTCCGAGTATTGGCCGTCCTGCTGTGCCCGATGGTTCCCCATCATCATTGGATCTGAAATTCAGTCGGTCGGCTCCCAACATCCAGGCATAACAGATATGTCTCGCATCATGATAATTCTTTTTAAAATCAGCAAGAATCAGATTTATTTCGTCCTGACTTTTCACAGGATATGCAAATGCCAGGAATTTACTTCCTTTCACTTTATGAATTGCAGTGGATTGCCCGGCTATAGTTTTATAATGGTAAACCATGAAGTTGTAAGTAGATTACAAAAATACTGTTTTCAGACAAAAAATTCTATCTTTGTCCGACGTAAATTGAAATTATATCAGTTCGATTATTACTTCAAATAAATTGTAATACAATGTACGAATCACTTTTAGAACTTGATCCTGTACGCATCAATTTCAATGCGGCAGGGATGCACATAATCAATATTATTCTGAGTTTCGTGATGTTTGGTGTGGCTTTGGGGATTAAGCCCGGACAGTTTAAGCAACTGTTTAAGAACCCGAAACCCACACTACTCGGACTCACCTCTCAATTGGTTTTATTACCTGCTCTGACTTTCCTCATCGTGCTGTTATTCAGCAAATTCATATCCCCCATGGTGGCCATGGGAATGATTCTGGTAGCCTCTTGTCCGGGCGGAAACATCTCCAATTTCATGTCGTCTTTATCTAAAGCCAACACTGAATTGTCGGTCGGACTTACAGCCAGCACTACCTTATCATCCATTATTACAACGCCCACCAATTTTGCGGTGTGGGGCGGACTGTACGTTCGTTATATCAACAGGCACGCTACTGAAGCACTGCAACCGCTCGAAATTGATAAGCTGCAGATGTTCGAAACGGTGTTCATTCTATTGGGCATCCCTTTGGTGCTCGGCATTCTTTTCGCAAGATTTTTTCCTAATATCACTGAAAAGATAAAAAAGCCGATTCAATATCTTTCTATTGTATTCTTTCTCGCCATGGTTGCTTTAGCTTTTTCGAGCAACTTACAGTTATTTCTGAAATACATTGGGTTTGTATTCATCATTGTATTAATTCATAATGCCTTGGCATTAAGTACAGGGTATGGAGTTGCTTCCATTTTCAAACTGAGTAATCCCGACCGACGAACATTAACTATCGAAACGGGTATTCAGAATTCGGGCTTAGGACTGGTATTGCTTTTCAATCCAAAGATATTTCCTCCTGAATTGCAATTGGGTGGCATGTTGTTCATCACGGCCTGGTGGGGAATTTGGCATATCATATCCGGACTCAGCATTGCAGCGTACTGGAGCAGAAAAGACCCTAACATCTAAAGCATTATGTCGAAAATTTATCAACAGGGATTTCTTTATAGCTTAGGCCGAAAATATATTCTGTGGGTCTTCAAACAGTATTACAGCGAGGTGATTATTACCGGTAGTGAAAACATTCCCGGTCACGGTGAACCTGTGATTTTTGCTGCCAACCATCTGAATGCACTCATGGATTCTCTCGCGGTTTTGAGTCTGCCACCCAACAATAAAGCTAAAGTTTATCTTGCAAGAGCCGACTTGTTCAATTTGAACCCTTTAATCGTTCGGTTCCTGCGTTTTGCCAAACTGATGCCCGCATATAGAATACGCGATGGATTTGAGAATCTCGGAAAGAATAAAGAGTCGTTTAACGAAGCCGATGAAGTACTCCTGAATGATGCATGCATGGTGATTATGCCCGAAGGAAATCAAGGGGAAGAAAAGCGCATCCGACCACTGGTAAAAGGAATTTTTCGCATAGCATTTAACGCACAAGAGAAAATGCCGGAAGGTAAAAGCGTGAAAATTGTTCCGGTTGGAATAGACATGGGCGATTTGATTAAGTTTGGGAAGCACCTGATTATCCAAATTGGCAAACCCATCAGCGTTGGTGATTACATGCACAATTATGCTGACAATCCGGCAAAAGCCATCAATCAAATAAAAGATGATCTCAGAAACAGGATGGAGCAGTTAATTCCTATCCTGGAGACAGATCAATACTACGAATCTTTTCAAGTTGCCGTTGAAGTATGTAAAAGCACCTACCTCAGCAACAATAATTTGGCAGATGATACCTTAAACCAGTTTGAGGCTGAAAAAGAACTGGCGAAAAGGCTTGTAAATTTAGAAAAACTGCATCCTGAAAAGATGGAAGCCTTGCATGAGACATGCACTCAATACAGGAATCTTCTTGATAAAACAAAGCTCAGAACTTCGAATCTTGAAAAGTCCTTTCCAACAAAAACACAATTGAACGCTTTTACTTTAAAGACAATATTGCTGAATATCATAGCAATTCCCGGATACTTATTCAACATACTACCCTTTACCCTACCTACCATGGTTCCCGGTTGGCTGAAAATTGAATATTCCGGATTCATCAGTTCAATCCGATACGGAGCAAGCCTGATATGTTTTCCGGTTTTCTATATCCTGCAAGCGATTCTACTGATCAACCTTTTAGCTCTTCCGGGCTGGAGCTTTGTGTTTTTAATCCCTGTTCAATATTTTTGGGGCAAATTAACCTATCGGGCATTCAAAGATTTCAAACAGCTATCAGCATTAGTGAGATTGAACCGAATAATCAAAAAAGTTCCGGAAACCCTTTCAGAGCTGGATACAATGAATAAAACGATTCTAAAAACCGTGATGCATGCCTGATTTTCAAGGATTAAAATCAAACTTGAGCTACATTGCTCAAAGTGTTTGCAAGTGCGTTTTTTTTTCGTATTTTTGCGCTCATTCTGATAAAAACAATCAATTAAATAACAATTATGAGTAACACAAAAAGAGTGTACACTTTCGGTGACGGAAAAGCCGAAGGTAAAGCAGACATGAAAAACCTACTCGGAGGTAAAGGGGCCAACCTGGCCGAAATGAATTTGATCGGTGTACCTGTACCTGCAGGATTCACAATTACTACTGATGTTTGTACTGAGTACAATCAGTTAGGAAAAGATGCAGTTGTTGCTTTATTGAAAGCTGAAGTTGAAGCTGCTGTAATTGAAACTGAGAAAATCATGAATGCTAAATTCGGATCAAACGGAGAAGCATTTCCGCTATTACTTTCAGTTCGTTCAGGTGCAAGAGCATCAATGCCGGGTATGATGAATACCATTCTTAACCTTGGTATGAACGACGACACCGTGAAAATTGTAGCTGAAAAATCGGGCAACGAGAAGTTTGCATATGACTCATACCGTCGTTTTATTCAGATGTATGGCGATGTGGTTATGGGTGTTGTTGCTGAAGAAGACGAACATTGTCCGTTCGAACAAGTACTTGACAAAGTAAAAAATGCTAACAAGTATGAATCAGATGCTGAGTTCACTGTTGCTGATTTGAAAGCCATCGTTGAAGAGTTCAAAGCCGTTGTACGTGCAAAAGCAGGCAAAGATTTCCCTGTTAACCCATGGGAGCAACTTTGGGGTGCTGTGTGTGCCGTATTCGATTCATGGAATACTGAACGTGCTATCTTGTATCGTAAGATGGAAAAAATTCCTAACGAATGGGGAACAGCTGTAAACGTTCAAGCAATGGTTTATGGAAACATGGGCGATAATTCTGCTACCGGTGTTTGCTTTAGCCGCGATGCTGCTACAGGCGAAAACATCTTCAATGGTGAGTATTTAATTAATGCTCAGGGCGAAGACGTAGTATCAGGTGTTCGTACTCCACAGGAAATCACCAAAGAAGGTTCATTGAGATGGGCTGAGCGTGCGGGTGTTTCTGAAGAAGTTCGTGTTGCAAAATTCCCTTCACTGGAAGAGTCGATGCCGGCTGTTTATGCTGATCTTTTTGCTACACAGCAAAAACTGGAAAAACATTATAAAGATATGCAGGATATGGAGTTTACCATTCAGGATGGAAAACTCTGGATGCTCCAAACCCGTAACGGTAAACGTACCGGTGCTGCGATGGTTCGCATGGCTGTAGAAATGGTTGAAGAAGGTTTGATTGATGAAAAAACCGCTATTCTTCGTCAGGAGCCAGCCAAATTAGATGAATTACTTCACCCTGTATTCGAAAAATCAGCAAAAGCAAAAGCGAAAGTACTTACAAAAGGTTTACCTGCTTCTCCGGGAGCTGCAACCGGTAAAGTGGTATTCTCTGCCGGCGATGCTGAAGATTGGGCTGCTAAAGGCGAAAAAGTAATTCTTGTTCGTCGCGAAACTTCTCCTGAAGACCTGAAAGGTATGTATGCTGCAGAAGGTATTCTTACTGAGCGTGGTGGTATGACTTCACATGCGGCTGTAGTTGCACGTGGTATGGGTAAATGCTGTATCTCAAGTGCTGCCAACATCACTGTAGGTCACTCAAACGTAATTATCAATGGTGTTGAATACAAACAAGGTGAGTATCTTTCATTAGATGGTTCAACAGGTATCGTTTACGAAGGCCAGGTTGCTACAATCACTCCTACCCTGGATGGTGATTTCGGTAAACTGATGGATATCGTTGAGAAACATACCAAAATGTACGTTCGTACCAATGCTGATACTCCTAACGATGCACGTGTGGCACGCGATTTTGGTGCTAAAGGTATCGGTCTGTGTCGTACAGAGCACATGTTCTTCGAAGGTGACCGTATCTGGGCTATCCGCGAAATGATTTTGGCTGATGATGTTGAAGGTCGCGTGAAAGCTTTGGCTAAACTGCTTCCTATCCAGCGCGAAGACTTCCACGGAATTCTGGATGCTATGGACGGTTACGGTGTTACCATCCGTTTACTCGATCCACCTTTGCATGAGTTTACTCCAAACGATGATGCTTCTCAAAAAGAAATGGCTGAAAAACTCGGCGTTTCTGTTGAAGTTGTAAAAACCAAAGTTGATTCACTGCATGAGTTCAACCCAATGTTGGGTCACCGTGGATGTCGTTTAGGAAATACATATCCTGAAATTACTGAAATGCAGGCACGCGCTATTATCGAAGCTGCTTGCGATTTGAAAGCTGCAGGTAAAAATCCAAAACCGGAAATCATGATTCCTTTGGTTGGTACAGTTGAAGAGTATCAGTTGCAGGCTTCTATCATCCGCGAAACTGCCGAAGCTGTATTTGCAGAAAAAGCCGTTAAGGTTGATTTCCTGGTTGGAACTATGATTGAAATTCCTCGTGCTGCTCTTATCGCTGATAAGATTGCAAAACATGCTGAATTCTTCTCGTTTGGTACTAACGACTTAACTCAGATGGGCTTTGGTTACTCTCGCGATGATGCCAGCAAATTCTTACCAATTTACATCGAGAAAGGTATCCTTAAGAACGATCCATTCGAAGTGTTGGATCAGGAAGGTATCGGACAATTGGTTGAAATCGGTACGACAAGAGGTCGCTCAACCCGTCCTGATTTGAAAGTTGGTATTTGCGGTGAGCATGGTGGCGAACCATCATCAGTATTGTTCTGCGGAAAAGTAGGTATGGACTATGTTTCATGTTCTCCATTCCGTGTGCCAATCGCTCGTGTAGCTGCAGCTCAGTCAGCTCTGGCAAAAGGTTGATTTCTGTAATCAATCCCATATAAATGAAAAGAGAGACATGGCATTGGCTGTGTCTCTTTTT
>CAYMDE010000058.1:0-3144 GCA_964389115.1 uncultured Paludibacter sp. | reverse complement strand
TAATCAATCCCATATAAATGAAAAGAGAGACATGGCATTGGCTGTGTCTCTTTTTTTATAAATCCGTACGATTGTACATTTCGAAATAGGAGCCCTGCAATTGCATTAATTCGTTGTGCGTACCGTGTTCGGTAACGCGACCGTCCTGCATGAAGTAAATGCAATCAACCCATTGCACTGCACGGAGGCGATGACTCACAATGACGGCAGTTTTGTTTTCGGTAAGTTTGCGCAGTGAGTTAATAATGATAGCTTCTGAATTGGCATCCAGTGCGCTTGATGGTTCATCGAGCAGCAGCAAAGGCGAGTTGCGCAAAAAGGCACGCGCTATAGCCATTTTCTGCCACTGCCCCACACTCAGCTCCTCACCTCCCAGAAACTGATTACCGAGTAAGGTATCATAACCTTGCGGCAATTGCTCGATCATGCTTTCCAATCCTGCCATTTCAATCGCCTTGCTGATATCCTCCCTGCTGTACTGCTTGCTGATATCGCCCAATCTCAAATTCTCGATTACAGGCATGTTGTAAAAGGCAAAATCCTGAAAAACAGTGGAGATATTGGCGCAAATTTCTTCCTGACCAATTTGGCGGGATGCAATGCCATCGTATAAAATGTCGCCCGACTGTGGCATATAGAATCCACATAAAAGCTTTATCAAAGTGGTTTTACCCGAACCATTCTCTCCTACCAGCGCTATTGTTTTGCCGGATGGGACATGCATGTTTACGCCATTCAGGGCATTGCGCTTGCTGGTTTCGTATGCGAAGTGGACATCACGAACCTCGATGCCTTTTTTCAAACTAAATGTTTGTGCAGCTGATTGCTTAGTTCCGGGAATGGATTTTTGTGTCGCTTTACTTTCAGGAAGATTCAGGAAATCAATAAAATCGTTCAGGAAGATATTATCCTCGAGCACCCGGCTCAGCGACCTGAACAAATCATTCAAAACAGAATACCCGCGCTGAAAAGCAAAGAAGAACAACACCACTGTGCCGATTGAGATTGCACCCTGAACCATCAGGTAAGTGACAAAAAAGAGGGAGAAGAAAATCAGCACGACAGAAAAAAGCTGTGTTATCATATTCCAGCGCAACTCAGAACGTCGCAAGGCTATTTTCTCACCGAAAAGGAAATCCTGCAAACGACCAAACTGGTTCAGGAAAAAGGATGCAAAGCCATACAGTCGCAGCTCTTTGGCAAAAGGAAACCCTGTGAGAATGCGGTTAAAGTAATACATCCTTCTTTCTGAGGCACTTTGCGACTCTTTAAGGCGATGAAAACGACGTGCAAACTGCAGGCGCACTATCACTCCCGGAATTACGGCAACTACCAGAATCAGAACCAGATACCACTTGATAGTAAGGAAGATACCCAGCAAAAACAAGGATGAAACAATGGATCGGAGTCCGTTTTGCAATTCGTTGATAAGCTTCACCGGTCGGAACGATGCCTCCTGAACAGCACGATGCAGTTTGTCAAGCTCCTTCGGATTTTCGTAATGCGACAAGGCCAGCGAAATATGTTTGGCGTGTAGCTTCCGGTACATGTTTCGGGCTACCTGAAACGACAGTTTCTCCGAGAAATAAGTTTTCAACTCGGAAGCGAACATGTTCAATAAATAAATCAGTGCTGTTACAGCAATGTATAAGTATAGAAGAGAGTTGTTCAGACTGCCATCCTGCTGTGTAAGCAAATCTACAATCAGTTTTACTGCAACGATGATGATAAAAGGCAGGATGCCCAACAGAACCGACAAAAAACCATTGATGCGGATTTCTTTCTTTGCATCCTCCGATACAACTTTCAGGTTTCTCTTCAGCGTTTGCAGGTTTGACTTAATCGAATCCTGAAGCGATTTCAGCCGGAGTTGAAGTTTATTTCTTTTGAGCATTAGTTTTGGGAAACGTGTAATCAGTTCACGTTCCAGTCTCATTTTTAGTCCGTCGGCTTTGTAGGTATTTTTCGAGCGACTTACCGATACCACTTTTCCAACAATCTCTTTTTCAATGGCAGGGTGGTCGTCGAAACTGTTTTGGTCGCCCCTACATAAGAACATCATTCCCTTATCTGTCGTAGTAACCCTCACCAGTCGGTGGGCAATCAATTTATTTCCTTTCCTGACAACCACCACATCGCCCGTGCGAATTTCAGCGGCAGTGCATTTTTCGACAACACAGATATCTCCCGGACGAATCACGGGAAACATGCTGAAGCCGCGGGTATTGATCTGTAACTGATGATTATCCTCCAGCAAAGCTTCGGCTATATCCAGCCAATCGTCAGAGCGGGATTCTTGTTTCATGCGTTAATATATGATGTACCACCGACAAATCGGGCACGAATCCAAGATCATACACCGGAATCGTCTTGATCAATTCCGAGAAGAAGTCGAGTCGCTTAGCCACCCAGCCCGGATCAAAGTTATTCTGTATGCTGAATGCCATCACCCGCGACATCGCGAGCGCACCTGAAAGCTGCTTCATGCGGTTTTCGGGAGCATGACTAATCAGGAAGATGCCACTGAGCGGTGCCATTTTGGGTATATCGCTGTAATACATTGGAGTGTTGTGTACGGAGTAGCCCCATTTTTCCTTACGAATAATCAGTCGGTCGTCGTTGATAATGCGATTGCCATATTGCGACCAAAGCTTCGACATGGTACTTTTTCCTACTCCCGAGAAACCGGTAAACATGCGACCCGATTCACCATCGTATGCACACGAAGCATGCATCATTACCGCATCGTGATCCATGGTCAGGTAATTCAGCATGATAGGACCGAAAGGATATTTCAGCGCGTAAGGGTTCAGCTCGCCACCCTCGTAGTAAAGATCCCATATGGTGCGGTCGCTGTTCAGACAAGCAACTTGTTGAATCTTATCAGTAGTCTGCTGATCATAAATCAATATCGCCAATCCATCTTCATCCTGATAAACACTGTAAAAACGCTGATCCTCGTTTCGGGCTTCGAAAAGCGGCAGTTTGTCTGCGAAACGATTCTCAGGCAATGTTGCATGACAGTTAATTATAAGATGTGGGTCTTCAGTGCTATTAATAAGAAAAGGCTTGTAACCCTCCTCAACAGCCACGACGGAATCAGATTGAAGGCGAATAATGAAGTCGGCGATTGATAAAACAAGT
>CAYMDE010000057.1:11566-15246 GCA_964389115.1 uncultured Paludibacter sp. | reverse complement strand
TTGCGGGAGATTTCGGCTTTGGTCATGCCCATAATGGCGCCGTTCATGTAAATGTTTTCGCGCCCTGTCATTTCGGGATGAAAACCTGTGCCTACTTCCAATAAAGAAGCTATACGTCCACGTGCTTTAATGGTGCCGGTGCTGGGTGTTGTTACTTTCGAAAGGATTTTCAGCAAGGTAGATTTACCCGCACCGTTTTTACCTATAATACCCAGCACATCGCCCTGCTCTACTTTAAAGTTGATGTCCTTCAATGCCCACACATAATCACTCTGACCTTTGTGCGCACGGTCGTTTACTTCGCCTATCTTCAGATAGGGATCTTCCTTTCCAAGGATGTTCATCGTGTACCAGCGCTTGAAATCGTGACTGAGTGTTCGGGTCGAAACCAATCCCAATCTGTATTGCTTGCTGATATTGTTAAATTCTATGGCTGTAGGCATTTTTGTTTTTCTCTTGTTTTTTCCATGCCAAAGGCAGGTAAGTCCCATGCTTAGTTGAGCTAACCTGCTGATTGACTGTATTTATATTGCAAGCAGAGTATTTGATAAAATCATTAATCTGCTTCAGAAATCTATTCTGTTTCTTGTCACACCGTATCCATAAAACTACGCTGCACCTTGTTAAATATCACAATGCCAATTCCGAGCACCACAATCATAAAACCAAAGCTGTAGGAAAGATGCCACCAGCTGAAGGTGCCAACGCCCATGGTTGCATATTTAAATGTTTCAAGAATCGATGTAACAGGGTTCAGCGCCATGATCCATTGTTTCTCGGGCGACATGGTGCTGAGTGGATATATTACCGGTGTGGCGTACATCCATAGCTGTACTATAAAAGTAAACAGGATGGTGAGGTCGCGGTATTTCGTGGTCATGGATGAAATGATGATCCCGAAACCGAGTGCCAGCCCGGCAAGCATGAGAATAAGCACTGGTAATAAAAGAATGTACATGTTCGGACTGACATCCACCCCGGTGAACACATAGTACGCGTAAACGAGCATAAAAACGGCGAACTGTATTCCCATCCTGACAAGATTGGAGGTTACTGTCGCCAAAGGAACGACAAGTCGGGGAAAATATACTTTCCCAAATATCCCCTGATTCTCGGTAAATGTGGAGGATGTTTTATTCAGACAATCGGCGAAATACTGCCAACATACTATGCCAGCCAGATAGAACAAAGCTTGTGGTAACCCATCTGTTGAAATTCCTGCTATCCCTCCGAAAACAAACATATACATGGCTGTTGTAAGCGCGGGTTGAATTATAAACCATGCCGGACCAAGAATCGTTTGTTTGTATTGTGTTATGATATTGCGCTTCACAAACATATTGAGCAAGTCGCGGTATCGCCATAACTCCTTAAAATCAATTTCAAACAGACTGGTGCGGGGTTTTATGATGGTGGAAAACTCCATATGCAGGTTTAATTATTTCACTGTACTTTTTTCAATATTTTAACTGACTGCGAATATAAATAAAATCTGACAGAAAACAATTGCAGGAAAGCAATTCATACAAAATTCATATTGTACGTATTGCTTTCCTGCAAAGGAGAAAACTGCTATGGTTAGTCTATCTTCTGAATAAAATACTTGCTGATGAGGCAGGTACAACCAGAGTGGTATCTTTGACTGTGCCCATTCCGCCCAATTCAACTTTACCATCATGCACTGCCAATGTCCAGTCATTTTTAGGAATCGTCATCGATATATCCGAACGATTACCATTGAATATCACCAAAATATCGCGCCATTTGTCTCCGTTGACATTACCATTGAGGGTATATGCCACAACATTGGGTACTTCAGGCTCCAAAAACTTCAAATGTCGCTGCACCATATCTGCAGTGGTCATTCTAAATGCCGGATGTTCATTTCTCAGGCGAATCAAACCCTGATAATACCTGAATATCTCATTGTACGTATATTTGTTGTCCCAGTTAATCATGTTGATTGAATCGGGTGAGATATAGGTGTTATTCACACCTTTTTTGTCGCGGTAAACTTCTTCCCCGGCATAAATAAACGGAACTCCCTGCGATGTAAACACTACAGTCTGTGCCAGCTTATTAAATCGTTTTATCTCATCTTCGGTTGCACCGGCAGGGCGAGACTTGCGTAGCTTGTCCACCAAACACATATCATCGTGACACGACACATAATTGATTGTCTGGGTAGGATGTTTCACATAGTGTAGTTGTGTATGCACAGCATCGGCGGCGTCAACCTGAGGATGTTCAACACCTCCCACAACGGCAAATCTCACTGCTCCTTCCAAATTGGGAGTTCCTGCCACAAAACCGGGTATTTCTGCATGCATCCAACTGCCTTTCAGCGCATCACGGATATCATCGCTAAACACTGCTATTCCATCAAACTGACGGGCATTTTGCTTGAGTGCACGTTTCTCAGCAGGAAGTGGCGAATCGGAAGCTGTCCATCCTTCACCATAAATGAAGATATTCGGATCCACACGATCGAGTGCAGCCCTTACTTCGTTCATGGTTTCTATATCATGTATCCCCATCAGGTCGAAACGGAAACCGTCGATGCGATATTCGCGTGCCCAATAGACTACCGACTCCACAATAAACTTGCGCATCATGGCTCTTTCAGATGCTGTTTCGTTGCCACATCCCGATGCATCTGACCAACTGCCATCTTCGCGGAAGCGGTAGAAATACCCGGGAACAAGCAGGTTAAGGTGCGAGTCTTCACCGGTATAAGTGTGATTATAAACCACATCCATAATTACACGAATGCCTGCACGGTGTAAAGCTTGTACCATTTGCTTGAACTCCCTAATGCGTACAACAGGATCGTAAGGATCGGTAGAGTAACTTCCTTCCGGCACATTATAATTCAACGGATCGTAACCCCAGTTGTAATGATTATCCTCAAGACGGGTTTCATCAATTGAAGCAAAATCGTACACCGGCAATAAATGCACATGAGTGATTCCCAGCTCAATTAAATGATCTAAACCGGTTGACTGGCCATGTGAGTTTTTGGTTCCTCTTTCAGTAAAGGAAAGGAATTTTCCGGGGTATTGCATCCCTGAATTGGGAGAAACAGAAAAATCGCGGACATGAACTTCGTAGATCACAATGTCGGTGAAATTTTCGAGTGGTGGACGAACATCCATTTCCCATCCTTCAGGATTGGTTTCTTTCATGTCGATAATAGCAGCACGTTTGCCATTAACACCCACCGCTTTAACCCACATACCTGGAGTCTCGCCAAGCCACTGGTCGTTCACTCTTACCTGAAAGGTGTAAAACTTCCCTTTCAAATCTTCCTGAATCTTCAGCTTCCAGGTGCCTTTTTCTGCCCTTTTCATATCTTCAACTCGATATGCAGAACCTTCATGTCCACTTTCGTAAAGCAGAAGTTTCACTTGCGAAGCTGAAGGTGCCCAAACCCGGAATGAAGAGGCAGAAGGAGTATAAATTAGCTCAAGATCAGTTCCGTCATAAACAGGATAATCATCAAAAGATGCATATTGGGGTGTTTTGTTGCAGGAATACAAAAACACCATCAAAAGTACGCCAACAAGAAATCTGAGGTGAGTTTTCATTTTCATTTTAATAAAATTAATTGATTTACTGATATTTAGTTTCTAATGCTGCGAAAATAGCGATTTTAGCCGAAACCAGTTTAATTATCTTAA
>CAYMDE010000057.1:1417-11466 GCA_964389115.1 uncultured Paludibacter sp. | reverse complement strand
GTTTCTAATGCTGCGAAAATAGCGATTTTAGCCGAAACCAGTTTAATTATCTTAATTAAGGCTTCAGGAAACTAGTGCAAACGTATTCGGAAAAAGGTTTAATCGTTAATCGTATGAATCCTTCCAAAGAGCATTTAAAACACCAGAGGTGTTTCCTGTGCATAACCCCCGGAAAGCTGAATCAGAACTCGAAATCCTCCCTGATTTTGTCGAGATATTCGTGAGCAGTAAGATCTATTTTGGTGGGTACAACAGAGATATATCCCTGCGACAAGGCCCATTCGTCGGTATCAGTAGCTTCCGGTTCATGATTCTCAAACTCACCGGTCAGCCAATAATAACTTCGTCCGAATGGATCAACTCTTTTTGAATACTCTTTGGTCCAGCGACCGTCACACTGACGCATTACCCTGATACCCTTAATAGCTGATTTGGGTGCATTCACATTCAGGCAGACATTATGTGGTAAACCATTCTTCAACACCTGCTTTACTATATGAACTATGTAATCAGCCATTTGCGAGAAATCGGCATCCGGACTGTAATCTGATATAGAAAAACCAACTGAGGGAATCATGTTTTCGCATCCCTCAAGCACTGCACCCATTGTTCCTGAATAAATTACATTGATTGCAGCATTGGATCCATGATTGATACCTGAAACAAGAATGTCCGGTCGGCGTGGCAGCACTTCATTCAAAGCCAGTTTAACGCAATCGGTTGGCGTCCCATTACAGGAATAACGCACAAGGCCTGACTGTTTCTCAAGCAGTTTAAACCTTAACGGGTGTGTCACTGTAAGCGCATTCGACTGGGCAGACCTGGGTCCGTCGGGAGCCATAACGATTACATCTCCAAGTGGTTGCATCAATGCCGTGAGTTCTCTGATGCCTTTGGCATCATCGCCATCATCATTGGTTATAAATATCAGTGGACGATTATTTTGTATCATTTAGTTTTTAGTTTTTTTGAAGTAAGAAAAGTGAAAAGCATCATCAGAAATATGAAATATGCTATATCTCTGCTATCGATAACTCCCCGACTGACTGAGCGATAATGTTCCTGAATGCCGGCATTTTCTATCCACCAGGAGATATTTCCGGAAGGAAAGAAAGTGGCAAGCATGGCAAATCCATAATATAGCAGAAAACAGACTGCCAGCGCTAACATGAATGACAATACCTGATTTCGGGTGATTGATGATGCCCATATTCCAATTGATAAATACACCCCACCAAGCATGATTAGACCGAAAAATGACCCGGCAATAACGCCTGTATCAACATTTCCAACCGGCTCAGCAATTGATCGAAGCGAAATGTAATAGATTATTGACGGAAGTAAGGTCAAAATGAGTAAACACCATGTGGCCGCGAATTTAGCTGTTACGATTTGCCATATATTGGCCGGACGGGTAAGCATTAATTCCCAGGTGCCGGTTTGCTTCTCTTCAGCAATGGTTTTCATGGTCAGCGCCGGGGCCAGAAATAAAAACAGCCAGGGTGCCAGGGTGAACAATCCACTCATTTCAGCATAACCTGATTCGATGATATTAAAATGACCGGGAATGACCCAAAGCAGCAATCCATTGGCCAGCAAAAAAATACCGATTACCAGATAACCGGTCAAATTACTGAAAAAACCTCTGATTTCTTTTTTGAATACCGACAGCCACATAAAAATTTGTTTATTTTTGCGCTGTCAAAGATAATAAAAAAACAACTCCTTCTTCCTGTAGGCATATGAAAAAAACTTTAATATACCTTGCTTTGATTATTCTTGTTCCATCACTCGTAAAGGCTTCAGAGCCTGAACGTTTGTATCAGATTAAAGCTACTGCCATATATGGTAACATCCTTAAACACACACGTCATTTACAAAATATTGTGGATGGTCCGACCCGTGGGATTGAGATTGACTATGAGATGTTTACCAATCATCATACGCGCGACTGGCATGGTTTTTTTAATTTTCCGAAGTTTGGAATCGGCAGTGTTTGGCTCAATCTGGGAAATGATGAGATGTTGGGAGATTTATTTGCCTTGTACCCCTATCTTAATTTCAGCATGATAAACACTTCTTTTTTTAGATTTAATATCAAAGCTGGCGCTGGTGCCAGTTATCTCACTAAAACATTCAATAATGCTCAGTTTATCGATAACAATGGTCATATCATTCTAAATCAAAGTAATGCTGCTATTGGCTCGAAACTCAATGTTTGGTTTGTTGGTGGCGCTAACCTTGAAATTCCGATAATTCAGGGTATCAGTCTGGTTGGTGGAGCACACTGGAATCACGCATCTAATGGCAGTGTTATGCAACCGAACTCCGGACTCAACATGATTAATATTTCCGCCGGACTTAGTTTCTTCCCCGGACACAAAAACTATTATAAACCTGTTGAAAGGAAATATGCTGATTTGGAACGTAAAACCGGTGTTGAGTTCATCCTTTCAGGAGGTGTAAAGGAATTGTATTTTCGAGATGAATTGATGTTCCCGACCGGTTCTTTTACCATCAATTTATACCGTCAGCTATCCAATCGCCTGCGACTGGGAATTGCTGCCGATGGTTTTTATAATGGTGCGTATGCCTCGGTTAACAGTTCAAACGACCCATCTCAAAACATCTCAACATTCAAGTTTACTTACCTCACTGAAGACAAACTAATTAATCGTTTCAGAGCGGGTGTTAGTCTGCAACCTGAATTTATTTTTGGCCGACTAACAGCCGGATTCCACTTTGGGTTATATCTGTTCAACCCAATCAAAAACCTTGAGCCATACAATGATGCCAAAGCAGGACCACTCAACAAACCGCTTATTTATCCTTACGATATAGAAAAAGAGCACGGATGGTTGTACACCCGTGCTGCAGTAAAATATCTGATAAATAAGAATTTATTCGCTTATATCGGACTGAAGACGCATCTTCAGAAAGCCGAATTTATCGAATGGGGACTTGGAGTTCGCTTATAGCGTTTTCTTAATTTCGGTCTCCATGAAACTTTCAATCATATCACCCATCCTGATGTCATTGTAGTTTTTGAAGCTGATACCACATTCGTAGTTGGTACTCACTTCCTTCACATCTTCCTTGAAGCGTTTCAGGGCATCAATTTCACCGGTGTAAACCACAATACCGTCGCGAATCAGGCGCAATTTGTTTGTACGTTTGATTTTTCCTTCGCGTACTAAACAACCTGCAACGGTTCCCACTTTGGTGATTTTGAACACCTCGCGTACCTCGATGGTTGCTGTAATCTCTTCTTTGATTTCCGGAGAAAGCATACCTTCCATCGCCGACTTAATCTCTTCTATAGCATCATATATGATGGAATAAAGACGAACATCGATTTCTTCTTTCTCAGCCATCTTACGTGCCGAAGCAGTAGGACGAACCTGGAATCCACAAATGATGGCGTTAGAGGCTGCAGCAAGCAGGATATCAGAATCGGAGATTGCTCCCACGGCTTTGTGAATAACGTTCACCTGGATATTCTCGGTAGAAAGTTTGAGTAAGGAGTCGGCAAGTGCTTCAACCGAGCCATCCACATCACCTTTCACAATGATATTCAACTCTTTGAAATCTCCTAAAGCGATACGACGACCAAGCTCATCAAGCGTGAAATGTTTCTTGGTACGCAGACTTTGCTCACGTTGTAACTGCTCACGTTTATTCGCAATCTCGCGTGCTTCCTGCTCCGAGTTCATCACATTGAAATTATCACCGGCCTGAGGTGCACCATTCAAACCTAGAATTAGCACGGGCTCAGCAGGTAAAGCTTTCTGAATCCTCTGATTACGTTCGTTGAACATCGCTTTAACCTTGCCAAAGTAAGTACCTGCAAGTACCACATCGCCCATCTTCAGCGTTCCATTTTGAACAAGGATGGTTGAAATGAAACCGCGACCCTTATCCAATGAAGATTCAATCACTGAACCCACGGCTTTACGATCGGCATTGGCTTTTAAGTCAAGCATTTCAGCTTCGAGCAACACTTTCTCCAACAGCTCAGTAATACCAACACCCTGTTTAGCTGAAATTTCCTGCGATTGATATTTTCCACCCCAGTCTTCAACCAAATAATTCATTTGCGCCAGTGTTTCCTTGATTTTCTCAGGATTCGCACCAGGCTTATCAACCTTATTGATTGCAAAAACCATAGGCACACCTGCAGCTGATGCGTGATTGATTGCCTCCACTGTTTGAGGCATCACACTATCGTCGGCAGCTACAATGATAATTGCGATGTCAGTCACCTTGGCACCACGTGCACGCATCGCGGTAAAAGCTTCGTGACCCGGAGTATCCAGGAATGTAATACGCTGACCGTTATCAAGTTTCACATTGTATGCACCAATGTGCTGTGTAATACCACCAGCCTCACCGGCAATAACATTGGTTTTACGAATATAGTCGAGTAAAGATGTTTTACCGTGGTCAACGTGACCCATCACAGTAACGATAGGTGCTCTGGAAGTCAGATCTGCTTCATCATCCGGTTCATCGTCGCCAATAGCTTCAACCACATCAGCACTTACAAACTCAGTACTAAATCCAAACTCATCAGCCACAATATTAATCGTCTCAGCATCTAAGCGTTGATTGATGGATACCATCATACCAATGCTCATGCAAGTTGCAATAACCTGATTTACTGACACATCCATCATCACAGCGAGTTCACTAACAGTAACAAACTCTGTTAGTTTAAGTACTGTTTCCTGTTGACGCTCCTGTTCCTCCAGCTCATGTTGTCGGGCAGAGTAACTGTCTCTTTTCTCACGACGATATTTGGCTCCTTTGCCCTTTTTATTACCACCGGCCATGCGAGCCAGAGTTTCCTTAATCTGTTTTTGAACTTCCTCTTCGTTCACAACTGCTTTCAGAGGTTTTCTGAATTTATCGCGAGGTGTCGCTGTTTTATTTACAGTCGGCTTTTTATCTGTAGCAGGGAAATGCTCAATATCAACCTTCTGATTGGTAAAACGTTCTCTTTTCTTCTTTTTAGCTTTATCATCAGCCGAAGAATCAGCACCCGGCTTCTTATCAGCAGCAAGTTGTGGTTTCTTATTGTCAAACTGCGGTTTATTCTTCTCTTCGCGTTCTTTCCGTTTCTGTTCCTTTGTTTTTGGCTTCGGACGGGTATTACTGTTTATAGCATCTAAATCGATGACTTTTAATACTTTCGGACCTGTCACAATCTCTTTACGTACCAATGAGATTGTCTCTATTTCTGGTTGAACCACAACTTCTTCTTTTATTTCTGAAGCTGTATCCACATGCTCCGGTTTATTATTATCTTCTTTAATCTCAACCGAAGTTTCTTTAAGCGGCTCTTTTTCCACTTCAGCAACCTTAGTCACATCAGCTACTTGCTCAACAGTAATTTCTGCATGGATGTCAGTTTGCCCTTCAACATCCTTACTTTCTGTAACCGGTTTAACTTCCTTAACTTCTTTAACTTCCCTAACTTCCCTAACTTCCTTAACTTCCTTAACTTCCTTATCTTCCCTAACTTCTTCCCCAACCACTTCAGCTTCAGGCTTCAGTTCTACAACAACTTCTACAGGCTTCTCAACAACAGGTTCAGGTTGAACAATCGGCTCAACTTTCACTTGTGGTTTCTCCTCTAAATTGATCTGACCAACCTGTTTGAATGATGGTAACTGATCTTCCGGTACAACAACCTTGATTTCCTCCACCTTAGTTTCCGGTTTCGGTTGTTTTTTGGCCGCACTGAATCCTTCAATTGCAATAGTTTCAGCCTTGTCTTTGTGATGGCGCTCCTGACTGAGTCGTTCCGACTCCAGTTTAATAGCCATATCTTTGTTAAACTCTTTGGCCAGAAGTAAATGAAGATCATCCGGAAGTTTTTGGTTCGGATCTTCTTCAATTTTGTTTCCTTTTTTTGCCAGAAACTCCACAGCAGTGTGAATACCGATGTTTAATTCCTTGCAGGCTTTACTTAATCTAATGGGCATATTCTGTATATCTTTTATTGTCTTGAAATGTTTAACTTTATATTATGTTGAGATCTTTTCAGCCGGAAACTATCGTCGATGAAAAAGTGTTTAATTCATGGCATCACACATTTTCATTTTCTTCTTCGAACTCCGATCTGAGAACAGTCAACACATCATCGATGGTTTCTTCTTCCAAATCTGTCAGGCGGATAAGATCCTGACGTGGTATTGCCAATACACTTTTTGCTGTATCGTAACCAACACTTTTGAAGGTGTCGATAACCCACTGCTCAATTTCATCGTTAAATTCGTCCAGATAGATATCTTCTGTTTCTTCTTCATCGTCGAGTTCACGATAAACATCAAGCATATAGCCTGTTAGCATGCTTGCCAGTTTGATATTCAAACCTCCTTTACCAATGGCCTGCGAAACTTCTTCGGGTTTCATGTAAATTTCGGCTTTCTTTTCAGCTTCATTAAAGCGAATTGAAGAAATTTTGGCAGGACTCAGCGAACGTTGAATGAAAAGGCTGATATTACTTGTATAATTAATTACGTCAATATTCTCGTTGCGCAACTCACGTACGATTCCATGGATTCTCGAACCTTTCACTCCCACACATGCACCAACCGGATCGATGCGGTCATCATACGATTCCACAGCCACTTTGGCTCTTTCACCGGGAACGCGCGCGATTTTTTTGATGGTAATCAAACCTTCATTGATCTCAGGCACCTCAAGTTCGAAAAGTCTTTCGAGGAACACAGGAGAAATTCTTGAAAGGATAATTTTCGGATTGTTATTCTTGTTATCAACCATGGCAACCACAGCACGTACCGTGTCTCCCTTACGATAAAAATCAGTAGGTATTTGCTCAGTTTTAGGCAGATAAAGTTCATTTCCTTCATCATCGATGAGCAACATTTCCTTTTTCCAAATCTGATAAAGCTCTGCGCTAACAATCTGACCAATCTTCTGACTATATTTGTTATATACGTTTTCCTTCTGAAGTTCAAGGATTTTTGATGCAAGAGTCTGACGAAGATTCAGAATAGCTCTTCTTCCAAAACCCATGAAGTCAACCTTATCGGTAATATCTTCACCCACTTCAAGGTCGTCCACAATTTTGCGGGCTTCTGTCAGTGATATTTCCAGGTTATCATCCTCAAGTTCGTCGTCCTCAACAACTACACGGTTGCGATAAATCTCGAAGTCACCCTTATCAGGGTTGATAATCACGTCGAAATTCTCATCACTGCCGAACATTTTGGCTAACACACTCCTGAATGACTCTTCCATTACCGAGATCAGGGTTGTTCTGTCGATACTTTTCAGTTCTTTAAATTCTGAAAAGGTATCAATCATATTGATACTTTCTTTTTTGCTCATGGCCTATTTGAATCTAATTATCAGTTTTGTCGTTTTAATATCTTGATAGGGTATGTTTTGCGTTTCAAGAGTTGCTACTTTTCTCTTAGCACCTTCAGGCTTTACCATTAATTCCTGCTCTAACACACAATAATCTTCAGCAACTTCCTTCAATACTCCTGAAATCTTTTTTCCTGTTTTCAGCAATACTTCAACCTCTTTCCCTGTATTTTTATGGTATTGATTGATAACCTTAAACGGTTCTGAAAGTCCTGCCGAACTCACTTCCAGTTCATAATCTTCCTCTTCACGATCGAGTTTCGATTCGATAAGTCGGTTTAATTCTACGCAATCATCCAGACTCACACCCTGCATCGAATCTATTTCGATGATAATGCGGTTGTCCGGGTTAACTTTCAAATCAACCAGATAAAATCCTTTCGAACCTAAATACTCTTCAACTATTTGATTTACAATACTTTTCTCTATCATATCGGGTCATATTACAACAACGAAGGGGACTGTGTGTCCCCTCCTCCGTTCCAATTACGGTGCAAAGATATGTTTTTTTTATTAAAATGCAAAATTTTGATAATCAGACTTACACTTTATCGTTGCACATATTGATTATCGTAATACGACTGATAATCACCGGATGTAACATTATCCATCCACTCTTGATTTGCCAAATACCAATCAACTGTTTTCTCCAATCCTTCCTCAAACTGAAGTGACGGTTTCCATCCGAGTTCATTTTGCAATTTTGATGAATCAATAGCGTACCTTAAATCATGACCGGCTCTGTCTTTCACGAAAGTAATGAGTTTTGCCGACTCGCCCGGTTCACGTCCCAGTTTCCTGTCCATAATCTCGCAAAGCTGACGAATCAAATCGATATTAGTCCATTCATTATTGCCACCAATGTTATAAGTTTCACCTTTCACCCCCTGATGGAAAATCACATCAATCGCCCTGGCATGATCATTCACCCACAGCCAATCGCGTACATTTTCTCCTTTTCCATAAATAGGAATTGGTTTATTGTTTCTGATATTATTGATTGACAGCGGTATTAATTTTTCAGGGAAATGATTTGCACCATAATTATTGGAACAATTGGATATCACAACGGGCAATCCATAAGTATGGAAATAAGCCCTTACAAAATGATCTGATGATGCTTTGGCTGCTGAATACGGACTCCGGGGATCGTACGCAGTTTCCTCAGTGAACAAACCGGTTTCTCCAAGAGAACCATAAACTTCATCAGTCGAAATATGATAGAAACGTTTACCCTCCATGTTATTTTTCCAGCTTTCCTTGGCTGCATGCAACAGGTTAACTGTACCGAATACATTCGTTTTTACAAAAGCAAAAGGGTCGGTAATAGAGCGATCAACATGCGACTCAGCAGCAAGGTGAACTACACCATCAAACTGATAATCTTTGAAGAGCTGAATAATAAAAGCATCATCAGTGATATCGCCTTTTACAAATTTATAGTTGGGAGCATCTACAACATCCTTCAAATTTTCAAGATTTCCTGCATATGTTAGTGCGTCAAGATTTACAATCTGATAGTCAGGATACTTAGTTACAAACAAACGAACCACATGTGAGCCAATAAATCCGGCACCACCGGTTATTAAAATTGTTTTCTTCATAAATATTTCAATTTTTTCATTTAAGCAGAGTTGCAAAAGTACAGAATTATTCCAGCTATAAAAAACCTGATGAAAGAATTTTTCATTAAACAAATACCGTTTATTAGAAATCTTTGTTTTATTTTTGCGTGGTGGAAAATATAATCCGACATATTGAAAAGTTGTTAGCATCCAACGACCATGTGGTTGTACCTGGATTGGGTGCGTTCATAATTCAGCATGCTCCTGCCAGTATTCAGCAAGGATTTATCATCCCACCATCAGCAACAATCAGCTTTAATCCTTTAATATGCGATACTGACGGTGCACTGGCATTGGAGATTTCCAGGAGTTTAAAAGTGAGCTATAAAGAAGCTTCTGACATGATTCGGGAGTTTGTTGCAAGGCTTCGAACTACCCTTCAAAGTGATGATTTTTCTTTTGGTCAGCTTGGAACATTTCTATCCGGCAATACAAACACTCCGGAGTTTGTACCTGCAGAACGACCCACATTTCTTCCTCAGAATTTTGCATTCACAACGATCAACACCAATACGGGTGAAAATCAGAATCAGAAAATCAAAAAGCAAAGTCGTACCCGCTGGATTCAATACGCAGCTGTCTTCCTTGCATTAATTTCATTGTTCATTCCCGGAACTGTAAATCAAAACCAGCATATCAGCAGAGCCGATTTAAGTCTGATAAAAACGATCATGCTTGATGAAATTACCGTAACTCCGGCTATCACAGTTCAGGATGAAATTGCAGAGACTAAAGTTACAAGATCTACCATTTATAAAGTTGTTGTGGCGGTTTACCAATCTAAAGAAAAGGCAAATGAGCTAAGCGGCGAACTTTCACAAAAATACCCTGATGCCGAAATTCTTCAGGGCACCAACGATTTCCGGGTTGTAATAGGAACATTCGACAGTCTTTCATCGGCTGTAAACTACATGGAGCAGGTGCGACACCTCGATTCACGCTTCCCCGACGCATGGGTAATGACATCATTCTGATAAATTTTACTCATTCTCTTGCATTTACAACAAAAAAATGTAACTTTGCAGC
>CAYMDE010000057.1:0-1317 GCA_964389115.1 uncultured Paludibacter sp. | reverse complement strand
TGATAAATTTTACTCATTCTCTTGCATTTACAACAAAAAAATGTAACTTTGCAGCCGCTTTTCGAGAAAAAGCAACAGGTATAATCAATTAAATTATTTAAAATGCCCGCAAAAATCAGATTACAACGTCATGGTCGCAAGGGATATGCTTATTATCATATCGTTATTGCCGACAGTCGTGCGCCACGTGATGGCAAATTTATCGAGCGTATCGGCTCGTACAACCCGAACACAAACCCCGCAACAATCGATTTGAAGTTTGAAAAAGCTTTGTATTGGATGCAGGTAGGTGCTCAACCAACCGACACAGTTCGCAATATTCTTTCTGCAGAAGGTGTGTTGATGAAAAAACACTTATTGGAAGGTGTAAAGAAAGGTGCTTTCGATGAAGCAGAAGCAGAAAAAAGATTTGCTGCCTGGAAAACAATGAAAGAAGGTGCTGTAAACAAAACCAAAGAACAAATTGCTGCTGAGAAAGCTGCTGATGCAAAAGCACGCATGGCTGCCGAAGTAGAAATTAACAAAGCCAGAGCTGCTGAAATTGCAAAAAAACGTGCTGAAGCAGTTGCTGCTGAAGCCGAAGCTGCTGTTGTAGCAACCACAGAAGAAGCCCCCGCTGCTCAAGAGGAAACTCCTGCCGCTGAATAAACTTCTTCCTGTATAAACAAGTTATGAAAGCCCGGAGTAATTCGGGCTTTTTTGTATATATTTGCAGCGATATTTAATTTACTATTGATTAATTCTTTTATCTGATTTTTTTTATGAATAAACAAGTAAACATTGCACTGCAAGTCCTCCCCTTGAAAACCCGAAACGTTGATCCAATTCACATCATTGACAAGGCGATTGAAGCAATAGCTGCATCAGGGTTAAATTATGTTGTTACTCCTTTTGAAACAGTTATTGAAGGAAAATATGAGGAGATTATGGATGTTATTCAACATGTTCATCACAAATGCTACGTTGCAGGTGCAGATGAATTAATTTGCAACCTGAAAATCCATAGCTCTATGCATGATGTTTCCATTTCCGACAAAATGGAGAAGTACGAAAATTACGAAGAGGAAGTTGACGAATAAAGCATCCAATGATTAATGCTTCAATTGTAATATATAAACACAGTGTTCGTGAATTAACGGGATTAATTAAGAACCTTAAATCATCTCCTGTCATAGAGAAAATCTACCTGATAGACAATTCTCCTGAAATGACTCCGGGATTTGATGATGTACATTGTGTTTATATATTTACAGGAGCAAACAAGGGATTTGGTTCAGGGCACAATATTGCGCTGCGAAAAACGCTTGAAGATGGGAT
>CAYMDE010000056.1:11850-15760 GCA_964389115.1 uncultured Paludibacter sp. | reverse complement strand
TCATGCGGTTCAATATATTTTCGGCTTCATCGTACTTCTCTGATTCAACTAAGTCAGAGTATCTGGCTATCAGACTAAAAACCGATTCGGGATCATTATTTTTAATCCGCTCCATCTCCTGTTTATAATTAACCTGATTTTTTTCCCGAATATATCCTTCATGTAAGCGATAAGAAATGAGGGTAGATCCCCCATCGGTGATTTTCTCCAGATGTTTGAGCACTTTAATTGCTTCGTAGGCTTTATCGTTGCGAAGGAAAGTTTCCGAAAGTAGTAAATAGTTAATCGGATTTTCGGGTTGCGATTTAATCTTCTCTTCAAAATACGCTTCAGCAAAGAATGGAATCAGCGGCTGCAAAGGTTTTTGGTCTGCAACAGTATAATCGGCATAAGTAGCTGATCCGCTGATGTTAGGTATCGGATTGGCATCTTTATCCGTCAGGCGAAGCATGAAATTAGCCCTTTCGATTTCGCCGGAACCAATCTGAACAAGGATACGGTTAGCTCCCTGGTTTAAATCAACTTTACAAACATAAATATCCAGATCACAGTTGCGTTCTTCGGGAACAGAAATCATGAGCGCATCGTTGACCCAAACCTTGAGCGAGCCCGAAGTACCAACCCTCATATAAACCTGCTGACTGATATCGCTTGTTACAAAGCTTTGCGCATACATCAGGGCGCTATTCAGATTGAAATAATAATCGAACTTGAACCAGTTGTTTTCAGAATTATGCACAGGGTTATACCAACTAACTTCGGCATTGACCTTATTCTTAAACACATCCGTTTCGCGCGATTTGTTAACAGCACCCCAATCTTTACTGAAACCACTTTCTGAGGTATTATCGAAAGTTCCCAGCACCTGCCAGTTTTTAATAACACCCATCTGATCGTAATGCGTTTGCGCCTTCCTGAATTGATTCCGTTTGCGATAATACGTACCCATCATTTGGTTCACCATAGCCCTCATGGTTCCATGCATCTGTTTGTCTTGCAGAATCTTCTGATAAAAAGCCAGTTTGAATGGAGACATTAGCATATCCTCGTCCATGAAAAAAGGCAGAGAGTTCATCGCATAATAATAAGGATATGGGTTATCAGACTCATTATAGAAACTTACAAAATTGGAGAATGCAGCACTTTCCTTACTCTCTGTCCAGTCGAGATAACTCAAACTTAGAAGTGCATCAGCCTTATATTCAGGTTCATTCAATGCAAGATTAAAGAACTTACGAGCTTCCTTTCGGTTGTTCTGATTGAACTGTTTCCATCCCTCGTTGTAATTGTTTGCTGAAGTAAAAGCAAGGCTCTGCAGCATCAGAATTAATGCTACAAATATTGAATAGTTTCCTTTTTTCATCTGATTTTTCTAATGTGTATTTATAATAAAGCAGGATGCACAAATGTAGATAAAATATTTTATCAATATCATACCTTTGGAATAATTATTCAAGAAAAAATTGAAAAAATTCGGATCTTAATGCCGTCCTGACAATGTTTTATGTTCAGATTTTATAAACAGCTTAGCTTTAATAACCGAATTGCAATTCATTAATTATGACAGTCTTCTTTATAGTTGTATCTATAGATATTTCAGGAAGTCCAAGTGTTACGGAATTTGTTTGGCCTTCAATAAAAATGGTGTTATTTGGCAGTAACAATGAAACAACCAATGCTACTTTCGGGAAACAAAATTTTGCAGGCATGTTGATAGTGTATTTGAAATACAAATCTATGAATACTTTTATTATCTGGCTAATTAGGGCAAAGTTAGTGTGCAATTTAAGACAATCCCCAAATCCCCGCTACTCTCCGGATAACAAATTAGAAAGCAGCAGTTCAAGCTCTTCAGGTTTTACGTTCAGACTTAACTCGCCGTTTCTTGCTATGGCGATTTTGCCTGTTTCTTCGGAAACAATGATGGCAACGGCATCGGTATGTTCGGTTATGCCGAGTGCCGAACGGTGACGGAGTCCGAGTAGCTTGGGTATGGTTTGGTTTTTTGACACGGGCAGGATGCAGGAGGCCGCCATAATACGGTCATTGCTGATGATGAGTGCTCCATCGTGCAGCGGACTGTTTTTGAAGAATAAACTTTCAATCAAGCGTGAATTGATAGAGGCATCAATTTGCTCACCTGTCTGAATATATGTATCAAGATTCGTATTTCCACCAACAATGATTAAACCGCCCATCGAGCGTTTTGACAAACTGCGACATGCAAGCACTATCTGCATGATGTTGAAATCTGTTTTCTGTGAGTCATATTCAGCATTACCAAACAGTTTGCGAAAAAACTGACTGAGCACCCATCCTCTTTTCGATCCCAGTCGCGAAAAGAATCGCCTGATTTCATCCTGAAAGATCACAATCAACGCAAATGCTCCCACACTTACTACCCTGTCGAATATCCCTCCCAGCAAATCCATCTGAAAAACATAGGAAACCAAAAACCAAACGGTGATAAATGCAAGAATTCCGATGAATACATTGATGGCTCCCGTTTTGCGTAATAAACGGTACAACTGATACAGCAGAATTGCCACCAGCAATATATCAACGAAATCTTTTAGACCAATCTGAAATCCCATAGTTATATTGTGTTATTGCCATTCAGGCGGTAATAGTTGAAAATCCTGACTGCCTCAACCGCCTCGGCCACATCATGAACCCTGAGGATGGAGGCTCCACCCATCAGCGCGAGCATATGAGCTGCTGTGGTACCATTGAGTGCCTCCTCCGGCGTGCAATCAAGCAATTTATATATCATCGATTTGCGGGAAACCCCTACCAGCAACGGAACTTCGGCTTGCTTGAAGTATGGCAATCCGGCCAACAACTGATAATTCTGCTCTATTGTTTTGGCAAAACCAAATCCGGGGTCGATCACCACATCATTGACTCCAAGTAAATGAAGCTGTGCTACTTTCTTCGAAAGGTAATGTAAAATTTCTGCAACGGGGTTTTGGTAATCCGTAAGACTTTGCATGTTATGAGGTGTTCCGCGCGAATGCATCAAGACGTATGCTACATTGAGCGAAGCAATGGTCTCAAACATTACCGGGTCGAGCACTCCACCGCTAACATCGTTTATCATGGCTGCACCATATTCCTCCACTGCCATGCGCGCAACACCAGATCTGAAGGTATCAACAGAAACAGGGATGTCGGGAAAACGCTTGCGGATAATTTTCAGTGCATCTCCTACCCGTTTCATTTCATCATCAACCGAAACAACCTCGGCATTGGGGCGGGTTGAGTAACCACCCACATCAATGATGGCAGCGCCTTCCTGTACGAATTTTTCCACCTGATGCAGCAAGGACTTGTCGGACTTCAACCTGCTTTTGGCAAAGAACGAATCGGGAGTAACATTGACGATACCCATCACCACCGGATCATTCAAATCCAGTAATTGTCCGTTCAGATTAATAAATAAAGCCGGTTTCTTCATCAGCAAAGTGATCATTGAAAATAAGATGGATGCAAAATTATAAAAATATTCATAGCGGAGGGAATCTGATTCATTTTCAGTTCTATTTTTTTCTGAATTACAGGCTTTTTTTCGAATCAAAACAATAAAAATGAATTATTTGTGTTTTTTAATCTGAGTTGTGCGAAATCAGCAATACTCTGCGAAGCCTTTTGTAATTCAGAGATACTGCAACTACAAAGGATTAAGAAAAATAAATTGTCGTATAAATTGTGGTTTCCTTTTCGAAGTTGAACAGGATTCACTAATTTTGCGACCTTTGAAACCCAAATGTTTGATTTATGTCAAAATTACTCATTTATTCTGCCATCATCTTTTTCGCGGGAGTTTTTTACTCTTGCAGTAATAACAGTTCACTGACCAGCTCCACTACGGGTTGGAAATACGATTTCAGGGCAAGAAATGCCTTCAGCA
>CAYMDE010000056.1:9894-11750 GCA_964389115.1 uncultured Paludibacter sp. | reverse complement strand
AACCTGAACAGGATTCAGCCCGAAGACGAATTGGATGCTTTCCTCCCGGATTATCATACCAATGCCGACAGCAGGGTTTACAAGGGTGGTTCGTGGAAAGACCCAATCTACTGGTTACATCCTGCCTCTAGAAGATACCTGGATAAAAGTGCCTCTGCAAATGATATTGGTTTCCGTTGCGCTATGAGCATGACACCAGGAACAAGGATAAGATAACTCAATTTAGTCATAGTTTGAAAATCCGGCTTGCGGTTGATTGTATCACACCGTTTTAGCCGGATTTTTTGCATTTGGAAAAGAACATCAGTTTTAGGCATTTAGATTCAGGAATTTTATTACTTTTGCTCTCAGTTTCCAATATTTAGCTAACCATTCCGGTTTGTCGTATGGCAGCCGGTTTTTTTCAATTATTATTCGTTGTATGATGAGAACAGAAATTGTTGAAGCATTAAAAAAATCCGATTTCGGAACTGAAATCACAGTCAAAGGCTGGGTAAGAACCCGTCGCGGTAACAAAACAGTTAGTTTTATCGCCCTTAACGACGGGTCGTGCATCCATAATATACAGATCGTTGCCGATAATGAAAAGTTCGGTGAAGAATACCTGAAGCCAATCACAACCGGAGCATGTATCGGTGTAACCGGAAAACTGGTTGAATCACTCGGCAAAGGTCAGTCGGTCGAAATACACGCCGAAGCCATCGAAATCTATGGTACTGCCGATCCTGAAACTTATCCGTTACAGAAGAAAGGTCATACCCTGGAGTTCCTGCGCGAAATAGCGCATTTACGTCCGCGTACCAACACTTTTGGCGCAATCTTCCGTATTCGTCACCACATGGCCATGGCCATTCATAACTTTTTCCACGAAAGGGGTTTCTTCTATTTCCACACCCCTATCATCACAGGCTCTGATTGCGAAGGTGCCGGACAAATGTTCCAGGTTACCACCATGAACCTTTATGATTTGAAGAAGGATGAAAGTGGTTCTATCAACTACGACAATGATTTCTTTGGCAAGCAGGCCAGTCTCACCGTTTCAGGTCAGCTCGAAGGCGAACTTGCTGCCATGGCTATGAGCAAGATTTACACTTTCGGACCTACCTTCAGAGCTGAAAACTCTAATACTCCGCGTCACCTTGCCGAATTCTGGATGATTGAGCCTGAAGTAGCCTTCTACGAAATTGCCGATAACATGCAGCTGGCGCAGGATTTTATTCAGTATTGTATCCGCTGGGCACTGGAGAATTGTAAAGATGACCTCAGTTTCTTGTGCGAAATGTATGACAAAGAATTGTTAGACAGGTTAAACTTTGTTATCGAAAATGATTTCAAACGCCTGTCATATACCGAAGGCATTGAGATTTTGGAGAAAGCTGTTGCCGGGGGTGTGAAGTTCGAATTTCCGGTGAGCTGGGGAACCGATTTGCAATCGGAACACGAAAGATACCTGGTTGAAAAGCATTTCAAAAAACCTGTTATCCTGACTGATTACCCTAAAGAAATTAAATCGTTCTACATGAAGCAAAACGATGATGGGAAAACAGTTCGGGCGATGGATGTGCTATTCCCCAAGATTGGAGAAATCATTGGCGGATCGCAACGTGAAGAGGATTATGACAAGCTCAGAAAGCGCGCACAGGAAATGGATGTTCCTGAAAAAGATATTTGGTGGTACCTCGATACCCGCCGATTTGGCACTGCACCGCATGCAGGTTTCGGACTTGGCTTTGAACGGTTGTTACTCTTTGTGACCGGAATGGCGAATATACGCGACGTTATTCCTTTCCCGAGAACACCGAACAATGCAGAGTTTTAATTGTTATAAGGTCTGCAAATTCAAAAAAACCATGTTT
>CAYMDE010000056.1:5612-9794 GCA_964389115.1 uncultured Paludibacter sp. | reverse complement strand
GGAAAATATACCAGCATCAGCGGAAATAAAGCCACTGCATGGGGTTTGATTGCTGCCTCCAAAAAAGCAGAATTAGAGTTATTCCTGGGAAGCTACCCGATTACACCGGCTTCGGATATCATGCACGAACTGGCAGCCCGCAAAGATATGGGCGTGAAAGTGGTGCAGGCAGAAGACGAAATTGCCGGGATCACAACCGCTTTGGGAGCTGCATTTGCCGGCTCGCTTGCTGCGACAAATACTTCAGGACCGGGATTAGCATTGAAAACGGAGGCTATCGGACTGGCTGTGATGGCCGAACTCCCGTTGGTCATTGTTGATGTTATGCGTGGTGGCCCTTCAACAGGTTTGCCAACCAAAACCGAGCAGACCGACCTTTTGCAGGCTTTGTATGGCCGTAATGGTGAAAGTCCGGTAGTGGTGATAGCTGCTTCAACACCTGCCAATTGTTTCCATTATGCATTTATGGCCTCCAAAATTGCGTTGGAACATATGACTCCGGTCATCCTGCTTACCGATGCATTTATCGGTAATGGTTCATCGCTTTGGAAACTTCCGAAACTGAAAGATTTACCTTCTATTCAGCCAAACTGGGTAAAACCGGGCATGGAAGGTGTTCGTGTAACAGCACGCGACCCTCAAAGCTTTGTGCGCTACTGGAGCGCTCCCGGTATGGCCGGATTTGAACATCGTAATGGCGGACTCGAAAAGGATTTCGTAACAGGAACAATTTCATCCAACCCTGAAAATCACCAGCGAATGGTGGATGCCCGTCAGGCAAAAATCGATTATATCTCCAAAGCAATTCCCGACTTGGAAGTTGAAGGAGATGAAGATGCTGAATTGTTGGTAATTGGATGGGGATCGACACACGGACACCTGAAAAGTGCCGTTGAGAACCTGAATAATGCCGATCATAAAGTGGCGTTGGCACAGTTCCATTACATCAACCCGCTTCCTTCCAATACTGCCGAAGTGCTTGCCAAATATCCAAAAGCTTTGGTTTGCGAACTCAATAGTGGTCAGTTTGCATCTTACCTGAGATCGAAGTTCCCCGGTGAGTTCCTTCAATACAATAAAGTTCAGGGGCAACCTTTTACTGTTTCTGAGATTGAAGACCATCTTCGTTCAATTTTAAAATAACGTGCTATGGAACCAAATGAAACATTACAATATACAGCCAAAGACTTTAAAAGCGACCAGTATGTACGCTGGTGTCCGGCTTGTGGTGATTATGCCATCCTGAATGTGCTTCAGAAGGTGATGGCCGAGTTGGCGGTACCACCAACCGATACAACAGTTATCTCTGGTATCGGTTGCTCTTCGCGACTACCCTATTATATCAGTGGATATGGATTTCATACCATTCATGGTCGCGGTGCTGCTGTGGCAACAGGCGTTAAGGTAGCAAACCCGAATCTTACCGTATGGCAAATTACCGGTGATGGTGACTGCCTGGCAATCGGAGGAAATCACTTTATCCACAGCGTGAGAAGAAATATTGACATTAACGTGCTGCTTTTCAATAACCAGATTTACGGACTTACCAAAGGTCAGTTCTCTCCTACTTCCAAAAAAGGATGGGTTACCAAATCGTCGCCCTATGGTACAGTTGAACAGCCTTTCCGTCCGGGTGAATTAACTTTGGGAGCGAGAGGTACATTCTTTGGCCGACTGCTGGATGTGGATTTGAAGTCGTCGCACATGACCATGGTGGCAGCAGCCCGTCACAAGGGGACTTCTATCGTTGAATGTCTGGTAAACTGCATCATTTTCAACGATGGTGCACATGGTTATCTGGCCGAAAAAGTTACCCGCGAAGATAGGATCATTGTACTTGAGCATGGTAAGAAAATGATTTTTGGAAAAGACAACAACAAAGGACTTGTGCTTGACGGACTGAATCTCAAAGTAGTTACTATCGGTGAAAACGGGATAACAGAAGATGATATTCTGACACACGATGCCAAAACACCGGATACAACCATGCACATGAAGCTGATTTTGATGGAAGCACCTGAGTTCCCGATTGCTTTAGGAGTGATTCGTGATGTAGAAGCTGAAACTTTCAACGATGCCATCAGTAAACAAATTGCTGAAGGACAGGAAAAATCAAAAATCAAAACATTCGATCAACTGATTGACAGCCTCGAACAATGGGAAGTGTAATTATTTGAAGTTGATTCGCTTTATTTTATAGCCGAGATTCGTAAGGATTTCGGCTGTTTTTTGTCTGAAATCGCCCTGAATAAGGATTTCTCCGTCTTTGCATGAACCTCCTGCACTGCACTGCATTTTAAGCTTTTTGGCAAGCTCCTTCAGCTCATCGTCCGACCCCAAAAAACCACTTATCAATGTCGCGGGCTTTCCTTTACGCTTGTCCAGTTCTATACGCAACGGATCCTTCTGCAGCTTAGGTGATGTATCATCATTCGCAGGCTGAACGGCTGCTTCTCCTTCAGGCAGTATTGATTTGAGTGAGTCGAGTTTATCTCTCCAATCCATGAGTCAGTTGTTTAAAAATTTCCCAAATTAAAATTCCCCCGGTAACACTCACGTTGAGCGAATGTTTGGTGCCAAATTGCGGAATCTCGATGCATCCATCGCACATATTAATTACATCCTGCTGCACTCCTTTCACTTCGTGACCGAGAATGATGGCTGTTTTAACGCCTTGTTCAAGTTTCAGATCAGGAAGCATGATACTACCAACAGCCTGTTCTACCGCAAAAACCTGATAACCTTCCGATTTAAGTTCGCTAACAGCATCCGTGGTTTCTGCGAAATACTTCCAGCTAACCGAACCCTCGGCACCAAGAGCCGTTTTGTGAATTTCAGCATGCGGTGGAACTGAGCAAATGCCACACAAATATACTGCTTCGAGCAGGAAAGCATCCGCAGTACGGAAAATGGAACCTATATTGTGCAGACTTCTCACATTATCCAGCACCACAACCAAGGGTGTTTTATCCACCTGCTGAAACTCCTCGCAGCTTAAACGGTTGAGTTCTGTAATTTTGAGTTTTCTTAAATCACTCATTCTCCTAAAATCAAAGTAACAGCATATTCGATGATTGTATCAATGCCATTGTCTGCATCAGCCTGGTCCAACGTAACAAATATATCGGGGTCTATTCCATGCTCAATCGACTGCATATTGGCGTCAAACATTGGGCTGGCCGAGAAACGCACCATCCATCCATTAGGCAGTTCATTGGAAAGAGGCATACCTCCTCCACCGCCTGAACGATCGCCGATGACAACAGCACGTGGAGCATCTTTCATCCTGCACACAAACATATTAGTCGCGCTGTACGATGAGCGGTTAGCCAAAATCACCACCGGTCTTTGCCATTGTATCACCGTGCTAGCAGTTGTTTTTATCGGAACCGGTGCCGAAAAGTCGGTATGGCCGGGTCCGTTTTTGTGTTTCAGATATAAGCTGACAGTATCCGACTGAAAGAAATAGGATGCAAGCTGGTTCGACAGTTCGGCAGAACCGCCGCCATTATTTCTGACATCGATAATTAAACCATTACATTCGTTGAAATACTGCAGAACATATCTGAAGTTACGGTCGCTAAAGCTATCGGCAAAGCTTCCATAGTAAACATAACCCACTTTCCCTCCGGCTATACGCTGATACCGCAAACCATTCACACTTCGGTGGTTTCGTCCAAGGTATCGATCTCCATTAATAATAGAACCGCTGAAATTTGCAGGATAATCGAGGAACCAGTTCCAATATCTGCTTCTGTCGAAGCCGGAGTAGAGGTTTACATGACCATCTTTCAACTCGGCAAGCATCTCAGCCATGGCATCAAAAAAAACTATTTCATTGATGGTATCGTTTACCAGTCGATCATTATATACATGATATATCGAATCCCAATTGATGTTTTTCTCGTCGAGAAAACAATATCTGGTATCAATAATTTTCCATAAAGCTTCAAAATTGGAACGGTAGTTATTATCGATAACAGGTAATTCTTCGATACACGAATTGAAAAGCAGTAAAGCTCCGGCGATGGCAACAATTATCTTCTTCATCTTTTTCATCATTATTGGGTGTTAAAACTTAGGACTGATAAAAATATCGGGCGATGGTCTTTTCCTTCCTGAAAAACGTATAAAATCGTAGGTTACACCGATGAACACACCATATTCGAGGAAATTATACAG
>CAYMDE010000056.1:0-5512 GCA_964389115.1 uncultured Paludibacter sp. | reverse complement strand
GTATAAAATCGTAGGTTACACCGATGAACACACCATATTCGAGGAAATTATACAGGTGGTCATCAACTATATATTTCAAACTATTTGTTCTCAGGCCTAACGACCAAGTACTGTATTTCATCGGGAAATCCATCCAGTAAGTCTCGCGTGACCCCTGGCGGTTTCTTAAATTAGTTAGGTGTAATACAGATAAATAGTCTTCTGATTTAGACAACTCCCAATATGTCATTCCCGGGGGTAAAACAGCCATAACTCCCAACATCGGCACTTCAAAATCAGCATTAAGGGTGATGGTTCGCCTTTTGGTATGAACCTGATATTTAGCTGTAAAAGTCGCATTGATATTGGCAGCAATATCCAGATTAACCGGATTATTCACATTGCGTGTATTCTGTTTATATCCATACAAGGCTTCAAGATTGGCGCCGGCCTTTATAAGAATATCATCACTGGGTTTCAAATGATACTGCATTCCCCATGAAGCAGTTCCTCCCACGTATAATATCGCTGCTGTTGACTCCGGATTAATTGTCAATCCTCCCAACCCTGCAAATCGGGTTATTCCCGAAACCCTTGCTTTCTCAGGATTTAAAAAGCGGCTACCTGAATACTCGAAACGGCCTCCCAGTCCGCTGTATTGAAGTATGGACAAGTAAGGGTCGTTAATTTGCAGCGCAGAAACACCCCAACGGTGATGAACCTCTGTAAGCGAACGCCGTGGCTCACCCGTTTGCGAATATGCTGAGATGGCAGTCAGCAATAACATGAAAGGAATAAGTAGTTTTCTCATAAGATCATTAAAGTCCAAGTATTTTACTAAACCCGAGTTGATTAAGAATGACCAATCCGATACCAATTGGCGTCACATATTTTATAAGGAATATATATGCATTGAAATACCTTGTTTTAAACTTTCCCTGGACACTAATCTCGTCGCGAACAACCTTGCTGTCGAGCACCCATCCCGCAAAAAGGGCAATGAGCAATCCTCCCACAGGCATCAGAAAGCGTGAGGTGACATTGTCGAACAAATCGAAAAACACCATCCCAAATATCTTTACATCGCTCCATAATCCGAACGAGAAAGATGCCAGTACACCAAAGATCATGATGCCTATCGACACCAGCACCGTAGCTGTGAGTCTCTTCATCGACAATCGTTCAACCAGATAAGCCACAACTACTTCCATGAGTGAGATAGCTGATGTGATAGCCGCGACTCCCAACAAAACGAAAAACAAAATCGACCAAAGGTAACCGCCCGGCATTTGGGCAAACACATTTGGAAGCGTGATGAATACGAGTTGGGGGCCCTGTCCCGGATCAATGCCAAACGAAAAAACTGCCGGGAAAATTGCGATGGAAGCCAGGATGGCAATCAAGGTATCAAGTGCCGTTACTTCGACTACTGTATGCGAAAGGTGGTTTTTGCGACTGATATACGAACCATAGGTAATCATACATCCCATACCCAGGCTTAGAGAAAAGAAAGCCTGCCCCATAGCTCCGAGAATAACTTCAGAGTTTATTTTGCTGAAATCGGGACGAAAAAGGAATTTCAAACCTTCGGCTCCACCGGGCAAGGTGATTGCTCTCAGACCCAAAGCAATTATGATGACTAACAGCAAAGGCATCAGGAACTTGGTACTCTTTTCAATACCATCTTTTACCCCCAACACGATGATTGCCGCTGAAAATATCATGAAGATGACCATCCATAGCAAAGGACGCCATGTGTCGGTATGAAACTCAGTGAAAACGCGGGTCAGCTCTGCTGTATCTCTGTTTGCAAACTGATTCCCGAAAGCCTGAAAAATATATTCGAAAGTCCAGCCCGCTACCACCGAATAAAAACCCATAATCAGAAAAGAAGTGAGTACCCCCATCAAACCTACCAACCACCATTTACGACCCGGTGCCAACTTCCGGAACGAATCGACGGCATCCGCTTGTCCCATGCGGCCAATGACAAACTCCGAAAGCATCACTGGCATACCGAGCAGCACAACAAACAGCAGGTAAACAATTAAAAAAGCAGCTCCTCCGTATTGTCCCAATTCATACGGAAACCTCCAAATATTACCCAATCCTACCGCCGATCCTGCCGCAGCAGCTATCACCGCCAGCTTACCACTAAAATTGATGCGAGAATTATTATTCATGAAAAGAAATAAAAGCCAAAGGCCAGTTAAACAAATAGACAGAAAGTATTAATCTGTATAAAAATGCATACAAAAGTAGTATTTTTTTTTAAAAGCCCTGAAAGTGAATTAATAGAAGAAAATATCACTGAACATTTTCTCTCAGAATTGTTTATCTTTGCATGCATTTGAATTTTTACTGAAAATGAATAAATTAGTTTTTGCTACCAATAACAAACATAAACTCTCCGAAGTTTCATCTGTTTCGAATAGTCATTTTCAAATAGTTAGTCTGGCTGAAATAGGCTGTACCGACGATATACCCGAGACTGCCGAAACACTTGAAGGCAATGCTTTGATCAAAGCCAGATGGATACATGAGAAATATGGGTTCGATTGTTTTGCTGATGATACCGGTCTCGAAGTCGAAGCATTGGATGGTCGCCCGGGTGTTTACTCAGCCCGTTATGCCGGTGAAGATGGAAATGCCGAACGGAACATCGAAAAACTGTTTTCCGAGTTAGCAGGCTCTGTCAACAGAAAAGCACAGTTCAGAACTGTAATTACGTTAATCATGAACGATGAAATTCACTATTTTGAAGGAATTGTTCGTGGCGAGATCATTACAGAAAAACGAGGCTCTGAGGGCTTTGGATACGATCCGGTTTTTGTTCCTGAAGGATTTTCACAAACTTTTGCAGAAATGGGAGCCGAAATAAAAAATAAAATCAGTCACAGAGCGTTAGCAGTTAATAAGTTGATTAGTTTCCTCAATTCAGGAGTAAACTACTAATAAATGGATACAAAATTATTATGACCCGAATTATACTACTTGCATTTTCACTTATACTTCTATCGAATGTAAATGCATCAAATCCAATGGGTAGCTGGAGAACTCATCTGGCTTACAACGAAGTTTCTCAAATTGCACAATCAGACAATAAGATTTACGCTGTCAGTGAAGGAGCTTTATTCTCGGTAAGTAAACTCGATGGTGATGTTGAGTTTTACAGTAAAATGAGTGGCCTGAACGACACTCATATCAATGGTATCTTTTTCGATAATCAAAACCGACAATTGCTCATCGTTTACCATAACGGGAATTTTGACATCATGCATCAGACAGGTGTGAGCAACATCCCTGATTTAAGAAACAAACAAATGAGCAGCAGCAAAAGAATCAATAATGTGTTCTTTCGCGGCAATCTGGCCTATCTCTCAACCGATTTCGGGATATTGGTACTAAACATGTCACGCAGAGAAATTGCCAACACCTATATTATCGGACCAGAAGCTACTGAAGTACGGGTATTAAGTACCATAGTACATCAGAATCGTATTTATGCACTCACTTCCACCGGTATATTCAGTGCTGATGTTAACAATCCGCATTTGGTAAACTTCGAATTCTGGACCCTGGAAGATAATTATCCCGGAGGTGGTAGTTTTCAGAATATATATTCATTCGGGGGCACCCTTGTATTGTTACGTAACAACAGGCTTTACAAATTGGAAAACGATTTGAGCTGGTCACCGCTTATAGAAAATATTCACGTAGCCTCATGCAGGGTATCAAACGGACGATTAATTGCTTCAGACACCGATAACCTGATACATGTTTTCAACGAGCAATTTGTATTGAGCACTCAAGAGCTGATAAATTCTCCTGATATTGAATACGATCCAAATACCGATGTTTATTGGGTGGCCGGAATGAGTTATGGCGTAATGTCGTTCAAACTCCGAAACGGCGCTAATCCTCTGATTACCTATTTCAAGCCTCCCGGACCGGCTGTAAACAGTCCCTGGGACATGACTTTTGCGGGTGAAAAGTTGTTTGTCGTAAACGGTGGTCGGTTTGCCGATAAGTATAATCGCCCGGGGATAGTAATGATTTATGAGAATAACACCTGGACCAACATCTATGCTGAGACAGAGATTACGCATCTCATCCAACGACTTCCACTGGACTTCGTAAATGTGGCAGTGAATCCCAAGGATCACAATAACTTTTTTGTAACATCTTATGGTACGGGTCTTTACGAGTTTAAAGACAATAAGTTCGTGAATTGGTACAACCATCTTAACAGCACCTTATTCACGATTATTCCTGCACATCCCTTTGAGTTTATACGTCTTGACGGGGCAATTTTCGACAAAGACAACAACCTTTTTGTGGCTAACATGATGACCGCAAACGGAATCAAAATAAGGTTAAGTAATGGCGAATGGACACAATTGTATTTTCCTAACTCGTATCATGAGACTCTGGGAAAAATCCTCATTTCAAATCAAAACCCAAATCATAAATGGGTAAATTCTGTGCGTAAAAGTCCGGGAGTTTTCGTTTGGGATGATAATGGAACCCTGACTGACCAAAGCGATGACCGCAGCAAGTTTATGAGTCGATTTGATGATCCTGATAATGTTGGAAGTTATTTCACTCCCTCGAATGTTTTCTGTATGGCTCAGGATAAAAACGGCGTAGTCTGGATTGGAACAAATATGGGGCCTTTCCTCTTTTATAATCCAAACCGGGTTTTCGAAGAAAACTATATGCCTTCCAGGATAAAAATTCCGCGTAACGATGGTACCGGCCTCGCCGATTTCCTGCTCGATAATGTACGTATCAATGCGATAGCTGTCGATGGTGCTAATCGCAAATGGCTTGGTACTGAAACATCGGGATTATATTTAATGTCGGAAAACGGACAGGAAACCATCCGCCACTTCACTTCTTCGAATTCACCATTGCTCTCGGATAATATCATTTCGCTGGCCATCAATCCTGTCAACGGTGAAGTTTTTATTGGAACAAGTGCCGGACTCATCTCATTCCAGAGTGATGCTGCAAATGCTTCGTCGGTTTTCGGCGATGTATATGCTTACCCCAACCCGGTACGCGAAAACTACAATGGTATCATTACAATTACAGGCCTGGTTGCCAAAACCAGGGTCAAGATTACGGATATCAACGGAAACCTGATTTATCAAACAGTTTCAAATGGCAGTATAGCAACCTGGGACGGAAATGACTTCTATGGAAGGAAAGTGAGTACTGGTATTTATCTGGCAATTTGTGCAACCGAAGATGGTTCGCAAAGTACCATTACCAAAATCATGGTTATCAATTAGAATAAAATGGGCTGATGCGGATTGGAGCCTTTTCCGGTATTTTTGTCTGGTATCGTTTCAGGAAAATAACCGTAACAAAAAGCTGGAGAACCGATTTCCTGTTCCACAGTATCTTATCTGCAGCAGGCATTCCATCGGCATCTATAGATGGTAGTCTGGATGTATTCTCAATACAGTCAACACAAGATTTACCCGTTGCGTCGGATTAAGTTCATGAATTCTTCGCGCGTTTTGGC
>CAYMDE010000055.1:0-17110 GCA_964389115.1 uncultured Paludibacter sp. | reverse complement strand
AAAATGGCCAGAGGAAAGAAACCACATCCGATATTGGAAAATGTATTAATAACCGGCATTGCTGCTGAAGGAAAAGCCATTGCAAGGTTTAACGAGAAAGTGGTTTTCGTGCCGCATGTAATTCCGGGCGACAGGGTTAATTTGCAGGTTACCAAAAAGAAAAGCGCTTATCTTGAAGCCCGCGCTGTTCATTTTCACGAATATTCTGCTGACAGGGTGCCTGCGGTTTGCGAGCATTTTGGTATTTGCGGTGGTTGCAAATGGCAGGTACTACCTTACGAGATGCAGTTGCAGCACAAACAACAGGAAGTAATTAATAACCTCACCCGCATCGGAAAAATTCAACTGCCTGAGGTCTCCCCCATTCTTGGCTCAAAAAATACGGAGTTTTATCGCAACAAACTTGAATTCACCTTTTCGAACCGCCGCTGGCTATCGACTGATGAAATGAATCTGGAAGAGAAGCCGCAAATGAACGGGGTTGGCTTTCATATCCCGGGAATGTTCGACAAAGTACTCGATATTCATAAATGCTGGCTGCAAAGCGACCTATCGAACAACATCAGAAATGAAATCAGGGATTATGCACTGAAAAATGATCTGCCTTTCTTCGACCTTCGGAGTCAGCATGGTTTTTTACGCACCATGATCGTGCGAACCACTTCAACCGGAGAGCTGATGCTTATCGTGGTTTTCTTCGAGGAAAGAGAGCAGGAAAGAGTCGCCCTGTTGAATCATCTTGCCGAAAAATTCCCGGAGATAACTTCGCTGCTTTACATCATTAACAGCAAGGCCAACGACACCATCACCGACAGAGAAGTGTTTGTTTTTAAAGGTGAAGATGCCATTTATGAGTCGATGGAAGGACTGCGATTTAAAATTGGTCCGAAAAGTTTCTATCAAACAAACTCTGATCAGGCTTATGTACTTTATAAAGTAACCCGCGATTTCGCCGGATTGACCGGTAATGAGCTGGTGTACGACCTCTATACAGGAACCGGAACAATCGCCAACTTCGTGGCGCATCAGGCAAAAGAAGTGATTGGTATCGAATATGTTCCAGAAGCTATTGAGGATGCCAAACACAACTCGCGACTGAACAAAATCGGGAATACGTTGTTTTACGCAGGTGACATGAAGGATTTGTTGCATCAGGATTTTATCCTGGAACACGGAAAACCGGATGTGATTATTACCGATCCTCCGCGCACCGGGATGCATGCTGATGTTATCGAAGCTATCCTTTTTGCTGCTCCCGAACGCATTGTTTATGTGAGCTGTAATCCGGCCACACAGGCAAGAGACCTGAATCTGCTCGATCAGGCCTACGAAGTAACCAAGGTTCAACCGGTTGATATGTTCCCACATACACATCACGTGGAAAATGTGGTTTTGCTGACAAAACGAACCTGATTTACAACACATTTTTTTGTTTCCGGGAGCAAAGTTTTACTTTAATCATTCAATTAAGATGCTTCAGGATATAGTAGTTTGGATAATAATTGCAAGCGCAATCGGATATATTATTTATTCGGTCGTAAAATCGTTATCTGTCAAACAATCATCCACCTGCGATGATTGCAGCGGCTGTGATGTTCGAAAAGAAGTTCAAAAAAACATCAGGCTCAAACAACAAGCTCCGGATTTCTATTGCGGGAGTCATCAGAAAAAGAATTGATTCACGCTCAACTTTTTTTGACATTCAATTGTTAAAAGGCTGAACCATGCTCTTTACGATTTGTTGCATAATTATTAATTTTATATACATATGAAGATTCACGAATATCAGGCAAAAGCACTCTTCGCGCGTTACGGCATTCCTGTGACCCGCGAAACGGTATGTTACAGCACCGAAGAAGTTGTAAACGCCGCATCACAATTTGACTTTCCGGTAGTGGTAAAAGCACAGGTACTGGTAGGCGGTCGGGGAAAAGCCGGCGGGGTTAAACTGGCTCGCAATCAGGAGGAACTTGTTAATGCTGCCGACTCAATTCTGGGCATGGACATCAAAGGATGTACAGTAGAAAAAGTCCTTGTTGCTGAAGGGGTTAAATTCAACTCCGAGTATTACATCGGACTAACCATCGACCGAAACTCCAAATCGGTCATTTTTATGGCAAGCGCCGAAGGTGGTGTCGAAATTGAAGAGGTAGCCAAAGAAAATCCGGAGGCAATTCACCAGTTTGTTATCGATCCCGATTTAGGCATGACGGCTTTCCTCGCACGTAAAATAGCATTCAAACTTTTCAGCGACTTCAATCTGGTTAAACAGGCAGTTAGCATGTTTATCAAACTGTATCAGGTTTTTATTGACACCGATGCTTCATTGGCCGAAATCAACCCATTGGTGGTTACCGCTGATGGTAAATTGCTTGCCCTCGACGGCAAAATGAATTTCGACGATAACGCCCTGTATCGTCAGGATGAAATACTGGCTATGAACGAGCCGGATGCTGATGAAATCAAAGAACTTGACGCCAAAGATAAAGGCTTATCGTACATTCGTCTCGATGGCTCAATTGGCTGTATGGTTAACGGTGCCGGACTGGCCATGGCTACCATGGATCTTATCAAGCACTATGGCGGACAACCGGCGAACTTCCTCGACATTGGCGGTAGCTCTAACCCGCAAAAGGTGATTGATGCCATGCAAATTCTCCTGAACGATAAAAATGTGAAGGTGGTGATGATTAATATCTTTGGCGGAATTACCCGCTGCGATGATGTGGCCCGCGGTCTGATTGAAGCACTGAAACAAATCGACACGAAAGTTCCAATGGTGGTGCGACTGGCCGGAACCAATGCCCGTGAAGGACTGGAAATCATTAAGCAAGCTAATATTCCCGTGGTGAATACCATGAGTGAAGCTGCCCAGGAAGCCATCCGTCTATGTGTGAATTGCCAACAATACAAATCAGAAAAAAACAACTAATTATGAGCATATTAATCAATAGAAACACCAAACTGCTGGTGCAGGGAATTACTGGTCGCGATGGCAGTTTCCATACATCCAAGATGAAAGCTTACGGTACGAATATCGTTGCGGGAGTCTCACCGGGTAAAGGTGGCACTCACGTGGAAGGCATTCCGGTTTTCAATACCGTTGAAGATGCGGTAAAAGCAACCGGAGCCGACACCTCGGTTATTTTCGTTCCGGCTCCTCTCGCAGGCGATGCCATCATCGAGGCTGCTGAAGGTGGAATCAAGTTAGTGATTTGTATTTCTGAAGGTGTTCCTACGCTTGACATGGTGAAAGCTACTGCCTATCTGAAGAAAAAAGGGGTACAACTGATTGGTGCAAACTGCCCCGGACTCATTACCCCGGGCGAATCGCTGATAGGTATTTTGCCTGGTAACATTTTCATGAAGGGTAATGTAGGACTGATGAGCCGCAGTGGAACCCTGACCTACGAAATGGTATATCAGCTTACTTCACAGGGAATTGGACAAAGCACTTGTGTGGGTATCGGTGGCGATCCTGTTGCCGGACTCTATTACCAGGAGCTTCTTCAGATGTTCCAGGACGATCCCGATACTGAAGCCATTGTGCTGATAGGTGAAATTGGTGGCGATGCTGAAGAAAGAGCAGCACAATACATTAAAGATCATATCACCAAACCAGTGGTGGCATTTATTGCCGGACAAACAGCGCCTCCGGGCAAACGAATGGGTCATGCCGGAGCCATCATATCAAGTGGTAGTGGTACGGCTGCTGAGAAAATTGCAGCCTTCGAAGCTGTTGGTGTGCCGGTTGCACGACGACCGGTTGAAATACCGCAACTTCTGAAAGAATTGATGAATAAATAATTTTAAGGAAAAGCCTGACAGATCATTGAAACTGTCAGGCTTTTTTTTAGTATTGATTTCTGAATGCCACCACCGTGCTCGCCACCACCCCGGCTGTCTCGGTGCGTAAACGCGAATCGCCCAGAGATACCGGTTCAAATCCGGATTCAATGGCCTTCTGCACTTCCTCTTCGCTGAAATCTCCCTCAGGACCAATTAGCAAAAGCACTTCCCTTTGATTCTGAATCTTTGCTGCAAAACCGGCTTTCTCCTGCGGATAACAATGCGCTATCAGCTTAGTCGCTGACGATGGCATGGCAATAAACTCATTGAAAGTGACCAGCGGATTGAGCACCGGCATCAGGGCTTTGAGCGATTGCTTGGCCGCTGAAACAATGATTTTCTCTATCCTTTCAGGCTTGATTATCTTTCGCTCTGAATAGCGGCAAATGATGGGCGTTATTTCATCGATTCCTATTTCGACAGCCTTTTCAACAAACCACTCGAAGCGCTCAATATTCTTGGTTGGCGCCATGGCAATTTGCAGTCGGTAATCCCGTTTGCCTTCATCAAAAACCGATTCGAGAATGTTAAAGCCACATCTTTTGTGGTGCGCCAAACTTATCGTTGCCTTATGAAACCCTCCGCGCCCGTCGATTATCCGGATTTCGTCTCCGGATTTCAAACGAAGCACCTTTACCGCGTGTACAGATTCTTCTTCTGAAAGAAATCCGCCCGCAATATCAGGTTCATAAAACAGATGCATACTTAATAAATCACTTTTTGTGCTGCCAGCAAGGTATTCTTCAATAACGAAATAATTGTCATGGGACCCACACCACCCGGTACAGGAGTAATGAAGGAAGCTTTTGGAGCAACCGCATCAAAATCAACGTCACCCTTCAGTTTAAAGCCTGATTTAGTTTCAACAGAAACAACGCGGGTAGTTCCAACATCGATGATTACAGCGCCCTCTTTCACCATGTCGGCCTTGAGGAACTCGGGCGAACCAAGAGCTGCGATGATGATATCGGCCTGAAGACAAACCTCTTTCAGGTTTTTGGTGCGACTATGACAAACGGTTACGGTGGCATCGCCCGGATTAGACTTTTGCATCAGCAATGAAGCAACCGGTTTACCAACGATATTGGAACGACCAATCACCACGCAGTTTTTTCCGGCAGTTGGAATTTCGTAACGTTTGAGCAATTCAATAATTCCCGATGGCGTGGCCGAAACAAAACAGGGCAGACCAATCGACATGCGCCCCACATTGATAGGATGAAAACCATCCACATCCTTGCGGTGGTCGATTGCCTCAATCACCTTTTGCTCGTTGATGTGTTTCGGTAGTGGCAGCTGAACGATGAATCCATCCACATCGGCATCATTATTCAACTCATCAATCCTGGCCAGCAATTCAGCCTCGGTAACATCATCTTCCAAAGCGATGCGTGTCGATTTGAAACCCACCTGCTCACAGGCTTTCACCTTATGTGCCACATATGTTTCGCTTCCTCCATCGTGACCCACGATGATAACCGCCAGGTGCGGTCGTTTCGACCCTGAAGCAACCATTGCCTCTACTTCTGTTGCTATTTCCGATTTCATTACATCAGAAATCGCCTTGCCATCAATTAGTTTGTACATTTTCGACTGATATTACAATTTGCTTATTATAAAGAAAAGGAGTTTAACCCCCTTTCCTGCTTTTGACCTATCGCGGTGCGATACGAATCATTATCTTTTCTTTCCCGATTTCATTTTGCTTTGTTGCATGGTCGCCATACGCATCATCTTTCCGGTTTGGTCGAACTGTTTCAGCAGTCGGTTCACCTCCACGATGGTAGTACCACTTCCTTTGGCAATGCGGGTTTTACGACTTCCATTCAGCACCGAAGGATTCGCTCTTTCGTAGGGAGTCATGGAGTGAATGATAGCCTCGATACCCTTGAAAGCATTATCGTCGATATCCACATCCTTAAGCGCCTTGCCCATTCCGGGAATCATCGCAGCAAGGTCCTTGATATTACCCATCTTTTTGATTTGCTTAATCTGCGACAAGAAATCATCGAAATCGAACTGATTCTTTACAATTTTCTTATGCAGACGGCGGGCTTCCTCTTCATCATACTGTTCCTGAGCACGTTCCACCAACGAAACGATATCCCCCATTCCCAAAATACGATCGGCCATACGGGTAGGATGGAAAACATCCAGTGCATCCATTTTCTCGCCCGTACCCACGAACTTAATCGGTTTGTTTACCACAGAACGAATCGAAAGCGCAGCACCACCGCGGGTATCACCATCTAACTTGGTAAGAATTACCCCGTCGAAATCGAGGCGGTCATTAAATTCTTTCGCGGTATTTACAGCATCCTGTCCCGTCATCGAGTCAACCACGAACAAAATCTCTTCCGGCTGCACAGCCTTTTTGATAGCCGTAATCTCCTGCATCATCATTTCATCGATAGCCAAACGACCGGCAGTATCGACAATCACCACATCATTATAATGTTGTTTGGCATATTTGATGGCAGCCTCTGCAATTTTCACCGGGTTTTTATTTTCAGGCTCGGCGTAAACAGGTATTTGCAATTGTTCTCCAAGCACTTTCAGCTGATCGATAGCAGCCGGGCGGTACACGTCGCACGCCACCAGCAGCGGTCTTTTGCCCTTTTTGCTTTTCAGCATATTGGCCAACTTACCCGAGAAAGTAGTCTTACCCGAACCCTGCAAACCCGACATCAGTATCACGGTCGGATTTCCTTTCAGGTTGATATCCACACTTTCGCCACCCATAAGTGCAGCAAGCTCATCGTGCACAATTTTCACCATCAGTTGCGATGGTTTCACGGCAGTAAGCACGTTCTGACCGAGCGCCTTTTCCTTAACAGTATCGGTAAAAGTCTTGGCAGTTTTATAGTTCACGTCGGCGTCGAGCAGTGCCTTACGCACATCCTTCAGCGTCTCCGCCACATTGATTTCGGTGATTCTCCCCTCCCCTTTCAGGATTTTAAACGACCTTTCGAGTCTTTCGCTTAACGATTCAAACATATTGCAATGATGTTTTTCTTTTTAATAAACAGGCGCAAAAGTACAAAAAAATGAGCGGAAAAGCAACTGGGGGTTGTGAGAAAAATCAGCACGAAACAGTTCAACCATACAACGACTTCCGCGACCCCTACTACGAAGATATCCCGGCCAATTACCTTTACGATCATAACGGGAATCTTTATGCCGATTTAAACAAGGGTATTGCGTGGATCAAATATAATTTGCTAAATTTGCCCAGGAAAGTTCAGTTTCGCAATGGCAAAGAAATTGACCGCATGCATGGTGCTAACTGGTACGATTACGGGGCAAGAATTTATGACCCGGTGCTGGGGAGGTGGCATAAGGTGGATCCGTTGGCGGAGAAGTATCCTCACGAAAGTCCTTATATATATGCGGGGAATAACCCGATAATATTCATCGACCCCGATGGTAGAGAAAAAATAATCGCTTTAGATAAAGACAAAGATAAAACCATCATAGCAGGAGCAGAAAAGTATAAAGATGATAATGCTATACACATTTTTGCTCACGGTTCATCAAAAGGAATGTCTGTTGTAATAGACGGAAAAACAACCCGAATTGGAACAGCCAAACAGTTAGAGAAATTTTTATCGAAAAATAGTGAAACTTGGCAAAACAAAGGGGATGGCGACAAAGTAACCATTGTTCTGCATTCGTGTAATACTGGTAGAAATAATAAAGATGGTACAGCATCTTTTGCAGAGAAAGTTTCGGAGTCTGATATTTTTAAAGATGCAACGATTGTAGCACCAAACGAAAGAGTTTACTTTTCAAAGAATGGAGAAATAGGAGCATATAAGGCAAAATATGCTAATGAACATGGAGAGTACAAAAGAGATGAAAATGGCGAGATAAAAAGCAAAGCAAAGTCTGAAACACCAGGTAGTTGGCGAGTGTTTGAGAAGGGTAAACAGACAGGACAGTATCGAGGAGATTGGAAACCCAAAGAACAGCCGACAATGTGAGATAGTTTTTTAAAAAAAGAGGATATAAAATGAAAAGGCTTGTTTTGACATTACCAATAGTTCTATTTGCTTTTATAAGTTGTGATATGAAGAAAAGTGAAATAAATTCTGATGAATCCATTCGTTCTATGAATCAGCCTACTATTAGCGAGAGTGAACTGAAAAAGGCTATTTTATATAACGGAAACACAAGTGCTTATGATGAATTGAACATCTCATATCTTGACCATAGTATCCAAGAAGAGTTTTTGTTTTATGCTTTGATAATGGCAAATAAATATGATTATCCACAAGCATATTTTGATGTGTATTTTTACTTGACACAATTTTTTTCAACAGATATAAGTAATATAGATGATAAGTCTGCAAAATTGGCTATTGAATATTTACTCAAAGCTAAAGATAAAGGACATCATCAAGCAAAAGAAATAGTTGAAGAGTATTCCGTTACAAAGAGAGAAAATAGTAAAAAACAAATAGAGCAGATATTTAAGGAATAACAAAGAGGGTGTCTTAAAAGTCAGTAATTGGTAATTTTGTAAAAAACTTGAAAATTAGACTTTTCGGACACCCTCTTTTATTTAGCATAAGCCAGTAAATTATCTGTGGCATAAAGAATACAATGTTTATCATCTTCTGGCAAGTTGTTTGATTGCTGTAATCTTTTGAGCATTAAAGGGTATTTAAGCGTATCAGCTTGTTGCACTTCACCCAATAAATAACTGGAGTTGTGATACAAGAAGATTAACAATTTAATGAAGTCTCATGAACGTTTGGGACAACGTACAGGATCAGGACGAAACAATACAACCATACAACGACTTCCGCGACCCCTACTACGAAGATATCCCGGCCTATTATCTTTACGACCAGAACGGGAATCTTTATGCCGATTTAAACAAGGGTATTGCGTGGATCAAATATAATTTGCTAAATTTGCCCGAGAAAGTTCAGTTTCGCAATGGCAGTAAAACTGAATACTGGTACGATGCTTCTGGCGTGAAGCATCAGGCAAGGTGGGGATATCTGAGGCACCCCCTACCTCTACAACGGCAAAGAAATCGACCGCATGCATGGTGCTAACTGGTACGATTATGGAGCAAGATTGTATGACCCGGTGCTGGGGAGGTGGCATACGGTGGATCCGTTGGCGGAAGTAAAACATTGGATAGCTCCATATCATTATTGCAGCAACAATCCAGCAAACAGAATTGATCCAGATGGAAGAATTGACTGGGAGGTTGTTGGTAAAGGAGCATTAACAACACTAGGTGGTATTGGAAGTGTTGTTGCAGCAACCTTTATTACACCTACAGGATTCGGAATCCCTGCTGCTGCTTACCTATACACTCAAGGTGCTACAGCAACATCATTTGGAATTGGACAAATGTTGTACGGAGCAGTTTCGGACCCAAGTGCAGAAACAAAAGATAAAGCAGCTTCACTTCCAAATGATGCTTTAGATCTATTTGGGATAGTTGCTGATCAGACAGTTGGAAATACTAATAAAGAATTTCGCAAAGTAGCACAAGTCACCTCACTAGTTTTAGGAGTTGGGACCTCTGAAACAATTGTAAAGAACATGCCAACATTAATCACGAATGCTTCACGGGCGATTTCTGCCACTCAAGCTACCCTACTCTCAGCAGATATCATTAACGCAGGGTCAAACAGTACATCTGAGAATATAAATCAAGAAGAAAAAAAGAAATCACTAGATCAAACTACACCTACCAACACAAATTCACCTTTAGCTCCAAAAGCGAATACATTAGACTTTAATCCTTTTGAAATAAACAAAAACACCTTCATTCCATCACAAAACTATTAATTCATGGACGAGTTCAAAGCTTCTAAGCAGCCATCAATCAAACATATAGCATATTGGTATATTAAAGATTATTCCTTTATTATAGCATTTGCTATTTTGGTTATAATACTTGTAGATTTCGAGGGATTTATAAATTATAAGATATTACTTATAATACTTTCCTTTTTCATACCCTTTACATTTCCAAGAGATATCAAAAGAAAAATATATGCCTGCACATTTGACGATGTTAACAAAGAAATTATAATTTACTATTTCATTTTATGGAAGCAAAGAAAAAAAGTTGCCTACAATTTGTTTCACTTTGAATCAGTAATAAAAATTAATAGAAAGAATAAACAGGAGGCATTAATTATTAGTTTATGGAAAAAAGAATTCGTTTTAGGTGATATTGTATTTCCCTCTAATTATGAACTATGGGATCGAAAACAAGTAGTTGAATTATCTAAGAAGTTTAATGAAATAAAGCATGATAATCAAACTTATAAACCTAAAGAATGCTTTACGCAAGAAATAATTGGGAAAACGTATTCAATTAGATGTGTAGAATATTTTACCTGATGATTTATAGAATAACCTCTTGGGCCTGCAAACTTATTTGAGACAAAAAGTTAAAATACACAGTTATTTATAATAGCAGTAGTCAACTTAGTACTTAGTTAACGGAAAGAGCTATTAGACGTATTTTAGTGTCATAGCCCCCCTATTTAACTGCAATTAACTGACAGCCCAAATTGAATCTAATTTATCTTTACGACCAGAACGGGAATCTTTATGCCGATTTAAACAAGGGTATTGCGTGGATCAATCCCGAAGGCAGCACCGGAGCTTGAGAAAACCCCAAAGGAAATTGGTGCAACAACCCTTATGAATTGGTGCAACAACCCTTATGAATTGATGCAACAACCCTTATGAATTGATGTCGAGCCTACTTGTTGTATGGCATCGAGCCTACTTGCATTACGGTGTCGAGCCTACTTGTTGTATGACGTCGAGCCTACTTGCTCGACATTGGGCGTGAAAGGTAGTGGTAGAAAGCGTTTCGGCTAAGTTTGAAGCTCAAATTGGTGTAAAAGAGGCGAAAAACTATGTGTAGAAGAAAATACGCTTTGCTGTGGGAATACATTGGGGTGTTTTGAAATAATGAGGCCACGAATCTAATAAAAGTTTCTGATATAAAGGGGACAAATAATCACCAATGTGTGACATATTGTGTCGGATGTGTGACAATTCTAATGCCTGGTATAACAAGAGACCATCAACCGATAAGCCTGAGGCTATAAACATTTAACCCAAAAACTATCAATACACATTAATAGGTAGCATCAAATCAAAAAATCATCACTTATTGTGATTTCACAAGCTTCATTATCGGCGTAATTTTGCCAAAAAATAAATTAAGCCAAAATGAACAGAAATATCATTACCGCATTTGTATTCCTTTTTTCATCAACTTTATTCGCTTACGAGAAAGAAAGCGCCATATATGAGAGTATCAACGATTCATTGATTGTTTTCAACGACATACAGATTGTTGGTCGTATCTCCAAATCCATTCCCGGCTCGGGATTTCAAATCAACCAAAGTAATTTAGCAAAGATTAATCAGCCCAATATTAATGCTGTATTGCGTACCATGCCGGGCGTAAATGTCAGGGATGAAGAGGGTTTTGGATTGCGCCCCAACATTGGATTGCGTGGCACTTCCGTTAACAGAAGTGCGAGAATTACCCTGATGGAAGACGGTGTGCTTATTGCACCTGCTCCTTATGCCGACCCGTCAGCCTACTATTTCCCAACTTTTGCACGCATGCAGGCTGTCGAAATTTTAAAGGGCAGCAGTCAGGTTAAATACGGACCCTACACCATCGGTGGCGCTCTTAACCTGATTTCGACAGCCATTCCGGATAGATTTCGCACTTTTGCACAATTGAGCTACGGAAGTTTCAACACCAATCAACAACGGGTATGGGTTGGCGACAATAAAGATAATTTCGATTATGTGGTGGAGTTTAACCGCTATGCAAGTGATGGTTTTAAACAACTCGACAACAACGGGAAAACCGGATTCGACCGCCGCGATGTGATGGGGAAGTTTCGCTGGCACAGCTCTGCCGATGCCCAAATTCAGCAGTCGCTTACACTGAAACTGCTTAACTCAACCGAAACAGGTAACGAAACTTACCTCGGACTAAGCTTCAACGATTTCATGGCAAATCCCTTCCGTAGATATGCTGCTACTCAACGGGATTTACTTGAGATGACACACAATCACATCTCCCTGAATCATTTAATTCGTCCGACTTCGGGCTTAACAATTAACACAACGGCTTATTACAGCAATACATTCCGCGACTGGGCACGGGCAAGTAGTGCCGGCGGACAAAGTGTAACGAATATTATTAACGACCCTGAAACCCACGAACTTCCCTATCGTATAATGACCGGTCAGGCCGATGGTGTTATTGAATATCAAAGTGCTGCACGCAATTATATCGCCAGGGGAATTCAAGCCAATGCCCAATATGTTATTTGCACCAACTCATTTTCTTCCAAAATAGAATTGGGAATGCGCTATCATGAGGATCAGGCAGATCGTTTGGCGACTCGTTCGATTTACAACATGACAAATGGCACCATGATACTTACCACTCCCGGAGTGGATGGCAACAGAGAAAATCAGATTCGCAAAGCGAGCAGTCTGGCTGCTTATTTCAACTACGAATTCATTGTTGGAGGTCTGAAAATTAATCCCGGTGTGCGATACGAGAAAATTGATCTTGAGTTGCTTAATTATGGAACAGCTGATAATGCAAGGATTGGCACCAACCTGAAAACAGCCGATAATCAGGTAAGTGTGTTCTTACCCGGAATGGGCGTCAACTACGATTTGAACAGCAATATGAATGTTTTCGCGGGAGTTTACAAAGGATTCTCGCCTCCGGGTACACCTACTGTAAACGAAAACGCTGCACAAGCCATTGAAGAAACCGCGACAAATTACGAAGTTGGATACCGTGTGGATACCAGAAACTTCAATGCACAATTCGTGGGCTTTATCAACAATTACAACAATATTCTGGGTTCTGATAATATTTCGGGAGGTGGTGCCGGAACAGGCGATATGTTTAACGCGGGCAGGGCTATTGTAAAAGGACTGGAGGCCAACATGACATACGATTTATTGAGTATTGTTGCACAAAGCAAAACCGTGCGCCTGCCGTTAACCGTGGCTTACACATACACCGAAGCTAAATTCGACGAAACTTTCGTGAATGGCGGTGGCGACTGGGGTTCCGGGTTGATTAACAAAGGTGATTTTATTCCGTTTATTACCCCGCACTTGCTCACTTCGAGTCTCGGTTTCGAGAACCAAAAAATGAATATCACGGTAACTTCCCGCTATATCGGACTTACCAGGGTAAAACCGGGACAAGCTGAAATTGTCTTGCCGGCAGCTGATGTGAAAGTCAATGATATTAATGCACTGGCTTCGAATGTTACTGTTGATCTAAGCGCAAACTACTTCCTGAACAAAACGCTGACAGTTTATTGCAACCTCAGCAACCTCGGAAATAACGTGTATATTATGAGTAACTTACCACAGGGCTATCGCCCAAACATGCCATTCAATGTTGTAGCAGGACTGAAGTTGAATCTGTAATATTTCTTTGCATTTGAATTCAAACAAAATTGATTTTAAGATGTTAGTGATTATTTGAACCGGTTTATGGCATAAATCAATGCCAAACCGGTTTTAAAATGTATTTTTGCAACATTATTTAAAACGCTATGAGTTTGATAGAGAAATTAGGCCGCCGTTATGCCAGTAAACAAATGAACGGACAAAAACTTCCTGCCGAAAAAGTGGAAAATATCCTGGAGTCGATTCGACTTGCACCTACATCTATGGGATTGCAGCCTTTCAAAATTGTGGTTGTGGAAGATCAGGCACTGAAAGATAAGATTTTTGAAAAAGCAGCTCCCGGTCAACCCCAGATTCCGATGTCGTCGCAGCTGATTATTTTTGCCTGCTACCGCAAAATCACAACCGAAATTCTTGATACATACTTTGAATTGATTAAAAAAACGCGCCCTATGCTCGCTACTGAAAAAGTGCTTGCATATCGCAATATGATGAACTTCCTGATTAGTTCGAGCGCAGAAAGCAACTTTAACTGGGCATCCCGACAAGCATACATTGCACTGGGATTTGCTTTAGCAACAGCGGCTTATGAAGAGGTTGACTCGGTGCCTATCGAAGGCTTTAACCCTGCGGCACTTGATGAATTGATGAACTTTGGAGAACAAAATCTGGGTTCGGTTTGTATGATGGCCATTGGCTACCGCAACGAAGAAACAGATTATAATGCCCGCTTACCTAAAGTCAGAAAGAGCAAAGATGACCTTTTTGAGTTTATCTGATTATCTTAATGACTGAAAGCATTTATTTTGCAACTCATTTTTTCACTGAATGACAGACGATTCAATTTTCATAAATAAAAAAGTAGCTTTTCATACACTCGGCTGTAAACTGAACTTTGCCGAGACCTCAGCCATTGGCAAGAAAATGCGCGAAGAGGGCTTCGTGAAGGCTAAATCGGGGGAACAGGCCGATGTTTGTGTAATAAACACCTGCTCGGTAACGGATATCGCTGACCGCAAATGCCGACAGGCAATCACCAAAATGAACCGTTTGCATCCCAATGCTATCACGGTTGTAACAGGGTGCTATGCCCAGCTGAAACCCGAAGAAATTGCTAAGATTGAGGGTGTTGACCTGGTACTTGGCGCGAATGAGAAATTCAGCGTACTCGATTACCTGCGCACCCGAAATGCCGGAGAGCCGGTTGAAATTCACCATTCATCCATCAAAAAGGTCAGGGAGTTTAAACCTTCCTGCTCGAAAGACGACCGCACCCGTTCATTCCTGAAAGTGCAGGATGGATGCGACTATTTTTGCACCTATTGTACCATCCCCCTGGCTCGTGGCAGAAGCAGAAATGCCACCATCGCCGAAACTGTGGCAATGGCCGAAGAGGCTGTACGCGATGGTGCGCGGGAAATTGTACTTACCGGGGTTAATATAGGCGACTATGGTCGCAGCACCGGCGAAAGTTTCGAAGAACTTATCAGGGCGTTGGACAATATCGATGCTGATGTCAGATTCAGAATTTCATCCATCGAACCTAACCTGCTTACCGACGAAATAATTCGTTTCGTTGCCGGAAGTAAAAGATTCATGCCTCACTTCCACATTCCTCTTCAATCGGGAAGCAACGAAGTGTTGAAGCTGATGAAAAGAAAATACGACAGAGAACTGTTCGCAGGAAAAATACAGATGATTAAACAGCTGATTCCAAATGCTTTTATCGGGGTGGATGTGATTGTAGGTGTACATGGCGAAACAGAAGCTTTATTTGAAGAATCATGTGCTTTTATCGACAGTCTGCCCATTTCGCAGCTGCATGTCTTCACTTATTCTGAAAGAGCCGACACCAAAATGCTGCAAATAGAGCATCATAACAGCATCACCGAAAGAAAACGCAGAAGCGATATCCTGCATCTGTTGTCAGACAAAAAGACCAAGGCTTTTTATCTTTCTCAACAGGGAAAATCTTATCCTGTACTCTGGGAAAGCCGTGTTCATGAAGATCAGATGATTGGTTTCAGCTCTAATTATGTCAGGGTTGAAAAACCTTACGACAAAGCATCGGTGAATAAAGTCGAAATCGTACAACTTGGCGATTTCAACATCGATGGAAGTGCTTTAAAGGCAGAATTATTAAAACCTGCATTCACACATTAATTACAAGATATGTTAGCAAAACGCATCATTCCCTGCCTCGATATAAAAGATGGCAAAACCGTTAAGGGAATCAATTTCCTGGATATTCGCGATGTGGGCGACCCTGTTGAATTGGGTTCGATGTATGCCGAAATGGGTGCCGACGAACTGGTTTTCCTCGACATTACAGCCACACATGAGAAACGCAAAACGCTTTCGGAACTCGTAACACGCATCGCCAAACACATCAACATACCTTTTACTGTGGGGGGTGGTATTTCAAGTGTTGAAGATGTTTCGGTTTTGTTGAATTGTGGTGCTGATAAGATTTCAGTTAACAGTGCTGCCGTGAGAAACCCACAGCTTATCGCCGATTTGGCATCACAGTTTGGTAGTCAGTGTGTTGTACTGGCCATCGATACCAAATTTGTTGATGGCGACTGGATTGTTTATCTTAACGGCGGAAGGATTCCAACCGAAATTAAAACCATCGAATGGGCAAAACAAGCGGTGGAATTGGGTGCCGGAGAGATTCTGCTGACATCCATGGATCATGATGGAACCAAAGATGGTTTTGCGTTGGAAATCACAAGGGCTATCTCAGAAGCTGTTAATGTGCCGGTGATTGCCAGTGGAGGTGCCGGTAAAATGGAGCATTTTGTAGATGTTTTCGAACAGGGCAAAGCCGATGCTGCACTCGCTGCCAGTATTTTTCATTACAGGGAAATTGGCATTCCTGAATTGAAGGATTATCTTAAATCGAAAGGACTTAATATCAGATAAAACCCCTATTCCATGTGGAAATTGATTCCCATAGGATTACTGCTTGTATTGTTAACTTCCTGCGAACAGGAAGATACTGCTGTTGCATTTCAGTGGACCACACACGAAACCATACCCGAAGTTGCACGTGCCTGTGCTGCCTCTTTTGTGATTGATGATAAAGCCTATATTTTGCTTGGCAGAAGAGGCAATGTGGTCATCAATTGCTGGGATGAGGAAACCAACTTCCCGGGCAATCCGACTGACTCCAAACCGGGTGATAATATCGGTCATGGCACCATGCTGAAAGATGTTTACTGCTTCGACCCTATAGATGAAAGCTGGACACGCAAGGGTGATTTCCCCGGAACGCAACGGGTTTTTCCTATTGCAGCAGTTGTGGGGCAATATGCGTATGTCGGACTGGGATTTAGTCATGGTTGCGTTTATCAGGACACAGCCTACCTGCAGGATTTCTGGCGTTATAACCCACAGGATGATTCGTGGCTTCGACTTGCCGACTTTCCCACTAAATCGGTCAATGCGGCAGTCTCCTGGGTTTTCGATGAAGAAATTTTTGTCGCGTTTGGATTTGGCGTTCATAATGTAAACCGCGATGTATGGAAATATAATCCTGAACAAAATAGTTGGGTACGACTTGCTGATTCCACGCCTTATGGCAGATCGTGTGCCGTGGCAAGTGCCGATGAAAACCGGATTTTTGCAGGAACCGGATTCTCACTTCGCAACAAAGCCGACTGGTGGGAATATATTCCGGTATCGGACGAATGGATTCAACGCAGGAGTATGCCTGACAAAGGAAGGATTAACGCGGTCGGATTTGCAGTCAACGAACGATATTTTGTTGGAGCGGGCAGACACTATGCAGGCATGCTCA
>CAYMDE010000054.1:11716-17384 GCA_964389115.1 uncultured Paludibacter sp. | reverse complement strand
TTTAAAGCCTGATTGTCGGTATTGCAAACCACGAACGAAACATCGCGGATACCCTGATTATACATGTGATTGACAGCATTTCCACCACCACCACCTACTCCAATCACTTTGATTATCGAAGAATCGGCTATTGGCAAATCTATTGGTAACATATTATCCATCTTATTCTGATTTATTTTTTTTATTCTGTTTTGGTTTGGAGTCACTGAAGAAATCACTAAATGCCACACCGGCTTTTTCAATTACCTGATGATAAGTTTGTGTCATCTTCGAAAAATCTAAAAAATCCCTGCGTAATTTTGTGTCTGATCGATTTCCTTTTGGCTGATTTTTTTTTTGTTTCACTCACATCGATTATTTCGGGTTGTACCTGTACTTCCCTTGATAATTTAGTAAGCAAAATTGTTCCTATTACTTGCGAATAACTACTGTCTCTGAAATGCTCGGGCGTATCATCTGTCAGCCATCCGGAATGATCACCATAACGGGTTGCTATACCTGACCGCTCCTCGATGTATTCTGCTATGCCCGTCATATTCGCCCCTCCACCGGTCAGGATAATTCCCCGGGGTATTTCCTTTTCCTGCTTCTTAAGCAATTCGATGATATGATAAAAAATCTCATCCAACCGTGCTTCAATAATTAATGCCAGGAATTTATTGGTTACCACTACGGGTTCGGCATCCGGATTTTTAGCCGGTATCTTGATATTGACCGGCTTTTCCACCATCGATTCCATGGCCACACCTTTGAGGCACTTGAGTTTTTCAGCCTTTTCTTCCGTAATTCCAATCTCCTCAATATCGTTGGTGATAGTTCGTCCACCCAACGGAACCACCAGCAAATGTTGTAACAACTCATCGCGGTATATAGCTATGGTGGTTGAAGTATCGCCAAGATTAATCACGGCGCAGCCATCCCTTCTTTCTTCTTCTGATGTTACCACAAACGAAAAAGCATCGGCTGAAAGTGGCATGAAACCCACCTCATGATTTCCGATGCGCTCCATGCATTTGTCGAGCTGATATTTCACCTGATCGCTTCCCACCACGAGGTTGTAATTACCGATGATGTAGCTTCCCTTCATACCCTCCGGTTTCTCAAGTTCCACATCATCAACCTCATAAATAACCGGGATTGTATCATAAACAAAAAGTCCATCCCGCGAATAAGACTTCGTGCAATCATCAGCCATCTTATCAATCAATTCATCAGTAATGGGTTTCGAGCGACTCAGTTTTTTCTCTACCGAAACCTGCACGATACGAAAACCTTTGCCTCCCAGTGATACTGAAAACTCCGAAGGCAAATCGCGTACGCCGGCACTGTTTTGCAATTCTTTTATCAAAGCAGGAACACTGAAAGCGGTGCCGGAAGGATGACCGATTACGCCATTGCGTATCCCTTCAGCTTTGCGGCTTTCTTCTGAAAGAACCCGAACGGTATTATCAGGCATCACCTCGGCGGCGAGTGCCCGTATGCCACTGCTGGCAAAATCAAATGCAATAATTTTGTTCATTCTTCTTTCCTCCTGACTTTCAATTGGTCTCATTAATCATTTCCACAGGCTGACGTTTCTCTGTTTTTATAGCCTGCAGGGGATTGCGCACCCCTACTATCTGGTTATCATATCGTAAATCGAGCTGACGGTAAATATCCCAACCAAAAACGGCGAATCCTTTGGTGTATAGTTCGTACAATCTTTCGAAACGGGGCTCGAAATCAACAGGTTTACCCAACAAAATGAGCGTGTTTCCCACACGGGGTACAAGCTCCACTTCGGCCTTCTCGTTCAGGTGTATTTGTGATATTTGTGCATTCCAGAACTCATTGCCCGAGATAAACTCCACCAAATCGTACAGCTTGCCTGTTGCCATGCTTTTCGTAACGCGACCTGTCACCACGGGTACATAAGCCACCACTGTTTTGGGCACGGGGAGTATGTTACGTTCGGTATCCACGTAATAGGTGTCGTTACCAACCACGAGAAATTTGGGTTCGCGAAGGAAAACATGCAAAAATACACGTCCATTCGGACTCCGGAAGCAGGTTGCCTTACTGATGATGGGGTTTTGTTCCAGAAAGCGCTCAATCTCATCAGTATTTAGCTGATTTACAGGAACTCCCTCAGGATGCAGGTTGATATCGGCCAAGGTCTGCGCAATTTCGACCTCGTCAATCAATCTCACTTTGCCCGAAATTATCACTTCCAGTTCCTTGCAACGTATCTTGTTTTCATTAATTCTGAAAGCGATACCCGCGAAAACGAGGTATCCGAGTGCAATGGCTACTCCCAGATAAATGAAAATATATGTTACAACTGACTTCTTCATCCTGCTTTTTTCTCTTTCAGCACTTTTTTTATCATCGGCACCATCGCGTCAATATCTCCGGCACCAAATGTAACAAGCACCTCCATATCGTTTTTATCCGACAGGAGTTTTAATAAATCTTCCTTGCTGCTTTTCATTTTCCTCGACATGGTAACCTTATCCAGCAACATCTCCGAATTAACACCTTCGATGGGCAGCTCACGTGCGGGATAAATATCAAGCAATATCAGTTCATCGAGTGTTGATAGCACCCTGGCAAACTCATCGGCGAAATCGCGGGTACGGGTATAAAGATGCGGTTGGAATATGGCCGTGATCTTTTTATCGGGATACATCTCGCGGATGGAACTTATCCCTGCACTCAACTCTTCGGGATGGTGCGCGTAATCGTCGATAAACACCAAATCATCCGACTGATAAACGACATTGAATCGGCGGAAAATCCCTGAGAAAGAAGACAATCCGGTTCTTAGTTCATCGGATGTTACTCCACTCAACCAGGCCAGAGCCATCGCTGCAACGCTGTTTTCCACGTTGATACGCACCGGTACGCCGAGACGCACATCAGCGATAACCTCAGTAGGTGTAACAAAGTCGAAGCGAATCTCGCCCGGCTTGCTGCGGATATTCATGGCATGAAAATCACCACCCTGATCCATCGAGTAGCTGAAAAGCTTCACTCCTTTTTGCAAAACAGGATTGATGTCGATGCCCTTGCGAACTATCAATGCACCTCCCGGCTTCACGAGCGAGGCAAAATGTTCGAAGCTCTCCCTGAAAGCCTGATGCGTTTTGTAAATATCGAGGTGGTCGGGGTCAGCAGAGGTTATCACCGCCATGTAGGGATGCAAATGATGGAAAGAGCGGTCGTACTCATCAGCCTCTATAACAACGAAATTACTTTCTTTCGACAGCAACAGGTTGGTTTTATAGTTGTTGGAAATTCCTCCGAGGAAGGCACTGCAATCGACTTTCGACTGGTACAGAAGATGTGCGGCAATGGTCGAAGTGGTTGTTTTGCCATGTGTTCCCGCGATACAAATCCCTTTATTATTGGCCGTTATATCTCCAAGCACCTCGGCCCGCTTCATAACTTTAAAGCCCTTCTCACGGAAAAAAACCAACTGAGGAAGATCGTCGGGGATGGCTGGTGTTAGTATCACCAGTGTTTTGTTTTTATCAAGGAAAGCGGATGGTATGGCGGCTACCTGTTCATCGGAATTAACCTCGATACCTTCTGATTTTAAATCATCGGTGAGTCGGGTTTCGGTACGATCGTATCCACCAACCTGAAAACCACGCACATTATAATATCGGGCAATGGCACTCATGCCTATTCCTCCGACTCCCAGAAAGTAATATTTTGTAAACTTATTCATTCCAAATATAAATCAAACAACTCTTCCAAGTCTTAATATTTCATCCGCAATTCTGCCTGCTGAATTTTGCTCGGCTAAAGTAACAATATTTTCACTAAGTTGTGAACGTTTTTTATCATCTTTAAGCAAAGAAATGGCAGTACTTATCAAGTTATCAACCGATTCGGCATCTTTGATCATCACAGCAGCATTTTTATTTACCAATGCCAGGGCATTTTGGGTTTGATGATCTTCGGCTACATTCGGCGAAGGAACCAGGATAACCGGCTTGCCGAGCAGACAAAGTTCCGAAATGGAGCCCGCTCCTGCCCTCGAAATCACCAAATCGGCTATCGCGTAAGCATAGTCCATGCGCGATACAAAATCGGTAACTATGATAGAGGAATCCTTGTAAGGCTCAAAGGATTTGCGCGCATCATCAATATAGAACTTCCCTGCCTGCCAGATAACCTGATATCCGGAATCTGCCAACTTAGCAAGTCCGGCAACAACACTTTGGTTGATGGTTCGGGCACCAAGACTCCCACCCACGATGAGCAGGGTTTTCTTTTCGGGAGTGAATCCGAAAAACTCATAAGCTGCAGCATCTTTGGGTTTTATCAGGGTAAGATCCTGCCGCACAGGATTTCCTGTCTTGATTATCTTTTCAGCAGGAAAGAATTTATCCATTCCATCGTAAGCCACACAAATACAGGATGCTTTTGCTGCCAGCAATTTATTGGTCACCCCGGCATAAGAATTTTGCTCCTGTAGCACCGTTGGAATTCCCAATGCACTTGCCGCCCTGAGTACCGGAGCACTGGCATAACCGCCCACACCCACCGTCACGGCAGGTTCGAACTCTTTCACAATGCGGCGTGAAAGTCGCAGGCTTTTAAACAGGTTAAACAAAACTTTCACATTACGCAACATATTCTTCCTGTCGAAACCGCTAACCGGCAACCCTTTAATGGGATAGCCCGCTGCAGGAACGCGGTCCATTTCCATGCGACCGAGAGCTCCTACAAAAAGTATTTCAGCATCGGGATGCTTTTCCCGAATGGCGTTGGCAATCGAAATGGCCGGGAAAATATGTCCCCCGGTTCCTCCGCCACTGATGATAAACTTCTTTTGCATGCTGTTGATTTTTTATTCTTCCTCTTCGAGAATCACCACTTCAAGCGGTTCATCTTCGGGATTAACCTGTTCTTTTATCTGGCGGGTAACCCCGAGCAGAATACCGAAATAAATACTGGTGATAAGTATGGATGTACCACCCCTGCTTATCAGCGGAAGCGGTTGTCCTGTTACGGGTCCCAGACTTGTTGCCACGGCCATACTCACAAATGCCTGGGTAACAATCATCAGCGAAAGGCCTATTACCAGCAGAGCCGGAAAAACGGTTCGACTCAGCGTGGCTATTCGACCAGCCCTGAAAAGCAGCGTCATGTATAATAATATCACCACGATACCCCCGATAAGTCCGAGCTCCTCCACAATTATGGCATAGATAAAATCGGAATACGCCTGTGGCAGGAAGTCGCGCTGCACACTGTTTCCGGGCAGCACACCGGTGACACCTCCACGGGCGATGGCAATCTTACCATGCATCACCTGCAGGTTATCATCATTGATTACATAAGCATTTTCAGGATTATCATCGGCGAGGAATTTCTGCTTGATACGCGACTCCCAAGTGTAGAAACGGTGCATTACCGAAGGTGTTTTTTCTTCCGGGATAATCTCGATGAAAAGCACCGTAAGCACTCCGGCAACGAGTATTCCTCCTGCCAGCATGGCCAGCTTTTTTCCACTTACCTTACCTATAAACATCATCACGAAGATTACTCCGAAAAGCAGAATGGCAGTTGAAAAATTCTCCGGAAGAATAAGCAAACAGAGCAATCCCGTGATAATCATCAGCATCCTGAAGTATTTCTTTTCATTCACTATCGAGTCCTTGATGCGGGCAATCAT
>CAYMDE010000054.1:0-11616 GCA_964389115.1 uncultured Paludibacter sp. | reverse complement strand
ACCACGGCAGAGATGATGCAGAGTCCGATGAACACCACCCACAGGATGACGTCGCCTTTCAGATATTTCTTTAATAAAGCTGTCATGCTACAAATTTCTTACACAGGTTTTAAACTGTTGCCCACGATCTTCGTAGTTCTGAAACAAATCGAAACTGGCACAGCAGGGCGACAATAAAACAGTATCGCCATCGGCAGCCAGTTTGTAAGCCTGCTGAACGGCATCATCCATCGACTGCACATCAACCATCATCTTCACTTTGGTGTCAAAAAAGCGATGCAGGGGCTCATTATCAATACCAAGACACACAATTGCCTTGACCTTTTCTTTTACAAGTTCTTCAATTTCTGTATAATCGTTGCCCTTGTCGGTTCCTCCCAAAATAAGCACCACCGGTGTTTTCATGCTTTGGAGGGCATACCAGCACGAGTTCACATTGGTAGCTTTCGAATCGTTGATAAACCGGATGTTACGCACAGTAGCAACATATTCGAGGCGATGTTCCACACCCTGAAAATCGAGCAGAGATTGCCGGATACATTCTTTTTTAACTTCCACAACCGCTGCAGCTAATCCGGCAGCCATCGAGTTGTAAGTATTATGAATACCCTGAAGTGATAATTCTGAAACTGGCATGGCAATGATTGTTTTAAGTGTGTTGATTATCATTTGATTTTCCTCGACAAAAGCCCTTGTCTTCTCCCTTTTATCCAAAGCAAAAGGATAGAGCGTTGCCGTGATATCGCGTTTCTTCATCTCTTCGCTGATAACCGGATCCTGCTCCCAAAAAATAAAAGCATCGTCGGGTGTCTGGTTCTGTGTGATGCGGAATTTGGCATCGGCATATTTCCCAAAATCATAATCGTAGCGATCGAGGTGATCGGGTGTTATGTTAAGCAAAACAGCGATATGCGCCCTGAATTCGAACATATGGTCGAGCTGATAACTGCTCAGTTCCACCACATAAAGTGCATGCGGCTCAACAGCCACCTGATATGCCAGACTCTTTCCGATATTGCCGGCCAAACCAACATCTAAACCGGCATTTTTGATGATATGATATATCAGCGATGTTGTGGTGGTTTTGCCATTGGTTCCTGTAATGCATATCATTTTCGAGTCGGTAAAACGTCCGGCAAACTCAATCTCAGAGATTACCGGAATGCCCTGCTTCACAATTTTTTGCATCAAAGGAGCTTTGTCGGGGATACCCGGACTTTTAATCACTTCGTCGGCCCGGAGGATAATTTCCTCGGTATGTTGCCTGGCTTCATAAGCGATGTCATATTTTTCGAGCAATTGCAGGTATTGAGAACCAATGGCCGAGAGGTCCGACACGAATACGTCGAATCCCTTCAGTTTAGCCAGTACTGCTGCACCGGTTCCACTTTCGCCTGCTCCCAAGACTACAATTTTCTTCATATTATCTGATTTTCAGTGTTATAATTGTCAGCGCAGCCAGAATCACACCCACAATCCAAAAACGAATTACAATTTTCGATTCGGGTAGCGGCACTTTCGGACTTTGAATTTTTGCTTGTATGCTTCCATCACCGGGCTTTTGAAAATGGTGATGCAAAGGCGCCATTTTGAAGATGCGCCGCCCTTCGCCATATTTCTTCTTGGTATATTTAAAATAACCGACCTGCAACATAACCGAAAGATTTTCAACCAGGAACACTCCGCAAAGGATGGGAATGAGTAATTCTTTGCGAATGGCGATGGCAAAAACTGCGATGATACCTCCGATGGTAAGACTGCCTGTGTCGCCCATGAAAACCTGAGCCGGGAAAGCGTTATACCACAGGAAACCAACTGCTGCACCGATGAAGGCACCTGCAAAAATGAGCATTTCACCGGTACCGGGAATGTACATTATATTCAGGTATCCCGCATAGTTCACGTTACCCGAAACATAAGCCAGAATCCCCAGAATAACCCCGATGATGGCTGAAGAACCTGTAGCCAAACCATCAAGTCCATCAGTCATGTTGGCACCATTCGAAACTGCAGTAACAATAAAAATCACCACGAGTACGAAAAACATCCAGCCCCAGAACTGACCTTTATCTCCCATGAATTTGAAGACATCGGCATAGTTGAGATTATTATTCTTGAAGAAAGGGATGGTCGACTTGGTCGATTTAATATTGTGTTTCGCGTATTGTACTTCTTCCACCCTGCGGCTATCTCCCTTGACTTCAATATTTTCCCGAATCACGATATCCGGACTCAGATACATGGTTAAACCCACTATTAATCCCAACCCAACCTGACCGATAATCTTGAATTTTCCGCTTAGTCCCTCTTTATTCTTCCTAAACACCTTGATATAGTCGTCGAGAAACCCGATAGCGCCCAACCAAACGGTGGTAATGATCATCAGTACAATATATATATTGGAGAGATTGGCAAAAAGTAAAGTCGGAACAAGAATAGCGATGATCATAATGACACCACCCATCGTGGGAGTTCCTTTTTTTGACATCTGACCTTCGAGACCCAGATCCCTTACTGTTTCACCAATTTGTTTGCGCTGCAGGTAGTCAATGATTTTTCTGCCAAAAAGCGTAGCCAGCAACAGGGCCGTAATAAACGACAGTCCCGTGCGGAAAGAGATATAGTTAAACATTCCCGCCCCGGGGAAGTCGAACATTTTATCCAGATAGCTAAACAGATGATATATCATTTTGCTGATTTTTAACGATTTTAATTAAAAGCATTTGCGCACTTCTTCTCTGTCGTCGAAGTGATACTTAACACCCTGAATGATTTGATAATCTTCGTGTCCTTTACCGGCAACGAGCACCACATCACCCGGTTGTGCGAGGGTGCAGGCTGTTTTGATGGCCTCACGCCGGTCCACAATGGTCAGACAAGCCTTGCGTTCCATCATGTCGAGACCGGCAAGCATGTCGTTAAGAATCTCCTGCGGTTCTTCGTAGCGCGGATTATCCGAGGTGAGCACTGCTTTCCAGCTTCCCTGCACCGCTTCCCGTGCCATGATGGGTCGTTTCCCCTTATCGCGGTTACCGCCGCAACCAACCACGGTAATCAATCGTCCATTCCCCTGAAGGATCTGATTGATTGTGGTGATGACATTATTCAGCGCATCGGGCGTATGTGCATAATCCACGATGGCAGTATAGCCCGCCGGAGAACGGAGCGTTTCGAATCTTCCTGCGACTGAACCGAGCGTGCTGAGGATGCGCAACACTTCGGTACTTTGTTCGCCAAGCAACACTGCAGCTCCATATACCGCTGTCAGGTTAGCTGCATTGAATTTACCGATGAACGACACATTCACTTCCACATCGTTCATGCTTAGCAACATTCCGTCAAAGCCATGTTCCAGAATCTTCGTTCTGAAATCGGCCATGCCACGCATTGAGTACGAATACTTTTTGGCGCTGGTGTTTTGCAGCATCACCATGCCGTTTTTATCATCAATGTTGGTAAGTGCAAAGGCATCGCTTTCGAGATTGTCGAAGAAAGTTTTTTTAGCCTTCAGATAGTTTTCGAATGTCTGATGATAATCAATATGATCGCGCGTGAGATTCGTGAATATCGCACCATCGAACTCCAGGGCTTCGATGCGACCCTGATCCACCGCATGTGAGCTCACTTCCATGAAGGCATAAGTGCATCCTGCGGCAACCATGCGTGCCAGCAAACCGTTGAGCGATAATGAATCGGGGGTAGTATGAGTTGCCTCAACCATTTCTCCGTCAACATAATTACACACTGTGGAAAGCAGGCCCGTTTTATAACCTAAACCGCGAAACAACTCATACAGCAAAGTAGCAATTGTTGTTTTGCCATTGGTACCAGTCACCCCTACAAGCGTCAGTTTCGACGATGGGAAGTCGAACCACGCAGCAGCAAGACGACCCAAAGCCACTGCACTGTTTTTAACCTGAATCAGGCATACACATTCAGCAAGATTCTCAGGAATAGTTTCGCACACCACAGCCGCAGCACCCGCTTTGATAGCCGCCGGGATAAATACGTGTCCATCGGAAGTCGTCCCGCGGGTTGCAACAAAGATGTTCCCCGGCACCACTGCCCTCGAATCGAATGCAATGCCGGTGATAATGACATCGGTGCCCCCTGTGTAATTCAGGACTTCAATTTCCTGTATAAGTTCGCTTAGTAATATCTTACTCATAACTACTCCATTTTTAGTTCAATAACAGCATCTTCTACAATCTGACTGCCGGGTTTCAGACTCTGTGATATAACTTTTCCGCGACCGTTAATTTTAACGTCCAATCCGAGATTCCCCAACACAAAGAAAGCATCCCTTGCCCCCATTCCTCGTACATCGGGCACAATACCTTTTTGTACAGAATAAGTTTCGAGTCGCACCGACTCCCCTTCCCGGGTTTCGGTACTTGCCCATCCACGCACATCTCCCTTAACCGGAATCATCAATTCATGTGCTAATGTGTGAATAGCCTTTGAGCTGCCGGGTTTAACTTCAGGTAATCCACAAGGTCTGAAAGGTTCAACTTCCTGTGCAATTGCTTCGGGGTCGCGGTTTGTTTTCAGCAACATGATTCCTTCGGCCACCTTTTTGAAAATAGCACCTGCCATGCGACCGCCCGATGGTAAACCCTTCGGAGCGTTTATAAAAACGATGCAAGTGTATTGCGGATCCTCGTAAGGAAAAAATCCGGCGAACGAAACATTGTGGCGGGTTTGTCCGGTGCGATATCCCGCACTTCCCTGCGAAACCTGCGCCGTACCCGTCTTACCGGCAATGCGTACTATTTTCGATTTCACTGTGCGTGCTGTCGCATGTTTTCCTTCTACCACGCCTAACATGGCCTGTCGCACATCCTCCAAAGTGGACGGTTTGCAAATCTGCTCCCTGAGCACTACCGGCTCATATTGTTTCACAAGCTCATCATCTCTCCTGATTTCAGAAACAAACAATGGCTTCAGCATGGTTCCGTTATTCGCGATGGCATTATAATATGTCAGCATGTAGATGGGTGGGATGATGGTCTCATAACCTATCGACATCCACGCCATGGAAGTACGATACCATTCACGTTGGTTCTTGGGATGTTTAATCCAGGGCCTGGCAATACCCCTCATTTGAAGCTCCAGCGAATCATTCAACCCATAATCATATAGTTTCTCAACAAAAGCTGAAGGTCGGTCGCCAAATGTTTTCTGCACCATCATGGTCGTACCAACGTTCGACGATGCCTGAATAATTTCCTCGACAGTAAGTTTTCCATACCCACCCCGTTCGTGGTTATGGTCCCTCATGATGCGGTTGGCAACCTGCATACGACCATTTTTCGTATCAAAGGTATCAGTAAGTTTTACCTTGCCTTCGTCGAGTACTGCCATCAACGCAGCAATTTTAAAGGTTGAACCAGGCTCAATCCGGTCGCTGAGCGCAATATTACGTCCTTCGAAATATGTCCCTGTAGCATGATTCAGCTCCAGATTCACTATAGCCCTGATTTTCCCGGTTTTCGTTTCCATAACTACAATAGAGCCTGCTTCTGCACCCAGCTGCGCGATGGTGTCCCGCAATGCTTTCTCCGCAATATCCTGTATTTCAATGTCAAGTGTGCTATACACATCCAGTCCGTTTACCGGTGGAACTTCAGGAGTTTCAATGTACCTGTTAGCCACCTTCTGACGAATTGAAATGCCCGGTATTCCCACAAGATCTTCATTGAAAGACCCTTCGATACCACTTCTCCCGCCTTTTACTTCATCGGCATACACATCGCCAATGGTACGTGATGCCAGTGAGCCGAAAGGTTTCACCCTGCGCACAAATTCCTTAGTAATCAGCCCACTTCTGTTTCTTCCCATGCGAAAAAGTGGCAGTGTACGCAACTCTTTCAGTTGAGAATAAGAAATACGGTGAGGATAAATTCTGAGTTCGCCGCGTCTTTCCTCGTAGCCCTTTACAATCATCCTTTTATACTCAGCTGCCGATCGGTCGCCAAAAAACGCAGCAAGGGCAATGGACAAAGAGTCGATATTATCCTTGAACAACTGCCCGTCGTTTTGTCGGAGTGCCGGCACCCGCGTATCCATAAAAACGTGATAGGTAGGGATTGAACTGGCAAGCAATCTTCCGTCGGAAGCATAGATATTGCCTCTTTTGGGGCGTACCTGAATATCGGAGATTTTTTGTCTGTCGGCCAACTCAAGCAGCTTTTCGCGCTCTTGGGTTTGTATCGATATAATCTTGGCAATCACCAATACAAAGAGAATCGACATCGCTATATAAACGATTCCGAATCTGAGTACTATATTGGTGCGTTTGTCTGCCATATTCTATTCTATTACTACAGGTGGATTAATTCCGGTACGCAAATTCATTCCCCTTTCACGGATTAAACGTTCGATGTTGGAGCGGCGGCATATCTCTTCCAGTTCAGCCGAGATGGTCAGGTTCTCGTAGCGCGCATCCTGTATCATTTTGTTGAGCTCATTGATTCTGGTGATTTGCTTTTCGCTTGCAAAACGATTATCGATGTGAATGATGCTCAGCAAAACAAGTAAACCAATAAGCAGGTATTGTCGTTGTACAATTTTCAGCGTGAATATCTGACCATTCAGGAAATGACGCGGCGTAACCGATTTCAGTTCCCGGAAATCTTCGCTTTCGTTCAGGCGGTTTTTTATGTTGGAAAAGATTGACATAACCAACTATTTTTTAGGAGTTGCCACCCTTAGTTTAGCACTACGCGAGCGTGGGTTTCGCTCCACTTCATCATCCGAAGCAACAATTACTTTATTGTACACAGGCTCCAGGGGAGCGATTACATTGCCAAAGAAATCTTTTTTGGCTTCACCTTCCATATTTCCCGTACGAAAGAAATGCTTTACCAACCTGTCTTCCAGCGAATGATAGGTAATGATTGCCAGTCGGCCTTCCGGGCTCAGCATGTCAACACTCTGATAAAGCAGCGATTTGAGAGCCTCAAGCTCACCATTCACTTCGATGCGCAATGCCTGAAACACCCGCGCCATTTCTTTCTTTTCCTTTTCGCGTGAGAAAAACGGACGAATCACTTCCACGAAGGGAGCAATCTGACTAAAAGCATTTTGCTGACGATAGCGAACGATGGCCGCAGCTATACGTCGCGATTGTTTAATTTCGCCATAATTGTACAGCAAATCGGCAATGGCATTTTCAGGATAGGTATTCAGAATGCCGGCAGCAGTAATACCTCCCGAACGATTCATTCGCATATCCAGTTCGCCCTCGTATCTGAAAGAAAAACCCCGGTCGGCCTCATCAAAATGATGGAAGGAAACACCGAGGTCGGCCAAAATACCATCTACCCGATTGATGCCATAATACTGAAGATAATTGCGAAGAAATCTGAAGTTGCCGCGCACAAAAGTAAAACGGTCATCCTGCAAGGCATTCTTTAAAGCATCCTCATCCTGGTCGAAGCCGAGAAGTCGGCCGCCCGGACCAAGCCTCGCCAGAATCTCGCGCGAATGTCCACCGCCACCGAAGGTGCAATCAACATAAACGCCATCAGGGCGAATCGATAATGCTTCGAGGGTTTCATTCAGCAGGGCAGGTATGTGATATGGCTGGTCATTCATCTTATTTTCGCATCAATCTTTCCTTCAACATATCAGCTACATTCAGCGATATTTGTTCATAAGCATTCCTGCTCCACAGAGCAAAGCGGTCCACCATCCCCACAAAAACCATCTCTCCGTTTTCGGGATGAAGAAATTCCATATGCTTCCGCGATATCAAGACCCGACCCTGCGAGTCGATATCAAGCCATTCAGCTTCAGAAACAAATTGCATCAGCAACAGCTGATCTTCCGGATTCCACTCGTCAAGTTTCTCCTTCAGCTCCTGCATTTTCCTGTTCCAAACCTCCACGGGATAAATCACCAAACAGTCGTTGTGGGCATCGCGACGCATCACAACCCGCTCCCTGTCGCTATCAGGAAGCAGTCGCCTGTATGCCGACGGGACAAAAACCCGCCCCTTGGCATCTGACTTTGCATCGTATTTTCCTATGAATGTGGACATATGGTCGCGAATATAGTTTTGGAACGGTAAAAGTATAAAAAGATTTTTAATTCCCCACATTTCCCCACTAAGAATTTATCAACAATTTATCAAGGGTGTTTATCAACATAATCAGCGAGTTATCAACAGAAGTTCAACATAGTCAATCTGCGCCCGACTTCAATTATCTTATTGATAATGTGAAGTATAAGACAATACACCTGAAAAGTGGGGGAAAAGGGATGTGCATGTGAGTGCTGGCTGTGGTGACTAATTGCCAATTTTTATTACTTTTGCCCTTCGAAAAAAATGCATTTTATGGAAAAACAAGACATTGTGAGGATTGACGTGGAAGCCGTACTGAAAAAACGTGCTCCAAATACATGGGTACCGCGTTTTATCATCAACTTCCTGAAGAGAATTGTACACCAGGATGAATTCAATTATTTCTTCGAGAATTACCCCGACGTCAGAAATCTCGATTTTATTGAGCAGGGTCTCGAATACATGAAAATTGAAACCGAAGTAATTGGCAAAGAGAATCTTCCGCCTAAAGAAGGAAAATATATTTTCGCTTGTAATCATCCGTTGGGTGGACTTGATGGCATGACAATAGGTTATCATATCGGGCGACATTACGATGGCAAGGTCATGTTTTTTTCAAACGATTTGCTCATTCACCTGCATCCTATGCGCGATATGTTTGTGCCTGTAAACAAATTCGGTGCTCAATCGAAAGAAGGTGCTGAAATGATGCATGAATTGTACAGCTCCGACAAGCATTTGGTGACTTATCCTTCGGGGATGTGTTCGCGCAAAGTAAAAGGTGAAATTGTTGACCTTGAATGGAAAAAGAATTTCATAACCAAAGCTATTCAGTACAAAAGGGATGTAATCCCTGTATATTTTGAAGGTCGCAATTCCAACTTCTTTTACAATCTGGCTAATCTGAGAAAGTTTTTAGGTATCAAATTCAATATTGAAATGATGTTCCTGGCTGATGAAATGTTCAAGCAAAGGGGCAAAAAATACCGCATTGTTATCGGAGAAAAGATACCCTGGGAAACTTTCGACAAATCGAAATCGCAGGTTGCATGGGCAGCATGGGTGAAAGAAATAACCTACGGATTAAGGGATAAACTACAGCCCAAGTAAGCCATCGGGCAGACAGGTGGCAATGCGCTGCCTGTCGTGGTCTATTTCCAGTATAAATTCTTCAACTACAGGGATCAATACCTGTCCGGCAGCCCCCTCGACCACGAAAAGAATATTTTCTGTTGATTCATCAATTTCGCTGATGAGCCCGATTTCGCCGGCATCTTCATCAACAATACTGTAGCCAATCAGCATACTTAGCAATACTTCGCCGGCATCTTCTGCAAGATATTTTTCTCTGGAAACATATACTTCACTCCCTGAAAAAGCGGCTGCCTCAAAAGCGCTGTCAACTCCTTCGAGCTTCAAAATTGCTTCCCCGGGGGTTTTCACCCTGATATGCTCCGCCCTGAAGGGCACTGGCAGTCCACCCACCATCACCATGAGCCAGTCCGACTCGCCCGCATCGGTTACATCAACCTGAAAACTGAAAGTCAGCTCCCCCTTTACGCCGTGCGGCTTATGTATCTGACCTGCTTTTAGCAAGTCTTCCATTCTGATCATGCTTTGATATTTTTTGGATGCAATTTCGACTGCAAAAGTAACTAAAAGCTACTTTCCACGCAATCTAATGCCTGATATGTCAATTTACAACCGATTTGCACCAAATTTTCCACATTTAAGTGATTCAAATATGATAGTTTTGTTGTCCGTAAAATTAGCAATATAATAATCTATAAAAAAATAATATCATGTCAGGAAAGTTCATCCGTTTTTTTTTAATGGTACCGGTAGCAATGCTGCTGATGTCGTGTTCGCACAATCATGGCTACCAAACTATTACCAATTGCGAGATTAAAGCCTTCTACGAAGGGCTGCCATTCGAAATGCCTGTGCTTAAAGCTCCACGCTTTAGCAGCTATTCAGTAAGCATTGCCAAATACGGCGCTGTGGGCGATGGCGTAACGTTAAATACCGAAGCTTTTGCCAAAGCCATTGAAGATGTTTACTCACGAGGAGGAGGAAAAGTAGTTGTACCGGCAGGAATTTTCCTTACCGGACCTATCGTTCTGAAAAGCAATATCAACTTATTTCTGGAGAAGAACTCGATGATTTTATTCTCTCCTGATTTCAACCTGTATCCGATTGTGGATGCGAGTTTCGAAGGATTGAACACCAAACGATGCCAGTCGCCCATTTCAGCCCACGATGCTGAAAATATAGCCATTACCGGCTATGGTGTTATCGATGGATCGGGTGGTGCATGGCGACCCACAAAGCGCGAGAAACTAACTGAAAGACAGTGGCGTGTTCTGCTGTCGAGAGGCGGAGTAACCGATGCTGCTGAACAAATCTGGTATCCAAGCGAATCATCGTTGCGCGGTCAGGCCTATTGCGTTGATCAGAATGTACCGGTCGGACTCACATCCGACGAGGAGTGGGAATCTATTCGCGACTTCCTGCGCCCTGTGATGGTGAATCTGGTTCGCTGTAAAAACATCCTGCTCGAAGGGGTAACTTTCCAAAACTCTCCTGCATGGAACCTGCATCCTTTGATGTCGGAAAACATTATTGTTAACCGCATCTTTGTCAGAAACCCCTGGTTCTCACAAAACGGCGATGGTATTGATGTAGAATCAAGCAAAAACGTTCTGATTGTAAATTCAATTTTCGATGTGGGCGATGATGCCATCTGTATGAAATCGGGCAAAAACGAGGATGGTCGCGCACGTGCCATGGCAACTGAGAATGTTATTGTAGCCAATTGCGTGGTGTATCACGGTCATGGAGCCTTCGTGGTAGGAAGCGAAATGTCGGGCGATGTGCGAAATATCTCTGTGAACCACTGCGACTTTATCGGTACCGATGTGGGTCTCCGCTTCAAAAGTAACCGTGGTAGAGGTGGCGTGGTAGAAAATATCTGGATTCAGAATATCAACATGATTAATATCCCTACCGATCCGCTGACATTCAACCTGTATTACGGAGGAAAATCAGTGATCGAGGCCATGGATGCCGGCGACGACCCATCTGAAGAAGCTTCACGTGTTCCGCCGGTGACCATTGAAACTCCTGCTTTCCGTAATATTTTCATTTCGAATGTGGTTTCCAATGGCTCAAACCGTCCGATGTATTTCAACGGACTTCCCGAAATGAAAGTAGAGAACATCGTGGTGGAGAACTCTGTTTTCACTGCCCGTCATGGTGCAGAAATTAGTCGCGCTGATGGCGTAGTGATTCGCAATGTCGTTTTCGACACAAAATCCGAAACATCTTTAACGCTCGAAGAAGTGGATAACATTCAGATTGAAGGTCTTACCAACTCGAAAGGCGAAAATGTAAACATTATGAAAGTAGGTCGCAACAAAAACGTTGCTATAAACTAAATAGCGTCTACTGAATAATTGATAAAGTTCAATAAATCAGCAGAATAAGTGTTTGGAAGTATTGCATAACTGCAAGAAAAAGTGTAAATTAGCGTCAAAAAGTTTGCACTT
>CAYMDE010000053.1:0-18341 GCA_964389115.1 uncultured Paludibacter sp. | reverse complement strand
TATGGCTCATATTTCTATGTAAATGAGCTTTATTTTATAAAATATGAGCCGCAAATTTTACTGTTCACAGCTATTAAAAAAAACAGTCGTATATTAATACGACTGTTCATGTACACCGGCAATGGATCTGCCGGATGGATCGTTCATTTTTTTAAATGCTTCGTCCCATTCAAGTGCGATGGGAGTGGAGCAGGCTACTGAGGGTACTGAAGGCACACATTTAGCAGCTGAGTCGGAACCAAAATGCTCGGCAAAGATGGTGCGATAGTAATATTCTTCTTTGTTCATCGGAGGATTGATGGGGAATGTTTCTGTCACTTTTTCCATCATCTCGTCGGTCACTTTCTCTGCAGTAAGTGCTTTCAGTGTATCAATCCAACTATATCCAACACCATCCGAGAATTGTTCTTTCTGACGCCAGGTAACACTTTCGGGCAGGTAGTCTTCAAAAGCTTTACGTACAACCCACTTCTCCATGCGTTCTTTGGTTATCATCTTATCCTGCGGGTTTAATCGCATGGCCACATCCATAAATTCCTTGTCAAGGAATGGAACGCGACCTTCAACTCCCCAGGCAGCAAGCGACTTATTAGCTCTCAGACAGTCGTACATGTGCAGCTTGTCCAGTTTGCGAACGGTTTCTTTGTGGAACTCTTCCGCATTTGGCGCTTTGTGAAAATAAAGATATCCTCCGAAAATCTCGTCGGCACCTTCGCCCGATAAAACCATTTTTACACCCATCGACTTAATCACACGGGCGAGTAAATACATTGGCGTGCTGGCGCGTATTGTCGTTACATCGTATGTTTCAATATGATAGATAACATCGCGAATTGCATCCAGACCTTCCTGCACGGTGAAGTTTATCTCGTGATGAACCGTTCCGATAAAGTCAGCCACCTTACGGGCAGCTGCCAGGTCGGGCGAACCGGTAAGTCCTACCGCGAACGAGTGAAGCTGTGGCCACCAAGCTTTTTCCTTGCTGCCACTTTCAATTCGGCGTGGCGCAAATTTCTTGGCAATGGCTGAAATTACCGAAGAGTCGAGTCCGCCCGACAACAATACCCCGTAAGGTACATCGGCCATCAACTGACGTTCAACAGCATCTTCCAGGGCTTTCCGCAGTTCATCGATACTTGTCGGATTGTCTTTCACATTCTCATAATCCATCCAGTCGCGTACATACCATTTCACCGGCGCTTCATCTTCACTGTAATAATAATGCCCCGGAAGAAACTCGGTGATGGTTGTGCAGTGACCTTCAAGAGCTTTGAGCTCAGATCCCACATAATAACCCCCTTCATCGTCCCATCCCTGATACAGTGGTATGATGCCGATATGGTCGCGGCCAATCATGAAAACATTTTTCTCCACATCATACAAGGCAAATGCAAAAATGCCGTTCAGATCTTCCATGAAGTTCTTCCCTTTCTCGCGATACAGAGCAAGAATGACTTCACAATCAGATTGAGTCAGGAATTCGTATTTCCCCTCGAACTGTTTTCTTATCTGCTGATGGTTATAAATTTCACCGTTTACAGCCAGTACCAGTTTACCGTCCTTACTGTACAGCGGTTGTTTTCCTGATTTTGGGTCAACAATCGACAAACGTTCATGCGCCATGATAGCCCGGTCGTTGGAATAAATTCCTGACCAATCGGGACCACGATGCCTGATTTTCTTAGACATTTTCAGGATTTTCGGCCTCAACACGTTCGCGTCCTGCCGGATATCAAATGCGCATACTATACCACACATATGTTTTTTTATTAGAGCCAGTAATCTTGAATCTAAAGTCTAGGTATAGAGTCAAGAGCCAAGAACCAAGAGTCAAGATTTTAGATTCCAGAACAAAGAGCACGGACTTTGGATCCATATGTCTTTTATCTTTCTTCTTTGTTCTTTACTTTTTTATCTGTAAATTGTTCTTGAGATTATGGCTGTTAATTATTTTGTATTTAGTTGTTTAATATTGTTGTAATATCGCTATTGTTAGCTGTTGTTATTGTTTTATCAATAAACTTGATCAAAATAGAGTCACAAATATAGAATCAAAAAATTAAATCCTTCACTAAAAGCTCTAAATATCTACTCCTTATTCTTTGCTCTTTACTCTAAAATCTTGATTCTTGGCTCTTGGTTCTTGACTCTCGATTCTAGACCTCGATTCCAGACTTTCGACTCCAGACTCTCAAAGAACATCATGAATCTTCTCAGCCGTCTTTCTTCCCAATGCAATCGCACGAACCACCAAGCTTGCACCTATGGCAGCATCGCCGGTTGCAAATACTTTCGATACGGTTGAAGCACTGTTGGTATCAACCAATACATTGCCACGACCATCGTACTGGACTCCCAGCTCCTCAAGCAAACCTTCGTGTACCGGATGAACAAAACCTAAAGCCAGGAACACCAAATCAGCCTTGATGACTTCAGTTTTGCCTGTAGGGTTCATTTTGAACTGACCATTTTCTTTGGTCCATTCCACTTCTTCGACCAACACTTCCTTCACTTTGCCGTTTTTACCGGTAAATGCTTTGGTGTTCAGGCTCCATTTGCGTGTACAGCCTTCGAGGTGAGAGCTGGATGTGCGCATGATATTGGGCCAGTATGGCCATGGCGTCTCAGGGTTTTTACCTACCGGCGGTTGTGGCAGAATTTCAATCTGGGTGATTTGTTTGGCTCCCTGACGAACAGCAGTTCCCACACAGTCGGAGCCCGTGTCGCCACCACCAATCACCAATACATTTTTATCTTTGGCACTGATAATATCCTTGTCAGCGACTTCCTCGCCCATAATGAGTTTATTTGCCTGACTCAGATAATCCATGGCGAAATAAATACCCTGTAAATCTCTTCCTTCAGGCTGAATATCGCGTGGTTTGCCGGCACCAATAGCTATACAAACGGCATCATAATTTTTCATTATATCTTTTCCGCTGATGTCTTTACCCACTTCAGTGTTGTTCCTGAACTCAATTCCTTCTTCAGTCAATAATGCCAGGCGACGATCAATCACCGTTTTGTTCAGTTTGAAGTTTGGAATGCCATAGCGTAATAAACCACCGGGAGCTGCATCTTTTTCGAAAACGGTAACGCTGTGACCTTTGCGATTCAACTGCTGAGCAGCTGCCAAACCGGCGGGTCCCGAGCCTATCACTGCCACTTTCTTACCTGTTCTGGTTTTGGGCGGCTGCGCTTTAATCATACCTTCCAAAAACGCTACTTCAGTTACAGCTGCCTCATTTTCGCGGATGGTTACAGGTGAATCATGCAATGCAAGTACACAGGATTTTTCGCATGGCGCAGGACAAATTCTTCCTGTAAAATCAGGGAAGTTGTTTGTTTCATGCAAAATCTCCAAACCTTCTTTCCACTTTCCTTTGTAGATAAGATCCTGCCATTCGGGCATTTTGTTGCCGAGCGGACACGCCCAGTGACAGAAAGGTATGCCACAATCCATACAACGGGATGCCTGTAATTTGCGGTCTTCCCGGTTCAATGTTTGTTCGACTTCCCCAAAATCGTGGATACGATCGCTTACCGGACGATAACCCGCGTCCTTGCGGGGAATATATATAAATGCTTTAGGATTTCCCATAATGTTGTAAATTTAATAATCTCGTTCAACCTGAGCAATCTTACGATTGATTGCTTCCATCTTTTCTTCCTGTAAAACTTTTTTGTATTCGATGGGGACAACCTTGATGAATTTATCCACACATTCGCGCCAGTTATCAAGTATCATTTTCGCCTTGGCGCTGTTTGTGTACTTGTAATGCGCAGAAATTAACGCGTGTAATTCCTTGCTGTCCATGCTGTCTTCAATAAGCGACAGCTCTACCATCTCCATGTTACAGAAGTAATCGAAATCACCTTTTTCATCATAAACATAGGCAACTCCACCACTCATACCTGCCGCGAAGTTTCTTCCTGTTGAACCAAGAACTACGGTACGGCCACCGGTCATATATTCGCAACAATGGTCGCCTGCGCCCTCAACAACAGCAGTTGCTCCTGAATTTCTTACACAGAAACGTTCGCCAACCACACCATTGATATATACTTCGCCGGATGTTGCACCATACAACATGGTATTTCCTGCGATGATATTTTTGTCAGGCTCGAAAGTAGAACCTGTTTCAGGAACCACTACAATGCGACCGCCCGATAATCCTTTGCCAAGATAATCGTTGGCATCACCTTCGAGTTTGAAGCTCACACCTTTGCTCAGGAATGCTCCGAAGCTCTGACCAGCAGTTCCGGTGAAGGTAGCGGTGATGGTATTCTCGGGAAGTCCGACCTGACCATAACGTTTAGCAATTTCTCCCGAAAGCATGGCACCAACTGTACGGTCGGTGTTCTTTACAGCTGAACGTATTTCCACAGGAACACATAAATCAAGTGCAGGAAGCGCTTTCTTAATCAACTCCTGATCGAGTACCTTATCTATTTTATGATCCTGAATTTTATTCTGACGAAGAGAAACTCCCTCGGCAACTTTTGGCACATAGAGCAATCTCGACAGGTCAACCTTGTTGATTTTTGAGGAACCTTTTACTTCTTTGCGTGTCAGCAAATCTGCCCGACCCACAAGTTCGTCGAAGTTACGGAAACCAAGTTCTGCCATATGTTCACGTACATCTTCAGCGAGGAAGCGGAAGAAGTTAACCAGGTAGTCATGGCGACCCGTGAAATGCTTTCTCAGCTCGGTATCCTGGGTTGCAACGCCAACCGGACAAGTATTCAGGTGGCATTTTCTCATGATTACACATCCTAAAACAATCAATGCACTGGTAGCAAATCCGAATTCTTCGGCTCCCATCAGAGCAGAAATGATAATGTCGCGTCCTGTTTTCAATTGTCCGTCGGCCTGCAAACGAATTTGCCCGCGCAGATTATTGATTACAAGGGTTTGCTGTGTTTCAGTCAAACCAATCTCGAGCGGCAAACCGGCATGTTTGATGGAACTTGAAGGACTGGCACCTGTGCCACCTTCGTATCCGCTAATCAAAATCAAATCGGCTTTCCCTTTAGCCACACCCGCTGCGATAGTACCCACGCCGCTTTCCGATACCAGTTTTACACTGATGATAGCGTTGGGATTGATATTCTTCAGATCGAAAATCAGCTGTGCAAGGTCTTCGATCGAGTAAATATCGTGGTGGGGCGGGGGAGAAATAAGCGAAATTCCCGGGATAGAGTGCCTTGTTTTGGCAATGATTTTATCCACTTTGTGGCCGGGCAACTGACCGCCTTCTCCGGGTTTAGCACCCTGGGCAATTTTAATCTGAATTTCATCAGCATTCACAAGATATTCAGCTGTTACACCGAAACGACCGGAAGCAACCTGTTTGATTGCTGAGCGTGCACTCAATCCGTCAGGGCGCTTTTTGTACCTGTCGGGATCCTCGCCACCTTCGCCGGTATTGGAACGACCACCGATGATGTTCATTGCCATAGCCATTGCCTCGTGGGCTTCGCGACTGATAGAACCGTACGACATGGCGCCGGTGCAGAAGCGTTTCATGATGCTTTCTGCTGGTTCCACCTCGCTGATATCAACAGGGTTACGTTTGTAGTCAATTAAATCTCTGATGAATATTGGTTCTGCCTTTGCATCAACAGCTTTAACATACTCTTTAAATTTCTCGTAGCTACCGGTTTTTGTAGCGATTTGTAAACGTGCAATGGTTTCAGGATTCCAGGCATGTTGTTCTCCCTCTATCCTGTAGGCATAATGGCCCAGATTCAGCAGTTTAAATTCTTCGCCTTCTTTCGGGAAGAATGCTGCGGTATATGGTTCAAGAATTTCACGGGCGATATCATCCATGTCGATACCCTCGATTTTCGATACCAGACCTTTGAAATAAGTTGAAACAACACTTGTTGAAATTCCCACAGCTTCAAAGATTTGCGCACCACGATAGCTTCGGATGGTTGAGATACCCATCTTCGACAGTACTTTCAGCAAGCCTTTGTTAACTGATTTGATATAGTTTTTCTCAGCGGTGTAGAAATCCAGCTGAATGTCTCCTGATTTAATCTGATTGCTCAGAATAGCGAATGCCAGATATGGATTCACCGCGTTGGCACCGAAACCGAGAAGCAAGGCAAAATGCATCACCTCGCGTGGTTCAGCCGACTCAACAACGATGTCGGTCTGCATGCGTTTTCTGCGATCAATCAGATAATGATGAACTGCCGATACCGCCAGCAATGAAGGGATTGGTGCCATTTCTGAATTCACACCCCGGTCGCTGAGTACGATATAATTTTTTCCATCGTCAACAGCCTTTTCAACTGCCAGGCAAAGCTCTTTGATGGCTTTTTCCATACCCTTACGACCATCTTTGGCTTTGAAAAGCATGGGTAAAACTGCTGTTGAGAATCCTTTGTATTGCAGGTGAAGCAGAATATCGAACTGCGTATTGGTGAGTATCGGACTTTTCAGTTTCACCATCTTACAGATTTCCGGCGCAGGTTCGAGCAGGTTGGTGTGTACAGAGCCTACATAAGAGGTAAGCGACATAACTAATTCCTCACGTATCGGGTCGATAGGAGGGTTGGTTACCTGGGCAAACTGCTGACGGAAATAGTTGAAAAGACGTTGCGGTTTATCCGAGAAAACAGATAATGCAACATCATTTCCCATCGAAGAAACGGGCTCCTGACCAGTATTCGCCATGGGCACGATCAGTTTCTCGAAATCCTCGCGGGTATATCCGAAGGCTGTAAGTAAAGTGTTGAAGTTTGAGATATCTGTTTTAACCGTTCTTCCGGATGATATCTTTTCAAGATCAATCCTGTTTTTATCCAGCCATTCATCATAAGGAAAAGCTTTTGCCAAACCTTCTTTTAATTCGTTGTCGTAGTAAATCTCACCCCGTTCGGTATCAATCATGATCATTTTACCGGGTTTCAAACGACCTTTAGCCTTGATATTGGCAGCGTCGATGGTGAGTACTCCGGTTTCGGAAGCAATAACCATCATATCGTCATTTGTTATCAGGTAGCGTGCCGGACGTAATCCGTTACGGTCGAGCATACCACCGGCATAACGTCCGTCGCTGAACAACAGCGTTGCCGGACCATCCCATGGCTCCATGAAAATGGAGTGGTATTCATAAAATGATTTCAGTTTGTCGGAAATCGGGTTTTTGTCGTTCCAGCTTTCAGGAACAAGCATGGAGAGGGCGTGTGGCAGACTTTTACCTGACATCACCAAAAATTCGAGTACATTGTCGAGTGATGCTGAGTCGCTCATACCCGGTTGCACAATGGGGTGCAAATCTTTTAAATCACCTAATTGTTCAGAACGCAGTACGCTTTCGCGGGCTTCCATCCAGAAACGGTTACCTCGGATGGTGTTAATCTCGCCATTGTGACCCAACATGCGGAAAGGCTGTGCAAGATCCCAGGTTGGGAAAGTGTTGGTGCTGAAACGCGAGTGAACCAGGGCAATGCCGCTGGTGAAATTGTCGTTGGTTAAATCGGGATAGTAGTCTCTCAATTGCAGTGAGGTAAGCATCCCTTTGTAAATCATCTGCCTGGTTGAAAGGCTTACGATATAAAAACTCCTTTCTTTCGCTAATCCCGATTTGGCGATGGAGTTTTCAATTTTTTTGCGGACAATATAAAGCTTATGCTCTAATTCTTGTTGGTTTAAAGCCCCGGTAACGAAGATTTGTTTTACCAATGGCTCGTTTGATGCAGAAATAACGCCCAGGATATCACTGTTTACCGGTACATCACGTACAGCGAGTAAGGTCAGACCTTCCTTTTCTACGTTTTCGCGGATTACCTGAAGGCATAGCTCTGATTTCTTGACATCTTTTGGGAGAAAAACAAGTCCGGTTCCATACTTACCTTTCGCGGGAACGGGAATTCCCTGAAGTAAAATAAATTCGTGTGGAATCTGAATCAGAATGCCAGCCCCGTCACCGGTTTTGTTATCGGCACTCTCTGCTCCACGGTGTACCATGTTTTCGAGAACCTGCAGTCCGTTTTCAACGATGTCGTGAGATTTTTCACCAAAGAGGTTTAAAACTAATCCTACACCGCAGGCATCATGTTCGTTTTCGAATGAGTACAGCGAACGCTGCTCATATTCATCGATTTGTTGTTGGTTTAAACGCATAGCTTTATTGTCAGAAAAAAGTGTAGAAATGAATACCATACCCTTTTCGGGAGGATAGGTAAGTTGATAAAAACAGGCGGGAGTATCGCTATCTCCCGGCCTGTTTCAGGTTTACTATATTCGGTTTTTACCGATTATCTTACGAAGAGAAGCTCTCTGTATTTTGGTAAAGTCCACATTTGGTTGTCAACAATCAATTCAAGTTTGTCAACATCGTAGCGGATTTTATCAAAGTAAGGGAATACATTATCGTGATATGCAGTTGCTTTGTCGTATTCATGATCCATTTTGTTTGCCACTTTTCTGGCTTCGATCATGCCGTCAACATTAGCTTTAATGTTTGTGATACGAACTGCAATCTCTTCGATAAGTGATTTATTCATTGCTGAAAGTTCAGCAGCCTTATCTTCTGGATATACTGCATAGATTTTCGAAACATTGTCAAGCAGAAGCGACTGATATTTAGTCACAACCGGTATAATATGGTTCATACAAAGGTCACCCAGCACACGAGCTTCAATCTGGATTTTCTTGGTGTAAGTTTCCCATTTCACTTCGTTACGGGCATGCAACTCTGTTTCTGAAAGAACACCTGTTTTTTCAAACAACTCAATAGATTGAGGAGTAAGGTAAGCGTTGTAGATTTCAGGAACGCTTGTTTCGCAATCCAAACCACGTTTTGCTGCTTCAATTCTCCACTCTTCGCTATAACCATTACCATCGAAACGGATTGGTTTAGAGATCTTAATGTATTCTTTGATAACTTCGAAGATTGCTTTTTCTTTAGCCAATCCTGAAGCGATTTTAGCATCAACAGCAGTTTTGAACTCAATCAATTGAGCTGCAACAGCAGTATTCAGGGCAATCATTGCTGAAGAACAGTTTGCTGAAGAACCAACTGCACGGAACTCGAAACGGTTGCCGGTGAAGGCAAACGGAGAAGTACGGTTACGGTCGGTGTTGTCAAGCAATACTTCAGGAATATGCGGAATAGTCAGTTTCAGAATTGATTTGTCAGCCATTACGATAGCTTCATCTGCAGTACTTGCTTCCAGTTTGTCGAGAACAGCAGTTATTTGCGAACCAAGGAAAGCTGATACAATTGCAGGAGGAGCCTCATTGGCACCCAAACGGTGAGCATTGTTGGCTGTCATGATAGAAGCCTTGAGCAATGCGTTGTTTTTGTAAACTGCTACCAGAATATTCACCAGGAATGTGATGAACTGCAGGTTTTCTTCCGGAGTTTTACCCGGGGTAAGCAGACCTACACCTGTATCGGTACCAAGCGACCAGTTGTTGTGTTTACCTGAACCGTTCACGCCAGCGAATGGTTTTTCGTGCAACAACAAACGGAAACCATGACGACGAGCCACTTTTTTCATCAGCGACATGGTCAGGAGGTTTTGGTCAACCGACAGGTTGGTTTCGCCAAAGATAGGAGCCAACTCAAACTGGTTAGGTGCAACCTCATTGTGGCGGGTTTTTAAAGGAATACCGTATTTGTAACCTTCGAACTCGATATCTTTCATGTAAGCAGCAACACGTGATGGTACTGAACCGAAATAATGATCTTCGAGCTGTTGGTTTTTGGCTGATTCGTGTCCAAGTAATGTGCGACCTGTAAGGGCAAGGTCAGGACGGGTTGCGAATAAACCTTCGTCAACAAGGAAATACTCCTGTTCCCAACCTAAGTAGCTGAATACTTTTTTTACGTTAGGGTCAAAATACTGACAAACATCAACAGCAGCTTTATCCACTGCGTTCAATGCTTTCAATAGAGGCGCTTTCAAGTCGAGCGCTTCACCTGTATAAGAGATAAAAATAGTTGGAATTACCAAAGTGTCGTCCATTACGAACGCTGGAGATGATGGATCCCATGCAGTATAACCACGCGCTTCGAAAGTGCTGCGAATACCACCACTTGGGAAAGATGATGCATCAGGCTCCTGTTGTGCGAGTAATTTTCCGGAGAAATCTTCAACGATACCTTCGCCCGGAGCACCTGCATAATCAATGAATGAGTCATGTTTCTCAGCAGTTCCATCAGTCAGAGGCTGAAACCAGTGAGTGTAGTGAGTTGCACCCATTTCCATGGCCCAACGTTTCATGCCTGCTGCAACGTGATCAGCAATGTTGCGTTCAAGTGCAACACCTTTATCCACAGCATCCTGAATCGATTTCAGGGTATCTTTTGAAAGATACTTGGCCATGGTGGCACGATTGAACACATATTTTCCAAAATAATCTGACGTGAGTTTAGCCGGAGCCTCCACGCACAAAGCTTTTTTCTTGAAAGCTTCTTCTACTGCTTTGAATCTAAGAAATGACATAACTGTATTTTTTTTATTTTATTGAATTTGTTTTTAGTTATAATAATGCCGATAATTATAACTATATGTCAGGATTCACCCGCAAAAATAGTTATAGTGTAAGAAATGTCGGCCTATAAATTGTTAATTGTTAGTTGTAGTTTATTGTTGTTTCAATCTGAAACCTTTTCTGCAAGATTCGCTTATAGTTTGTTACTAAAAGTATTGCAATTCCTGTCAATCTGAAAAAGAATCGGTTTTTACTTCTCTTTTTCAAGCCACAAAGATAATTGTTTTAGTGGCAAAAAGTTTAAAAAGACAGGCTATTTCTCACGAAGTAGCCTGTCGGAAACAATAAAACTAAAAAACACACGATTAAATCCAAGAACTTCACCGTGTTTGGGATTTCTCAAAACGCTTTTTGAGATATAAGATATTTCACTCTCAACCCCTCAACAAAGAGGAGCGGAGAGTGAGATTTTAAATTAATTATAAGCTGTTTCACCATGTTCGTAGATGTCCAGACCTTCTTCTTCAACTCTGCGAGATACACGAAGTACTTTAAGTTTCTTGAGAATTGTAAAGAGGATAAGACCCATACCGAATGCCCATGCAAAGAATGCTACCACACCAATTGCCTGAATTCCGAGTTGTGACCAGCCACCGCCGTATAACAAACCACCATCTGTTGCGAATACACCTACCATTAGTGTACCAAAGGCACCTGAAACACCGTGTACTGATATTGCACCTACAGGGTCGTCAACTTTAAGCACTTTATCAAAGAATTCTACTGCGAATGGTAGGATGATACCGGCAAGGATACCGATGATTACTGCACCAACTGGGTTTACTGCATCTGCACCAGCTGTGATTGCTACCAATCCTGCCAACGCACCGTTGAGAGAGATTGAAAGCTCAGGACGTTTGTAGCGCATCCACGATACAATCATTGCCGCAATTGCACCACCTGCAGCAGCGAGGTTGGTAGTTACCGCAATATGTCCGATTGCAACCGCATTTTCAGTTCCGGCAGCAGCAAGCTGTGATCCAGGGTTGAAGCCGAACCATCCAAACCAAAGGATGAATACACCAAGTGCACCAAGTAAAAGGTTATGACCGGGAATCGCGTTTGGTTTGCCGTCTTTGGTATATTTTCCGATACGTGGACCGATAATCGCTGCGCCAGCCAATCCAACCCATGCACCTACAGAGTGTACGATTGAAGATCCTGCAAAGTCGTGGAAGCCAAGTTCACTTAACCATCCGCCTCCCCAGGTCCAGTGACCGGAAATAGGATAGATAAATACTGATATCACGATAGTAAAGATCAGATAAGCTTTAAATTCAGTACGTTCAGCCATGGCTCCTGATACAATAGTGGCAGCTGTGGCACAGAATACTGTTTGGAAAAATAAGTCTGAATAATCCGCATAGTTTTCACCATATCCGTCGCTCATAAAGAATAAGTTTGGAACGCCGATGAAACCGGCGATAGATTCGCCATACATTATAGTAAAGCCGATAGTCCAGTATAACAGAGATCCTATGGAGAAGTCCATGAGGTTTTTCATCACGATGTTGGCGGTGTTTTTAGAGCGTGTAAATCCTGCTTCTACCAGGGCAAATCCCGGCTGCATGAACATCACCAGAAAACCCGCTACCAATAGCCACATATTGTCAATGCCAATCTGTAGTCCTAATATAGTTTCTTCCATTTGAATGAATTTTATTAATTTGTAACTGAGTTTTATTTCTCGTTTTCGGCGTTATAAAGGGCGATGTCACCTCTTTCACCTGTTCGGATTCTTACTGCATCATCTACATTGATGATAAAGATTCTTCCGTCGCCAATTTCACCTGTTTGTGCGGCTTTCTGAATGGCATTTACTGTTTTTTCAACATTTTTATCGCGTACAATCAAGCTGATTAATGTTCTTTCGATATAGCTTGTGTCATAGATTACACCACGGTAAATGCGTCCCTGTCGGGCTTTTCCAACGCCACGCACATCATAGTATGAAAACCATTCAATATCAATAGCATCCAGTGCTTCTTTGACATCGTCAAATTTGGTCTTCCGGATAATTGCTTCAATTTTCTTCATATTTTTTGGAGTTGTGCTGCCGAACTTTTTACGGTTCAGCAGCGGTTGTTTTTTATTTCAATTATTTCCCACTTTAAGGGTATTGATTATTCTCTGGAGTTCAATCAGAATGTGATTGCACCTACAATGTAAAATTGTTTTGTTGTTGGGTTCAGAATTGCACTGGCTGATACCGGCAGACTGAATGAGTCGCTGAATTTGATTTCTTTTGATGTGCTGATTCCCAGGTTAACCAAACCGAAACCACCATCAGGAGTATGCCAACCGTTACCTGCACCCGCAAAGATGTCAACAGCGCCTAATGAGTAACCAAGCTCGAAATAAGTATCGCCACCTGCTGTTGCTGCACCACCTGCTTCGTTAAGCATGTAGTTAAAAGAGAGTGATAAATCACCTAAACCATAACCAACGTTAACTTCAAGGCCATGACCACCACTTGCTTTGGAGAAATCAAAATAGTCGGTTCCCGGGAAATAATAGTCGGTCAGACCAATACTTAAACCGAATCCAAATTCATAACCTACAAATAAGTCAGCTTCCTGCATTACGCCATCGAATCCTGTTGATCCCCATGCTCCGAACGAAAGTCCACCTTTGGTGAATGTGATGCCCGGCTGAATTGATGCGCCAGCAAACTGAGTTCCACGCCATACATATGAGCTCACAATGTCGGCTCCAACTTCAACTTCCAATTCCTGGGCTTTAACACCCTGAACGGTTAACACTGCAATCATTGCAATTGCCCAGATTTTCATCTTTCTCATACCTTTAAATTTTAAATTTATTACTAAAAACACATATCTACTTTTTATATAAATGAACATCCGGGCTTGACCAGGCTTTGTTAGTCAAATATCTTTTGCCTATTCCAGACGTTTCATTGCTTCTTTAATTTTTTCCTTATCGCCGAATGCTGAGAATCTTACAAAACCTTCTCCGCTTGCTCCAAATCCAGCTCCCGGTGTGGTAACGATATTTTTTACTTTCAGCAGGTAATCGAAATATTCCCAGCTGCTCATTTCTTTGGGTGCTTTAGCCCAGATGTAAGGAGCGTTGATGCCTCCGTAAACTTCGTATCCCGCTTTAATCAGTCCTTCGCGAATGATGGTTGCATTGCTCATATAATAATCGATGAGTTTGCGTACCTGTTTTTTTCCTTCTTCGCTATAGGTTGCTTCGGCTGCTCTTTGTACCACATATGAAGTTCCGTTGAACTTGGTGGTATGTCTTCGGTTCCATAATTTATTCAGTGGAAACGGATCTCCGGCCTCGGTATATCCCATTACTGTTTTCGGAACCACGGTGTATCCGCATCGTGTGCCTGTGAATCCTGCTGTTTTCGAAAAACTTCTGAATTCGATGGCTACGTCCTGCGCACCTTCAATTTCGTATATACTGTGAGGAACGTTATCCTCGGTAATGAATGCTTCGTAAGCTGCATCAAACAAAATCACTGATTTGTTTTCTTTGGCATATTGTACCCAAACGGCAAGTTGCTCTTTTGTAAGTGTTGTGCCAGTTGGGTTGTTTGGGTAACACAGGTAAATCATGTCTGCTCTTTTAGCAGGAAGTGCCGGTACAAAACCGTTATCTGTGTTACAGGGAAGATAAATGAGGTTCGACCATGCTCCTGAGCTTGTTGGTTCGCCTGCTCTTCCGCCCATGGCATTGGTGTCGACATATACCGGATAGCTTGGATCGGTTATCGCCACGCTGTTCAATGCACTGAAAATATCGCCTATATTGCCGGTGTCACTCTTGGCACCGTCGCTTACAAATATCTCGTCGGCGTCAATCTCAACGCCTCTGGATAAAAAGTCATTGGTTCGGATTGCTTCGCGAAGAAAGTCGTAGCCCTGCTCGGGTCCGTATCCGCGGAAAGTAGCGGAGTTTCTCTGTTCTTCTGATGCTCTGATCATTGCATCTACCGAAGCGTCGGGTAGTGGGAGCGTTACATCTCCGATTCCCATTTTTATGATGTTTGCTTCCGGGTTTTCCTGCTGATGTTGTGCCACACGTTTTGCGATTTCTGAAAACAGGTAAGTGGCCGGAATTTTAATGAAATTGTCGTTAATTAATGCCATTGCGGTTTAATAATGCGTTTATGTTTTATTGTTTTATTTCTCCTTCAAAAACGGTAACTGCGTTGCCCGTAAGATATACGTGATTATTGCTTCTGTTCCATTCGATGGTGAGCGTTCCTCCAAGTAATTCAACCTCTACGATATTATCGGTTAAACCGTTGAGTACTGATGCTACCACTGCTGCACATGCACCTGTTCCGCAGGCCATTGTTTCGCCGGAACCTCTTTCCCAAACCCTCATCATCATTTTCTTACCATTCACGATTTCAATGAATTCGGTGTTGGTGCGATTGGGGAAAATTGCAGCGTTTTCTATTGTTGGACCTATCAACGGTAATTCCAGTTGATGTATTCCGGAGGTGAAAATCACCGCGTGCGGGTTGCCCATCGAAACGGCTGTGATATTGTACTTCAATCCGTTTCCAAAGCTTACCGGCTTATTAATAATCATTTTATCATCGTAAATGGTCGGAATCTTTTTTCCTTCCAGCACGGGTTCTCCCATGTCAACTGTTACCTTTTCTATTTTACCGTCTTCCCCGGGGAAGAGCTTCAGTATTTTTACTCCGGCCAATGTTTCTAATGAAACCTCTGTTTTGTCAGTCATGCCGTTGTCGTAAACATATTTCCCGATACACCTCGAAGCGTTTCCGCACATTTCAGATTCAGATCCGTCGGCATTGAACATTCTCATTCTGAAATCGCATGTGTCCGAGGGTAGGATTAAAACCAACCCGTCCGATCCGATACCTTTGTGTCGATCGCTCCAGCTTATCGCTGCATGTGATGGGTTGTCAATTTTCTCCGTAAAACCGTTAACATATATATAATCGTTACCGGTTCCATGCATTTTGGTGAATTTCATCTCGCGTTTTTAGTTTATTGTTGTCATATTGTTCGTTTGACTGATGCAAAATTAGAGATATGTTACAGTGTGCACAAAAAAAGAATCATCTTGTTTGAAAATATTTTTTGAGAATGCCAATGTGAAATCATATTAACTAAAATGCTTATAAATTGTAATTGAATGTTTGGGTTTTGCTTCTGAATTAAAATGTGGTCGGATGTGAAATACTTAAAAAATAAATTCAGATGTGTGAATTGTGTGTGACATAAAATGATGTTTAATGGTCGCAATGATTGCAAAAGTATAATTAAAAATGAATAAAGCAATACAAAAAGACAGTAAAAACTAAATAAAAGCATTAATATGATATTGTAATGATGTATTTTTCTGCGTGTTTAGATACATTCTATTTAATGTGCGAAAATATGCTTTGGAGCCCCTATCAAAAAGCTATTTAAATTTTGTACTTTTGAGCCGTTTCTCACTAAATATAATTGTATGCGCTTTTTTGTAACCGGTTGTACCGGCTTTATTGGAATTCATCTTTGTCGCTTGTTGCTGGCAAATGGTCACGAAGTATGTGGACTGGTACGCAATGTAAAGCGAATCCCTGCTGATTTGAAAGATCGTATTAATATTGTGCAGGGTGATATGGACTCGTTTCGTAATCCGGAGTTCGTTTTGCCGCCGGTTGATGTGTTTATCCATTTGGCAGCCGTAATTAATGGTAATACGCCTGAGGATTTTATGCGTCATAACCACGACTCGGTTGCTCATGTGCTTGATGCAATTAAACGGCAATCGTGGAAGCTTTCCCGTTTTGTTTTTGCATCGTCGCTGGCAGCGGTCGGACCAAACCAACCGGAAGCAGCGCTCAAAGAATCAGACCAGCCCAATCCTGTTGATCCTTATGGTGTTTCAAAACTAAAAGCTGAAGAACTGGTGATGAATCAGCCTTTCCCTGTAACGATTTTTCGTCCGCCGGTGGTAATTGGTCCCGGCGATCCGGCTATGCTCAGCGTTTTCAGGATGGTAAGGACTGGAATCATGCCCCTGCCTTCAGGAAAACCTCAAGTGCTGAGTTATATTGATGTGGCTGATCTTACCGAGGCTATCATGCTGATATCCAATGAAACATGTAGTGAGAGCCGTACTTATTTTATTACAAACGAGCATCCTGTAAACACGAAAGAATTATCCCTTGAAATTGCAAAATCAATGAACCGGAGGATTGTCTTTTTGCCCATTCCCCGCTGGCTGATGTGGGTTGTGATGAAATGCACGACCCTGCTAACTTCTTTGCTTGGAATCAAAAATGTATTCGATTACAGAACCTACATGCAGATGCTTACCCCATCATTTGTTTGCACCTCAGCACTATTAACGAAAGAGACGGGATGGAAAGCCAAAAGAAGTCTGAGAGAAACCATTGTCAAAACAACACAGGCCTATATGCAGGCCGGTTGGATGAGACGATAGGAATTAAAAATCAATGCTGGTGAGGGGTCAGGCGTATTTTTGAGTAAGCTTGGCCACGAACACGTCACCTGTAACATTCACCACAGTGCGTAACATGTCGAGCGGACGATCGATGCCCAAAATCAAGATTAGTCCTTCAACAGGAATTCCCACCGATGTAAGTACCATGACAGTCATAACAACGCTCGCCCCCGGAACACCCGGCGTACCCACAGAAGCCAGAACGGTTAGCAAGACGATGCTGAGCATTTGTGCCAGGGTGAGGTCGATGCCAAAAATCTGTGCAATAAATATTATAGCAACAGCCTGATATGCGCTTGTGCCATCCATATTGATAGTGGCACCCACAGGAAAGACAAAGGAGGCAATCTCTTCTTTTACGTCGAGTTCTTTCTGACTGTGTTCCATGGTGAAGGGCAGGGTTGCTGCACTCGAACTGGTTGAAAAGGCCACTAATTGTATGGGGAAAACTCCCCGGATGAATTTCAGGATATTTTCTTTCAGGATGATTCGTATCAACAAAGGATACAGAATCCAGGCGATAAAAGTAAGTGTGATAATTACCGTCAGAGCATACAATCCCAGTGAAGCAAACATGCCGCTATCGCCCGCCATATCGGTAATCATACCCGCCATCAGTGCAAAAACTCCTAGAGGTGCATACATCATGATAATATCCACAATTTTGAGAATGACCGAATTAGTAGCGTCAATTACAGGGTTAAGCGTTTCGGAAGTTTTACCTCCCAGCGCTACGATAGCAATGCCAACAAGCAGCGCTACAAGAATAATCTGTAGCATGGCAGAGTTTTTACTTCCTGCTTCAAGCAAATTCTCAGGGACCATTTCCACGATAAAATTCAGCGGACCGGTTTCTTTCATTTTCGATGCCCCTTCAAGTCCGGTAGCTAATCTGTCGGGCATTTGCTCCTGATAAACCTGCGCCCTTTCAGCAGGAAAAATACTCCCCGGTTTAATCAGCAATACCATCCCTAAGCCAATACTCACCGCAATGGTTGTGGTAATTACATACGTTACAATTGTCCTGATGCCTAGCCTGGAAAGCCTTGCAAAATCCTTCATCTGCGTAATACCCCGGATAAGTGAAACGAAAACCAGCGGAATAGCAATCAATTTCAGCAATCGAATAAATATCGTACCCCAGGGCTTAATCCAGTCGCTCACCAACTGCCCATAACCAATCCATAAAAAGAAATAGCCGGCCCCGACACCAATAACCATGGCGAGGAGGATTTTTGCATAAAGTGGTAGTGAGAACTTCATTGTGAAACAGATTGGGTATTGATGTTTTATGAAAAATGTGACCCCGCTGGGGATCGAACCCAGGACCCACAGATTAAGAGTCTGTTGCTCT
>CAYMDE010000052.1:11716-18411 GCA_964389115.1 uncultured Paludibacter sp. | reverse complement strand
TAATTACGGTTGGATGAGAAAAAACTGTGGCGATGAAGCAATTTATCCCAATGTTTTCATTGCTTTTTCCAGCTCCAAATCCAACTCTGTTAGCTGTTTTTTACAAAAATCCATCAATTCCGATGCTCGTTTTATCTTCACTGTGATCGAATCTATGTCCACTTCTCCGACGTCTTCCATCGTCTTCAGTATCAATTCGAGCTCGGAAACAGCTTCCTTGTAGGTTAATTTCTGTTTACTCATATTTCCTGTTATTATAAACTATTCATCTGAAAAATGTACTAACACATGCCTGTACGAACTAAAAATTTTCGATTTAGAAACATAGCCCACATATTTCTTTTTGACATCAGCAACAGGTAGGTTCCAGGCTCCTGTATCTTCAAAAACCTGCATCACTTTTTCCATCGACATGTTTTCGTTCAGTATCGCAGGGGGCGAAATCATCAGCTTTCTAACCGTAAAACGATTATAAAGTTCAGGTCGGAACATAATATTGCGAACCTCATCGAGCAATACTACGCCCACAAAAACACCACTTACCGGATCAACAACAGGAAAAATATTCCGATTCGACTGCGAAATTATTTTCACCAACTCACCAAGCGTCATATCAGGATTGAGCTTTTGAAAATCCGTCTCAATAACATTCTCCATCTTCATCAGTGTCAACACTGCTTTGTCTTTGTTGTGTGTTATCAACTCGCCTTTTTGCGCTAAACGCATCGCATACAGACTATGTTTTTCAAAGATAATGATTGTCAAATAAGAAACCATAGATACAATCATCAGCGCCATAAAAAGACTGTAGCTACCTGTAAGCTCTGCAATCAGGAAGATTCCGGTTAAGGGCGCATGCATCACACCAGACATCACACCCGACATTCCTGCCAGAGAGAAGTTTTCAAGGGGTGCTTCAAAACCAAGCATGCCAATTACGGAAGCTACCACGAAACCGGTCAGACTGCCCATAAACAATGAAGGGGCAAAAATACCTCCTACTCCACCCGCTCCATTTGTCGCAGCTGTGGCAAATATCTTGAAGATAATTATCAGCGAAAGATAGGTCACCAGCACCCAGGGACCGGAACCCAACATCAAAAAGAAACTTCGATCGAGTACCGATTCTGAATTGCCATTGATAAGCGCTTCGATTGTTCCGTACCCCTCACCATACAAGGGAGGAAATATAAAGATGAGCACACTCAGGGTCAATCCACCGGCAACAAGCTTCCACACCGGCTTTTTAATTCTTCTGAAAACGCCCTCTATGCGATTCATCCCGCGGGTAAAATAGAGTGATACCAAACCACAAACGATTCCCAGGATAATCAATTGGGGGATACCATCTACCGAGAATGGCTCATATGTTCCAAAATAAAACATGAACGAACTGCCTGCTAAAATGTAGGTAAAGGTTGTAGCCGTAACAGAAGCTATCAGAATTGGCACAACCGATGCCATTGTCATATCGAGCATCAGCACTTCAAGTGTAAAAACCAATCCGGCAATGGGTGCCTTAAAAATCCCGCCTATTGCTCCGGCTGCTCCACAACCAATGAGTAACATCAGCGTTTTTTGATCCATCTTGAAAAACTTGCCCAAATTGGAGCCAATGGCTGAACCCGTTAGTACAATGGGGGCCTCAGCTCCAACCGAACCGCCAAAGCCTATGGTGACGGAGCTACCAACTAACGACGACCAAACATTGTGCAGTTTCAGTATGCTTTTTCTCTGCGATATAGCATAAAGAATGCGGGTAACACCATGACTGATATCATCTTTAACCACATATTTTACAAATAGAGAAGTCAACAGGATACCAACTGCCGGGAACACCAGGTACCATAGATTTACTTCGCCCTTAGAAAACCCTTCAGTAAGCAGATATTGAATTAAATGAATCGTTTTCTTTAACAGGTTAGCGGCCAACGATGCAAACAAACCGATTAAGACACTTAAAACCAACACAAAATGTCGATGAGGTACGTGTTGTTCGCGCCACGCTATCATTCTTATATACCAATTCTGCCTATTCATACCTAACTAAAACACAAAAACCTAAACTCCCTTACCTTTAAATATAATCTCAACAGTCTGCAGCATGATTTTAAAATCTGTAAATAACGACATATTGTCGAGATAGATGATATCATAATTCAAACGCTCAATCATTTTATCTATCGTATCAGAATACCCAATCTTAATTGGCCCCCACGATGTAAGGCCCGGCCGAATCTTATACAACAGGCAATAATAGGGGGCCTTTTCGATGATCTGATCTATGTAAAACTTCCGCTCAGGGCGTGGACCAACCAAACTCATATCACCTTTAAGAACATTCCACAACTGAGGAATTTCATCCAGCCTGTATTTACGAAGTATCCTTCCGAAAGAAGTAACCCTGTTATCGAAAGCACTACTCAAACGCGGCTGTCCATTTTCAGAATTGATATTCATTGTCCTGAACTTAACAATCTGAAAAGGCTTTCCAAGATATCCAATTCGCTCCTGTGTATAAAAAACCGGCCCTTTCGAATCCAACCTGATTTTTATCGCCACATATATAAATAATGGTATCAGCACTATGAATCCAGCCAAAGCGACAACAAAATCAACCAAACGCTTAACGCTGAATTGCCAGTCGGGCATGTTTAATGTTGTAATATTAACGAGCGGACTAACTCCAAGCATCTTAATCTTGGTTCCTGCTGTAAGTATTTCGTATAACCTGGGCGTGAATCGAATATCTATATCATATATATATAATGTATTGATTAAACGAAACAATTGAAACTCATCAACCTGATCGAGTGCTATGATTACATCTTTTATATCGTGCTTTTTTATTACATCACCAATATTACTGTAATAACCGACTACTGAATCTTTGGGCACTTCACATGATTGATTTTCTATTGAAATAAAACCGATCAGTGAATATTCCGGCGCATTCTTCTGAAGTTCTTCGGCCATGCGTGAAGCATTTTTTCCGGTGCCCAGTATTACGGTGTTGATTGTCCATAACTTAGCCTTGACATTCTTTCTGATTTCAGCATATACTACTGAACGAAACAGCATAGTTATCAGGAAAAGTAATCCAAAAAGAACCAATAACGAATAATAATAGTACAGATAGGAAATAACAATATCATCGAGCAAGAGCACGAAGAAGATGACTATAGAAACAATGGCTGTTGCAAAAAAGGTGGTAAAAAAGACGACAACTTTGTTAAGATTCTCGGGTCTGCGATAAAATCCGGACAGATAGTGTACAAAAACACAACTTATCGGAAAAAAAACAAAGCCCGAAAGGAAATCGTAATGAGGAACGAAAATTTTTACATTAGCAAACAGCTGTGCATCAACAATCGTTTTACGGTACAGCATGAACAACATCCAAACAATCGTGGATGCTAAAATATCATACATAACAAACTTGAACAACAGTTTTTTTCTGTTCATCTGAAGTTTACCGTTTTTGCTCTTCGAAGCGAGAAATCCTGTCACTAATCAACAGAACAGGGATTGCAAAGATAAAAAATTATACTTATTGTCCCATCAAAAATTTGTACTACCTTTACGTCTTTAAAAGAAAAACCTCAAATGACTAACAAATGGATTACAAAAACCCTTGACAGCCAGCAAAATACAATAAAAAAGAAATTAGCCGCGGAACTAAACATCAGTCCCGTTCTGGCTCAGCTACTGGTACAAAGGGATATTAACAGCTTCGAGGAAGCACGTCGTTTTTTCAGGCCTGATTTGGCCGATTTGCATGATCCTTTTCTGATGGCCGACATGGATAAGGCCGTAGAAAGGCTTACGGTTGCCATCCGTGAAAACGAAAAAATTCTAATCTATGGCGACTATGATGTTGACGGGACTACCTCTGTTGCCCTCGTTTATAAATTCCTGAAAAAGTTTTACAGCAATGTTGGTTTTTATATCCCCGACCGCTATAATGAAGGTTACGGAATATCTATTAATGGAATTGACTACGCCTCCACCAACGATTTCAAACTGATTATCGCTTTGGATTGTGGTATCAAGGCAATTGAGAAGATTAAGTATGCCAGCGATCTCCATATCGACTTCATTATTTGCGACCATCATAATCCTGACAATGAACTTCCTAACGCGGTGGCTGTGCTTGATCCAAAAAGATCCGACTGCCCGTATCCATTTAAACATTTGTCGGGGTGTGGCGTTGGATTTAAATTGCTGCAGGCATTTTCCCAGAGAAATAACATTCCTGATTCTGAGTTGAATTCGTTGCTTGATTTGCTTGCATTGAGTATTGCCTCCGACATAGTTCCAATTACCGGAGAAAACAGGATTCTGGCATTTTATGGTTTGAAGCAGATCAATTCCAATCCGAGCATCGGTGTAAAAAGCATACTCGATGTGTGTGGATTGGCCGACAAAGAAATAGGCATAAGCGATATAGTTTTCAAGATTGGCCCGCGTATAAACGCTTCCGGCAGGATGAAGTTAGCCTCGGAAGCAGTGGAATTGCTTGTTTCAAACGACACCACTTTCTCCAAGGCAAAAAGCGACACTATCAACGAATATAACAACGACAGAAAAGATCTTGACAAAAACATCACCGACGAAGCCATCAAGCTGATTGCATCCGACCCGGAACTCATGAAAAAGAGGTCGGTTGTAGTCTATAAACCCGATTGGCATAAAGGGGTGATAGGGATTGTAGCATCGCGACTTTCAGAAGAATTTTTCAAACCGTCTATCGTACTTACTCATTCGAACGGACTGGCATCCGGTTCGGCACGATCAGTTCCCGGCTTTGATGTGTATGCCGCAATAGACTCGTGCCGCGATTTGCTTGAAAATTTCGGAGGTCATCGTTACGCTGCAGGTTTATCTATGAAGGAGGAAAATGTGAAAATTTTCACAGAGCGTATCGAAAAGTTCGTAATAGAGAATATCACCGAAGAACAAACCCGCCCTCAAATTGATGTGGATGCAGTTATCACCTTCAAAGATATCACACCCAAATTCTTCAGTGTACTCAAACAATTTGGTCCTTTCGGACCCGGAAATATGAAGCCGGTTTTCGTAACTCATCGGGTGATGGATTACGGCTCAAGTCGTTTGGTTGGAAGGGATCAGGAGCACCTGAAACTCGAACTGGTTGATGCAAGTTCTGAAAATGTTATGAACGGAATCGCGTTCGGCATGTATGAATTCAACGACCATCTGAAGTCGATGAAGCCACTGGACATTTGCTATACTCTCGAAGAAAACAATTTCAATGGGAACACAACTATTCAGCTGATGATCAAGGATATCAAAGTGTAATTGATTCGCCGGCTTTGGCACGCAAAGCATTTGCAACTTCTTCCATCAACCACATTGGGGTGGAAGTTGCACCGCAAATGCCAATGTTTTTTGTCAGATCGATATCCAAATCCTGCACCTCAGAAGCTTCTGAAACCATGTAGGTTTGTGGGTTGATACTTTTACTATGCTGATACAACACTTTCCCGTTCGAGCTTTTTTTCCCGCTTACAAAAACTACGACATCGTGCTCCTGTGCAAACTTTGTAATATTGGGAATTCGATTAGAAACCTGCCTGCAAATGGTATCTGAATATTCGAAACCGGATTCATCAGATTTATTCGAATTGATATTCTCAATCAGATTATTAAAACCTTCAAGTGATTTGGTTGTTTGCGAGAACAGACGAATATTCTTATTGAGATCAATCTTTGATAAGTCTTCTTCTTTTTCTATTACGATTGCATGTCCAGCTGTTTGACCCACCAAACCATTCACTTCTGCATGACCATGCTCGCCGTAAATCACAATCTGCGTATCATCATCCTGCCCCTTTTCCCAGGCACCACGTATGCGCGACTGAAGTTTCAGAACAACAGGACATGAAGCATCAATCAGCGTGATATTATTCTTTTTGGCTATTTCGTAGGTTGATGGAGGCTCGCCATGCGCACGTAACAAAACCTTAACGTTATGCAATTTGGCAAATTCTTCGTGGTCAATCGTTATCATGCCCATTTTGGCCAATCGCTCCACTTCTTTTCCATTGTGAACGATATCCCCAAGACAATAAAGCACTTCGCCCGTAGCCAACTCCTGTTCAGCCTTATCTATCGCTTTTACAACTCCAAAACAAAAACCCGATTTTGAATCTATATTGATATTAACTGCCATCTTTCTCATTATTAATATAAACAACACAAAGCACCAAAACCACCTGAGTTGAGTGCCTTAAAATTTCCTTTATAACAAAATGTTGGCGGAAATGTTGAAAGTTCTGTCTTAGAAATTGTTAAAGAGTTCTTTCTCTGAAAAGCTTACGCAGAATCTCTTGTTGTTCCTCTGGAGTTAAAAATGAATTATCGATTACAACAGCATCATCGGCTTGCTTCAACGGACTCTCTGCTCTGTTCTGATCACGGTCGTCACGTTCAATTACGTTGGCCAGTACCGATTCAAAATCGACCTGCTCACCTTTGGCAATCATTTCGTTCATTCTTCTTTCTGCTCTGATTTCGGGTGATGCTGTAAGAAACACCTTCAATTCAGCCTCAGGAAAAACGACTGTCCCGATATCCCTGCCATCCATAACGATGCCTTTATTTCGACCCATCAGTTGTTGTTGCCTCACCAGTTCACGCCTTACAGCTCCCAGGGTACTCACCCTGCTGGC
>CAYMDE010000052.1:7272-11616 GCA_964389115.1 uncultured Paludibacter sp. | reverse complement strand
TGCAAGTCGTCTTGCCATGGTGCTTTTTCCGCATGACGAAAAACCGTCAATCGCAACAATTATCTTTTTCATATTACAGGGTTCTGAAATCACTTAATGAGGTACTTATCGAAAACTGGTAGGTATTGTTTCCAACCTGGAATTGACTCATACCAAAACCAACCTGAAATTTGCTTATTTTTATTCCGGCTCCGAAAGAAAATCCGGCCATACTCTTAAATCCATCCATTTTCAGTTCCTGATGTCGGCGATGATTGTAAGATGCAGCTATGTAGAAGTTGTTACCCGGCAAAATCTCCACCCCAAAAATAGCATGACGAAAAGCCATGTCAATTTTTGAAGCCGTACTGATTAAATCCATTCTTTCATAATCAGGCAAGGCTTTGTTGTTATCGATATAATACAAATCCCAGCGATGCAAATTATGCAATGTCACCGAGAATCGGAAAGGTGCATGTTCCAGTTTTTTCGACAAACCTAACTGAACATCGAAAGGCAGTGGTTCAAAATTTTGGCCATCAGGTCCGGCGCTATATCCTTTCACCTGTGTACCGATATTGCGCAAAGCAAATCCGGCAGAAAACAAATTGTCTGACTTTTGATAATTTAATCCTAAGTCAATCGCCCCCCCGAAAGAACTATAGCTTTCATATCCTGAAAAAACCGGCTTAAAAGTAGCTCCTGCAGAAAGTCCGGGCATCAATTCTCTTGAATAAATGAAGTACAGCGCTATATCTTTCGCACTGAATTCTCCCAAAATCTCATTATACTCGGTAGTTTCTTTAAATGTTCCATAATCAACATACTGAACTCCGACTGCGAAATTATTCTTTTCTTTTGTCCAACCATACACCGCTGTTCCAAACTTGATATCAGCCAGATAATTAGCCATACTCAAACCAATCATTTTGTCGGAACCGGCAGATAAAGATGCAGGATTTATCATTGCAAACTGCAACTCATTATCTGAGAGAGAAACATTTTTACCTCCTAATGCTGACATTCTCGAAGAAACAGGCAAGTCTAAAAAACTATACACATAAGTTTGAGCAGAAACATTGACAACTAAACACCATACTATCAGAAGGAGGAATATCTTATTTTGTTTGTTAACAATCATCTTTTATAATTTCAATTCTATAAATCCAAACTTTGAAAAAACTTCCAAAGATACACTTTTTACCCGATTATTGACCCGATTACTTAGTGATCTAAAACCATATAATAACGGAAAAAGTAAAAAAAATTTCATGCCTTGTTATAAAAATGAATGAATATTAAAGAATATGTACAATTATGAGCAATAAAATAAATATTTTTCGTTTTATCAATAAAAAGTTTTGAAAAAAAATAGTACATTTGCCTCTCTTAAAAACAAAAATTAATTCACATTCCTATGGACGTAAAAAAATCAGCCAAAGCTTCACTTGAAGACAAGAAATCCATTTATATGCTGATGGGATTTGTTGTAGTTTTGTCCCTGATCTACATTGGTTTAGAGTGGACAAAACAAGAAGTGACTATTTATGAATCCACGACACTCCTGATTGATGAAGAAGAAGAAATTGAAATTATTCAGACAGCAATAGTGGAGCCGCCTCCCCCTCCTCCGCAACTTCCGGATGTAATCGAAATCCTGAATATTGTGGAAGACGATGTCGAAACAGAGCATATTGATATCGATGTTGAGGATGAACTGGACAGAATTGTGGTAATTGCACCGCCTACAACCGGCACCGGCACCGGCATTGTTGATGCTGAAGACACTGATGTTCCATTCGTAGTGGTAGAACAAATGCCTTCCTTCCCGGGTGGTGACGCAGCGCTAATGAAGTATCTGAGTGATAACATTCGCTATCCGGTAATCGCAGCTGAAAGTGGTATTCAGGGACGTGTTATCCTGCAGTTTGTGGTAAACAGGGACGGTACTATTGTTGATATCGAAGTTGTTAGAAGTATCGACAGAAGTTTGGACGCCGAAGCTGTACGTGTGGTATCTAACATGCCAAGATGGACTCCGGGAAGACAACGCGGTAGAACAGTACGTGTAAAATACACATTACCTGTAAACTTCCGTTTGCAATAAACGTTACATCAACCGATTGCACCAACGGTCAACCGGTCAGAAAAAGTTAAACAGAAACCGTTTGGTACTTGCCAAGCGGTTTTTTGTTGATAATGAAACAATTATATGATAGACAAGAACGCAAAAAAAAACATAGTCGAAGAAAAAGCGGTACTCGTCGGACTTATCACTCCTTCTCAAAAGGAGGAACGTGCCATCGAGTATTTAGATGAACTTGCATTTCTTACGGAAACAGCAGGTGCAGTACCCGTAAAGCATTTTCTTCAGAAGATTGACTTCGCTAACCCCAAAACATTTGTCGGACCGGGGAAATTAGCTGAGATAAGAGACTATATCTCTGAGAACGAGATAGGATTGGTGATTTTCGACGATGAACTATCGCCTAAACAATTGCGCAATATTGAAAGAGAACTCAATGTGCTCATTCTGGACCGTACCAATCTCATCCTCGATATTTTTGCCAAAAGGGCACAAACTGCCACGGCAAAAACACAGGTAGAACTGGCTCAGCTGCAGTATATGCTACCCCGACTTACCCGCTTGTGGACTCACCTTGAACGCCAACGTGGTGGTATCGGAATGCGCGGTCCGGGTGAAACCCAGATTGAAACCGACCGCCGCATCATCTTAAACAAGATTGCTTTACTGAAGAAGAATCTTCGTGAGATCGACACACAAATGGCTACCCAGCGTAAAAACAGGGGCAAGATGGTTCGCGTTGCACTGGTTGGATATACCAATGTGGGCAAATCAACCATAATGAATCTGCTTAGTAAATCAGATGTATTTGCTGAAAACAAACTGTTTGCAACATTAGACACTACAGTACGAAAAGTGATTGTGGACAACCTGCCATTCCTGCTTACCGATACTGTTGGGTTTATTCGCAAGCTCCCTCACCACCTTGTTGAATCTTTTAAATCGACCCTCGATGAGGTACGCGAAGCCGACTTGCTGGTTCATGTGGTGGACATATCACATCCGAATTTCGAAGAACAACTGGATGTTGTCAGTCACACCCTCAAAGAAATCGACCCAAAAGAGAAACCGGTTATCCTGGTGTTTAATAAAATTGATGCATTCAGCTATCAACCGAAAGATGAGGATGATTTAACTCCCATCAAAAGAGAGAATATCAGTCTGGATGAACTCAAAGCAACCTGGATATCGCGCTTGCATGAAAACTGCATTTTCATCTCGGCCCGGGAAAAAATCAACATCGAGAATATGAAAGAGTTACTTTACAATAAAGTAAAAGAGATACATATTGAAAGGTATCCCTACAACGATTTTCTTTTCCAAAAATATGATTCAGAATAACAACTTACCGGTATGAATAATTTCAACTTCTATAGTCCCACCTATTTTGTCTTTGGCAAAAACAGAGAAAACGAAACAGGCAAACTAATCACTCAATTCAAAGGTCAACGTGTACTACTGCATTTCGGCAGTGGCTCCGTAGTGAAAAGCGGTCTGCTCGACCGTGTAAAAAACTCACTCACACAAGCAGGCATCTGGCATACCGAACTTGGCGGTGTAGTGCCCAATCCACGCAGCGGTTTGGTTTATGAAGGAATTGAAATCTGCAAAAAAGAAAACATCGATTTTATCCTGGCAGTTGGTGGTGGCAGCGTTATCGACTCGGCCAAGGCAATCGCACTCGGTGCCCTTTACGATGGAGATTTCTGGGACTTCTTTTGCGGGAAACGAATCGAAAGGGCACTACCGGTTGCGACAGTGCTAACTCTTACGGCTGCCGGCAGCGAAGGTTCGACAGCTTCGGTAATCACCCATGAAAACGGCATGATAAAGCGTAGTGCAAACAGCGATATCATCCGTCCGGTTTTTTCTGTGCTTAACCCGGAACTCACCTGCTCATTGCCGGCCTTTCAAACTGCTTGCGGTGCAACCGACATGATTGCTCATGTTTTGGAACGCTACTTCAGCAACACCCGCGATGTGGAGATTACCGACAGGATGGCCGAGGCAATTATGCTTGCCATCATCAATGAAACGCCTAAAGCGCTGGCCGACCCTTACGACTACAATGCAAGGGCTAACCTGATGTGGGCCGGCATGGTAGCTCACAATGATTTGGTGGGCGTGGGGCGTGAGCAAGACTGGGCTACGCATTTAATTGAGCATGAACTCTCAGGATTGTACGATGTGGCTCATGGAGCAGGCTTAGCTGTAATGTTCCCTGCATGGATGAAATATGTTATGCATCACGATATCAACAGATTTGCACAGTTTGCAGT
>CAYMDE010000052.1:0-7172 GCA_964389115.1 uncultured Paludibacter sp. | reverse complement strand
GCTTACTAATTTTTATTTTTTCAATGATGAATTCAGTTTCTTTACGTTACAATCCGGCAAACCCGGAATTAGACATTATCTTACCCGCATCTAAGAGCATCAGCAACAGGGCATTGATTCTTAATGCCTTGTCGTATAGCCCCTACGATATTGAGAATCTTTCAGATTGTGATGATACGCGGGTAACAGTAAAGGCGCTGGACTCGAACAGCAACACTTTCGATATTGGAGCAGCGGGCACTGCCATGCGTTTCCTGACTGCTTTTCTGGCAAAAACAATGGGCGAATGGACAATCACAGGCTCTGAACGCATGAAACAGCGTCCCATCAAACTATTGGTTGATGCCCTGAATTCATTGGGTGCCAAAATAGAATATGTTGAAAATGAAGGTTTCCCGCCATTAAAAATCACGGGATGCGCTCTCTCCGGCGGAACCATCAGTCTGAATGGTGGTGTGAGCAGTCAGTATATTTCTGCACTGATGATGATTGCGCCATACATGATTAATGGCCTGACCATCAAACTCCAAGGCAAGGTAATCTCTGTTCCCTACATCCTGATGACCAAAGGAATGATGGAAGAGTTTGGGGCGCAGGTTTCATTTAGTAATAACATCATCGACATTCGTCCGCAAACTTACAAACCTGTGCGATATCAGGTTGAGTCCGACTGGTCGGCAGCTTCATACTGGTTCGAAATCATGGCGCTTACAGGCCGGGGTAAAATCTTCCTGAAAGGACTGAAAAAACAAAGCTATCAGGGCGATTCAAAAGTTGCTGCATTATTTGAGCAGCTTGGGGTTCAGTGCACATGGAATGATTCGGGCGTGGTGCTTAGTCCGACTGAGGTACAAACCTCCTGCTTCGAATACGACTTTGTTGATCAGCCTGATTTGGCTCAAACCTTTGCCGTAACTTGTTGTTTAAAAGAGATTCCTTTTATCTTCAAAGGCGTTGAGAGTCTGAAAATAAAGGAAACTGACAGGGTTGCTGCCCTTATCAACGAACTGCATAAACTAGGATATGTGCTGCACGAACCCGCTGAGGGAATGCTTGCCTGGGATGGTAAAAAGGTAGCTCACGGCAAGGACTATATCCCATCCATACGCACCTACGAAGATCACAGGATGGCGATGGCCTTTGCACCTGTATCACTACTCAGGGAAATCATGATTGAAGAACCGGGAGTTGTAAGCAAATCATATCCACGTTTCTGGGAGGATCTGAATTTACTTTCAGAATAGACAAGAATTTACAGATTACTCAACTATCGTTACCCAACCATACAAATCGGGCTCGTCGCCACACTGTATCGCCTGCAATTTGTGATATAGTTTATCGCAGACGGGTCCGGGTTTGCCATCTTTCGCAAACTGATAGGAAACTCCGGTGTCGTAGTCGTCGATTCTTTCAATCGGACTGATTACTGCAGCTGTTCCACAGGCACCGGCTTCTTCGAAAGTAGCCAATTCCTCTACGGGCACAGCACGGCGTTCAACTTTCAAACCCAACTCTTCAGCTAACACCATCAGACTTTTATTCGTGATTGACGGTAATATTGAGTTAGATTCCGGGGTTACGTATGTATTATTTTTTATTCCGAAGAAGTTGGCTGCACCACATTCATCAATATACTTTTTCTCTTTGGCATCGAGATAGAAGATATTGGAGTAACCAAGTTCGTGAGCATGCTTACCGGCAACCAGACTGGCCGCATAGTTTCCGCCCACTTTGTATTTTCCTGTTCCCAGCGGGGCAGAACGATCATATTGGCGCATAATCACAAACGGAGTTGTTGCGAAACCGCCTTTAAAATACGGACCCACCGGTGCAACAAAAACGATAAAAAGATATTGATCGGAAGGGCGCACACCGAGTTGCGGACCAACACCAAACAAGAAAGGTCTGATATAGAGGGTAGCTCCTGAGCCATAGGGAGGAATAAAGCGCTCGTTCAGTTTCACGGCTTTAATTACTGCCTCTTCAAATTTCTCCAAGGGAAACGGCTCCATCAAAATCCCCTTACAGGATTCCTGCATGCGTTTAGCATTCTCATCCAAACGAAAAATCCTGATTTTCCCGTCTTTACCTCTGAAAGCCTTCAATCCTTCGAAGACCTCCTGACCATAATGCAAACAAGTTGCTGCCATGTGCAAATGAATATGCTCCTCGTCGTGCACTTCAAGTTCGCCCCATTCACCTTCACGAAAAGTACATCGGATATTAAAGTCGGTCGGCATATAACCAAACCCCAGGTTGCTCCAGTCAATATGTTCCATAATCACCAATTAATCAGGTTTCGTTTCTAGTGTGCAAATATACGGATTTTTTCTTTTTCAGAATCAGCACCGACTCATTTCCCATATTCATCAGCAGGTCGATGATGCTCAATCCCGGACAAAATCCCTGTCGATCGGAAAACACCTGATAGTAAGCCGTATAATCATTTACAACATCCGGTTTTTTAGGATGTATAATCTCTCTGAAATCTTGCCAGACATCCAAATCCTTGTTTTCCGTTACAATATTTGTTGAAATATCTACAAGTTCGAGTATTTTCGACTGAAGTGCCATATTAAAATCGAGCAGGAAATCCCATTTCTTCTCGTAAAAAGGAATGAAATCGTCCTGATAGAATTCGAAAAAAGGGCTTGAGCTATAGGCGGTCTCAATCGTTCTCCAATGTGTTTTTTGCCAGTCGCCATGATCAGCAATACGAATGTCGCGCATGGCCAATTTTCCTGCAACAGGCTTTTCAACCGGGATACTCAGGGTAAGCGGACCATTTGAAGCGCTGATGATGCAGCGGTTCCTGTACGACTGGCGTTGATAGTTTTCATCCACATCAATCCAGATACCTGGGGCGTTTGCCAGCAACTGATAATATGAAACCGGAGCAAGATAGGCTGAACTCAACCGGAACAACCGGTCATAATCAAAGCCGGCAGTATTCTCAGCGCGATGCATTTTTGAAGAAGCGGTTAAACCTGATTTTCCCTTTGAACCAATCTTTGTCTTTGTCCAACGAAAGCCACACCACAACCGGATGTCCAACCACATGATCTTCGGGAACAAACCCCCACGAGCGCGAATCGGCAGAGTTGTGTCTGTTATCCCCCATCATCCAGAAATAATCCATTTTAAACTGATAGGTCTCCGTTTCCTGACCATTAATGATAAATTTCCCGTCTTTCACCTCCAGCGTATTGCCCTCGTAATTACGAATAATCCGCTCGTAGATAGGCAGGTTATACGCATTCAGTCTGAGTCGGTCGCCCTTCTTCGGAATATATATTGGTCCATAATTATCTCTTTCCCAGCCATAGTTATTCCCAAGCGGATACACATCACCGGCAAATTCGCCCGGCTCAACCTTCATCCTTACAACACCCGGTATTTTTTGGAATTTATCGGCAACAGCTTTATTCATCGGGAACCTGTAAACCGGCAGTTGCGGATCCATTCCGAGGTAGATTGACATCGGATGGTTTTCGGCCAATCGAATCCTGTCGTCAACACTAATCCCCAGTTTAGTAAGCATATCAGCCCTTAGTATAGTGCCATCAGTCTGAACAAAATAATTCAACTGCACACCTTCAATATCATCTTCAGTTTCTCCGTTGACATAAATCACATTATTACGAATCTCAAGCCAGTCGCCCGGCATCCCCACGCATCTCTTCACATAATTCTCGCGGCGGTCAACAGGTCTGAAAATGATATCGCCATACTCGCTTTTCTTGCTTCGAACCAAAGCTCTTCCGAGAGCCATGCTGGCTTCCACCGAAGGTTCAGTATGGGGATCCTGCGTTCTCAGATAGTTATATCCTTCGTGATAACAGATGGAATAATAATCTGTGTTTTGCATTTTCAGGGCTACAGTATCGCCGGCAGGAAAATTAAACACCACGATGTCATTTCTTTTTATCTCCCGAAAACCTTTCAGTCGTTTGTATTCCCACTGCGGTTTTTCCAGGTACGATTTGGTATTGATAATTGGGAAAGTATGCTGTACCAGGGGAAACGAGAGCGGAGTCATGGGCACCCTCGGGCCATATCCTGCTTTACTCACAAAAAGGAAATCGCCCACCAGCAGCGACTTTTCGAGTGAAGGAGTCGGTATCTGATAATTCTGAAAAAGATAAGTATTGATAAAATACACCGCCACCAAAGCAAAAACGATAGCATCGACCCATCCCATAACGGCCAGGACAGTTTTATTTTTGGATTTCTTCCACCATGTCCATGGAATATACCCGGTTATAAAAGCATCGAATACAACAGGCAGCAACACCAACCAGCCAAAGCTACCAACCCAGGCCACAAAAAGGATGTACAGCAAGCACCACAACAAAGCCTTAATCCATTGTTTCAATGGCTTACGAATGCGCTCCTTCAAATCGGTTACAAAATCATTTTTCATACTTCAATATTTTTATCTCATCAGGAAGCAACATCAGCCCCGATCATTATTTAGCTAAATTTGAGCAAGTCTTTCATTCCCAGGAAGCCTTTCTTTCCCGCAGTAAATTCGGCAGCAACCACGGCACCCAGGGCAAAACCGGCTCTCGATTTGGCATCGTGGGTAATCGAAATGGTATCGACCTCCGATTCATACACTATGGTATGTATCCCCGGCACCTCTCCTTCTCTGATTGATTTTATCGTCAATGCTTCTTCTGAAGATGCTGTTTCCAGCGACCACGAATTCTTTCTTTCCAAATTATCGAGGATACCTTCAACAAGCGTTAAAGCAGTACCACTCGGAGCATCCAGTTTTTGCGTGTGGTGCACCTCGGTCATCTCCACATCATATTGCGGGAAATTATTCATCAGCTTAGCCAGGTGTTTATTAATCTCCATGAAGATATTCACCCCGATGCTGAAGTTAGAACTCCAGAAAAGCGTAGAATCATTTTCAACAATTTCCTTTTTAATTGCCGGAAGCACTTCGGTCCAGCCCGTTGTACCACAAACCACGGGCACCCCGGCCCTGAAACATTGGCGAATATTCTCAATCGCCTTGTGTGGCACTGTAAACTCAATGGCTACATCGGCGCTTTTAAAGGCGTCCGACTCAAAATCGTGCTGGTTGTCGATATCGATTACCGATACAATCTCATGACCTCTTTCAATGGCTATTCGTTCGATGGTTTTACCCATTTTCCCATAACCGACGAGTGCAATTTTCATATTCTTAGCTGCAATAATTCGTTATAATTAATACTGACCTGTCCCTAAAAGTACCAATGTGCAAGCAATTTCGTAACCGATACCATGCTTATCGAGCAACCGTTCCAACTCCGGATTTTCAGTTCCCGGGTTAAAAATCACCCTTGCCGGTTTCAGCGAAACAATATAATCGTAATAATCGGGTTGATTGCGCGGACCAACATACAATGTCACCGTATCAATTCCGGTATATGCTTTACGTTCCGTTTCAATAGGTAATCCGGCAACAACACCCTGTTTAATGCCAATCAATTCAATATCATGACCGTGAGCCAGCAGTCGTTCGGCAGCCATGAAGGCATACCTTTCGGGGTTAGCACTTGCACCGATAATCAATGTTTTCTTATTTCCCATGATCTGTTATTTCTTATTTATGTCATTCAATCCTCAACCATTGGCTCATCCCATACAATAGAAATCGAGCGCATCAAAAATTTCCTCTTTGCCTGCGGTTTGATTGATATGAATTTCTCCAACATTCGAGAGTAAGGTAAAGTTCACCTCGTCGGAGTCGTTCTTCTTATCGTGCGTCATCAGCTCATACAAAGCCTCATAGTCGGCACAATCAATCTGAAACATCCCGTAATACTCTTTGGTCATATATTTCAGTCGCAGCAATTCATCTTTGGGGAAGTTCAAACGGCAATGCGAGAGGTACAATTCGCAAAGCAGTCCCCACATCACCGCATAGCCATGCAGTGCCGGTCGTCCCGACTGGTGCGAGAAAGTTTCAAAAGCATGTCCGATGGTATGCCCCAGATTAAGGGCTTTGCGAATATTCTTTTCAGTGGGGTCCTGTTCCACCACCCTTTCCTTGATGCGAACACTTCTGCCAACGAGCGCGCCTAACCGGTCGAAATCCGGATTCTCCAGATCGAATGCCAGTACAGTCTTCCATTCATCGGGGGTATCAATCAGTGCATGTTTCACCATTTCGGCATATCCCGAGCGCAGATTTGCGTCATCGAGCGACTTGAAGAATTCGATATTAATCAGCACATCGCTGGCAGGATTAAACACCCCGATTTCGTTTTTCAGACCGAGGAAGTTGATTCCCGTTTTACCCCCTGTAGCAGCATCCACGGCGCCAAGCAGCGAAGTAGGTATATTCACATAGCGAATGCCCCTTTTAAAAGTAGAAGCAACAAAGCCACCAATATCGGTAATCATGCCACCCCCAAGGTTAATCATCAACGATTTGCGGGTAGCACCATTTTCCGACAGGTATTTCCACACCTTCACCGCCGATTCAACATTCTTGTTCTCGTCGCCGGCAGCAATACTTATCAGGTGGCTCCCCCGAAGGAATTCAAATTCAGCCAATTGGGGATAGCAATACTTCAGGGAGTTATCATCACATAAAATAAAAACACCCGAAGCGGGCTGTTCATCAAGCACTTCTTTCAACTCCTGTTGAAAATCCACGCATATCCTTGTAAATCGTTGACTCATGACATGTTAGTTTGCCCGACAAAGATACTACTTTTATATGTTATCAAACAAAGCACAAGACTCAGAAAGGGTTAAGATTTATTGTTTTTTAAAAAGATGAGTAATCACGTCCGGTTTTGAATCGAACACCAAGAAGGCCTTATGACTATTATGCATTGAATTTTGATAATTTAAGAAATAGTGTTTATATTTGGGAGCTTTTTACGTACATCATAAAATACTAAGCAGTAAAAGCATATAGACCTACGTGTGAAGACATGACAAATTAAAAACACAAACTATTTAACAATTCTGATAACTACCACATGATGTTTTAATTCCCATTGATTAATGATTAAGATAATCAATATATTAGGGATTATTTTTCATATGAATAAGGAGAATATATCATCCACTGAGTTGTATATATTAAAAAATTGTGGTAGATATTGTGATGTTAGCGGTCATGCAAGAAAAATCCCCTGACAAACATAAAAAATTTGATTTAA
>CAYMDE010000051.1:0-19441 GCA_964389115.1 uncultured Paludibacter sp. | reverse complement strand
TATATAATAATTGTAGAGACAAGGCATGCAATAAAAACGTAGAGACAAGGCATGCCTTGTCTCTACAATTATTATATATGCGTGCAAAAAATTACGTATTCATTCCACCGCAAACATTGATAACCTGTCCGCTTACATAAGATGACAAATCAGATGCGAGGAAAAGCGTAACATTAGCAACTTCATCAGGCCTTCCACCTCTGCGAAGAGGAATAAGTTCAGCCCACTTGGCACGTTGCTCGTCGGTCAAAGCATGAGTCATTTCAGTCTCGATAAAGCCCGGAGCAATCGCATTGGCACGGATTCCGCGGGTTCCAAGTTCTTTGGCAATCGATTTAGCCAGGCCAATCATACCCGCCTTTGAAGCTGAATAGTTCGCTTGTCCGGCATTACCCGAAACACCAACTACAGAGCTCATGTTAATAATTGAACCGGTGCGTTGTTTCATCATGATAGGTGTACATGCATGAATGAAATTAAAAGCTGATTTCAGGTTTACATTGATAACAGCATCCCACTGCATTTCGCTCATACGCATCATCAATCCGTCTTTGGTAATACCTGCATTGTTAACCAGGATATCAATTCTTCCGAACTCTTGATGGATTTCTTCCACAACAGCGTGAGTTTCATCATAATTCGCTGCATTCGAAGCATATCCTTTTGCTTTTACACCCAAAGCTTCAATTTCTTTTTGCGTGTTCAATGCATTTTCATCGATATTCAAATCGGTAAAAGCAATGGCGGCACCTTCGCTCGCAAGTTTCATTGCAATGGCTTTACCAATACCACGGGCAGCTCCTGTTACAATGGCTACCTTTCCTTCCAGTAATTTCATAAATCTGTTTTTAAATTAATATATGAATATTGAATTATTATCGTTCACTCATCATTGAAAGCAGAAATTCATCATTGTTTCTTGATCTTTCCATTCTTTCTTTCATAAATTCCATGGCTTCAATCGGATTCATATCAGCCAGGTATTTTCTGAGAATCCACATTTTGTTCAATGTATCGCTATCGAGCAGCAAATCATCGCGACGGGTACTCGAAACCATGATATCCACAGCGGGGAATACACGTTTATTGGCCAGGCGGCGATCGAGCTGAAGTTCCATATTACCTGTACCCTTGAATTCTTCGAAAATCACATCGTCCATTTTGGAGCCTGTTTCGGTAAGAGCTGTTGCAATAATCGTCAGACTACCACCATTTTCGATATTACGGGCAGCTCCAAAAAATCGTTTGGGTTTGTGGAGTGCATTGGCATCCACCCCACCCGACAGGATTTTTCCTGATGCCGGCATGGCGGTATTGTATGCACGAGCAAGGCGGGTAATTGAATCGAGCAGAATAACCACATCATGTCCACACTCCACGAGTCGTTTGGCTTTTTCGTGCACCATGGCAGCCACACGCACATGTCTTTCAGCGGGTTCGTCGAAAGTGGAAGAAACCACTTCTGCCCTTACACTTCTGGCCATATCGGTAACTTCCTCAGGGCGCTCATCTATCAGCAATACAATCATATAAACTTCAGGATGATTGGCTGCAATGGCGTTGGCAATTTCCTTCAGTAGCACTGTTTTACCTGTTTTTGGCTGAGCCACAATCAAACCACGCTGTCCTTTACCAATGGGTGAGAATAAATCGACCATACGCACTGATAATGGGTCGTTTACTCCTGTGCAGAGATTGAACTTTTCGTTTGGAAATAATGGTGTAAGATGCTCAAAAGGAACACGATCGCGCACATATTCGGGACTGCGGCCATTGATTTTTGAAACACGAATAAGCGGGAAATATTTTTCTCCTTCTTTTGGTGGACGAATTGAGCCAACCACAGTATCACCGGGTTTTAAACCAAAAAGTTTAATCTGAGATTGTGAAACATAAATATCATCAGGAGAACTCAGGTAATTGTAATCTGCTGAGCGCAGGAATCCATATCCGTCGGCAACCGTATCCAATGTACCGGTTCCTTCAAGGATTCCGTCAAAGTCGTATTGTCTTTCCTGACGTTGCGGAGTGAATTTCGGACGATTAAACTGTTGATGCTGATGCTGATGTTGATGTTGGTTTTTGGGACCGTGTTGCTGAGTAGTTAGGTTTGCTGCAGGCTTTTCTTCGGATTCTGCCTGAGGAGTTGCAACTGTTTCGGTTGAGTTATCAGATTTCAATTCTACATTTTCAATTTCTGCAGGAGAATCTGACAAATTCTCTGTTTTTGTTACCTTATCAGTATTTGTTTCTGAAGCAAGTTCAATTGTTTCAGACTCCTTTTTCTTTCTACCCCGTTTATTTTTAGAAGCTTGAGCAGGTTTCACTTCATTTTTTTGTACTGGAACAACTTCCTTTTGAACTGTTACTGCCGCTGTTTCTTCACTTTGAATTGTTTCTGAAGGTTTATTTTCAGTCTGTGTTTCAACTTGATTAGGCTTTTTTACAACCATTCTGGTACGCTGTTTTATTTCGCGTGCCAGTGAATTTGGTTCTGGCGCAGCAGTTTTTTGGGGTTGTTGTTTATCAGCAGGCTCCTCTTTGGTCTTCTGATTATCCTTCTTTTGATTATCTGTTTTAGCAGACTCAGCAACAAGTGCTGGTTTTTTAGTTTGTGTAACTCCGGGCTTTCTACCTCTTTTAGGCTTTTCTTTTTCTTTCGCAGCTTTTTGTTGGGAGTTAACCACCGCCTGACGGTCGAGTATATCGTAAACTAATTGTTGCTGGGGTATATTCCTTGGAACTTTGATTTCAAGGTCTTCCGCAATTTTTTTCAGCTCAGTCAAATCCTTCGACTGTAGCTGTGTGAGATTGTAATTACTCATAAATGTGTTATACGTTTTTCAGGAATTAAAACCCTACCAGGGTTTATGTAAAACGTTTAGAAATAATTTAATAATAAATTGTATAGAATTTTTTATCGATTGATGTAAAAAAAGCAGATTAGCTTTTGTCGGAACAGAAATACGTCGCAAAGGTAAATCATTATTTTGAAATATCAAAGTTTTGGCTAAATTTGCCACCTAAAAAACAACAAAAGTATTTATGGGACTTAAATTAAGGTTGACTATAATGAGCTTTCTCCAGTTTATGATTTGGGGTGCATGGCTCATCACCATTGGGGTATTTTGGTTTGATACTCAAAAATGGGGAAGCACCGAATTTGGTGCAGTTTTTATGACATTGGGTATTGCGTCGTTATTTATGCCTGCAATATTCGGAATTGTTGCAGATAAATGGGTGAATGCTGAAAAACTTTATGGAGTTTTACATCTGATAAGTGGTGCGGCAGTTTTTTCTTTGACACTTGTGAAAGATCCAACTTCCTTTTTCTGGATAATGCTAGTTGCCATGTTATTCTATATGCCAACCATAGCACTTTCCAACTCTGTAGCTTATAATGCATTAAAATCTAACGGTGAAGATGTAGTTAAATCATTTCCACCCATCAGAGTTTGGGGAACCATCGGTTTTATTGCTGCCATGTGGATAACCAACCTTTCAGGAAATAAAGGTACCGCAGTACAGTTCTATTTTTCTGCAATTTACTCCCTGATTTTGGGTATTTATTCTTTTACACTTCCGGCTTGTCCACCGCAATTAAAAGGTGCTAAATCCACCAGTCTGGTTGATTCCCTTGGCTTAAAAGCATTTAAATTATTTGCCAATTATAAGATGGCATTGATTTTTATTTTCTCCATGCTTCTTGGGGCTGCTCTGCAACTAACAAACATGTATGGCGACACATTCCTGGATGATTTTAAATATATCCCACAATATGCCGATTCGTTCGTGGTGAGATATTCGACCATTATCATGTCTATTTCTCAAATTTCAGAGACAGTATTTATTCTTGCTATTCCATTCTTCCTGAAAAGGTTCGGAATTAAAAATGTGATGTTGATTAGTATGTTTGCATGGGTATTAAGATTTTCGTTGTTTGGCATGGGCAACCCTGATGATCGTCTGTGGATGTTCTTGCTTTCAATGGTTGTTTATGGTATGGCATTCGATTTCTTCAATATTTCGGGCTCACTTTACATTGAAACTAATACCGACACATCGATTCGTTCCAGTGCACAGGGCTTGTTTATGATGATGACCAATGGTTTTGGTGCAATCATTGGCAGTTTGGGTAGTGGAGTTTTGATTGCAAGTTTCTTCACAAACAACGATGGCTCAAAGGATTGGCAGGGAATCTGGTTCACATTTGCAGCCTATGCAGCAGTGGTTATGGTGCTGTTTGCCATACTTTTCAAACACAAACACGTGAGAGAAGATATTGATACGAATAAACTGCATTGATATAATCAGATTAACTTGAAACAAAACGCCCGATAGACAAAAACTCTATCGGGCGTTTTAGTTGAATATGTTTCTGACTATTAAAACGGCACATCTTCTCCCGGTTTTTTATTTAATCCCGGAACGCTTATTTGATGTGATTCAAACTCAGCACTTCCCCCATTGATTTTGGATGGAATGGTTTGATATCCTTCTGCAAATGGATTATCGTCAGCATCAAAATCATCTTTGTTAAGAAATTTAGCATATTCAGCTTTAAATTTCAGCTTGACGTCACCAACAGCTCCGTTTCTGTGTTTAGAAATAATCACCTCTGCCAGACCAACTACCGAATTACCTTCATTATCCTGAAATATTTTATAATATTCAGGCCTGTGAATGAAACAAACCATATCGGCATCCTGCTCAATCGCTCCTGATTCACGTAAATCTGATAATTGCGGCCTTTTTCCGTCGTAACCCGAACGACCTTCAACGCCACGATTCAGCTGCGACAGAGCAATTATTGGGATATCAAGTTCTTTGGCTAATCCTTTCAATGATCTTGAGATAATACTTACTTCCTGTTCCCTGCTCTGAAAACTCATTCCCGAGGCGTTCATCAACTGCAGGTAGTCAATAATCAGACATTGTACATTATGCTCTCTAACAAGCCGGCGGGCTTTACTTCGCAATTCAAACACCGACAAACTTGGGGTATCATCAATATATATAGGTGCATCAAGTAAAGAAGTAATATCACTGTCAAACCTTTTCCATTCATGTTCTTCTAACTGTCCGTTCTTGATTTTTTCTCCTTCGAGCTGACAAACATTCATGATTAAACGATTCACAAGCTGAACATTCGACATCTCAAGCGAAAAAACGGCAACCGGCACATTGAGATCCACGGCCATGTTTTTAGCCATAGACAGGATAAAAGCCGTCTTACCCATTGCAGGACGAGCAGCAATAATAATTAAGTCAGATCTTTGCCATCCTGAAGTAATTTTATCCAGAGAATGAAAACCGCTCTGCACCCCACTGGCTCCTTGTCGGGATGCAGCCATCATCATTCTTTTACGAGCTTCCTCAATAACAGGATTAATCTGAACAACATCCTTCTTCAGGTTTCTTTGCGAAATTTCGAAAAGCATTCCCTCTGCTTCCTGCATTAAATCATCAACATCAGTCTTTTCGTCAAATGCTTTATTTTGTACGTCAGTTGAAACTCTGATTAATTCGCGTGCAAGATACTTCTGAACAATAATTCTCGCATGATACTCCAGGTGAGCTGCAGAATTAACTTTGGCAGTGAGTAAAGTAATGTAATAAGGTCCGCCAACTTCATCAATAGTTCCATTCTTTCTCAACTGATCTGTCACGGTGTGCATATCAATGGGTTGCTGACGTAATGCCAGCGACTGAATAGCCTCATAAATCTTTTGATGAGCAATTTTATAAAAACATTCCGGCTTCAGAATGTCTGAAATAATGGCATATGCATCTGTTTCCAGCATGATTGCACCCAATACAGCTTCTTCGAGTTCAGGTGCTTGTGGGGGCAATTTACCATATTCGTTCGCCTGTATAACTGCATTAGCAGTGTTTTTCTTGTTGTATGTTTTCTTCTCAGGAGACATGTTTGATTGAATAAAATGCGGTAGGCAAAGTTAATTTATTTGTAAGATTATCGAACAGCATTTTTATTAAAACTGACTGTTAAAAACGAAATAGTCATTAAACTCTTTAATTTCAGGAGGTAACACGGTGAATAATCCATAAACCGATGAACCTGATCCCGACATTGAAGCATAAACTGCTCCTGCTTCATATAATAGTTCTTTTATTAACTTAATTTCGGGATAACGTGCAAGAACACCATTTTCAAAATCGTTTACAACCAAACCTTTCCATTGATTAACAGGCATTTTAACTAAATCAGGAAGATAGGACTCCGGCTTTTTAGGCATGACTCCTGAATATGCTTCTGCAGTTGACACATGGATGTCCGGTTTTACTAATAATACATGATAGCCACTCAAATCAATTTCAACAGGAGAAAATTCGTTTCCTATTCCGGTAGCAAATACGGGTTTATTTCTGATAAAAAAGGCACAATCAGCACCAAGCTTTGTTGCTAATGCTTCTAATGTATCATCATCTAATTCAAGTTGATACAGATTTCTCAGGGCAATCAACATAAAAGCAGCATCAGATGAACCACCTCCCAAACCTGCTCCCACAGGAATGTTTTTAATCAACTCCACATCAACAGATGGTAATCTGAATTCAGCATCAAGCAGTTTATAGGCTTTCTCTACAAGATTATCACCGGTGTTGCTATCTAACAGTATTCCTGAAGACTTGAATATACATCTTGAATAATCCGAAACAGAGCTATCAATATTAAGTTGATCGCAAATATTCAAAGGATAAAATACAGTTTCAATATTGTGATAACCATCAGCCCTTTTCGACGTAATATTCAGACCGATGTTTATTTTTGCATTAGGATATAATATCATTGATGAAGAGTTTTATTTCAATTAAATTGCAAAAGTAAAGAATAATTGTATCAAAAAAAACCCGGGAATAAATCCCGGGTAATCATAAACTAAGCAGAACAAAAAATTCTCGGTTATAACTTCTTTATATATGATTGTTTAAAAAAACAACTATGTTCAAGACTAATCCCAACAACTGCCAAATGCTATCGGTTTTTCTATATGCAAAAGTAACAGCAAAATCAGTCATTGAGGGTTCAATTCGTAAAAAAAGATGGTCAAAAGGTAAAAAAAACCAGCAAAAACACATAGAACATGTAGTTCTTTTTGCTACTTTTGCAAAAAATGTATTAGATGCTGAAACAAATAATATTGCTGAATCCGGTGTATGTAACCGCGTTTTTTACAATAATACTTAATTTAAAAGGAAGGAACTCAACCCCGGCAAAAAAGATGCTCGGGAAATTCATGATTTTTGCATTTGGTGTCTATATTTCTCACTTCATTTTTTATTTTCCTTTCACTCATCTTTATCCATTTATTGATCCTGTTTATCAACTGTGTTCTTTATTGGTTTATCCTATGTACTTTATCTACACCAGACTGCTTACAGTAGATGAATCATTTTCCTGGAAGAAATATCAGTATTACTTTTACCCTTCTTTTATTTTAGTTTTCTTATATGTAACAGGAATCCTATTTGCTGATTTTAAAGAATATAGCTGCTGGGTATATCACAGATACGAACACTACGAAGACCCCTCAATGGGATACCTTAAATCGATCTATTCGCTTATCAGGATTTTTTTTGTAATTCAGGTATTTTATCTTATTATTTTATGTTCTGATTTGTTGAAAAAACATAAGGACAAAGCCGAACAATTTTATTCTGATTACGAGGATACACGTGATAAGAATGTAAAAATCATACACACATCAATGGTTTTATCTGCAGTTTTCTCGATAATCCTGGCAGTACTCGGACGAGATTTCTTTTACAAATCGGTTTACTTTACCATACTCCCCTCATTTATTTTTGCAACCCTACTATTTATCATAGGATATCAGGCAATGCTTCAAAAACCTATTAATCCAACTTTTGAAAGTAGCAATATTGACGACAAACAAGAACAGGACAATAATATCAACGATGAAGGCCTGACCTTAAACAATCAGTTGAATGAAAAACTAGTTGATTTATTTGAAAATCAAAGAGTATTTTTGAAGGAAGATTTAAATATCCTGCACATTGCCAATATTACAGGCACAAATCGAACATATATTTCACACTTTATCAATAAGCACTATCAACAAAACTTCTGTTCGTTTGTTAATAGTTATCGTATCAGGGAACTTAAAGATTATTTAAAAACTGACCCACAAGCTACAAATCAGATTTTGGCTGAAAAATGTGGTTTCAGCTCTGTTGATTCGTTAAAAAGAGTTGTCAAGAACCAAACAGGAATGACGGTTACTGAGCTCAAAAAAAGTTTACTAATTTAAGATTTTATAAAAGAATGAATTATACTCCAAAACCGGAATGGTTACGTATCAGATTATTCAGTAAAGATCAGTTTTCTGAGGTTAGCAATACCATTCACAAAAACGGACTTCATACCATTTGCAGCAGTGGACGTTGTCCTAACCAAAGCGAATGCTGGAGTCGCGGCACTGCTACACTGATGATTTTAGGTGACATTTGCACCCGTGCCTGCAAATTTTGTAATGTAAAAACCGGACGACCATTGGCTCCTGATCCAAATGAGCCGATAAAAACTGCCCGGACTATCCAGACATTGAAATTAAAACATGCTGTGGTTACTTCGGTTGACAGAGATGATTTGGCTGATGGTGGAGCTAATATTTGGGCTGAAACCATCTCAAAAATCAAAGAATTAAATCCCGACACAACATTGGAGGTTTTAATCCCAGATTTTCATGGCAACACTCAGTTAATTGATTTAATTATCGCTGAAAAGCCGGATGTTATTTCTCATAATCTTGAAACGGTTCGTCGCCTAACTCCTGCAATTAGATCCAAAGCTAAATACGACACCAGCTTAAGTGTCCTCAAACACATTACATCCTCAGGAATCCCCGCAAAAACAGGCTTGATGCTTGGTCTGGGCGAAACCGAAGAAGAAATCTTGCAATTAATGGATGATGCTTTGGCGCATGATTGTCGCATTTTGACTATCGGACAATATTTACAACCATCAAGAAAGCATGCTCAGGTTGTAGAATATGTTCATCCTGATAAATTTGCTGAATATAAACGCATTGCGCTTGAAAAAGGATTTAATATGGTGGAAAGCGGACCCTTTGTACGATCTTCCTATCATGCTGAGAAACATGTTAATAAAGACTCGATTGTCTGACAAATCAGTACATTATTAGTTGATTTATATATTGAGCGAAACACATCAGGGATTGCCTTTTGAGTTTCGCTCAATTTGTGTATTTTTGCAGGCCGTTTACAAAACAGGGCATTTTATCAATTTCTCAAACCCACAACTCAATGAGTTTACAAACTGAAATTCAACGCAGAAGAACTTTTGCAATCATTTCCCATCCCGATGCCGGTAAAACAACTTTGACTGAGAAACTCCTCCTTTTTGGTGGGGCTATTCATGTTGCAGGTGCAGTAAAATCAAATAAAATCAAGAAAACTGCAACATCCGATTGGATGGAGATTGAGAAACAACGCGGAATTTCAGTCGCTACATCTGTGATGGGTTTTGAATACAGAGATTTTAAAATCAATATCTTAGACACTCCCGGTCACCAGGATTTTGCTGAAGACACATACAGGACACTTACCGCAGTTGATTCGGTTATCATTGTTGTTGATACTGCAAAAGGAGTTGAAACTCAAACACGTAAACTGATGGAAGTCTGCCGGATGCGTAAAACTCCCGTCATGATTTTTGTCAATAAAATGGACCGTGAGGGTAAAGAGCCGTTTGACCTGATGGATGAGTTGGAATCGGAACTTGGCATACAGGTACGACCGCTCACCTGGCCAATCAATCAGGGATTTGCTTTTAAAGGAGTTTATAATATCTACAAACAGAATCTTGAACTTTTCACTCCAAACAAGCAAACTATCAGTGAATCCATCGAACTGTCGAATATCAATTCCGATGAACTTGACAGGCAGGTTGGAGAACAGAATGCATCGAAGCTGAGGGAAGATTTGGAGTTAATTGAAGGTGTTTATCCCGAATTTGACAACAACGAATACCTGAAAGGCAATCTGGCACCGGTATTTTTCGGATCAGCACTAAATACATTTGGTGTGAGAGAGTTGTTGGACTGTTTTGTTGAGGTCGCACCCTCTCCCCGACCCATTCAAACTGTTGAAAGAGAAGTAAATCCGCATGAAGAATCGTTTTCCGGATTTGTTTTCAAAATACATGCGAATATGGACCCTAATCACAGGAGCTGTATTGCATTCGTAAAAATTTGCTCAGGAAGATTTGAGAGAAACGTAAACTACAAACACATCAGACATAACAAGATGTTACGCTTTTCGGCACCAACCGCATTTATGGCGCAGAAAAAAGAAACTGTCGATGAGGCTTTTGCAGGTGATATTATTGGTTTGCCCGATACAGGAACGTTCAAAATTGGCGATACACTTACCTCGGGAGAAATTTTGCACTTCAGGGGAATACCCAGTTTCTCTCCGGAAATGTTTAAATACATCGAGAATGCTGACCCCATGAAGACCAAGCAACTCGAAAAAGGAATCAACCAGTTAATGGATGAAGGAGTGGCGCAACTTTTTATTAATCAATACAACAACAGAAAGATCATTGGTACTGTTGGGCAACTTCAGTTTGAAGTAATTCAGTATAGATTACTACATGAATACGGTGCACAATGTAAGTGGGAACCTATAAATCTATATAAAGCTTGTTGGATCGAAAGTGATAATCCCATTGAATTGGAAAATTTCAAGAAACGAAAATCCCAGTACATGGCGATAGACAAAGAAGGACGTGATGTTTTTCTTGCAGATTCAGGATATGTGCTCCAAATGGCCCAAAACGACTTCAAAGAAATTCGTTTCCACTTCAGTTCTGAACATTTTTAAAAAATTTGGAAATATTCCTTCTTTTTGAGCAATATTGAACCCTCATTTGAATTGTTTTTATTCTTTTATTGAGCTGTTTTTTGTCTATCTTTGCCTGAAAACAAAATAAATGTATAACAATATGAGAAAACTAATGCTTTCGGGGCTAATTTTGTGCCTTCTTTTTCCGGCCTTTGCCCAACGAAACGAGTGGCTCGATCCTGAAGTTAATCAGGTTAATCGATTACCGATGCGCGCCAATCATTTCGCTTATGAGTCAAGAGATGCCGCTTTGAGTGGAGAACGTGAAAAATCTTCGAATTACCTGTCTTTAAATGGCCTGTGGAAATTCAATTGGGTTAAAGATGCGGATACCAGACCGCTCGATTTTTACCGCGAATTCTTTAACGACAGAGCATGGGATTTGATACCTGTGCCAGGAATGTGGGAACTTAACGGTTATGGTGATCCAGTTTATGTAAATACAGGATGGGCATGGAGAAACCAATTTAGTAGTAACCCTCCGCAGGTACCAACAGAAAATAATCATGTGGGTTCTTATCGAAGATTTATTGATATACCAGCCAATTGGAGTGGAAAACAGGTTATTGCACACTTTGGATCTGTTACATCTAACATTTACTTATGGGTAAACGGTAGATATGTTGGATACAGTGAAGACAGCAAACTGGAAACAGAATTTGATATCACTCCTTTCCTGAGACCCGGAAAGAACCTTATCGCATTTCAGGTTTTCCGCTGGTGTGATGGAACCTATCTTGAAGATCAGGATTTTTGGCGTTTATCTGGCGTAGCGAGAGATAGCTACCTTTATGCCCGTGAAAAGAAACGTGTTGCTGATTTACGCATCACTCCCGACCTCGATGCGCAGTATGTTCATGGCAGTCTGAATGTTGAACTTGCACTTACCGACACAGCAACGGTTACCCTTGAACTTCTTGACCCGGCCGGAAAACTGGTTAGCCGTCAGATTGTAAAAGGAAAAAATAAAGCTCAAACAGTATTTAACGTTCAGAATCCACTAAAATGGACTGCTGAAACTCCTAATCTGTATAAACTCGTTGTTTCAACTACCAACGGAAGAACCTCAGAGTTTATTCCAATAAATGTTGGTTTCAGAAAGGTTGAAATCAAAAATGCACAATTGCTTATCAACGGTCAGCCAGTATTAATTAAAGGTGTTAACCGTCATGAACTCGACCCGGATAATGGCTATGTTGTTTCAAGAGAACGTATGCATCAGGATATCCTCATGTTGAAAAAGCTGAATATGAATGCTGTACGTACTGCCCACTATCCAAACGACAACTATTTCTATGAACTCTGTGATATCTACGGACTTTATGTTGTTGCTGAAGCTAATGTTGAATCTCACGGACTTGGATACGGTGAAAGAACGCTTGCAAAAGAGCCAAAATATGCGCTTGCTCATATGGAAAGAAACCAAAGAAATGTTCAGCGCAGCTTCAATCATCCTTCAGTAATAATCTGGTCGATGGGTAACGAGGCAGGTATGGGACAAAACTTCATTGATGCTTACAACTGGATTAAAAATGAAGATCCTAGTCGCCCGGTACAATACGAACAAGCTCATGGTGGCGAAGGAACAGATATTTACGCACCTATGTATTTGGGCTACGAAAGATCAGAAAGATATAGTAAAGATGAAAATAGCACCAAACCACTTATCCAGTGCGAATATGCTCATGCAATGGGTAATTCTATGGGAGGATTTAAAGAGTACTGGGATCTGATTCGTAAGTATCCTAAGTATCAGGGTGGTTTTATATGGGATTTTGCCGATCAATCACTTCGTAAGACAAATAAAGATGGTATTGAGATTTACGCTTATGGTGGAGATTATAATAAATATGATGCTTCGGATGACAACTTCCTTAACAATGGAGTAATCAGTCCGGACAGAAAATTCAATCCACATGCCTACGAAGTACAGTATTATTATCAGAATATCTGGACAACAGCAGTTGATATCAAGCAAGGTATTGTGGAAGTTTATAATGAATACTTCTTCAAAGATTTATCAAACTATTATGCAGAGTGGCATATTCTTGAAGATGGAAAAGTAACTCAGAACGGTATCGTTTGGGATATCAAAGCCCGTCCGCAAGAGAAAGTTAAAATTAAACTGTATTATGACACCCAAAAAATTGACAATTCAAAAGAAGTTCTTGTCAATGTGGTTTATAAATTAAAAAATGCTGATGCAGTGTTGCCGGCTGGTTTTGTAGTAGCCCGTGAACAATTGGTTTACAATCCATGGAATTTTGCAGCCCTGAAATCAACCCCGCATGTTGCAAAAAACACTCCTATCGCTGTGCCACAGATTAAAGATAATGATTGGAGATTCCTTCAGATACTGGGAGATCAGTTTATGATTGAGTTCAACAAACAATCCGGAAATCTGGTTTCGTTTAATTACAAAGGTGTTGACCTGATTTATGAAGAGGGTATGGTATCTCCTAACTTCTGGAGAGCACCGACTGATAATGACTATGGTGCAAGATTGCAGGAAAGATACAGAGCCTGGAAAAACCCAAGAATGCGACTGGATTCTCTCAAATATAATACAGTTGACAATCAGGTAATTGTATCCTGCTATTATGATATGAGATCTGTATCAGCCAAACTGTTGATGGAATATAAAATTGATCATGCAGGAAGTATCATTCTCACACAAAAGATGCAGGCAAGTGACACAGCCAATGTTTCGGAAATGTTCCGCTATGGCTTCCAACTTCAAATGCCTAAATCATTTGAACATGTGAATTACTATGGTCGTGGTCCGTTCGAAAACTACAGCGACCGTAACAATGCTTCGAAGCTAGGAATATTCAAACAAACAGTAAACGAACAGTTCTATCCATATACCCGTCCGCAGGAAACCGGAACCAAAACAGACATGCGCTACTGGAAAGTATTGAACAATGCTGGTCAGGGATTGAAGTTCGAATCGAATGTTCCATTCTCGGCATCGGCTTTACACTATTCAATCGAGTCACTTGATGGAGGTCCGTCAAAAAGTCAAACTCACTCAGCCACAGTGCCACAGGCAAACTATACCAATGTTTGCATTGATCTGAAGCAATTGGGTCTTGGATGTGTTAACAGCTGGGGAGCTATACCGCTTGACCCCTATCGTGTGAAATATGCAGATTATGAATTTAATGTAAAAATATCGCCTATCAGGCCATAAAATTGCATGTTAATTGTATATCGGGAGGATATTTGTATAAATATTCTCCCGATTTTTTTTATGATAGTCACTTTTACACTTGTATAAAAAATAAAATGTTCGTACTTTTGCAGGAATTTTGGACTTATTAAAATCTCCTGAAAATTTATGCAAAACTTTAAACCATTTCATCTCGTACTCGAAGATGGGACAGTTTTTCAAGGTAAATCATTCGGCTACGAAGCTCCTGTTGCCGGTGAAGTAGTTTTTAACACTGCTATGGTCGGCTATCCTGAGAGTCTGACCGACCCATCGTATAAGGGTCAGATTTTAGCACTTACTTTTCCGTTAGTTGGAAATTATGGTGTCCCCGTCGACAGTTTTGAAAACGGATTATCAACATTTTACGAATCGGAAAAAATTCAGGTAAGTGGCCTAATTATTTCCGATTTTTCTTTTCAATACAGTCACTGGAATGCCGTAAAAAGTTTGAGCGACTGGTTGATAGAAAACAAAGTTCCGGGAATATTCGGAATTGATACGCGAGAGTTAACCAAATTGGTGCGCGAGAAAGGAACCATGAAAGGAAAACTGATTTATCCTGATGGTGAAGACATTGAATTTATTAATCCTGATGATGAAAATCAGGTAGCTTTAGTAAGCTGCGACGACATTATCACTTATGGTAATGGCAAAAATAAAGTTCTGATGGTCGATTGCGGTGTAAAACACAATATCATCCGCTGTTTACTTAAAAGAGACACGACAGTAATTCGAGTTCCATGGGATTATGACTTTAATCAAATCGAATGGGATGCTCTCTTTATTTCGAATGGTCCGGGCGATCCCTTATATTGCATACCCACAGTTAAGCACATTCAACAGGCAATGGAATCAGGCAAACCCATCTTTGGCATATGTATGGGTAACCAACTTTTATCTGTTGCAGGCGGCGCAAGTACATACAAATTAAAATACGGACACCGTTCGCACAACCAGCCTGTACAGCTTTGTGGAACTCAAAGAGCATTTATCACATCGCAGAATCACGGTTTTGCTGTTGATAATAAAACTTTGAGCGCTGACTGGGAACCTTTGTTTATCAATATGAATGATGGTACCAATGAAGGTATTCGTCATATAACAAAACCCTGGTTCTCTTGCCAATTCCACCCGGAAGCAGCATCTGGACCAACCGATACTGAGTTCCTTTTCGATGTGTTTATGAAGACACTTTCTGAAAAGGACAAGACCATACCTCAACTGATTGAAGAGGAAATGGATGCTCGTCTTGTTGTTAAACAACCATATCAGGGTGCCGAAAAAGACGAAGTTAAAAAGGTACTTGTTCTTGGATCCGGTGCGTTAAAAATTGGCGAAGCGGGTGAGTTTGATTATTCCGGCTCACAGGCTCTTAAAGCACTGAAGGAAGAGGGCGTTTATACTGTGCTTATCAATCCGAATATTGCCACTGTGCAGACTTCAGAAGGCATTGCCGATAAAGTTTACTTCCTGCCTGTAACGCCCGATTTTGTAGAAAGAGTGATCGAAAAGGAAAGACCTGATGGTGTTTTCTTGTCATTTGGCGGACAAACTGCCCTCAATTGCGGAGTTGCTTTGTACAAAGAAGGTATCTTCGAGAAATATGGTGTTAAAGTGCTTGGAACACCGGTTCAGTCGATTATTAATACCGAAGACCGCGAAATTTTCAATCAGAAGTTATCTGAAATCAATGTAAACTACATCAAATCAGAGGCTGCAACTAATTATGATGATGCCAGGAGGGCTGCCAATGAGTTGGGCTATCCTGTGATTGTGCGTGCAGCTTTTGCTCTTGGAGGTTTAGGTTCAGGTTTTTGTGATAACGATGAGGAACTGAAAGCCATTACTGAGAAAGCCTTTGCTTACTCACCTCAGGTATTGGTTGAGAAATCGCTCAAAGGATGGAAAGAAGTTGAATATGAGGTTGTTCGCGACCGTTACGATAACTGTATCACGGTTTGTAATATGGAGAACTTCGACCCGCTCGGCATCCATACCGGCGAAAGTATCGTTGTAGCTCCGTCGCAAACGCTTACCAACAGCGAATACCATAAATTGCGCGAACTGGCCATCCGCATCATCAGACATATTGGTATTGTGGGCGAATGTAACGTGCAATACGCTCTTGATCCGGCATCTGAAGATTACAGGGTGATTGAGGTGAATGCCCGTTTGAGTCGCTCTTCTGCCCTCGCCTCCAAAGCTACGGGCTATCCACTGGCTTTTGTGGCTGCCAAACTTGGTCTTGGTTACGGACTCCCTGAACTGAAAAACTCGGTTACCAAAGATACTTCAGCGTTCTTTGAACCTGCACTCGACTATATCGTATGTAAAATACCGCGTTGGGATTTGGGTAAATTCCAGGGTGTTAGTCAGCACCTGGGCTCAAGTATGAAGTCGGTGGGTGAAATCATGGCAATCGGACGAACCTTCGAGGAAGTTATTCAGAAGGGACTCAGAATGATTGGTCTTGGCATGCATGGTTTTGTTGCCAACAAAGCCCTTTTTGTAGATGATTTGGAGAATCACCTGGCGCAACCAACTGATAAGCGTGTGTTTTACATTGCGCAGGCACTGGAAAGCGGCATGTCGGTCGAAGAAATATATCAGCTAACCAAAATTGATCATTGGTTCCTGCATAAACTGGCTCGTATCAAACAGATTGAAAAGGAGTTATCATCATTTAATTCGCTTACCGAATTAAATGATGATTTGTTACTCGAAGCCAAGAAGGCTGGTTTCTCCGACTTCCAGATTACGCGACTGGTAATGAAATGTCACGTGGATGAACTGGACGATGAAATTAAGAAAACACGCGCATACAGAAAGTCGAGGGGCATCATTCCGGTTGTTAAACAGATTGATACACTTGCCGCAGAATATCCTGCACAAACCAATTATTTGTATCTGACATACAGCGGTGTTGCAGGTGATATGAAATACCTCGGCGATCATCGCTCAGTAGTTGTACTGGGTTCCGGAGCTTACCGTATCGGTTCATCGGTTGAATTCGACTGGTGCGGTGTTAACGCTCTTATGACTATTCGCAAAGAGGGATTACGTTCAGTGATGATTAACTACAATCCTGAAACGGTTTCGACCGATTATGATATGTGCGATCGCCTTTATTTCGACGAATTAAGTTTCGAAAGGGTGATGGATATCCTAGAAAAAGAAAACCCGATGGGAACTATTGTTTCTACGGGCGGACAAATTCCTAATAACCTCGCAATGAAGCTGGCTGCCGAGAATGTAAATATACTGGGTACACAAGCAAAAGATATTGACAGGGCTGAAGACCGCCATAAATTCTCGTCGATGCTCGATGAATTGGGAGTTGACCAGCCGCGTTGGAAAGAACTTACCACATTGAGCGATGTTCAGGAGTTTGTTGACAGAATCGGATTCCCGGTACTTGTGCGTCCTTCGTATGTACTTTCAGGAGCAGCGATGAATGTTTGTCATGATGCATCTCAACTCGAAAACTTCCTGAATTTAGCGACCGAAGTATCTAAAAAACACCCGGTTGTTATTTCTGAATTCATCGAAAGATGTAAGGAAATTGAGATTGATGCCGTTGCCAAGGATGGTGAGATTCTTTTATATGCAATCTCTGAACATGTCGAATTTGCAGGAGTTCACTCTGGTGATGCTACTACCCAGTTCCCTCCGCAGAAGATTTACGTGGAAACTATTCGCCGAATCAAGAATATCGCCCGTGAGATTGCTAAATCGCTGAATATCTCCGGTCCGTTTAATATACAGTTCCTCGCTAAAGATAATTATATCAAGGTAATTGAATGTAATTTACGCTCTTCCCGCTCCTTCCCCTTTGTTTCGAAGGTGCTGAAAATCAACTTTATCGAACTGGCTACCAAAGTAATGTTGGGATTACCCGTTGAGAAGCCAGAAAAATCAGCCTTTGATCTTGATTATGTGGGAATCAAGGCCTCTCAGTTCTCGTTCCATCGTCTGCAGCAAGCCGACCCTGTTTTAGGAGTGGATATGGCATCGACCGGCGAAGTTGGATGTATCGGAGATGATTTTTCTGAAGCGATTTTGAAATCACTGCTATCAGTAGGCTTCCGCATTCCAAAGAAGAACATTCTTGTTTCATCGGGTGAGCCAAAATCGAAAGTGGAGTTACTGGATGCTTGTCGCTTGCTTGAAAAGCAGGGCTATCAGCTGTATGCCACCAGAGGTTCGTACCGCTTCTTGAAGGAAAATGGTATCGAAAGTATTGCTGTTCAATGGCCTGATGAGGAAGGCGAACTGAATGTGAGAGATATGTTATCGCGCAAAGCGTTCGATCTGGTTATCAATATCCCTAAAAACACAACTAAAAGGGAGCTTGAAAATGACTATACCATTCGTCGTGCGGCAATTGACTACAATATTCCACTGCTTACCAATGCCAGATTAGCATCAGCCTTCATTACAGCATTTTGTACCATGACGATTGATGATATCCGCATCAAGAGCTGGGATGAGTATTAATTTTGAAATTCTGATGTCTTCACAATCCAATGGATTATCAGCCAAACTGATTGATTGGTACCAACAAAATCAGCGGGATTTGCCATGGCGCAATACCGCTGATCCTTTTAAAATCTGGATTTCCGAGATCATCCTGCAACAAACCAGAGTCAATCAGGGATTAGCCTATTATTACCGTTTTGTAGAACGTTTCCCCGATGTTCGGAGTCTGGCCGAAGCCCACGAAGATGAAGTGTTGAAATACTGGCAGGGATTGGGGTACTATTCCCGTGCACGTAATCTGCATAAAGCTGCCAAACAGGTCATGGAAAAGTATCAGGGAATCTTTCCCGATAATTACAAAGATGTGTTGGCTTTGTCGGGCATAGGGAACTATACAGCAGCAGCCATTTGCTCCTTTGCCTACAATCAGCCCTATGCTGTTGTTGATGGGAATGTTTACCGGGTTCTATCGCGTTTATTTAACGACCCAACACCAATAGATAGCACACAGGGTATAAAGCAATTTCAACTACTGGCTGATGAACTGCTCGATCGTGAAAATCCGGGCATGCACAATCAGGCTATCATGGAATTTGGTGCTTTGCAATGCACTCCGAGCAATCCCGACTGCGAAACATGTGCATTGCAATACGAATGCATGGCGTTCGCTGACAAAATGGTCAGTCAATTACCGGTTAAAACGCTTAAAATAAAGACAAAAACACTACACTTCAACTATCTGAACATCAAGTATCAGCATTATTGCTTTATCAGACAAAGAAGCGAGGGAAATATCTGGAAAAACCTTTATGAATTTCCTTTGATTGAGGATGAAAA
>CAYMDE010000050.1:0-19548 GCA_964389115.1 uncultured Paludibacter sp. | reverse complement strand
AACCGTTGTAGGCAAGCATAGAAAGACGCCGACTTATGATAGCTAAAAACATACAGACCGAATTCATTAAGACTTATTTAAAGCCTACTTTAAAGGAAAATGGTTTTAAAACAAGCGGACAGACTTGGTGGAAAAATATGAAAGACTTTTTTATCGTGATTAATCTTCAAAATTCACAATGGAACAGTAAAGAAGAACTCAGTTTTTGCCTGAATATTGGTGTAGCATTGACCGAAAGACTTGCTGACAAAGAAAAGAAAAAAGCAAATTGAAGAAATCGGACTGAAAATTGAATGACAAAAATGCCTGCCTACAATCGAGTAGACCGCCCCGCCAGTAAAACCTGACAGGGAGAGCCTCTCACACCACTAGACCCCTCCTTTGTCGGGATAAACTTCCGGTTCTCGTATACAGCGGTTCGCTAAGAAATGACGCAATTTTGTTGTAATAAGAAAACAAAGATTGGTAACCCCGTTTTTGTAATCGTTCTACCGTGATGGTATTTACCTTTATCTCCCTTTTTAAAAGAGGGTACAAATGTAAAACCTAATATGGTAAACTTCATAGGTCTGCGTATTCCGCTTTTCTCCCGATTTATGGGCAGGTGGAGTTTATCTTCTTTAATCCGCTTCGGGCACGACCCCGCACGTAAGGGACTTTCACCCTTTGGAAAAATACACCCGCCTTAAGCATTGTTTAACCAAAAATAATTGTAATTTTGGAATTATTCTATTGCTTTGCAGCAGGTGCGCGCTGCTCATGCAGGGCGCACACATGCCCCAAGCGCAACCCTATCGGGTATGCCGCTTAGCGCCATCCGTTGGGTAATGTAAAAACGACAGTAAAACAAGAATATGGCAGATAAAATCGAATATCAAACAGTTCAAGAATACTTTGACGGCCAGCCCGAAAAGACAAGAAGGGCACTTTTGGAAATTAAAAAGTGTATATTAAAAATTGCCCCGGCAACAACCGAACTTTTCAACTACAACATACCTGCTTTTAATCTAGTTGAAGGAGGAAAACGAGAACAACAAATAATGATAGCAGGATATAAAAATCACATTGGTTTTTACCCTCACCCAACAACAATAGAGTATTTTGAAAGCGACCTGAAATATTATAAGAAAGGAAAAGGTTCTGTTCAGTTCTCTCTGGACAAACCATTGCCAATTGACCTTATTGAAAAAATGATTAAGTATAGATTTGATTTGCTAAACCCCAAAAAAGAAATAATACAATGATAGTAACGCAAGAACATAATGAAAGAGTGGCAAAAATGACTTTTACTTCTGTATATCCTCACTATGTTGCAAAAATTGAGCGTAAAGGGAGAAGTAAAGATGAATTACATCAATATCATTCTGATAGCAATCCTTCTGTTGAGTTGTTCAAGAGAAGACGAAACAGATCAATTTGATTTACTAAAGGAGGCGCTTTGTAAGTCAAAATTGCGATTTAGTCCCTGTAAAAAGGAGTAGCACGCTCAGCATAAATCGATTTTATGTTGAGCATTTTTCAATTTTACGCTCAGCAAAAATTCGATTTGTACCAAGCGTAAATTCGATTTATGCTGAGCGTAAATTTGAAAAGCACTGAGCGTAAATTTAGTTTGCGATTAACGTAAAATCGGTTTGTGCATAAAAAAAATCCCTGTTTTTAAGGACTAACAGATGAATTTTTCAGGACTATTTAACGTAATTAGTAACAGTAATTATTAATATCAGTTATGATTGCGTTGCAAAGGGATAAAGTCTTTTTCGGTTTGGGTGGACAAATCATGACCGATGTGTGACATTATGTGTTGAAATGATAAATATTTAATTGGTTCATTAAAGATAATTGAGAATTACACAGCATATTACAGTTATGTATTTTATAAAGGTCGAAAACTTTAAAAGAATCATCCCTTCTCTGCCCCTCATTCTATTAAAAAAACCAAAAATGTTTCTCATATGAAAATATGTTCATATATTTGCGTGAGTTTTTAAAAATCAAAAACTACAATGAAACAGGAATTACTACAAATGGAAGAAGCGGCATACACATTGAAGGCCATATCGCACGGAACCCGGCTTTGTGTGATTTCCTTGTTATCGAAGACTGATGAGCTCAATGTTAGTGAAATTGGAGATAAGCTGCAGTGCGAGCAATCGCTGCTATCGCATCACCTTACCGACATGCGTGCCAAAGGGATTTTGAATTGTCGCCGGGACGGAAAAAATTGTTTTTACTCACTTAAAAACCGACATATCACCAAGATACTGGATTGTATTCGTGAATGTCAGTGTGCTGAATAAGATGAAGACTTTTATTATTAAACATAAATGGAGAATGCTGGGCGTTGTGCTCGGGTTAATTGGCGGATATCTTTATTACATCTTTATTGGTTGTAATTCGGGATCGTGCCCCATAACATCGAACCCAAACATCAGCACTTTGTATGGCGGATTAATCGGGTATCTTTTGTTTGATTTATTCTCGAAAAAGGAGTCCAAAAAAGAAAATGAATCTGACAATGAAAAAACAAGTAACTGATTTCGTTTCGGCCTATATCAGGCGCTGGGATTTCACCCGCTTGTTCCGTTTGCTGCTGGGCATAGCGCTATTGCTGGGATATCTTTCCACGAAAGAAAGCATCTACCTCGCCGGATCGGTATTGCTGGGGATACAGGCCATTTTCAATCTCGGTTGTGCCGGCCCTGCCTGCAGCACCGGAGTAAATTCTGACAAAAAGGAGGTGATACAAGTTAAAGAACTTGATATAACAAAGGACAAATAATGTATAGCAACTTCAAAATATCAACCAACCAATGCCTCACCTGTAACAATGAAGTTTTAAAGCAGCTTGGAACTTTGCAGGGTGTTTTCGGGGCGGAGATAAACCGCATTGATGGTTCTGTTGTTGTTAATCATACCGACGAAATTTCGCGCGAAAGCATCAGCCAAAAACTTGAAGAGCTGGGCTGGAAAGAAATTCGTGAAAATGAAATTGAACATGATGAACCATCGGAATGGGGATGTGTTTTATAAATTAATATTGTAAACTATTTAAATGACGTATAATATGAAAAGAATCCTTGGAGCAACATTAGTGCTTGCTATGATTGCATTTGCCGCTTGTGGGAACAAACCCAAAGAGGCCGCAGAAAACAGTGAAGTTAAATTAGAAGAAACTCAAAACGAAACAACTAAAATGGGAACCATTAAATTGACAAAGGCTGAATTCTTAGCCAAAGTAGCAAACTTTGAAGAAAACCCGACCGAATGGAAGTATCTGGGCGACAAACCTGCCATCGTTGACTTTTATGCCGACTGGTGCGGTCCCTGCCGTGCAATTGCTCCTATCCTGGAAGAACTTGCCAAAGAATATCACGGTCAGATTTACATCTACAAGGTAGATACTGAAAAAGAACGCGAACTGGCTGCTGCTTTCGGTATCCGCAGTATTCCATCGTTGCTTTTTGTTCCCATGGACGAACAGCCTCAAATGGCACAGGGTGCTTTGCCTAAAGAGACTTTCAAAAAAGCCATCGAAGAGGTGCTACTGAAAAGAGCTGCGCAATAATTGCATCTCTAAAAACACATATCACTGAATCCCGGATTTTTAAATAAGTCCGGGATTTTTCGTTCTGACCAGATGTATTTTCTGTTAATTTTTGATTTTTTTCGTTGTATATATCCTTAAAAACGGACTTCAAAGAAACATTATCACTAACTTAGGGGCTGCTAAAAATGATAACAATGGAAATAAAACCCTCAAAAGCTTTCAACTATGCGGCCATAGGGAATTGCCGTACCGCAGCACTGATATCCGATAAAGGTAATATTGAATGGCTCTGTCTGCCCGACTTCGACTCTCCTTCCATCTTTGCCAGGATACTGGATGATGAAAAGGGAGGACAATTTGGCATCGAGGTAGATGAGCATTACAGCATCACCCAAAAATACATCCCCAGAACCAATATTCTCAGAACTTCCTATACTTCGGACGAAGGTGCGTTTGATATCATCGACTTCATGCCCCGATACCGAATCAGCGATTATGATGCCCATTATTTACCTGCAGAACTGTACCGTTTAATTCGTTACAAAAGCGGGAAACCCCGTTTCAGGGTCGATTTTTCTCCGGCATTAAATTATGCACGCAGCGAGGGCGAATACCAGTATTACAAAGATTATATCAAGATTGTATCGACCGACAATGAGTATGATACTTTTTACTTTTACAGCAACCTGGGTTTTGATAATATATTAAATCATAAGGAGATAACGTTAATTGACGATGCTTTTTTCCTGATAACATACAACCAGAAGGTGATACAAATTGACCCGGAAAGGGTTGATTTAGAATACCAACGCACCAAACTGTACTGGCGCAACTGGTCGAACCGCACCAGGAAGTATAACGCTTACAACGAGATGATCGACCGCAGTGTATTGGTACTAAAACTGATGTCGTACCAACCAAGCGGCGCCATGCTGGCTGCTCTCACAACGAGTTTGCCCGAGGCCATTGGCGAGGTACGCAACTGGGACTACCGTTTCTGCTGGCTGAGAGATGCTTCCATGTCGATCGACACCCTGCTTGATGTGGGGCACCGAAATGCGGCAAAGAGATTCCTCAACTTCATCAAAACCATCCTTAAACGGAAATCGGATCGCTTCCAGATTATGTACGGCATCAGAGGCGAAAGGGTGCTTACCGAACAAATACTCGATCACCTGAGCGGGCATGAGAATTCGAAACCGGTGCGCATAGGAAACGATGCATGGCATCAGAAGCAAAACGACTCGTATGGCTACCTGATGGATGTTATTTATCAGTATTACAAGTATTTCCCCGGAACGCTCGATGAGGTGGAAGACATGTATGAGGTGGTGAAGAATATGGTTCGTACGGTGGTGCACGACTGGCAGAAGCCCGACAAAGGCATTTGGGAAATACGGGGCGAGGAACAGCATTTCGTATTTTCGAAAGTGATGAGCTGGGTGGCGATGGACAGGGCTGTGTCGATTGCAGAGATTTTGCAGAAAGGAGAAACTGCAGAGAAATGGCGTGTCATTGCCGATGAAATCAAAGAAGACGTATTCAGGAATGGCTGGAACGAAACGATTGGCAGCTTTACACAAACCTATGCCAATACCGATATGGACTCCTCATTACTGCTGATGGAAGAATATGGTTTTATTGAGGCAAGCGACGAAAGGTATATCAAAACTGTTGACCGCGTTTACAGAGAATTGAACAACGGTGGGCTGATGTACCGGTATATCAACCACGATGACTTTGGCTTGCCTTCGTCCGCTTTTACCATTTGCACTTTTTGGATGGTGAGGGCTTTGTTCATGGTAAACAGGAAAGAAGAAGCCCGAAAGATGTTCGATCAGCTGATAAGCTATTCGAATCACCTCGGGCTCTTTAGTGAGGATCTTGATTTTGTGACCAAGCGGCAGTTGGGAAATTTCCCGCAGGCCTATTCGCATCTGGCGCTGATTAATACAGCCACTTTATTTGCAGATGAGATAAAGATGTCGCATTTTATCAGGCCATAATCACTGGTTCATGATGATGTTCAGCAGTGGCAGCACTTTGGCCTGAGATTTCACACTATAGCGTGCAACTTCAGAGTAGCTTCCCACCTTGATGGTGTAGGCATGGTGCGGCATTTCCCTGAAAGTATCTTCGTCGGTGGTATCGTCGCCGATAGCCAGGATAAAGTCATAATGCTTGCCTGCAAGTAAGCGTCGTGCTTCAGAACCCTTGGTGTGATGCGGCGATTTGATTTCAATGATTTTGTTACCACGCATAATTTGAAGTCCCAACCGACTACAAGGCACAATCAGCGCCTCGAAAAGTTGCTGTTCACGCAGGGAAGCAAGCCAGGTATCCACATTGCGATAATGCCATACCAGGGTTGTATTTTTGGTTTCAATCTTCGAGCGGGGTGTTTTATCGACAAACCGCCTCAGCACTTCAAGAATCTCTTCGCGCCATTCGTTGCCCGGTCCCGGGTTTTCGTGCCACACACCATCTTCCTTGAAGCAGGCACCATGCTCGGCTGCCAGTGAAATATTCAAATGCCCGAACCACACTTCAAGAATCTGTTGGTCCCTGCCACTGCTAATTACAACTTTATTGCGCGAATCGCTGATGAGTCTGATTAACATATCATACAATTCCTGTGAAGGCACAGCATCTTCGGGACGACTGCGGAAAGGCGCCAGCGTACCGTCGTAATCGAGCACAAACAAGCGCGAATCAGCATCGCGATATTCAGTTTGCATTTTACTGATAGTACTTCTGTCGATTCTTTCGGTGATGAATTCCTCATTCTTCGTTTTTATCTCGTTGAGCAAACCCACGAAATCGCCAGCCCACTTATTGACTGATTTTCTTTGGATGTACGACTGCATGGTTTTGAGTCGGCTCAGCTGCTCAGCTTCGGGCATCTCAATAGCTTCCAGCAAAGCACTTTCAATCTCGGCAACATTGTTCGGATTGATAATGATAGATTCATTCAGGCCAATGGCAGCTCCGGCCATTTCGCTCAGGATAAGCACTCCCGGCGAATCGTTTTTCGCAGCCAGATACTCTTTCGCCACCAGATTCATTCCATCGCGTAGTGGAGTGACTAAAGCCACATCAGCAATATTGTACATGGCTACAAGCTCGTTAAAATCGAAGCCATGATAGAAATAATAGACAGGATTCCAGTTGATGGTAGAGTATTTCCCATTGATGGTACCTATTGTTTCATCAATCTTTGTCTTTAAATCGGCATAGCGGTCAACGCCATCTCTTGAAGGCACAACAATCATGACCAGCGAAACATGTTCCCGGTATTCAGGATGGTTTTCGAGGAACAATGCAAATCCTTTCAGGCGATGTAAGATACCCTTGCTGTAGTCGAGCCGATCAACAGAAAGCACCAACTTGTTCGAACCAAAGTTCGCACGCAACTTGCTGGCTGTCTCCTGCACCTCCGGATTTTTAATTGCATTATAATACAAGTCAAAATTGATTCCCATCGGGAAGGCATCCACGTAGGCGATACGATTATCGAGCATTACCTGATCGAATTTAAACCGCACATCGAGTACCCTTTCGGCCGCACTCACAAAGTGACGCATATAGTCGTGCGTATGAAAACCAATCAAATCGGCACCCAGCAGTCCGTTTAGCAACTCAGCCCTTTCGGGTAGTACCCTGAAAAGCTCATAAGAAGGGAAAGGGATATGATGAAAATATCCTATACTGACACCATCAACCTGTTTGCGAATCATTTGCGGCAGGAGCATCAGCTGATAATCCTGCACCCAGATAATATCTCCCGGTTCGGCAATTTGCGATACAGCCCTGCTGAACAACTCATTCACTTCACGGTAAGTCTGCCAGAAAAGCTCCTCATATTCTATATACGTATAAAAATAGTGGCACATAGGCCAAAGGGTACTATTGCTGTATCCTTCATAATAATTTAATATTTGATCGGGCGACAAAAACACCGGATGGAAGTTCAAAGGTGTAAGGTGTTCTGTTATTTCAGTCTCTTCTTCGGTCGATTCGGGATATGTTCCCGGCCATCCAATCCAATGCTTTTCTATGTCGAGCGTTAACGAGTCCATACCCGTAGTCAGCCCTCCCTCGCTTCGGGAGAATTCTATTAAATTATCAGTGTTACGGTTGGCTTTTACAGGAAGTCGGTTTGCTACAATGATTAGCTTCATGTTAATTTTTTTAGGTGAATAATCAGTGGATTCGCACAAATATACGAAAATCGGGGGGCATATCCAAATTAGACATATGTTGAATTAACCGGAATGGATTAAACCTTCGGATACAATTTCAGTCATAAGGCAAGAATTAATTATCGGAATACTATACAATTATCAAAAAAACAAATTTATGAAAACAAAAGTTTTAATTCTTATTGCAGCAGTGATGGCAATTTCATTTTCTGCTAATGCACAGAACCAGCAACGTCAGGGCGAACGTCAACAGGTAACTCCAAAACAACGTGCCGAGCAAATGGCCAAAGCACTTGAGTTAACTCCGGAACAAACCACCAAAGTTGAAGCTATTTTCACTGACCAGCAAGCTAAAATGGCTGAACTTCGCCAGCAAGGTCAAAACACTGACCCGCAAGCCCGTCGCGAGCAAATGCAGCAATTACGTGAAAAGTATGATGCAGAGTTGGAAAAAGTAATCGGCAAAGAAAAACTGGAAAAATGGCGCACCGCTCAACGCGAACAAATGCGTGAGCGTGGAGGTCAGCAAGGACAAGGTAACCGTCCTCAGCGTCAGCAATAAAGCCGCTGATTATAACGAATTAAAAGAAGTTGTCACCTGTGGCAGCTTCTTTTTTTTTGTAATATAAACAATTACATTGAAATTATGTTTTATCTTTGAAACGATCTAAAAAAAGCTCAATAAACACAAAATTAACCCTTATGAAAAAACTTTTCAAACTACCACTGCTACTGGTTATGCTTCTGTTTGCAGGATGTAACATAGTAGACGATTTAAAGGTACTACAAGATGAATTTGAAGATTTTCAGATTGTAATTGGCACTCCTGAATTCAACACCTTAGTAAAAGTTGAAATTGTTGATGCCAAAACCAACGAGTTTATTACCGGAAAAACTGTGAGTGTACGGGTGAGCGGTAAAAACGCCACGGATGTTTACAGCAATTTGGGAACACGTGAAACCAGCTACACAACCAATCACGGATTAATTCTATTGGTAATCGACCCCAAAGCGGTGGATACCGTTGCAATGAGGACCACTCCGATCGAATTTGATTTAATTGTATCTGCTGAAGGTTACACATCCACAACCCAAAGAGTATTTCTGCATGAAGCAACCCTGAACACAGCACTTATCAGGCTTATAAATATCAATGATGCGCCACAGGGTGTTAGCATTGCAGTAAACAGCACCTATGCTGTTGCAGGATTAAACGGTCAGACCGTTGCACCTGCAGTGCAATCGATGAATCTTGGTCAACAAACCGTAACCATTGCACCCGGTGTAGTACTCAGAGATGCCACCGGTGCTCCTGTATCAGGAACCATCAAATCTGAAATTGTATATTTCGATCCTGTATCAGAATCGGCACAGAATGCTTTCCCCGGAGGCACCAATGTAAGTGCTACACTCCCTGATGGGTCGGAAGGTCAGATTGAATTTGTATCAGCAGGTATGTTTTCAGTGAATCTTAGTGCTGGTGGACGTGAGGTAAAAACATTTGAAAATGGTGGAATTACCCTGCGCACTGTTGTACCTCCAACACTGATTAACCCGAACACAGGCCAGCCTATTAAAGTTGGAGATGAAATTGAAATGTGGAGCCGCGAGAAAGAATCAGGCGAATGGGTATATGAAAAGACAGCAACTGTTAAGTTTGAGAACGGCGATCTGGTGCTCGAAGAAACCGTTACACACCTTAGCTACTGGAACTGGGATTTCTTCTACAATTCATGTACGATGGGAACCAAATTTATTTTCGAAGGCGATGTAACCGGCCATTATCCTTTCGCAAAGGTAAGTTCAAGATTACAAAACGCATCATTCGACAGGGTTTCTTTTACAAACGTCAGAAATGGTTTTCTACAGTTATATAATGTACCTAACAATGTATCGGCTACTTTCAGGTTTGAAGATGCTGGTTGGGATCCGTCCAGACCATTAACTTTCTCGCCGGCTACTGTAAATGTCGCTAACCTTTGCAGCAATGAGCCCATCACGATTACAGTTACCGAAGCCGTATCAGCACCGGCAGAAACCATTACGGTAAATCTTGACCTCGCAGCAACAGCTGCGTCAAATTCACAATTTGTTATCAGGCCCAACGCGTATATCTACTTCCGACCTGCCAATATCCCCAGATGGAGTTATTTCTATCTCTTCAACGGAAAATCCCAGGTTCAGTTTGAGTTAGGAACTACCTACGAATTGCTTGGATACTTTGGCAACAGCTATGGATATGGTTCATTGAGGGTTGACAAACAAGGCACCAATCAGTTGCTTGTAACCATCACTCCAACAATTAACTTCTCGGGTGGAAGTCAGTCCACAACGGAGTCGTTCGTAGTTGACAGACCAGCCAACGATATTATCGAGATAAAATATAATGCTGTATTGCCCGACAGATTAATGAATCAATTACGTTAAACAAACCGATGTATTACCTGATAAAAAACAACAATATGAGAAATATATTAATTTTCAGTCTGTTAATCATCGGATTAACCCTAAACGCCCAAAACAACACTCCATCCAAAATCGGGTTTGCCGTCGGAGGAAGTTTATCAACCAATGGTATTGGTGCTCAAGCTGCTGTTTCAGTTGGCAATGCCTTGGCTGTACGTGTGTTGTACGAGACAATTGACCGCACATTTCCGGATGCTTTTCAATATAGTATATCCGACATCGATTTGAATATCACTCCCACCTGGAAAACAGGAGGAATAAGTGCCATGGTTGATTTGTACCTGATGAGTAATTTCTACCTCACCGGAGGTATTGTACAGACCAACATGGACCTTTCGGCGAAATTAATGCCTGCTGAATCGATGCAAATTGGAGATATCACCTGGGAACCCGAAGATATTGGAGACTTGACACTCAGCATTAAACCACTTGAAAAAATGGCACCATATGCAGGGATTGGTTTCGGTAGAAATATCTCCCGAAAAAGAGGGCTGGCTATGAGTCTTGAGTTCGGTGCCTATTACATGAAAAGCTATGTAATCGGACTTTCGGGAACAGGAATGTTTGCCGGCAACTCCGATAATGAATCTATCAACAGGATTAATGAGACTTTGGCCGGATTCGACTGGAGTGGTATTTACCCGGTAATTAAATTAGGAATTTCTTTCAGAGCATTCTGATAAGCCTGAGGCGAATAAAAATAAGGCTGAAAATGGAGAAGTAAAAATTCTTCCATTTTCAGCCTTTATTTATTTGAGGACGTTGCTCAGTAGGTCTTTCTAGAAAAGCGACATCTGCCCGGTGATATCATCAATAATTTTGCGTTGGTCGATAATCTCATCTTCATCATCGGTAACAACGGTAGGCTTCTTCTTGGGGACTTTGGGCGCTTGCTGCTCAACAATTTCTTCGGTAACATCGGCAACTGCATTTTCTCCGTTTTCTTCAGTTGCTCCCTGCTCTTCGGTATGCTCTTCATCGCCTGAATCGCCATTATCCTCCTCAGGCTCTTTGAATCTCAGCGGTTCAAGTTCTGATATTGCTGCAACCTCGAAAGTCGTGAGTCTTTTACCTTTCGCCTTGAAGCTTTTTACACCGATAAACTCCTCAGCATCCACTTCCAAAGCCTCGCGATAAGCATCGTTGCCTCCAAATTCAACCCGGATTCTCGGGTAATCCTGACCCGACAGCACCATCAGTTTTGATTCAGGATTATCTCCCAAAAGATTCTGGTTTTTTTGCGATGGGTCCAGTTGGAATCGCTTCAGATAGTAAAACTGCTGATCGGCATCGTACAGAGCCAGCGACCAGATTTTTTCTGCATCGAACTTTTCGATTACAATGATGTCTTTTTCGAAGTGACTGCTCAAATCAAATCCGTTGGTATAATACTCGCCTTTGGCTGAAATCACAAGAATCATATCGTCGCTGTGGAACTCGCCAAGATATTCGCCCCGTTTGTCGTAATTTAACCGCAGCACATCGCGATCGAACCAAACATGGCGACCACCAAGGGTTGATCCACCCTTATGCTTCAGTGCAATTTTATGTATGTCGTTTTTGGTCAGGATATTTCCCATCGATTGCCGTCCTTTGATGGCAATTTCGCTGAAGTCCTTCTCAAAAATCAACTTACTAAGCCTTGGCTTCGGTTTAAGCGTTACGCGTATCACTTCAGCTTCAGCGTTCGGGTTCGAAGTAAAGTAGATTATTTTGGAACCCGGTTTACCCTGAGTAACATCATACTCTTTGTCGCGTGTAATACCCTTAACAGCAAAGCGTTTGATGTAAAACGCACCCAGCTTACCATCGCGGTAAACAGCATTATACACCGTTCTCTTATCATCTTTGCGGAAAACATCAAGATGCAGGATATTTTTACCCACGAAAAGTTTTTCGGCAATTTTCACGACCTTATACTTTCCATCCTTGAAGAAAACGATGATATCGTCGATATCGGAACAATTACATACAAACTCATCCTTTCTGAGTCCGGTGCCAATAAATCCTTCTTCACGATTCACATACAACTTCTCGTTGGCTTCCACCACTTTGGTTGCCACGATGGTTTCGAAATTACGGATTTCAGTTCGTCTTGGATATTTTTTTCCGTATTTGTTTTTCAGTGACTCGAACCAGAAAATGGTGTAATCTACCAAATGATCGAGTTCATATTCAACCTCTTTAATCTTTTTCTCCAGTGCAATCAGCGTATCATTGGCCTTATCTGTATCGAATTTTGTGATACGCATCATCTTTATCTCCAGCAACTTCAGGATGTCTTCCCGAACAACCTCACGGATAAAAGAGGGCTTAAAAGGCTCCAGTCGCTTGTCCACATGCGCCACCACTGCATCCTGCGAGGTACTATCTTCAAAACCTTTATCCTTATAAATACGATTCTCGATAAAGATTTTTTCGAGTGAAGTATAGAAAAGTTGTTCGCGCAGTTCATCGCGCTGAATTTCGAGCTCAAGTTGCAATAAATCTTTTGTGTGAGCACAACTGATGCGCAACAAATCACTTACCCTGAGAAAGCGCGGCTTTTTATCGTGAATCACACAACAGTTGGGCGATATGCTGATTTCACAATCAGTGAAGGCATAAAGAGCATCGATGGTTTTATCTGATGAAGAACCCGGTTGCAGGTGCACCAGAATCTCCACATTCTCAGAAGTATTGTCATCGATTTTCCGAATCTTGATTTTACCTTTATCGGAAGCCTTGATGATAGACTCTATCAGTTTCGAGGTATTGGTTCCGTAAGGAATCTCGGTAATAGCCAGCGTTTTATTATCGACTTTGCTGATTTTTGCACGTACTTTTACTGCACCACCCCTTTCTCCATCGTTATATCGACTCACATCGATTGAGCCACCTGTTTGAAAATCAGGATAAAGCACAAACTCTTCATCCTTCAGGTGAGCAACACAAGCATCGAGCAATTCATTGAAATTGTGAGGCAGAATTTTGGAGTTCAACCCAACCGCAATACCCTCAACACCCTGTGCGAGCAGCAGCGGGAACTTCATCGGAAGAGAAACCGGCTCTTTGTTTCTACCATCATACGACAGTTTCCATTCAGTTGTTTTGGGATTAAAAACCACATCGAGCGCAAATTTCGAAAGGCGCGCCTCGATATAACGTGGCGCTGCAGCACCATCACCGGTGAGTATATTACCCCAGTTACCCTGACAGTCGATTAGCAAATCCTTTTGTCCGAGTTGCACCAAAGCATCGCCTATTGAAGCATCGCCGTGTGGGTGAAACTGCATGGTATGACCCACCACATTGGCCACTTTGTTATAACGACCATCATCGAGCCGTTTCATCGAATGCAGGATGCGGCGTTGAACAGGTTTCAACCCGTCATAGATATCCGGAACTGCACGCTCCAGGATTACGTACGAAGCGTAATCCAGAAACCAGTTCTGATACATCCCCGAAAGATGATGTTTGGTCAACTCATCGGTTATCTTTGGAATCTTGTAATTTGAATGTGCCTCTTTTTCAGGCTCTGGCTTATCCTCAGGCAAGTCAGTGCCATTAAGCTCCTCCGCTTCGTTTTCAGCATCTATTATTTCGTCGGTACTCATGCGAAAGTATTATCTTTAAGCCTTTTATATACTAATTTTCGAAAATGAACTCACAAAAGTACAAAAAAAACAGTAACTTTGCGCGTTTTTCTACCCGAAAATTAATAATCCTATCTTATTATTACTGGATAAAACGCCACAACAATCAACTCATATAAAACTCATAATCAAAAACATACAAACTTCTTTTGCTGACAGCAAAAGATATCTTTTGCCAGTAAACAAAGATATGCTATATTTGTGAAAAATTTCTTCCATGTACAGACAAGAACAAATAGCAGATATTATTGACTTTCAAACTGAAGATTTCGTTCGAAAGTCAGGGGGCATTGTGCGTGATGTACTTGACAAAATCCCCAATATTGATAATTTTGCTACGATTATTACAGGTATTCGCAGGTGTGGCAAGAGCACTGTACTTCTGCAACTAATGAAAAAAGACCAGTTAGATGCGATTTATTTAAATTGGGAAGATATCAGAATAGCAGGATTCGACACGGATGATTTCAACAGGCTGTACAAAGAAATCGTAAGTAGAAATATCAGAACAGTTTTTTTTGATGAAATCCAGTTAGTCCAAAACTGGGAAATGTTTATACATCAACTACTCAGGGAGGGATTTAAAGTGTTTATAACCGGCTCAAACGCTTCGTTACTCAGTCAGGAATTGGGTACACATTTGACAGGAAGACACCTTTCAACTGAATTATTTCCCTTTTCATATCCTGAGTTTTGTCGTTTAAAATCGCTGGACTACAATCCTGAATCATTAACAATATATCTGCAAACCGGAGGAATGCCTGATTACGCTAAAACCGGGGAGAAAAGTATTTTGCAAAATCTTATCAACGACATTCTGGTTCGTGATATTGCTGTCAGATACAATTTGAAAGATATTGATTCACTCAAAAAACTAACATCATATTTGTTGTCTAATATTGCTTGTCCATTCTCAGCCAACAAATTAACCGACGTTATTGGGTTAAAGTCTGCATCAGCTATTCTTGAATACTTTTCCCATCTTAAAAATGCGTACATCATTGATTCTATATCTCAGTTCAGCTATTCAACAAAAATTCAACTTCGTAATCCTAAAAAGGTTTACGCTATTGACATTGGTCTGGCAAATATCGTAGCTTCAACTTTCAGCGATAACAACGGTAGAAAACTTGAGAATTTAGTATTTTTGCATTTGAGATCACGAGGTGATGAGTTGTACTACTTTAAAGAAAAGGGGGAGTGCGACTTTGTAGTAAAAAAAGATGGTAAAATCAAAGAAGTAATTCAGGTTTGTTATCGGATTAATGATGAAAATACAGACCGGGAAATAAATGGATTATTATCTGCTATGACTTTTTTCAACTTAGACAATGGAATTATTGTCACATTTGATCAGGAAGATGAATTTAATTATGAAGGTAAAAAAATCAGGTTAATCCCTGCACACACCTATCTTCAATAACGAAAAAATACAACAAATTGTAAATTGTAAAATGTAAATATATATGGCTTCACAAGAAGATGTTTTCAAGAAATTAATTGCACATTGCAAGGAGTATGGATTTGTATTTCCATCGAGTGAGATTTACGACGGTTTGGGTGCGGTGTACGACTACGGACAGAATGGTGTTGAGCTGAAAAACAACATCAAGAAGTACTGGTGGGACAGCATGGTGTTGCTTAACGAGAATGTGGTGGGTATCGACGCCGCCATTTTTATGCACCCTACCACCTGGAAAGCTTCGGGTCACGTGGATGCGTTCAACGATCCGCTTATCGACAACAAAGACAGCAAGAAACGTTATCGTGCCGACGTGCTGATTGAAGATTTGATGGCAAAGTACGACGATAAAATTCAAAAGGAAGTTGATAAAGCTGCTAAGCGTTTTGGCGAGAAATTCGACGAGGCCGTTTTCCGCTCTACCAACGAGCGCGTATTGGAAAATCAGGCTAAACGCGATGAGATTCACGCCCGTTTCGTAAAAGCATTAAACGACTCGGATTTGGCTGAACTCAAAGCCATCATCGAAGATTATGAAGTGGTTTGTCCGATAAGTGGCACCAAAAACTGGACAGATGTTCGTCAGTTTAACCTGATGTTCTCAACAGAAATGGGGTCAACTGCCGATGCCGCCATGAAAATCTACCTGCGCCCCGAAACTGCCCAGGGTATTTTCGTGAACTACCTCAACGTGCAAAAAACCGGTCGTATGAAGATTCCTTTTGGTATCGCCCAGATTGGTAAAGCTTTCCGCAACGAAATTGTAGCCCGTCAGTTTATCTTCCGCATGCGCGAGTTCGAACAGATGGAAATGCAGTTTTTCGTTCGTCCGGGCGAAGAAATGGAATGGTTCGAATACTGGAAACAATGGCGTTTACGCTGGCACAAGGCTCTCGGATTGGGAGATCACAAATACCGTTTCCACGACCACGACAAACTGGCGCATTATGCCAATGCCGCTACCGACATCGAATTTGAGATGCCTTTTGGCTTCAAAGAAGTAGAAGGAATTCACTCACGTACCGATTTCGATTTGGGAAGTCATGAGCAGTATTCAGGAAAAAACATCAAATACTTCGACCCTGAATTGAACAAATCATACACTCCGTATGTGGTAGAAACATCGATTGGAGTTGACAGAACTTTCCTTTCCATCATGGCAGCTTCTTATACCGAAGAAGCACTTGAAGGAGGCGACAGTCGCGTGGTACTGAAACTACCGCCGGTATTGGCTCCTGTGAAAGCAGCGATTTTACCGCTGGTTAAAAAAGATGATCTGCCCGAGAAAGCACGTGAGATCATGAACGATCTGAAGTTTGATTTCAAATGTTTCTACGACGAGAAAGACTCCATCGGAAAGCGTTACCGCCGTCAGGATGCCGTAGGTACTCCTTTCTGTATCACCGTTGACCACCAAACCATCGAGGACAATACAGTAACTATCCGTCATCGCGACAGCATGACCCAGGAACGCGTACCTGTATCAGCGCTTCAGGGAATCATCGGAGAACAGGTAAATATGAAGAATTTGTTCAGAAAAATCGTGGGATACTAGTCAAAAACATCAATTTGAACACCTTTTCTGACGATGTGTCAACATCGGTTCATCTTTTTAGGCATAAGTTTGCAGTGTGTTAATTCTAATCACTGCAAACTTTTTTTATAACCAATTGCTATCATGATGAAACTTTCTTTTTTATACAATTTCTTCAAGGTTTTTATTCTCCTTTTTATTTTCACAACATCGGTCTATGCACAGCAAATTGTTGGCGAACTTGAAACTGTTGAAACAAATTCAGTCAATTTTAATGAGCGTTCGTTCTATATGCTTATTAATAAGGTCAACGGACTCGCCATGGATGTGGAAGGCAGAAGCGTTGTGAACGACGCCAACATCATCCTGAACACGAAAGACAAAAATGTGATGCATCAGGTTTGGCGCATGGATGATTTGGGTAATGGTGTTTACAATCTTGCAAATGCTCATTCTGATAAAGTTGTCAGGGAGTCGGGCAACAATGTTCGTCAGGAGAGGGACGGAAAAAGCAACACCCATCGTTGGGAGATTGTGCATATGGGTGAAGGTTACTTCAAACTTATCAATGTGGGCAGAAAAACAGTACTTACCGCGGATGGGAATAACGTGATAGGCGCTGCGGACAACAACAGTGATGCTCAACGCTGGAAGATACTTGAGGTTAAAGCATCGGCAGTAGAACCGGAATTCAATATTCAGGGATTTGCCACAGTGGGTCAGGGAACTACCGGTGGCGAGGGAGGTAAAACAGTAGTTGTAAGAACTGAACAAGAGCTGATTCATTACATGCAACATCGCGACCCATACATTATATTAATAGATGGAACGATTGAACTTGGACGAGGTGACCATCACCGTCCGGAACACCATATGCATAGCATCGCTCCAAACAAAACACTTTTTGGTCTTGATGGCGCGACCATCAAAGGCGGTGGCTTCAACATCCGCGGTACACGTAATGATGGAGTAGGACAAGTTACACGCACCAATATTATCATCAGAAATCTGATATTTGACGGTGGTTCTCCTGACGATTATATCAATGTTGAGCATGGCGCAACCAACGTTTGGATCGACCACAATACTTTTAATGGTCCGAACACCGATGGCATGGTCGATGTGAAAAGAGAAGCAAGTTTTGTTACAATATCATGGAATATTATTCACACGAATCATAAAACCATGTTGCTTGGGCACGACGATAATCACACGCACGACAGGGGTTATTTGAAAGTAACCTATCATCATAATTACGTTTATAACAGTCAGTCGAGACACCCCCGCATGCGTTATGGAAGGGCCCATCTTTTCAATAATTACTTTGAAAATATTGGCGACTACGTGATGGGGCCAGGCGTGGAGGCTGAAATTATTTCTGAAAACAACCACGTATGGGTATCGGGGCGTTTTACCGACTGGTATCACAACACAGGAAAAGTACTTGAGCGTGGACAGGGAAGTTTGATCAACCGCATCAACCACGACCACGACCCACGCATTGTAACCAGTCAAATCGACTGGACACCCGAGGAATATTATTCGTACAAGATGAATCCTGCGATTGCTGTCAGAAACATGATTCTTGAGCATGCCGGCGCTGGTAAAATCAGTTGGACTGACTCTATTCCTGAGTACGTAGGAATTGTAGATAACGGAGATAATGGTAATGGTAACGGCAATGGAGGAGATCCGGGCGGTAATGGTGGCTCGACAACTTACACCCTGCTTCACGACTGGAATTTCTCAGCCATGTCGCAATACAATAGCAATTTTGCCGTAAGCGGATCGATGGAGATCGACGGTGCAACATTGTACAACAGCATTGAAGTTGACGGAATGGGATCGCGCACCCAAGTCATTGATGGAGAAACTTACAGCTACACCCGCAGGGTAAAACTGGGTGGCGCAGGCACTTTCAGCGGTTCCACACCAACAGCCAGGGTTTATGCTTTTGAGGTTCCCGGCAATGCCCGCATCACAGTAGTATGCCAGTCGTCGTCGGGCTCAGCCGACAGGGTACTGAATATCGCAACCAGTCCGGATGATATCCTCGTTGCCGCCCCTGCGCCCGGTGCAAATATGCAAATGACAAGCTACGAGTATCGTGGTCCGGCCACCCCAATCTACTTATTCTCACCAGTAAGCGGTGTAAACATCTACCATGTACGCGTTGAATCAGTAGAAATCGACAACTCTACTTCAGTCGATGAAACATGGAGATCCGAAGCCAATATCATCAGAGAAAAATACTACAACCTGAATGGTGTGGAAGTATATCCTGACAATTACGAATTACCCACAGGAATCTACATCCGAAGAATGTGGTATGATGACGGAACCATCAGGAGCGAGAAATTCTTCAATAACAAAAGATAAATGATTGAATAAAACAGGAGGAAGACTTAACGGTTTTTCTCCTGTTTTTTAAAGGGGCTTTATTGCTGTTGCAAAGTCTGAAATGCGCTCATATTATATGCATTTGTAGACAGAAACAATAGATATTTCCAGGTTATGTGTATTTAAATATAAAAAGTTGATTTTAGATGTGGTTATATGCTATCGGAGATTGAAAAAACTGTGTAGTTTAATTTTATGTCTCAAATAAGTAAGCAGGTCCACTTAAAAAAAATGCCGCACTTTAAAACTAAAACGCCCAGACTTGCCGGGCGTTCTTTATCATTTATTTCGATATTCTA
>CAYMDE010000049.1:0-19984 GCA_964389115.1 uncultured Paludibacter sp. | reverse complement strand
TATGTTTACGAAGCAAAATGCAGGACACAATATCCTGTGAGTTTCAGTAAAGTTATCATGACAACTATGATGATGAATGCTAAGGGTTCGGAGCATCCTAAGCTCGTGAAATGTTTCAACGACTTTCCTGCACACATGAAACGTCTTGCTGAGGACTGCAACGAATTCGACATCAACAAGCTGGAGTTGAACAGCAAAAAGATTGGAGTCATTACAGCAGGTACTCCTTACTATTACACCAAAGAAGTTTTGCCTGATGCATCTATATTAAAAGTGGGCATGGTGATGCCATTACCGGAAAAACTGATTCGTAAACTGGCCGCACATGTCGAAAAACTCTATGTGATTGAAGACGGTCATGACATCATGGAAAAGAATATTAAGGATTTGGGCGTTTCGGTAACAGGGAAAGAATTATTCCCGAAATTCCCAGAAATGACCCGTTTCACTCCTGATATCATCGAAGAAAAACTCATTCCCGATGCACCTAAAAGAACGCTGATGGATGGTATTCCATTCAGACTCCCCGTAAGTTGCGCCGGATGTTCACACCTCTTCATTTCTGAAATTCTGAGAAAACATAAAATCAAAGCTGCTGCCGATGTAACTTGTGGTTTAATTGGTTGCTTCCCGCACATGGAATCCTATTCGTTGCAAAAGTGTATGGGTTCGAGCATTGCACTGGCACATGGCTATAATGTGGCAACCGATCACAAAGAAAATTTTGTGGCGATGATTGGCGATGGAGGCTTTTGGGCAACCGGAATCAATGGGTTGATGAACCTGATTTTCAACGACAGTAAATCTACCGTGATTATTGTTGACAATAGCTGTTTGGCTATGACCGGCGGACAACATATCGCATCCAGCGATTTTGGTTTTAACTACAAACCGGGGAACAGACTGGAAATTGCCAAAGTATGTGAAGCTATCGGCGTAAAAGATATTGTAACGGTAGATGCCTACGAGTTTGACAATCTTGAAAAAGCCATTCTCAACGCAGTAAATGCCGACGCAAATTCTGTTGTTATCGTACAGAAACCCTGTGTTACGAAATTTAAGCTGCCAAAAAGCGAACCTTTTAATATTGATCAGGATCTTTGCACACAATGTCGGGAATGTATCAATATCGGCTGTTTAGCCATTGAGAGCAAAAAAGGAAAAGATGGCTATGTTGAAATAGTTATTAACGAGGATCTTTGCGTAGGCTGTGGATTATGTACAACAGCATGTAATTTTGAAGCAATAACACAATGAAAATGCAGGACACAGGAAAAAATTTGATCATAGCTGGTGTTGGAGGACAAGGAATTCTACTTTTCAGCAATCTCTTAAGCAAGTATTATATGAAGCTTGGTTATGAGTTAAAAATTTCAGATGTAATTGGTTTGGGGCAACGTGGCGGGGGCGTCGAAAGTCATTTCCGGTATTCAACCAAACCCGTTTTATCTCCCTTTATCAAAGCAGGCGATGTTGATTACCTTTTGTCGTTCGAACAGACCGAAACACTGCGGTATTTGCATTGCATGAAAGAAGATGGCATCGTTTTCACGAGCACTTTCGAGTTATCCACTTCCAGCGTAAACACCGGGTTGGAAAAAGACATGCCCGAATCGAAAACGGAACTAATCAGGAAGTCGGGCAAGAAGACATTTATCATAGATCCCGATGAGAATAAGAGTCCGGATTTCGACATCAGCAAAATGATGAATATCGTTATGCTTGCCATTTATGCCGAATTCAGAGGCTATTCGCATGATGAGATGATGCAGATTGTGAAGGAAAGTGTTCCTGCGAAATTCGTCGAAGGAAATATAAAAGCATACGAAAAAGGAATTTCAATTGCCCGCACTAATCTTGCAGCTGTAAGTATTTAAATAACCTCACCCCTAACCCCTCTCCCTGATGAGAGGGGAATAGAAATGTGGTAACCCCCGACCCTGAGCCGTGTACCGGCGATTTAGCTTCGCCGACCGTTGCTCATTTTAAAGCGATTACCCCGGGTGCGGTTTATTTGTAGAATAAAATTAAACTGGTTTCACAATATGAAATTGCCTGATCATATGGTATTACTCGATAGTTTAGGTGATTTACAATCCGACAACAGCTGTCCCATACTTGTATGCGGATCTCATTGCGGTGGCAGCAGGGATCTTGCCAGACACGTAAAGAGTTGTCATGTCAAAGCTGTTTTTCTCAACAACGCCGGTGTAGGAAAAAACCAGGCAGGCATCAGAGGTCTCACCCATTACGAAGCCGAAAACATCCTGGCTTGCGCTGTAGATCACAACAGTGCTGAAATTGGCATAGCCCGCGACACCTGGGAAAGTGGAATCATCAGTCATACCAGCATACAAGCAGAAAAAGCCGGAATTCATGTTGGCGATACTGTAAAAGAAGCCGTTTCGAAAATCTCCCATATAGTCGGTCACCCCTCTTCGACCCCAATATTGCATAGTTCCGATAATCTTACTGAAGTGAAGGAAGAAAGCAGTGGTAAAGTAGATTTGAAAAAGCAAACCCAAATTCAAATTGACGGAATTAACATCACTGTAACCGACAGCATAACCTTCCTGAACGAAAACAATGCAGGACAAATCGTAGTGTGCGGCTCACACGGCGGTTTAAGTGCAGGTGAATATGCGCAGAAACACCATGTAAAAGCCGTATTTTTCAATGATGCCGGAATCGGTAAAAACAACGCCGGAATCAAAAGTCTCGAACCCCTAAACCATGCCGGAATCATCGCATGCACCGTAAACTGCATGAGTGCCGAAATCTTCAACGGCCACGACGTGCTCGAAAACGGCATTATCTCCGTCTGCAACCAACTCGCAAAAGCCAGGAATATCGGAGAAGGTATGTTGGTTAGGGAGGTGATGGGGTTGATTTAGGAGGGGGTTTTTGTTGCGTTATCTGACTTCAATTAAGTCAAGAACAAGCAAAACGTACATTTTTTCAGTCTGGAAAAAATATTTACGTATTGCAGCCCTTATACAGTCCACATCCATATATCTGATTAAATGCACTTTAAGAATCTATTATCTTAATAGCCATGCTAAGCAATCAGATTCTGTAAAAAATGTAGTCATTTTATATGAATCAATGTTTCTATTTTTGCAGAATAAATATCGTAACAATACAGATTGTACAACATCAATATATCCATATCAAATAACACCATAAAATTATTGAGACTACGCAAGCTCTAAGGTTTTTCATATTATAATCAGGAAAGGAGGTGATATCACCAGAGGAAAAATACCAAAATTTATGAACCAGCTAAATAGTAAAGTAATTATTTACTATATCAAAAACAGAATTTTTATAAAATAAACAAAATGCATGAGCTAACTTAAAATGCTCAGTAATAAAAAGAAAAAATGAAAAAATTTTATCTGTATATCATCACGGCTTTAACCATATTTATTGCATTGGCATGTGAAAAGGAGGAAATTAACCAAACGGACAATTCAACCATGGAAATACTTTCCTTCAAAACAAAAGAAGAATTTAATGAAACTTTGAATAAAGTGAATCAAATGAGTGAATCAAAAAGACATGAGTGGGAAAAATCAAATGGATTTAAATCATATGGAACATTATCTGAGAGCTTTTATAATAGTATTAACTTTGATGAAATCTACACCATTGAACAATTGAGAAGTTTAGACCCTGACAGTATCTATTTAAAAATATTTAAATCATCTGATGAATATCATGTTGAAAGATATGAAATGAACACAAAAGAAAGGTATCTGATGAACTCAGATAAAATGTTTATTATCGGAACTGAAGTATATAAGTATTTTGATTCGAAACTGGTATATGCAAACATATCTCAGATTAACACTTTAAAGCAAACAAAGAACATCTCAGACATAGAAAATAACACATCATTTTCAATTAAATCAAATTTCAGAAAAATTGGAAATGCCCTTTTAAGGCAGGTGCTAACTGAAGAAGTTAAAACTGCGAGTTGCAAAACAAAATTCGAAGCAGAGACCGAAAATTTCTGGACTTTCTTCCCATCACAAACTAAACGAGAAACTGAATTTACAATAAAAAATTATACCCGAGGTTTGTTTGGATGGAAAATTGACAAACTCTTTACTGATTATGAAATTCTATTAGTTAGCTATGATGATATTACATTATTGCATTACTACTTATCCGAATCTGTAAAAAGCCACAAAATTGATTCGTACAACCGGTCAGACTTAATTCACATATGTGAAGGATGGACAAACAATTACGATCCTATATTTATTGGAAAAAATGTAAGTATTTCAACATGTGCTGGTCAAATTGATTTTTAGTATTTAGAAAATCCCGCATAATTAAAACTATGCGGGATAAATTTTATATCATCGTTAATATTCTTATGAGTACTTTCTCAACATTAAAGTGGTTTACAGGTGTGTTCTTTATAATAATTTTCAGCTCCTGCTACGAACAATTACCACCACACATTTTCAATGGCGAACAATTACCTGTAGTCAACGGCATTCTCAAACCCGACAGTTTATTCAAAGTTCATGTTTCATTAACTACTGAATTATCTGACAAATCGCCCCGACATGTTGATAATGCAATTGTAACTATAAGCAACAATGATAATATGATAATTGACACACTCCATTATCAAAGTGATGGATGGTATGTTGGGTCACAATATGCTGAAATTGATAGTTTGTACCTCTGCACAGTTGAAGTCCCTGATTTTCCAAGAATAACAGCTTATGCACGAATTCCTCAACCGTCTAAAATCGAATCGATTGATATCAGAAAGACATATAGTTTTGAAAATAATGGTGCAACAATCTCTTTAATATCTTTTATTATACGAAACGAAAAAAGCGAGCAAATCTTCCGTGAATGCAACCTGGTAGTTAAAGGATACAATGGTCCTTTATTGCCCCCCGGATTTAGTTATGGTAGTTTTCCAAGGAAATATCTCATACCAACAATAAGTTTGGGACTGGACCCTGTATTGATGAACGAATCGGAACCGTTGAATTTACTGAGCAATCATAATATGGACTCAGTTTACCAATGGAATATCGGCATAAACAATTTACACCACAGATACAGTCGAAGAGATTACAAAAAAGACACGCTGATTTTGGAAGTTAAGACAGTAGATCACTCGTATTATCTCTATAAGAAAAGGTACTTTTTATATGAATCAGCAAATTTACCTGCCTTAGGTAAGTCGCCCCAACGTTATAGTTTATACAGCAATGTCAAAAATGGACTGGGATTATTTACCGCAGAATCGTCAACACAAATTGACATTACAGATATAGCAAATGAGAAGTATTATGAATAAGAGAAATTCAGCATTGATTTTATTTGTGATATTTTATAGCGTCACAAACCTTTATGCCATCAGAATCAATGGTTTTGTAAGGGACATGAACACAAACGATGCTTTAATCGGAGTTAATATTCGGGACAGTTTAAGTCATGCGGGCACAACATCAAACAGCAAAGGTTATTTTAGTCTTAATATTGAGATTCCCGCAAAACTTACTTTTTCTTATGTTGGTTTAAAATCAAAAACAATTACAATAAGCGATACTGACAGTTTAATAATTGTTCTATTGGAGACTGATAACAATCTCGAAGAATTACATGTAATTGCCAATCCAATTAAGAAGAGCGAAGCGATCAGAATAACATCTCAGGAGCTTATGAGGACACCCTCATTGGGAGGTAAGCCCGATCTTATTAAGGCATTACAATTAACCCCGGGAGTTCAAATGCTTTCTGAAGGTTTAAGTATGATGGTTGTCAGAGGAGGTGAACCTGGTCAAAACCAATATCTTCTGGACAATGTTCCTCTATTGTATGTAAATCACCTGGGTGGCTTTCTATCTGTTTTTAATCCCGATATGATTAACACCGCAGACTTTTACCGGGGTAATTTTCCGGCTCGATTTGGAGGGAAAATATCGTCAGTATTAGATATTACGCAAAAAACCGGAAATTCTAATCAAAGAAACAGTTCAATCAGTATTGGTCTAACCGATATTTCGTATTCAATTGAAGGTCCGATAATTAAAAATAAGTTATCATATATTATTACATCAAGAAAGACCTTAGTTGACGGCGTTATTGCAGCAATAACCGCATCATCAAATACAAGTCCATCAATAATCAGCTATGGTTTTCATGATATAAATGCTAAAATCAGCTGGAGGCCCGGAATAAATGACGCTTTCAACCTCAACATATATCATGGTGATGATTATTTGAATTACTGGGTAAAATCATGGCAGAAAAAAGACATTGACAAAATCCATCATTATCAGATTTGGGGAAACTGGCTTGTTTCAGGACAATGGAATAAAGTCTTCAAGTCAGGGCTTTACAGCGACCATATCATTTCAGTTTCCAGATACAGGAATCAATCAGGTTCACGTTCAGAACACGAGGCTAACTCTACAATCAATGTATTACGAAGTAAAAGCACTTCATCTGTTAAAGATTACTCTTTTAGATCCTTATGGCGGTATTCTGTCTCACAAAACTGGGAAATTGATTTTGGGGCAAAGGCCGGATTCTATGAATACATACCTAACAACATAAAAACTTATGAAACAGAGAAGCTGACGTTTGAAAAAACATACCATGCAAGTGAATTTGCACTCCATGTAGGAAATAAAATTAGCATTGGAAACAACACAGAACTTAATCTAGGGCTCAGAGTCAACAGTTTCATCAATGACAATGTTGTTTTTACCGAGCCTGAACCACGATTAGGAATAAACTATCAGTTAAGTAAAAATCAGAACATCAATCTGAACTACATGAGGGTAACACAATCGTCACACATGATTTTTTCACGTTCTGAATTACTCAAAAAAGAAGTCTGGCTGCCGGCAACGGAGCAATTAAAGCCTGAGGTGGCTCATCAATATTCATTAAACTGGTCGGGTAATTCAAAATCACGCTCATTTAGTGCAGAAGCAGGAGTGTTTTTGAAAGAAATGAGTAATCTGACATTCTTAAAAGAAGGCTACGAAAACCTTCTCAACATCACATCGTTTGAAAACAAGGTTTTGTCAGAAGGCTCAGGCATTTCATATGGGTTTGAATTTCATTTAAAAAAGAACACCGGTTTATGGACAGGTTCCTGCACTTACGTATGGACAGAATCGACAAGAAAGTTCAACGAAATTAACAATGGTGAATGGTACAACTATGAATTTAACCGGCCACACAGTCTTATCATATCGGCATTACGTACAATAAACAAAAAATGGGATATGAATATTGTATGGATTGCTCAAAGCGGCACACCTTATACACCTGCAATCAGGAAATACTACAGCATCGACACATTTACCGGAAAACCAAAAGCAGAAATTGATTTTGGCGAGCGAAACTCTGCGCGAATGCAGCCATATCTTCGTCTTGATTTGGGATTCAATTACAATTATCAAACAAAAAAAGGCCACAAGGCTGTTTGGTCGTTTTCATTGTATAACGCTTTGAACCGCATTAATCCATACGATTACATATACGAAAACAACGATGGAGATATCAACTTTATAATCGATACCGACCTTCCTGTTTATCTTTACAAAGCGGGTATATTTTCATTTTTACCGGGTGTTTCATATAAAGTGTATATGTGAGATAGATGAATATCAGTGATATGTGAAAATGAATGTTTAAATTTGGGGGCAAAAAATAATAATTCATGCCTCCAATCACATTCATCGATACCGAAATTGACCCGAAAAGCAAAAAAGTGCTTGATATCGGTGCAGTAAAGGATGATGGCAATATCTTCCATCAACCTTCGGTACATGAACTTGTGAAATTCGTACAGGGAGTTGAATTTGTTTGCGGGCATAATATCCTGAATCACGATGTAAAATATATTGGCAAAAACCTGGTGGAAGCCGGTGTTAAAGCTGTGATAGACACATTATATTCATCGCCATTGCTTTTCCCTACCAAGCCTTACCATGCTCTGCTGAAGGATGATAAACTACAGACCGAAGAACTTAACAACCCGCTCAACGATGCAATAAAGTGCAGAGATTTGTTTTATGATGAAGTGGCCGCGTTCAGGTTGCTGGATACCGAACTTCAGCAATTATTCTATCAACTGCTTCACGACCAGAGAGAGTTCCGTGCCTTTTTTCGATTTATTGAGTTTAAACACAATGGATCCGACATCGAACAAATCATCCGCAGGGTATTTGAAAATGAAATTTGTGACAATGCTGATGTTTCTAAATTAATATCAGAAAAACCTGTAGAACTGGCCTACTGTCTATCGCTGATTCATTCCTATATTCGTTATAAGGAAATAAAATCTATCACCCCACCCTGGGTACTGAAGAATTTTCCGGAAGTGGAACGAATCATGTTCAGGCTGCGGAATAAGCCTTGTATAACCGGCTGCCACTACTGCAATAAAGCTCTGGATGTGCGTAAAGGGTTGAAGCGTTTCTTTGGATTCGACAGCTACAGAACTTACAATGGCGAAGCTTTACAGGAAAAGGCTGCCAAAGCAGCAATCGACAATAAATCGCTGCTTGCAGTATTTCCAACCGGGGGTGGTAAATCTATTACATTTCAGGTTCCTGCACTCATGAGCGGTGAAAACTCGAAAGCACTTACCGTGGTCATATCGCCATTGCAATCGCTCATGAAAGATCAGGTCGATAATTTAGAGAAAATCGGTATAGCTGATGCAGTTACCATCAATGGCATGCTCGACCCGATTGAACGGGCTAAATCGTTCGAAAGGGTGGAAGATGGATCGGCTTCTTTACTTTATATTTCACCGGAATCGCTGCGATCCAAATCCATCAAAAAACTGATATTAGGTCGCAAAATAGCCCGCTTTGTTATCGACGAAGCGCATTGTTTTTCGGCTTGGGGACAGGATTTCAGGGTCGATTATCTATATATCGGCGACTTCATCAAAAATATTCAAGAAAAGAAGAACCTGCAGGATGGAATACCGGTTTCCTGTTTTACGGCAACGGCCAAACAAAAAGTGATCGAGGATATCATTCAATATCTCAGAGAAAAACTTTCGATTGAACCATCACTTTTTACTTCCAAAGCTTCGAGAACAAATCTTCAATATCAGGTCTTTCAGGAAGAAGATGAAGAACAGAAGTACCAGAAATTGCGCGATTTGATTGAGGAAAAGCAGTGTCCCACAATCATATATGTTTCCAGAACAAGAAGAGCATACAAGTTGGCCGAGAGGTTAACCAATGATGGATTCAATGCCAGGCCCTACCACGGCAAAATGGATTTAAAAGAAAAAACAGCCAATCAAAATGCTTTTATGGAGGGAGAAGTACAACTCATGGTAGCTACTTCAGCATTCGGGATGGGAGTGGATAAAAAGGATGTGGGTATGGTGGTTCATTACGAGATATCAGACTCACTTGAAAATTATATCCAGGAGGCTGGTCGTGCCGGTAGAGACCCCGGTATTGTGGCCGATTGTTTTGTCCTGTTCAACGAAGAAGATTTGAGTAAACATTTCATTCTATTGAACCAAACAAAACTCTCTATCAAAGAAATACAACAGATCTGGAAGGCAATCAAGGAAATCACCCGATTCAGATCTCAGGTTTCTAACTCGGCTCTGGAAATTGCACGCAAGGCTGGTTGGGACGATAATGTTGTAGAAATCGAAACCCGGGTTACCACTGCCATTGCAGCGCTCGAAGATGCAGGATACCTGAAACGGGGTCAAAATATGCCGAGGATATTTGCCAACAGCATCCTTAGCAAAAACGCACAGGAAGCCATTGAGAAAATCCATGCTTCAGATAAATTTCAGGAGATTCAGAAAGAAAAGGGCATTCGCATCATCAAAAAACTAATTGCAAGTAAGAGCAGAAAACAAAACTCTGAAGAAGCTGCCGAGTCGAGAATTGATTATATCAGCGACCATTTAGGCATTGTAAAAGAAGAAGTTATTGATATCGTAAATCTTCTTCGGGAAGAAAACATATTGGCTGATGCCAAAGACCTGACCGCGTACATCAAAAAGGGAGAAAACAGAAACCGTTCGCTGCAAATCGTTGAATCGTTCTGCAAAATCGAACAGTATCTGCTTTCGCAATTGGAGGAAGAAGAAAAAACATATCACCTGAAAGAACTTAATGAGGATGCTGAATCACAGGATTGCAAAGATGTCAGTATCCAAAAATTAAAAACCATCCTCAATTTCTGGACTATTAAGAACTGGATAAAAAGGAAAAATCTTGAACACTCGAAAAATCATTTTGCAGCTCAAAGTGCATTTCCCATAGAATCACTCCAAAAGAAGTTGGAAAAAAGGGGCGAATTGGCGCAGTTTATCGTGGACTACCTGTACGACAAAAGCAATCAGCAGGCTAAAGTGGAAGATATTGAACTCAGAGATGAGGTGTTGATTGAATTTTCGGTGCACGAACTGAAAATGGCATACGAAACAAGCCTCAGTTTATTCAAACAACAAATAAGCATTGAAGACATTGAGGATACCTTATTTTATTTGTCAAGAATAGATGCCATCAAAATTGAAGGAGGTTTTCTCGTGGTTTATAATCGTCTGACTATAGAACGATTAGAGCAAAACAACAAAAAGCAGTACACCAAAGAAAATTACGAGAAGCTGAATCAGTTTTACGAAAATAAAGTGCAGCAAATTCATATCGTGGGTGAGTATGCCCGGAAAATGATTGAGGATTACCGCAACGCACTGCAGTTCGTAGAAGATTATTTTCACCTGAATTATACTTCATTTCTGCAAAAATATTTTCCGGGAAGTAAGGCCAATGATTTGAAACTGAGAATGACTCCGACGAAATTCAGACAGCTTTTCGGAGAACTTTCGCCCACGCAACTGAAAATAATCAACGACAACGAATCAAAATATATCGTGGTAGCTGCCGGACCGGGAAGTGGCAAGACGCGGGTACTCGTTCATAAATTAGCATCGCTCCTGCTGATGGAAGATGTGAAACATGAGCAACTGTTGATGCTTACTTTTTCGAGGGCAGCCGTAACCGAATTCAAAAAACGCTTATTCAAACTCATTGGGAATGCGGCAAACTACATCGAAATCAAGACCTTTCATGCCTACTGTTTTGATTTGCTGGGCAAGGTTGGCAACTTAGAAAAATCGGATATCATTCTGAAAACTACTGGTGAGAAAATCAGGAACAATGAAGTTGAGGCAAACAGAATAACCAAAACAGTTTTGGTGATTGACGAAGCACAGGATATGAACGAAGATGAGTTTAACCTGATTAAATGTCTGATGGAGCAAAATGAAGAGATGCGCGTAATAGCAGTGGGAGACGACGATCAGAACATTTTCGAATTCAGGGGGGCAAACTCAAAATACCTCGGCATGTTTCTTCAGTCTGAGAGTTCTGTGAAGCATGAATTGCTTGAAAACTATCGTAGTAGAAACAATCTGGTGGATTTCTGCAATCAATTTGTAAGACAAATTAAAAACAGGCTGAAGGACTCACAAGTACTTGCACACCAAACCGACAACGGTAATATCCGAATTGTTCGATATGAAAGTGAAAATCTGATCGTTCCGTTGGTTAATGACTTGCTCGCTACCAACTTGTCGGGTACCACCTGCGTGCTAACAAGAACCAACGATGAAGCGTTGAAGATTACCGGTTTGCTATTGAAAAACAAAATGCCGGCGAAGTTGATACAAACTAATGATGGATTCAACCTCAATCAAATGGCTGAAGTCAGGTTCTTCCTAAACCAACTCAACCTTGCCGACGATGTTTTTGTAATTCATGATGAAGTTTGGGAAAATGCCAAAAAGGCACTTCTCCATCATTTTGCAAGGAGCAACAAATTAGAGATTTGCAAAAACCTCATCAGCGATTTTGAGATTACCAATCCGAAGAAAAAGTACAAATCAGATTTCGTTGTATTCATAAGAGAATCGCACATCGAGGATTTCTATGGTGATGGAGGAGAAACCATTTTTGTATCTACCATCCACAAAGCCAAGGGCAAGGAGTTCGATCATGTAGTCCTGTTGCTGGATAACTATAAGATGGAAAGCGACGAGTCCAAAAGGTTACTATATGTGGCTATGACACGTGCAAAACAGCAGCTTACCATTCATCATAACTCAAAACTACTTGATTCGCTCCGATCTGTCGAGAATCTGGAATTACAAGTTGATTTCGACACCTACGAGCAACCTTCTGAGATCACACTCCACCCCGGATTCAAAGATGTTTGGCTCAGCTATTTTATCAGCAGACAATACATTGTTGAACAACTCAGGAGTGGCGACAGCCTGAAACTAACTGACAATGGCTGTTCAAGCCACCACGGCAAAGAGATACTCAAGTTTTCGAAAAGCTTTCTTGCCGAAATTGAAGAGTTAAAATCGAAGGGATATCAGCCTAAAAGTGCTAAAGTAAATTTTGTGGTTTACTGGCAGAAAGAAGGTGAAGAAAAAGAGATTTTGATTGTTTTGCCTGAGTTGGAGTTTGAAAAGATTTGCGATGAGAATCATTAAATCATCAAGCATGGAGTCATCAGCTTGTCAGGTTCGCCATAATCGATGATTACAAACATTCAAAAAAAACAGAACATTCAGATTATTTGATAAAAACTTTTTGTACTTTTGCTAACGCAACAGCCATTGCTGTAACAGCCATTGCTATAATGTCAATAGCTTAATATAATCAGTATGAAGTTTTACAACCGCCAATTTGAAATAAATGCACTTCGTGAGGTTGAGCAACGTTCTGCCGAGAATGCTCAGATGGCAGTAATTGTAGGGCGCAGAAGGGTTGGAAAAACCACCTTATTGAAAATTGCTTACACCCGGACTCCGGCATTGTATTTTTTTGTAGCCAAAAAGAATGAAGTACTATTGTGCGAAGAGTTTGCACTTGAAATTGAAAACAAACTCAACCTGTCACTTGGGAAGTTTGAACGTTTTGCCGACCTCTTCCGCTCGTTGATGCTACTATCCGGAAGCAGAAATTTCACTTTGATAATCGACGAATTTCAGGAGTTTAAGAAGCTTAATGATTCCATTTTCAGTGACATGCAAAATATCTGGGATTCGCACAAAGATCAAAGCAAAATTAACCTGGTGCTTTGTGGGTCGATTTATTCAATGATGAAAAGGATATTTGAACACTCTAAAGAACCGCTTTTTGGAAGGGCTACTTTCCGGATGATTGTAAAACCATTCAATATTGCGACTATCAAAGAAATACTTGACGACTATCATCCAAACTTCAGTCCCGAGGATTTACTGGCCTTTTTCATGGTTACCGGAGGTGTGGCAAAATATGTGGAGCAATTGGTGCTTACAAAATCTTTCACTAAAGAAAAAATCATCAATACTGTATTTAAAGAGGGCTCATACTTTCTGAGCGAAGGCAGGGATGTACTTATCGACGAATTTGGACGTGATTATGCCAATTACTTTTCTATATTATCGCTAATCGCTTCTTCAAAAACTGAACGCGGAGAGATTGAAAGTATTTTAAATATGCCTGTAGGTGGATATCTGGATAAACTTGAAAAGGATTTCAATTTAATTAAGCGTGTACGACCGTTCGGTGCTAAGGAAGGCAGCAGACACATCAAATTCTTTATCGAGGACAACTTTCTGAATCTTTGGTTTAGATTTATTTTCAAATACCGCAGCGCTGTGGAAATTGGGAATATCAACTATGTAAAAACCATGGTAGAGCGTGATTATACAGTCTATAGTGGTATTGTACTCGAAAAATATTTCAAATTACAATTTACTGATTTACGACAATTTTCATACATAGGAAGTTATTGGGATAAGAAAGGTGAAAATGAAATTGACATAATTGCTGTGAATGATTTGGAGAAACGATTAATCGTATGTGAAGTCAAAAGAAACAAGCAGAAAATCAGCATTTCAGCACTGGAAAACAAAGCGAAGGAGATTTTGAAAGGATTTGTGGGTTATGACGTTGAATTTCGGGCTTTATCATTGGAGGATATGTAGAATAAGCCAGATTAAACCGGCTTATTCCTATAAGTTGAATTCATACAAAGTATTACATGTATTAACTAAGACTTCATCTTACACCATTGGAAAATTTCATGAGTAAAATAGTCTCCTAAAATGTTTAACCGATACCCCCCACCAACTCAGCAATTCGAACAAATTCGTGTCGTAGCCCCGATTGATCGTTCATTATTACCGGTTTGGCCAATTCGATTACTTGGTTCATTGTAGCTTTTCTAACGTGTTTGGATTTTGTAAGGATTTGTCCGAAGAGAGCAACTGCCGAAGCAAACTGAAAATCGGGCGACATAGCAGTAGCTTGATCTTCAACCACCAGTTCTATCTTCTTGCTTTCATCTTTCTCCGGTAATTTATACCTGATTTTTACAGTCATCAACTCCAACGGATATGGTTGTAAATCTTCTCTTTTCGACAAGATATACTTAAGCGGATCCACAGCCTGATTTGACTTGGGCACTATTTCGTACAAAACGGTAACCTTCTGACCAACACCTAATAAACCTGCTTCTACATCGTCGTCGTTAAAATCAGCATCGGCTAACATATTAGTTTCATATCCTATCAAACGATATGAATATACATTGACAGGATTGAATTCGACCTGCACCTTTACATCCTTTGCCATGGCATAGAATGATCCTGAATACATATTTATCATGGCCTGACCGGCATCGGTCATTGACGATATATAGGCATAGTTTCCACGGCCACTCAAAGCCAGTGTTTTCACCAAAACATCTTTGAAGTTGCCCATTCCGAAACCAAATACCGATAAAAAAATATTCTTATCCGATTTTTGACGGATAAACTCTTTTAAATCATCCTCGTTACTGATGCCGATATTGAAATCTCCATCCGTACATAGAATTACCCTGTTATTTCCTCCCTCTATGAAGTTTTCTTTCGCTACTTTATATGCCAGCTGTATAGCCCCTGCACCATTCGTTCCACCCGACGCATATAAGTTCCTGATCGTAGTCTGTACAAACTCAATATTATTCACTCCGGCATTATTCAACAACACTTTAGCTTTGTCCGAGAACACTACAACAGATACTTTGTCGAACGGTCTGATTTTGTTAGTTAACAAAATCAATGACTTTTTTACAAGCTCCAAACGGTCGGAGCCAATCATTGAGCCCGATACATCAACCAGAAAAACCATGTGAGAAGGAGGCAATTGATCATATTCAACATCCTTAGCTTTAAGAGCAATTTTCACAAGTCGGTTTTTGACATTCCACGGACAAGCAGCTACTTCGGCGGCAAGACCAATAATCTCATTTTCATCAGGTTGAGGATAGTCGTAATCGAAAAAATTGATCAACTCTTCGGTTCTAACTTCATTTTTTTGAGGTATATAACCCTTTTGAATTTTATTTTTCACCCAATAATACGATGCAGTATCGACACTTGTTGAGAATGTTGAAAGCGGCTTTTTATCTGCAATACAAGTACCCTCGCCTTTTTTCGTTTTAAACTTCACTGTTGTTTTTTCCATATTCGCTGTGAAACCTAAAACCACATTGCTCCGTACAAATTTTTCAATCTTTTTACGCGTTTTTTGATTCGGTCGGGGCCTCGTTCTGGTATCTATACTTTCTAAATCAATTGTGTGTAACACTTTTCTGAAAAGGGGGTTCCCAGACTTGTCCGGGTCGGCAGGTTGAGGGAAAGATTTTTTTAATTCATCCTGCACTATGGGGGTTGCAAAAGATTCGAAATCGCCTCTACCCTGCGCTTCAAACAATTTAAAAGCATTAGCAAGGGCTTTCATGCCCAGTTCAATGAGCTCTTCATATTCAAGCAAAACATACTGATTTTCCTTAATCAGCCTGTCAACAATAAAAACAACTAAATAGCGATGGTTTTCAATAAACTCGGCGGAAGAAGCATGCAAATCTGTTTTCATAATCATACTTTTTTACATTAATACTAAAACACGCTACAAATGTAAAAAAGACCAATTCAAACAAGGATTCTTTGCAAGCCTTGCAAAAAACTACTCCCACTCAACAAGGCTCCTGTCAATAGTTATTCGTTTAGGCATTGAGCGATTCCCCGTAATGTAGTAGTGTTTGGCAATATCATCTGTAAAATGCCTGACAAACGCCTCCCTTATCCTGGAACATTTCTCGTTAATGGAGTTATTAAAAGGATTCGTAATATCCTCGATACTCTGCATGATTTTATAATCATCGTCGCGGTTCGAAATACTTTTGTAAATTGCTGCAAGTTCATCCTTGTAATCGGGCAGATGTTTAAAAATTATCCCTTCAGGATGTTTCAGAAACAACAGGAAAACAGCTTTGGGAAGCGACGCCATGGTTATTTCGAGCCTATTAAAGTCAGGCAAAAATATTTTATATTTCGCCGTAATAACCATTCTGCTGAGTTTTACCTTGTTGTCGAGCGACAACAGTTGTATCAATCCCTGCTGCGTAAGTCCCATTTTCAGCAAATACTCAATCCTCTCACTAATTTCATCAATCAATTGCCGCGATTCAAAGTAAAAATGTTCATCAGCCTCCTTTATATCATCTTGATCATCTACATCATCTCCGATACACAGTTTAATTCCCGATTTTGATCTACTTTTCCGCGTTTCAGCGACAAGTAAATTCAGGAAAGCCTTTAACTCCTTTAAATCGTTTACAGGAGTAAAAACATAAATATTATTATTCCTTCCCGGATTATCATAAGTAACAAATCCGTTAAGTTGCTTGCCTGACAGTTCACAACCTGATAATTTGAGAACAGCATTATAAATCTGCTGAATTCCATCACCCTCCGACAATATTTTCAACTGTTGTTCATCAACTCCGGGGTAGAAATAAGTCAATATCTCTTTCAGTTCATCTTTCATCGCCGGCAAAAACTGTAACCTCTTCCCGGTCTTACCAACCATACCATTTATCATATCCAGATGTTTCTCAAGCATCATATTCATTTCGGCATTGAAGCTGCTCTCCACATAAATCATCTCACCCATCAACCGATAAGGCACAATCTCAATATCAGCATAGGTCACTGTCACGTACTTACGCCTCTTGCGAAGGCCAATTTTAATTCGTTTGATTAGTTTTGAAAAGTTGGTACTCATGGTTGTGGGGGTATTATGGTTACTTGCAATTATTTTCTTCTTTTTCAGGGCGGTAATCATGGCTTCACCCAATGTAGCGTATCAATGCCCTCCATTCTGACTCTGATTTTCTCATTCTCATCCGTTAGCAGATTGTAGGTCTCGCCATCAACAATGTGAACTACACGGCCGATGGTGCCTGTATGGCCGCCTAATTCTGATTGATTCTTATCATCAGGCTGTACAGCACATAATTGAAGGAGATGAATCAACACAGCCGGAACCATTGCTTGTAAAATTGAAGGACTTATCATAACAGTTGATTGTTTGCTTCTTTAAACATAAAAAGGTCTTGAAATTCAGAAATTATTCGAATGCTTCAAAAGTAATAAAGATTTACTTGTTTTCAAAAGACCTGAACCTTGTTTTACTGGAAGATGCATTCTGACAGTTAGTTATTGGGTGAATGTAATCGCTAAAGCAGCGCAGTCTTAATCCTTCTTTTACTGGAACTTACCTTCTGAGTCGGGTCGCTGTATTGCAACCAAACATCATTCAATAGTCTTAATCCTTCTTTTACTGGAACTTACCTTCTGAGAACAATTTTTATTCCAGTAGATTTGACGTCGTTAACAGAGTCTTAATCCTTCTTTTACTGGAACTTACCTTCTGAGCAGCCATGTAATGGCGGAGAGGACGACCACGCCCAGTCTTAATCCTTCTTTTACTGGAACTTACCTTCTGAGAGCCTGCTCATGCTGTGGAGCCGTATAATGGTAGTGGAGTCTTAATCCTTCTTTTACTGGAACTTACCTTCTGAGTGAGCGAACACAGGTCGGACGCTCAGTATTATCAAATGTCTTAATCCTTCTTTTACTGGAACTTACCTTCTGAGAGGCAGTCTAAGGGCTGTTTTGGGGGGTGGCATTTTTTGTCTTAATCCTTCTTTTACTGGAACTTACCTTCTGAGAATTCCTCAAGTAGCGCTGTCGTGAGACAGCTATTATAGTCTTAATCCTTCTTTTACTGGAACTTACCTTCTGAGCGCTGTTCACGGTGGGGGATGTCGATGAGAATCCCAGTCTTAATCCTTCTTTTACTGGAACTTACCTTCTGAGGTCAGTCCTATGAGATGTCTCCACGCCGAAAAGCGGAGTCTTAATCCTTCTTTTACTGGAACTTACCTTCTGAGATACCAAAGCAGGTGGTAAACCTAAGTAATAGTGTTGTCTTAATCCTTCTTTTACTGGAACTTACCTTCTGAGGCCTATTGGGGCATCCGAAAGCACGCAGTACAACTGTCTTAATCCTTCTTTTACTGGAACTTACCTTCTGAGAAAAATGGCCGCGAGTCAAAAGTACAATGTAGCCACGTCTTAATCCTTCTTTTACTGGAACTTACCTTCTGAGCTATATTAAATAATGAATTAAATATATATAATGAAAGTCTTAATCCTTCTTTTACTGGAACTTACCTTCTGAGCAACACGGGCGCCAGTATTATATCATCTCTTTCCGGTCTTAATCCTTCTTTTACTGGAACTTACCTTCTGAGACTAAATAATACTACATTTTATGGCAAATCTAATTAGTCTTAATCCTTCTTTTACTGGAACTTACCTTCTGAGGAGGAGCTGAAGAAGCAATTATTAACCCGTGCTTTAGTCTTAATCCTTCTTTTACTGGAACTTACCTTCTGAGCGGGTCTAACTTGGAGTTCTCAACCCAGCGGGAGGGGTCTTAATCCTTCTTTTACTGGAACTTACCTTCTGAGCTACCGAAAATCGAAGACCTGAAAAAAGCTCTTTTGTCTTAATCCTTCTTTTACTGGAACTTACCTTCTGAGACTCAAAAAGTTGTTGTTAACCCGTGCTTTATCCGGTCTTAATCCTTCTTTTACTGGAACTTACCTTCTGAGATGGGAAAACGATGAAATGTATCTTAGCTTTATGTCTTAATCCTTCTTTTACTGGAACTTACCTTCTGAGCCGCGAAAATTGACCTTCAGAAGGAGGTAACATCGGTGTCTTAATCCTTCTTTTACTGGAACTTACCTTCTGAGATTGAACGGGTTTAAATTTTACTCCGAAAGCGGGGACGGTCTTAATCCTTCTTTTACTGGAACTTACCTTCTGAGAGCGAAATTTAGTAGTAAGTAGAAGTAAACATGTAAGTCTTAATCCTTCTTTTACTGGAACTTACCTTCTGAGTATTATTATTTTCCGGGCTAATGTTTTGATGTTAGTGAGTCTTAATCCTTCTTTTACTGGAACTTACCTTCTGAGATTATTGTGACTCATTCGGCACCGTTGAAGAGGCTATGTCTTAATCCTTCTTTTACTGGAACTTACCTTCTGAGTAGAAGATATATCGTCTAAAGAATGGTTGGACATTGAGTCTTAATCCTTCTTTTACTGGAACTTACCTTCTGAGCAGCAGGAGAACAGACGATGAGTGCGCCTCTTGAAAAGTCTTAATCCTTCTTTTACTGGAACTTACCTTCTGAGTAAAATTAAAGACATGGTACATCAATAAATGGTGTGTCTTAATCCTTCTTTTACTGGAACTTACCTTCTGAGTGAGTTCAGTTAGTTTTTGGATTAACACTATTTCTAGTCTTAATCCTTCTTTTACTGGAACTTACCTTCTGAGAAATGACAAACCAGTCGTGAAGGCGACGTGGTACGAGGTCTTAATCCTTCTTTTACTGGAACTTACCTTCTGAGTGTGTCTATATAGGGCGGTGTGGTTTGAATGTACCTAGTCTTAATCCTTCTTTTACTGGAACTTACCTTCTGAGAGAATGGTCAATGAATGCAAGCATAAACGATTTTTAAAAGTCTTAATCCTTCTTT
>CAYMDE010000048.1:0-20127 GCA_964389115.1 uncultured Paludibacter sp. | reverse complement strand
TCTAATTAATGATTCTGCTTCTTTAAAGCCATTGCTTTAGTCATTTTCATAGCAATATATATCAATAATAAAAACAACAAATAAGCAATTCCATCAGGTACTGAGAGTCCGCCAATAATTTCACCAGGATCGTTAGGATCACCTCCGGGGTCAAGACCAAGTGGGGAGCTTTCGCTAAACATACTGTTTAATTGGGGAGAATCTGATGAATAATGACCTGGCGTAATATTCTGTCCGGATGACGCTCTAAATGATGATTTTGTCGTGTTTAAAGCTAATGCTGCATCATCAGCACCTCTTTGCCCCGACCCACTTCTAATATTTAAGCTTATACCCGATGTGCCACCAAATAATGTGGGGCTAGTAGCTCTTCCAACCTTCGGACTTACAGGCGAAAATGGCTGCACTCCGGTTGAAGTTATTACATTACTTTGAAATTTATTGTCTGTTTCAAACTTAATGCTGCCACTCTCCAAAAAAGATCCGGGCATCACATGGTTGTCAATACGATACCTGCTTCTATTGACTGAGCGGTATGGCTTAATACCCTGAAGCGCAATTGATCTATGATTTCCTGAGCTAACCTGACCGTAATAATTAAAACCTTGATTTCTGCCATAATTATTATTAAAATCCATTGCCTGAAAAATAGTTAACACTACCATCAATCCGGATAAGACTGACAGAAGAACTAATAATAATATATGGAGCTTTCTACTCATTAAATCATCAATGTAAAAAAAACATGCCTTTTACTATAGAATTATCATCAAACTGGCAGTTTCATCTTCAACAACTATATTGACTATATAACTACCTTTAGAAAGATTTGTTTCCAAAGTGCTTACAGAAGATGGATCGACAACATAATTACTCACCACCCTTCCACTTCGGATATCAACAATGGTGGCAATACCTTTCGCATTTATCTGATTGTCAATTATCAGTAAATTATCGTAATTGAAAGCTTTGATTTTGTTTGACTTACCATTATTATTGCCTCTACCTCGGGGTATTAACTTTTCATCCTTATTTTTGTCATCGGGATCATCAACAACAACTTCTTCTTGTACATATGAAACAATAGTAAAACGGTTCAATGCATCTTCAGGAAAACCTGTGAAAGAATACACTACAACATCTGGAAAAATATTAGTGGTAGTGTTTGTTTTTTTGTCAATCAAATACAAATTTTCATAGGCGCGTTCAGTGTAATAATGTATGAACTTAAGTGTAAATAAAGTATCAACACCCGGCCTGAAACCTATTTCAGTATTATGAATAGAACTTGAAGTGTACACCTGATAATAATAATCGGGACCTATGGCAAAAATACTTGGTCCCAAAGAGGATCCAAACAATTTCTTACCATCCCACCCATTATCAAAATAGTCAGTAGTACCTTCTACAGTAAAGAGCCACATAGAATCACCACCACGACTGCTTCTTACATCAATTATTGTAGCAGGATATTCCTGTGCCACCACTGAGAAACTGAAAATGAAAAATGAGAAATAAGTCAGAATGGATTTGAAAGTAATTGTTTTCATAAAATTATTAAAAGGTGTTTAATCGATTATCATAAACTTTTTACATTTCACCTATATATATATAGGTACACGCACGCAAATTTATTGCAAATCGTAGTATTAAACAAACTTTCAGGCATTGTACAATATAATTCAACATTGTAAGATAATATATTACAAAGAAAGCGTTATACTATTAATTAGATAAAAAAATCAAAAGAAGCATTCATCCTCTATAACACTATACAACAAGCAATTAACAACTGCTACAAAAAACACAATCTCAATTAGCTTCGAAAATAACTTATGAAATACCAATTTACATTTTTAATAAAATTCAGAACAACAACAAAGCACAACACAAATATTTAACAATGTTTCGTGAAATATGACTTCATTATTCTTAATCAAAGAACTCGAAAGACATACAATTAACAGTTAGGTTAACTATTATTAACCACAATTTGTTTGAATTAAAATATATTCGGGGAGTTGTGTAGCAAATAAACACTAAAAATCGACAAGTACTTCATCACTAACTCTTGTAATAAAAGAACTTTCCAGCAATAAAATACAAAAAGGCCAGAATTAAAAGAAACAAAAAACCATCAGGAACAGGTATCATCTCTCCCGGATCAGGATCGCCTCCCGGGTCGGTAGCTAAGGGATCAAATGTATTGTCCATATTAAAAGACAGCTTAGTTTGATTATTTCCTGATAAAATACTATTTCCAATACTCACATTTTCAGCTGAAGCCCTGGGCGCTCTTCCCTGAAATGCTGACAATTGTTGATATGCCATTACACGCTCACGGGTTACCGAGCTAAATTCATTTGCGAATTGAGAAGGAGATACATTTCTCGATGCATTTGCGACATCTCTTCTTAAATCTATTGGAGAAACGCTGGTTCGTGAAATTTGAGGAGGATTTGACCGAGCCGATGTAGTATTACTGACACCTGTACCTAACAATCCATCTCCTAACGGGTTTACTAATTCGACCTGAGAATGAGCCTGAGCGGAGCTTCTCCTTGCAGTAGATCTGTGAGGCTTTAAATGTCTGTATGCATTTTTAGGATCAACAACGTCATAACCAGTGAAAATAGGAACAGCTTTCCCGTTATTGATAACAACAACAGCACTTCTGCCAACATCATTTGTAAAGTTTTGCTGATAATTAAAATAAATCAAAACCCCCGACAACGCTGTCAAAAAAAATGCAAGTATTATGTGTGCTCCTTTGCTCATTATATTAATACCCGAACAAAACAGGCTGTAGGATTATTCGGCATGATATTTAGCTACAAATAAAAATTAATCAGGTCACTAAATTTCAACCGATGCAAACAAACAACCTTCTGTTAATAGTTACAATTCAATTTAACTTCAATTAATAATTAAGAAATTAAACCACAAAACAATAAATCTCCGCTTATCAGAGAAATGTAATTTTGGCGCAAATATAACAAATAAATTTCATGTATTTTATTCATACAATTTTTTTATGTTTATATACCTCACGATTTAACTTCATTTACAAAGAAAATGATCAATTTCACAGTAAAATTCACGAAAATTTAATATATGCAACATTCAAAAATAGCATATCCTCAGAGCTTTACAAGCTTTGAAACCGAACTGGAATCATCATAACCTGTCATAACAACCAATAGCAAACCTTTCGGCAATTTTGAAACATCAATATTACTAATATGTTCATGTTTTGCAAGCATTTTTCCGTCCTTGGAGAATATTTTAACTTCTCTTATTGGATTTGAAGAAAAATAAACCACATTTTCTACTGGATTAGGATAAAGAAAGGGCAAAAAAATACCCTGGTTCTGCACATCCGACAAAGATGCTTTAAACTCAAATGCCCCCAAATCGGGCGCTTCACCCTCAAACGGTAATCCAAGCTTTTTTCCTTTATCAATAAGCTGACTTCCACTTTTTAGATGCATGAATGTTATATCGGGTAAACTACCATCCGGTTTACGAGGTGCCATTAGTTGTGCCTCATCAAGACTAATGAAATCGTCCGGGGTAACTACAATCCCACTTCCCGGAGTAAAACTATTGTAACTCATTTCACTAGTCCCCATGTTCAATGTATCTCTCTGATTTCCAAATCGCAACGATACATTGTTGTGTAATACGTGACGAATACCCTGACCGCTGATAGTTGTATCATTACCGGTTATGGTACTTTTTGTAATTCTCTGACTCAGCATATTGAAATTCGTACTGTTTCGGTATGCCGAATTATGATACCAAAAATTACCTGCCTCAACGTGATGATTGGCGTAGAAACCATTGGCTTTATTTCTGTAAGCCAAACAATTAACTACAAGATTAGATGGAATTGGGTCGGGCAATGTTGAAACATTCGGAGCTCTGCCATAACCACCAACTTTGAAACCATTACCATCGGCAAGTGATTGAAAACTTTGACTGAAGCCGTTAAAGAATGCCCAGCAATTTCTAAAGGTAACCGCTTCTGACGAATTGATGCAGTCGTACCCGTCGTCGCTGTTAAACCATGCCCGACAACCCCTGAAAACATTGTTAATACTTCCTTTGCGGCCATGGAAACCAAATCCATCCACATTACCACCCCTGCCATCTTGCGAAGTATAATCCCAGTTATTATAAGCATCGCAATTCAAGACTAAATTATATGAACCACGTAACATATATAAACCTATAGCCTGACCATCTCTCATCACAATCTGCTCATAAATATTATGATTTCCACCATCATGGCGGATACATTCCGATTGTGTATGCTCTTTAATTGTTACCTGTGTTCCTATTATCTCCAATCCTTTAAAATGAAGAAAAGACCCGCTTACGTAAAAAACAATTATTCTGTATCCCGGAGGCTTTACATCAGTCATGTCTATGATGGGACGCTCATCAGGATAAGCCCAGTAATTGATTCTTCTGTTGACCGAAGTTCCACTTTTACTCATGTGATGCTGATAAGCCCAGATATTGTGATATTGATGAATATCTTCCTGTTTCATCCTGTAAACACCACCGCGAATATAAACAGTATCGCCACCCTCAACCATTTCCTGGGCCTTCAAAATCGATTTAAAAGGATTATCAATGGCCCCGGAACCTGTATCATCACATCCATCAACTGCAACAAAAAACACCCTGGAATAAACTGAACAAGAGTACAATAACACTATGCAAATTAAAAAAAATCTCATGGTTTTAGAAAGAAACATAACTTTTTGTGATTTAATTTGTTACAAACATACTAAAATATTCACACTGAAATATAACTATTGTACACGATTACATAATGACGGACAAATTTGCTGTTTTTTGGTTCAGAAGAGATTTACGCATAAAAGACAATGCGGGATTATTTCATGCCCTGTCGAGACATGAGAAAGTTATCCCTCTTTTTATTTTTGACACTGATATTTTATCTCAACTAGATGACAAAGACGATAAAAGAGTCAGTATTATCTACCATTTTATAAAAGAATTAAATACTGAACTGAGAGAATCAGGCTCATCATTGGTTATTAAACATGGGAAACCCGAGGCAGTTTTCGGGGAATTGTTGAAAGAGTTTGAAATTTCTGCTGTTTATACAAACAAAGATTATGAACCTGCGGCAATCAAAAGAGACGAAAATGTTTCCAAAATTTTGAAAAGCATGGGAGTCATGTTTTTTTCATTCAAAGACCAGGTCATTTTTGAAGCCAACGAAGTGTTGAAGCCCGATGGCACAGCTTACACGATATTTACTCCATACAGTAAAAAATGGAAGAGTAAACTTGAACCAAAACATTATCAGAAGTATCGTTCGAAGGAACTCCGACATCATTTTCACCAATTCAACTATCCATTTCCTGAATTGTCATACACAGGTTTTGATGTTGTGAATATAGATTTGCATCCACTAAAACTTAATCCTGAAATCATAAAACATTATGATGAAACCAGAGATTATCCATTTCTAAAACGTGGTACAAGTGGCATCAGTGTACATCTTCGATTTGGAACAGTAAGCATCAGAAAGTTAGTCAGAAAGGCAATAAAACTGAACGAAACATGGCTCAACGAACTGATTTGGAGAGAATTTTTCAAACAAATCCTGATTCACTATCCACACGTCGTACATCAATCATTCAGAAGCGATTATGATGAAATACCGTGGAGAAATAATGAGGATGAATTTGAACGCTGGTGCAATGGGACTACCGGTTACCCAATTGTTGATGCCGGAATGCGGCAGCTAAAACAAACCGGACTGATGCACAATCGTGTACGAATGATTACTGCCTCGTTTCTTACAAAACATTTGCTAATTGACTGGAGGTGGGGTGAGGCCTGGTTTGCAAGGCAACTCCTCGACTATGACTTATCGGCCAATAATGGGAACTGGCAATGGGCAGCCGGTTCGGGATGCGATGCTGCACCGTACTTCAGGGTTTTTAATCCTGCTGAACAAACCAAAAAATTCGATGCTGATTTGGCTTACATACGCAGGTGGGTTCCTGAATATAACTCACAGGACTACCCTGCACCTGTTGTTGAACATCAGTTTGCACGACTAAGAGCCATTGAAACCTATCAGAAGGTCTTGAAAAAGAAGCCCTGATAAACCAAACCTGCAGATGAACTTTTGATGAATCTTTTTGTTTAACTAACGAAATTTTCACACAGGATTTAATATTTATTTCTTTTTTGCTTACCTTTGGAAGGTTTCTTAAAAAAAAATGATTATTTATTCATTTTTTCTCCTGTTTCGACTGTAATTCTAATAAATTGATGATATATGATTTTTGACATTGACATGATCAGAAAAGTGTATGAAGCTTATCCTGCTAAAATGATGCAGATACGCAACACACTAAAACGCCCGCTAACACTCACAGAAAAAATTCTTTATTCGCACCTCTCAGCAGATCAGCTTTTGCAAGCATACGAACGCGGCACCGATTACGTGAACTTCGCTCCCGACAGGGTTGCCATGCAGGATGCAACTGCTCAAATGGCTTTGCTTCAGCTGATGAACTCTGGTCGCCAAACAGTTGCCGTGCCATCTACAGTGCATTGCGACCACCTGATACAGGCGCATATTGCTGCAGGTCCCGACCTGGAAACAGCGCAAACAAATAACAGGGAAGTGTTTGATTTTCTGCTTAATGTATCAAACAAGTTCGGCATTGGATTTTGGAAACCAGGAGCCGGCATTATTCATCAGGTAGTACTTGAGAACTATGCTTTTCCGGGCGGGATGATGATTGGTACCGACTCGCATACTCCGAATGCAGGTGGACTTGGCATGATTGCCATTGGTGTAGGTGGTGCTGATGCAGTAGATGTGATGGCTGGCATGCCCTGGGAACTGAAAATGCCCAAAATCATCGGAGTAAAGCTTACAGGTAAACTTTCGGGATGGACTTCACCCAAAGATGTTATTCTGAAACTGGCAGGTATTCTTACGGTGAAAGGTGGAACCAATGCTATTATTGAGTACTTTGGTGAAGGAACTGCTTCTATCTCGGCAACAGGAAAAGGAACTATTTGTAATATGGGTGCCGAAGTGGGCGCTACAACTTCTATTTTCCCCTTTGATGAAAAATCTGCAGCATATCTCAATGCTACCGGAAGAAGCGAAGTAGCAGCAATGGCCACAATCAATATTGAAATGCTTCAGGCTGATGCGGAAGTATTGGCCAATCCTGAAAAGTATTACGACAGAATAATCGAAATCAATTTAAGTGAACTGGAACCGCATATTAATGGTCCGTTTACTCCAGATGCAGCATATCCTTTGTCGCAATTTGCAGCCATCGTTAAAGAAAAAGGCTATCCGCAAAGAATGGAAGCCGGGTTAATTGGATCATGTACCAATTCATCCTATGAAGACCTTACACGTGCTGTGTCAGTGGTAAAGAAAGCTAAAGAAGAAGGCTTGACTGTTCAGGCTCAGTTCATTATCAATCCCGGATCGGAACAGGTTCGATATACTGCCGAAAGGGATGGTATTCTTGAAGAGTTTGAATCGGTTGGCGGAGTTATCATGGCCAATGCTTGCGGACCATGTATTGGTCAGTGGAAGAGAGATATGGATGTTGCCGATAGACCCAACTCAATCATAACTTCATTCAATCGCAATTTTGCCAAACGCAATGATGGCAATCCCAATACCCATACTTTTATCGGTTCTCCGGAAGTAGTTGCTGCACTTACCATAGCGGGTGACTTATGTTTCAATCCAATCAAAGACACTTTGATAAATAAAGATGGAAAAGCGGTTAAACTGGAAGATCCATCAGGATATGAATTGCCTGCAAAAGGCTTCGCTGTGGAAGATGCAGGCTATGTTGCCCCGGCAGCCGACGGAAGCGAAGTTGATGTTAAAATTAATCCGGAATCTAACAGACTGCAGGTTCTGGCTCCGTTTGCCCCATGGGATGGTAAAGATCTGGTTGAACAACCATTGCTGATCAAAGCCAAAGGAAAATGTACCACCGACCACATTTCAATGGCCGGTCCATGGTTACGATTCAGAGGTCACCTCGATAATATCTCAGATAATATGCTGATTGGCGCAGTGAATGCCTTCAATGAAAAGACGAATGCAGTGCTTGACCCCGAAACCGGCGAATATGCTGCAGTTCCGGCTTTGGCTCGTAAATTCAAAGCGGCCGGACTTGGTTCGGTGGTGGTTGCTGAAGATAATTATGGTGAGGGTTCATCGAGAGAACATGCGGCTATGGAGCCACGTTTCCTCAACGTGAAAGCCATCATCGTTAAATCCTTTGCTCGTATACACGAAACTAACCTCAAAAAACAAGGAATGCTTGCACTTACATTTATCAACAAAGATGATTATGACAAAGTGAGAGAAGATGATAAAATCAGCATCAATGGATTAACTGATTTCACACCGGGAAAAAATCTGAAAGTGACTTTGACTCACGCTGATGGAACAACAGATAGCTTCGAAGTTGCACACACCTACAATGAACAACAAATTGGATGGTTCAAGGCCGGTAGTGCACTTAATGCAATGAACAATTAAAACTAACTCAATATGGCTAATCAAAAAGATTTTCTGATTTATAAACTTTCAGAAACCGTAAAAAAGACCAGCCGCATCGACAAAGAACTGTTCAATCAGTTCAATGTTAAACGCGGCTTAAGAAATGAAGATAATACCGGAGTTTTGGTCGGACTAACCAAAGTCGGCGATGTAGTTGGATACGAACGTCTTCCCGAAGGAGGACTTAAACCCATTCCGGGAAAGCTTTTTTACAGGGGAATCGATCTTGAAGAATTGGTTCACGGTGTTGAAGCTGATAACCGTCCCGGCTTCGAAGAAACAGCTTTCCTGTTACTTTCGGGCTATCTACCTGATAAAGAAGAACTCAAAACTTTCAGCAATATCATCAATGAGTCGATGATTCTTGACCCCAAGATGAAGATGAACATCCTCGAACTGGAAGGTCAGAATATCATGAACATTTTGGCAAGAAGTGTACTTGAAATGTACACTTACGATTCATTAGCCGATGATATTTCACGCGAGAATCTGATTCGTCAATCCGTTGAACTGATTGCCAAGTTTCCGACCATCATTGCATACGCATACAACATTTTGCGTCACAGTCAGTACGGAAGATCTCTGCACATCAGACATCCACTCGAAAACGCATCCATAGCAGAGAATTTTCTGTACATGACAGTAGGTCCGAGAAGATATACCGAACTGGATGTAAAGCTGCTCGACCTGTGTCTGATTCTTCATGCTGAACACGGTGGAGGTAACAACTCAACATTTACAGTAAGGGTTACAAGTTCGGCGCAAACGGACACATACTCATCTATTGCAGCTGGTATAGGATCTCTGAAAGGACCTCTTCATGGTGGTGCAAATATTGAAGTAATTGACATGTTCCATCATCTTAAAACAGCCATTAAAAACTGGAAAGATGTGAATGAAATCGACAACTATCTCAAAAAGATGTTGAAGAAAGAAGCTTACAACCGTACCGGATTAATATACGGTATTGGTCACGCAGTATATACAATCTCCGATCCGAGAGCAATCTTGCTGAAAGAAATGGCCCGTTCACTGGCTGAAGAAAAAGGGCTTCAAAACGAATTTGACTTCCTTGAATTACTCGAAGAAAGAGCAATTAATGCATTCATGACCTTCAAAGGTTCCAACATCAACAAGCAGGTTTGTTCCAATGTTGACTTTTACTCAGGATTCGTATATGAGGCGATAGGTATTCCAATTGAAGTTTACACTCCCCTGTTCGCAATGTCGAGGATTGCAGGATGGACTGCTCACCGCATTGAGGAACTGAACTTCACAAGCAAACGAATCATTCGTCCGGCCTACAAAAATGTTGGAGATAAACTACCATACACACCAATTAGTAAAAGATAAATATAAAACACGATGAACAAGATTAAAGTTGTAAACCCTGTTGTTGAACTTGACGGAGATGAAATGACCAGAATAATCTGGACATTTATTAAAGAACAATTGATTCTACCCTATCTCGATTTAGATATTAAATACTACGACTTAGGAATTGAAAGCAGAGATAAAACCAATGATCAGATTACTATTGATGCTGCACATGCCATTCAAAAGTACAATGTAGGTATTAAATGTGCCACCATTACACCTGATGAAGCACGCGTTGAAGAATTTGGTTTAAAGAAAATGTGGAAATCGCCCAATGGCACACTGCGTAATATTATTGGCGGAACTGTTTTCAGAGAACCTATTATCTGTAAAAACGTACCCCGCCTGGTTCCCGGATGGGAATTGCCTATCGTGATTGGCCGTCATGCTTTTGGAGATCAATACAGAGCCACCGATGTGGTTATCAAAGGAAAAGGTAAACTCACCATGACTTTCACCAACGAAAACGGCGAAACTCAGGAGTGGGAAGTATATGATTTTAAAGGTGATGGCGTTGCTCTTTCGATGTATAACACCGACGAATCGATTTATGGTTTTGCACGCTCATCGTTTCAGGTGGCACTCGACAAGAAATGGCCTCTTTATATGTCAACCAAAAATACCATCCTGAAAGCTTATGATGGTCGTTTTAAAGACATCTTCCAGGAAGTTTATGAAAATGAGTTTATTGAGAAGTACAAAGAAGCAGGCATCACTTACGAGCATCGCCTGATTGATGACATGGTGGCAGCTGCTCTCAAATGGAATGGCGGTTTTGTATGGGCATGTAAAAACTACGATGGCGATGTACAATCAGATACTGTAGCTCAGGGTTTTGGTTCACTCGGACTCATGTCATCTGTATTGGTAACTCCCGACGGGAAAACAGTTGAAGCCGAAGCAGCTCATGGAACTGTAACGCGTCACTATCGCCAGCATCAGCAGGGAAAAGAAACATCAACCAACCCTATCGCATCGATTTTTGCCTGGACGCGTGGTTTGATGCATCGTGGAAAACTGGATAGCAACGAAGCGCTGGTTGATTTCTGCAAAACGCTTGAAAAAGTTTGTGTTGAGACTGTAGAAGCAGGCGAAATGACCAAAGATCTGGCAATCCTGGTTTATGGTGACAAAGCAACACGCGATCAATATCTCAATACGCAGGATTTTCTGGCAGCAATCAAACGCAATCTGGAAAAGGCAATGGCCTGATAAAACCCATTCATTAAATATGAAGAAACGCTGCAATTTTTGTGGCGTTTCTTTGTTTTAAAACATTTTTTAATCTGATTTTGGTAATTAAAAAAATTAACACTTTGTTAACATATTGGAACGCTGATGTTTATAATCTGTAAGTCTTTTCAGCAAAGCATTTACAATTCAAAACTCATTTGGAAATTAAAGATTTTATCTATAAATTGCAAACGTTTTGAAAAATCCTTAATTGAAGAGGCATGAGTTACCTGAATTTTGATAAAACCCTATTAGTTAATCTTGACAAATCACTCAGTAAAGAGATGATTCGCACCAACAGGGCGGGTGCTTACAACAGCACAACCCTGATCGACTGTAATACCCGCAAGTACCACGGTCAGCTGGTTATGCCAATACCCGAAATCGATGATGATAACCATGTAATGCTTTCTTCACTCGATGAAACAGTGATTCAGCATGGTGCAGAGTTCAATCTTGGCATACATAAATACGAAGGAAACAGCTTCAGTCCGAACGGCCATAAATACATCCGCATGTTCGACTGTAATGTTATTTCACGTACTGTTTACCGTGTTGGCGGGGTTGTATTATCCAAAGAGAGAATGATGGTTTCCTTTGAACCCAGGGTACTTTTTCGCTATACTTTACTCGAAGCACGCTCACCAACCACCATCCGGTTCAAGCCTTTTTTAGCATTCAGAAATGCGCATACTTTGACTCAGGAAAACAATGATGCAGATACCAGCTATCAGGAGATTAAGAATGGTATTAGTATGCGGCTTTACCCTGTTTACCCGGCATTGCATATGCAGTTTTCTAAAAAATGCAGTTATTATCATCAGCCCGACTGGTATAAGAATATCGAATACATCAAAGAACAGGAAAGAGGATATGCCTACAAAGAAGATTTGATGGTGCCCGGGTATTTTGAAATGCCTATCAAAAAAGGCGAATCCATCATTTTTGCAGCCGGAGTTTCCGAAACTGCCACAACCAAACTGCACCAGCTTTGGGATGCTGAACTCGCAAAACGAGAAGAAAGAAAGGACATGTTCTTCACGCTCAAAAACTCTGCACAGCAGTTTTATAAAAAAAGTGGTGATAATGTTTATCTAATAGCAGGGTATCCCTGGTTTAAAGCCAGAGCCAGAGATCAGTTTGCTGCCCTACCGGGATGTACGCTTGCAATTAATCGTCCCGAGTATTTTGAAAGCATCATGCAGACAGCCATCAAAGAAATAAGTCTGTTTTTGGATGGAAGCACTGACCATATTAAAGCACAAGGCATGGATGAGCCCGATGTTTTATTATGGTTTATTCATGCTGTTCAGGAGTATGCGGCTTATACATCGACTAAAGAAGCAGCTGAGAAATACGAGGACATTTGTTCTGAAATAATTGCCTTTATTCGCAAACAACAACATCCCAATCTGTTTTTACATAACAACGGTTTGCTCTATGTGCATGGCACTGAAAGACCAATGACTTGGATGAATGCTGTTGAAGAAGGAATGCCAATCACACCAAGAACGGGTTATATTGTTGAAATTAATGCACTTTGGTACAATGCACTGAAATTTGCTGCAGAACTGAAAAAAGCTGTTGGCAATGAGCATGCATCTGACCTCACCAACTATCAGGCTGAAATATCAGGGGAAGCTTTTGTAAGCACTTTCTGGAATGGCGCATACTTGCACGACTATGTTGTTGATCAGTATCACGACAATGAAGTTCGACCCAATATGTTGCTGGCCGTGGGTTTACCCTACTCTCCGCTCGACAGAGCCAAACAAAAATCGGTAGTTGATATTTGTACAAAAGAACTTTTAACTCCAAGAGGCTTGAGAAGTTTAAGTCCGAAAAGCGGCTTTTACCGTCCCGAATATATCGGTGGCATGCTTGAAAGAAATCGAAACTATCATAACGGACCGGTGTGGCCTCAGTTTATTGGGTATTATGCATCAGCTTATTTGAAAATATACAAGCAAAGCGGAGTTTCATTTATTCAGAGAATTCTCGTGGGACTCGAAGCTGAGTTATCAGAATTATGCATAGGCACAATCCCTGAATTGTTTGATGGCAATCCGCCATACAAAGGACATGGAGGGATGTCGTTTGCCTGGGGTGTGGCTGAAACCCTCAGAGTTATCAGGATGTTGGAAAATAAATAGCAGGAAAAAGGAAAAGAGATAGCGTATGAAAGCATTGATGTTTGGATGGGAATTTCCTCCGCATATTTTAGGCGGCTTGGGCACAGCCAGTTACGGTTTAACTCGTGGCATGGCACAGCAACCCGACCTGCAATTAACTTTTGTGATTCCGAAGCCGCATGGCGACGAAGATCAAAGTTTCCTCAAGATTATTGGTGCATGTAATGTACCCGTTGTATGGAAAGATAATTCATGGGACCATGTTAATAACAGGATTGGCCATTTAATGCATCCTGATGAATATTTCTGGCTTCGCAATGGTATCCGGTACGACTATAGTCGCATCTACACCAATGATCTGGGGTGTATTGATTTTTCAGGAAGATACCCCGACAACCTGATTGAAGAAATATCGAATTATGAAGCAGTTGCCAGTGTGTTGGCGCATCAGATGGAGTTTGACATTATTCATTCGCACGACTGGCTCACCTATCCTGCGGGCGTTTTTGCCAAACATATCAGTGGAAAACCCCTGGTGATTCATGTACATGCAACCGATTTCGATCGCAGTCGCGGACAAGTAAACCCAACGGTTTATGCCATCGAGAAAAGAGGCATGGATACAGCCGATCATATCATTACGGTGAGTGACCTTACGCGTAAAATTGTCATCGAGAAGTACCACCAGGATCCACGAAAAGTGACAACAGTTCACAATGCTGTTGAACCTCTGCATGATGCAGATTCTTTTACCAAAACAGAACGCCGGGATAAAGTGGTGACTTTCCTTGGAAGAATCACCATGCAAAAAGGACCTGAGTATTTTGTTGAAGCAGCACATCGTGTATTGCAAAAAACAACGGGAGTTCGTTTTGTGATGGCCGGTAGTGGCGACATGATGAATGCGATGATTGACCTCGCCGCCAAACGTGGCATTGCCGATAAGTTTCACTTTACCGGTTTCCTGAAAGGACGACAGGTACATGAAATGCTCGCCGAAAGTGATGTGTATATCATGCCATCAGTTTCAGAGCCGTTCGGCATTTCACCGCTCGAAGCCATGCAGGTGGGAACACCATCCATCATTTCAAAACAATCGGGATGTGCCGAAATACTAAGTCATGCAATCAAAACCGACTACTGGGATATTGATGCCATGGCAGATGCAATCTATGGCATAGTGAAATATCCGGCCATGTATAAAAGTTTAAGAGAACTCGGACGAGACGAAGTGAACAACATTCGCTGGTACGATTCCGGGCTTAAAGTCAGAGATATATACGATAGTGTCATGAGATAATAATTAGAATAACGAATCACACAACATCAACACATATGAAGAATATTTGCTTCTTTTTCCAGCTTCACCTTCCGGCACGATTGAAAAGATATCGTTTCATTCAAATCGGACAGGATCATTATTATTATGATGACTTTTTAACTGAAGAGAAAATCCGCCAGACAGCTGAACAATCTTACCTGCTTGCCAATCGCACCATTGCCGAAATGATCAGGAGCTCCAATGGTAAGTTCAAATGTGCCTTCTCTATTTCAGGAATCACCCTCGAATTACTGGAACAACATGCACCTGAGGTGATTGACAGCTTCAGGGAACTGATTAAAACAGGCAGTGTTGAAATCCTGGCTGAACCCTATGCTCATTCACTTTCATCTATCTTCGATCCTGAAGAATTTAAAATGCAGGTGAATCTTCATGCAAAAAAAATTAAGTCTGTATTCAACGTTGAACCCAAAACGCTTAAAAACAGCGAACTGATTTATTCTGATGAAATTGGCGAACTGGCACATGAAATGGGGTTCAAAACCATGTTGATTGAAGAGGCCAAACACATCATGGGTTGGAAAAGTCCTAACTACGTTTACACACACAGTCACCTGAGTGATTTAAAGCTTTTGGTCAGAAACCTCCGTTTCTCCGAAGATTTGAGCGTCAGGTTTTCAAATCCCGGATGGAATGAATTTCCATTAACTGCCGAGAAACTGACTCATTGGATTATTTCAACTCCTGCCAACGAAAGTGTATTCAATATTTGGATTGGATATGAAACACTTGGCATGATTCAAAAACCTGAATCGGGTATTTTTGAGTTCCTGAAAGCATTCCCATACCATGCCATGGAGAAAAAGATAAAATTTGTTTTACCTGCAGAGGCTGCAAAACTATCAGAACCTGCCGGTGCCCTTAACGTCCCTTACCCTACAAGTTGGTGTGGTCACGAAAAAGATCTCAGCTACTGGAATGGTAACGATTTGCAACACGAAGCTTTTGAAAAACTTTATGGCATCAGCGAGAGAGTAAGGATGTGCAAAGATAAACCACTGTTGCAAGACTGGTTAAATCTTCAGAGTCTGGATCACTTCCGCTACATGAATCATAAAGACTCGTTTGGCACGCATTACGAGTCGCCTTACGATGCTTTCATCAATTATATGAACGTATTGTCGGATTTCATCGAGAGAGTTAACTCACAATTCCCTGCCGACATTGACAATGAGGAATTGAATGAACTATTAAAAACGATTCGCGACCAGGAAGAGGTGATTGAAAAACTGGAAAAGGAAGTAAAAAAACTGAAAAGCCGCAAAAAAGAACCGAAAGCGGAGAACTGAAACAATTATTTTATCTTTGCGCCATGAAAGAATTTCTGCAAGATAAAATATTCCATATAATCTCGGACATAGCCGACGAAAACAACAAAGAATGTTACGTAATCGGTGGTTATGTCCGGGATCTTTTTTTGAAAAGGCCATCCAAAGATATTGATGTGGTGGTGATTGGAAGTGGTATTGACATAGCGCAACAGCTCGCCACGAGATTGGGCAAAAAAGCCAGTCTTACTGTTTTCAAAAATTTTGGCACTGCCCAGATTAAATACAAAGAGCTTGAAATAGAATTTGTTGGTGCCCGCAAAGAATCATACAGGGCTGATTCACGCAAGCCGATAGTTGAAGACGGCACACTCGAAGATGATCAGAACAGGCGCGATTTCACAATCAATGCCCTGGCACTTTGCTTAAACAAAGATCGTTTCGGCGAATTGCTGGATCCTTTTGGCGGACTGAACGACTTGCAAAATTTTGTTATCAAAACTCCGCTTAATCCCGACATCACTTTTTCTGATGACCCTTTGCGGATGATGCGTGGCATACGCTTTTCGGCTCAACTCAGGTTTTTCCTTGAAACAAATACTTTCGATGCGATTGTCAGAAACAAGGAAAGGATAGAGATTATCTCGAAAGAACGAATTGCTGACGAACTGAACAAAATCATGATGTCGCCCAAGCCATCTGTAGGTTTTATTCTTATGGAGAAGACAGGTCTGCTCGAAATAATTTTTCCGGAATTGCTGGCTTTAAAAGGCGCTGAAACAAAAGATGGCGTCGGTCACAAAGACAATTTCTATCATACCCTGTCAGTGCTTGACGGTTTGTGCCAGCACACTGATAATCTGTGGCTTCGATGGGCTGCATTACTCCACGATATCGGAAAGCCACGCACTAAAAAGTTTGATCCGCGACTTGGGTGGACTTTCCACAACCATAATTTCATTGGTGAAAAGATGATACCTGAAATCTTCAGGAAGCTCAAACTGCCTACCAACGAAAAGATGAAATATGTCAAAAAACTGGTTTCGCTGCATATGAGACCTATCATTCTCAGCGAAGATGAAATAACCGATTCGGCCATCAGGCGTTTGCTTTTCGAAGCCGGTGATGATATCGATGATTTGATGATGCTGTGCGAAGCTGATATTACGTCGAAAAATCCGGAAAAAGTAAAGCGCTATAAAGCCAATTTTCAGTTGGTACGACAAAAACTGAAGGATATCGAAGAAAAAGATCGGGTGCGAAATTTCCAACCTCCTGTTGATGGTAAGGAAATCATGGAAATCTTCAATTTACCGGCCTGTGCTGCTGTGGGAGATATTAAAATGAGAATCAAAGATGCCATCCTCGACGGAGTTATCCCCAACAATTACGAGGAGGCTAAAAAATATATGTTTAAAGTTGCCGAAGAAATGGGTCTGAAGGCAAACTAAACACAATACAGAATTAACTTTACACAAAAAAACAACTTTATGAGAAGGGTTATTTATTTTATTCTATTCATTTTTATGATGCACAGTTGCACCAACAAACCGACCGTACAATATCCTGAAACAAGAAAGGATACCATTACAGACACTTACTGGGGTGTCGTTGTTCCTGATCCATTCCGCTGGCTTGAAGATGACCGTTCGGAAGAAACCATGGCCTGGGTAGCCGAACAAAACAAAGTTACTTATGCCTATCTGGAACAAATTCCTTTCAGAGAGGCACTGCGCGAACGCCTTACTGAACTGCAGAACTATCCGAAATATGGTTCTCCGCGCAAGGTAAACGACAAATATTATTTTTATAAGAACGACGGTCTTCAGAATCAAAGCGTATTGTACGAACTCGACTCTCTGAATGCTGAACCTAAAGTATTGCTCGATCCCAATTTGCTTTCTGAAGATGGAACAGTGGCCTTATCGCGCGCTTCATTCTCTCCCGACGGAAAATACCTGGCTTACAGCATTGCTAAGAGTGGTTCTGACTGGAACGAAATTTTCGTTATGGAAGTAGCTACCCGCGAACTACTTTCCGACCATATCAAATGGGTGAAGTTTTCAGGTATTTCATGGCATGGCAATGGTTTTTACTATTCTGCCTACAGCGAGCCCGAAAAAGGAAGAGAGTTTTCAGGAAAGAACGAATTCCACAAAGTATTCTATCATCAACTTGGTCAGAAACAAGCACAAAACCAAATCGTTTTCGAGAACAAACAACACGCTTTGCGCAACTGTGGCGCAGGAGTTACTGATGACCAAAAGTTCCTGTTCATTTACGAAACTGAGTCAACATCAGGCAATTCACTCTGGATTAAAGATCTTACGAAAGCCAATGATCGTCCAAAACTAATTGCTCCGGGCTTCGAAAGCGATTTCAATGTGATTGATCATTTCAATGGCAAAATATACGTACTGACCAATTATCAGGCGCCCAACATGCAACTTATGGCCTTCGACCCGGCCAAACCTGAATTGGAAAACTGGTTCACTGTAATTCCCGAGAAGGATTATGTACTTGAGACTGCATCCATCATTGGCGGCAAATTCTTCATCAGATATATGAAAGATGCGTCACATCATTTGTATGCCTACAATGCTGATGGACAGGAGTTATATGAAGTTGAACTGCCAACAATCGGAACTGTGGGTATTTCGGGACGAATGGACGAGAATGAGGCCTTCTACACCTTCACTTCGTACACCTTCCCTCCCACTATTTACCGGTATGATGTTGCTGAAAACAAAGCCGAACTTTTCCGTAAGTCCGAAGTTTCATTCAACTCCGAAGATTATGTGAGCGAGCAAATTTTCTATACTTCGAAAGATGGTACCAAAGTACCTATGAGCATCATCTACAAAAAAGGAATGAAAAGAAACGGCAAGAACCCAACCATGCTATATGGTTATGGAGGATTCAATATCAGTCTGTTGCCCGGTTTCAATGTATCACGCATTCCCTTCCTGGAAAGAGGTGGTATTTATGCCATTGCCAACATTCGCGGTGGTGGTGAGTATGGAGAAACATGGCACAAGTCGGGCACCAAAATGCAAAAGCAAAATGTTTTTGATGATTTCATCGCTGCTGCCGAATACCTGATTGCTGAAAAATATACCAGTTCTAAAAGATTAGCCATCAATGGCGGATCTAACGGAGGATTACTTGTGGGTGCAGTCATGACCCAGCGTCCTGAACTGTTTGCCGTTGCCATTCCCGAGGTAGGCGTACTCGACATGCTGCGCTATCACAAGTTCACTATCGGATGGGCATGGGCAACTGATTATGGAACCGTTGATGAGAGTCAGGAAATGTTCGAATACCTGTTAGGTTATTCCCCTTTGCATAACCTGAAACCGGGAACCGACTATCCTGCAACTTTGATTACAACAGGCGATCACGACGACCGTGTAGTACCTGCGCACTCATTCAAATTTGCAGCAGCACTACAGGAAGCAAATTCAGGCAAAAACCCGACACTCATCAGAGTCGACATCAATGCCGGTCATGGAGCCGGAAAACCCATCAGCAAAATCATCGATGCCCAAACTGATGTTTGGTCGTTTGTGATGTTTAATTTGGGGATGAAGTAGAGGCAAGAGTCAAGAACCAAGAGTCAAGAGCCAAGACTTTGAAAATTGAGGGTTATTGGATTTTTGATTAATAAATACCAAAACACTCCTCATTTCTCAATCATGGTTCCTGATTTTAAATCCAAAATTATAGATTCCAGACTCAGGAATATAGTCTCGAAAGTCCTAATTCTTGGTTCTTGACTCTTGGTTCTTGATTCTTGGTTCTTGATTCAAAAAAATCCCCCAACTATTTGCCAGATTACCCAAATTAACTATCTTTGCACCACTTTTGAAAAAAGGCGGGATAGCTCAGTTGGTTAGAGCGTCGGATTCATAACCCGGAGGCCACGAGTTCAACTCTCGTTCCCGCTACTAAACGAGACAAAGAAGGTTTTAAAATCCTTTTTCGTCTCGTTTTTTTTTCCTTGAAACCTCACTCCCCAATCTCACTGAGAATGGTGTTAATATAATACTTGATTTTAGTCATAAGTTTGACATTATCAATTTAAAATTCTCTTCAATATCAGTTATTTCCTTATCTGTTAGCATCGAGAATTCTTTTTCTCTTGCACGTTTTGAAAGTTTTCCTTTG
>CAYMDE010000047.1:0-20154 GCA_964389115.1 uncultured Paludibacter sp. | reverse complement strand
AGGTATGAAATGTCAAAGAAACAAATAGCAAAAAAGTCAGTTTTGATTTCATAGAATGAGTTTATTTACAATCAATATTCACTTTCATAAAGTATGATTCAACCAGAAATAAATTTTGACCCAAAAGTAATTCATTTATATATAAAATACAAATAATTTACCAAGAAAGAAAGAAAGAAAGAAAGAAAGAAAGAAAGAAAGAAGAACCAGCATTTCATCCCATTTAAAAGCAAGCAAACAATTAAACCATATATCATTGATATTCTATACATTACGCAATTATCAAGCACCGCAATTCGTAACATAAGAGCTAAGAATATTATTCAACGTAAAAAAACGTCATGTGTTAGACTTGAAACACTTTTGTATAATTGAAATGATATTAAATATGAAAATGACACATCATGGATTGTAGCATTGCTACATACAAAGACAGGATTAACAGGATGTACATGCCAGAAATCAATCTCTTACATGTTCATCCTGTTAATCCTGTCAAAAAAAGAAATCCTGTAGTATCCCGGAATACAATTAATTACAACCCCTCCAGCATCCGTTTCAGCACCACTTGTGCAGAAATTTCGCGGTTGGCAGCTTCGGGGATCACGATGGAGCGGGGACCTTCGATTACTTCGTCGGTAACAATCATGTTGCGGCGAACGGGCAGACAATGCATGAAGCGGGCATCGTTGGTTACAGCCATTTGTCGTGAACCGACAGTCCAGTCGCGGTCTTTGCTCAGAATTTTGCCGTAGTTGGGGTCCTGGTAGGCCGACCAGTTTTTGGCATACACGAAATCGGCTCCTTCAAATGCTTTCATCTGGTTGTATTCCACGCGGGCACCACGCACGAATTTTTCGGCGAGTTCATATCCTTCGGGATGTGTTATCACAAAATCGACATCGGCCTCGTTCATAAAATCGGCGAAGGAGTTGGGCACTGCCTGAGGCAAAGCGTTGGGATGCGGAGCCCAGGTAAGCACCACCTTAGGGCGGGCAGTGGTTTTGTACTCCTCGATGGTGATGAGGTCTGCAAATGCCTGCAGCGGATGCGAAGTAGCACCTTCCATACTGAAAACAGGCTTGCCCGAATACTGAATAAACTGATTGATAACGGTTTCGTTGTAATCGAAATCCTTGTTTTCGAAGCGGGCAAAGGCACGGACGCCAATCACATCGCAATAGCTGCCCATCACCGGAATGGCTTCGAGGATATGTTCGGGCTTGTCGCCATCCATCACAACACCACGCTCCGTTTCAAGCTTCCACGCTCCCTGATTGATATCGAGCACCATCGTATTCATGCCCAGGTTCATCCCAGCTTTCTGGGTGCTGAGGCGGGTGCGCAAACTGGAATTGAAAAACACCATCAGCAGTGTTTTGTTCTCGCCGAGATGTTTGTATGCGTAGCGGTTCTTTTTTACTTCAAGTGCCTCTGCTATTGCCTGTTGCAGGTTTCCGAGGTCTTTAACACTGGTATAAGTCTTCATGCTGTGATATTTTGAGAGCACAAAATTAATAAAATCATTTAGGTTCCATCACCACCAGCGGAATTAACATCTCCTCCAATGAGATTCCTCCGTGCTGAAAAGTGTTTTTGTAATAACTCACGTAGTGGTTGTAATTATTGGGGTAAGCAAAGAAGTCGTCGTTGCCCGCGAAAATGTAGGCTGAACTAACATTCGGACTTGGCAGGCCAATTTTCTTCGGATCGGTAATTTCGAACACTTCTTTTTTGTTGTAGCTGAGGTTTTTGCCTACTTTATAACGCAGGTTCACATTGGTATTCTTATCGCCAATTACTTTCACGGGATTTTTCACCTGGATTGTGCCGTGGTCGGTTGTAAGAATCACCTTGTAACCGCGGCGGGCAATGGCTTTGAATAATTCGAGTGTTCCCGAATGTTTAAACCACGAAACAGTAAGCGAACGATAAGCCTCCTCGTCGTTGGCCAGTTCGCGCATCATTTTCGATTCGGTGCGGGCATGCGAAAGCATATCGATGAAGTTCAACACACATACATTCAGCTGATTATTATCGAGTTGCGGGATGCGCTCAATCAGTTTTTCGCAATACGACGACTCATTTACTTTGTGGTAAGAGAAACTGTAATTCTTCCGGAAGCGGTTGAGTTGCGTCTGTATCAGGTCTTTCTCGTTCAGGTTTTTACCTTCATCTTCATCTTCATCGACCCAAAGGTCGGGAAACATCTGCTGAATTTGTAATGGCAGCAGGCCGGAGAAAATCGCATTGCGGGCATATTGCGTTGCAGTGGGCAATATACTGCAATAAAGATCTTCCTCGGTGAACGTATAGTATTCATTCAGCATCTCGCGAATAATTTTCCACTGGTCGAAGCGGAAATTATCAATCAGCACAAAAAACAGCTTTTCGCCTTCATCGATCAACGGAAACACTTTATTTTTGAATAAGTCCTGACTCATGAGTGGTCGCTTATCTGTTGATTGAAACCAATCCTGATAGTTGCGGCGAATGAACTTATTGAAAGTGCTGTTGGCTTCGGTTTTTTGCATCCGCAGCATCTCATCCATACCGCTATCGGTCTCGGCAAGCTCCAGCTCCCAGTAAACCAGCTTCTTATACACCTCTACCCAATCGTCGTAGGTAAGCGAATCGTTGATTTGCATCCCTATCCTGCCGAACTCGGAGCGATAAGTTGAAGTGGTATGTTCTGTTTGTATTTCCTTGCGGTGGATATTCTTTTTGAGGGTCAGCAGAATCTGACTCGGGTTCACCGGTTTGGTCAGATAATCAGCAATTTTGCTGCCGATGGCCATATTCATGATGTTCTCCTCCTCACTTTTGGTAATCATCACCATAGGCACATTGGGATCAATCTCTTTGATACGCGCCAGGGTTTCCAGTCCGCTCAGTCCGGGCATATTTTCATCCAGAAAAATGATGTCGAAACTCTCTTTGCGACACAAGTCGATGGCATCTTTACCATTGGTTGCCGTAACCACCTCGTATCCTTTCTCTTCGAGGAAAAGCACATAGACCTTCAATAGGTCGATTTCATCATCTGTCCAAAGTATTCTGTCTTTCTTCATCAATATATATTTTTTAATCTTTTTGCTTAGTTTTCAAATATCTCAACTTCCGGATCCGACACTTCCGCACGGAAAATCAGATAATCATCAATTGTCAATCCCGATCGCATCAGGTTGTAATCCGATTCAGCAATGATGAGGGGCACCACGCGCAACTGCTTCAAAAGGGCTGCAATACCGGCTTCCGCCCTGATTGCGTTCAAATACCATTCGGCATCGGTAAAATTATCGAAACTTATCACCGATATTCCATTCCGGGAAGCATCTATCCTGCTGATATTAAGATCGAAATCTTTCAGGATAAAACGGGAGAAGTTAAACACTGCCAACTCAAATTGCAGCGCATAAAGGTCTTCTTCCTTCTCGGGAGAAATAAAAAGAATGCGCTGTTCGGCGTTCTTTTCCAGTCGGAAAGTCAGTTCAGTAATCTCATCGCCATTCTCACCGACAGGTCGCACCTCTCTGCGGGTCAGCAAGGTACCCATGGCAGCACCTTGTTGCGCTTCTCTGCCCTGACGAATCAGAGCCAGCATATCTTTCGATATGGTGCTCACATCACTCTCAGGATATAAATCGAGCAACTCAACGAGATTTTTTTCAAAGGCTTCACTCGTGCGCGATTTACCGGTACTCATGGCGTTGAGGAACAGGAAGCGGGGCATCATCGGCGACAGCGGGAATTCTTGCCGAACCTGCTTTACAATGCTAAACACCTCTTCGAATTCGTTCTTGTTGAATGCCTTGTATGCACTGCGGTAAAGTGAGTCCTGCGCCTCGTACATCCTGCGTTGATGACCAACAAAATCGGGATTTGACAACATTTGCGCGTACACCGACTCAGGGAATTTGTTGATGATGGTTGTCCTCAGCGACTCAGCGAGTGTCATCTCCTCCAGTCGCACATGCATCATATAATTATGGAACAAGGCCTCCAATACCTTTTCATGCGTTCCAAACCTGTTCAGATATTCATTGAAAGTGCTGATTGCCAATGATAAGTCTTCGAGTTTATCTTTATAGATAACCCCCATGGAGAAAAGTGAGCCAGCCCAAATTTGATTGGATCTTTCAATCTGTTCGGGTGTGGTAGGAATTTGTCGCAGATAAAACTCAGGACTCTTCTCATCAAGAGGTTCCTGTGATACTTGCGTACGCCCATTTCCATTTTCAGCAAGTTCATTTTCTTCTCCAGCTACTTCCTCTTCCGACTCCTGCGGTTGCGAAGTCAGATCATCTGCAAAAAGCGAGGCTGATCTTGTTGCTCTTCGCCAGTTATCTTCGAGCCTGCGCCGCCCCCATCTCTGCTGAAACTCGGTCTCGCCACTCCTTACGAGCGCTGTATTGTAAAAGTACCAGGCACCACGATCGCCCTGTGCAGGACCACCAATCATGGTCATGCCCATATTGCCACCGGCAGGCTGCGAATCAGTCCTCTCCTGTCGGCGGGCAGCTCTTTCAGCCTCAAGCGCCTCTTCCTTTTCCAATTTGGCAATCCACGCCATCACACTTTTCAAGCGATCTTCAGTGCCCATTGCCGATAGTCGCTGTAAACTATCCTGCAGCATTACCTCCTCATGATGCACCACCAGCTCGGCAAGCACCTCTGAACGCAATGCCACCCGCGGATAATCGGGATGAGTCAGCGGAATAATTTTAGCTGCATCATCATACAAAGGATGAGCATCCACATAATTCTGACGCAGATAATTCAGGTCGGCAGCTTTAATCAGTGCCGTCGCCTTATCGATGCCATTGCGGGTGCTGTACTCTACCGCTTCAGCATAATAGTGAAGTGCTTTTACGGTATCCTTCTGATGGAGATAGGTATTCCCGATAACAAAATACACCTGATCAAGATAAGTCTCGTTATTATTATTGCCGGCCATGCGATAAAGCTCCCTGCGGATATCATTCATATTGCCCATGAAGAGTCCTGCACGCGCCAGGCGGGTATTGAAAGCCATTTCGTAAGGCGGACTCATACGTAAAAGGCGTGAGTACGCATCGTGTGCCCTTTGTTTGTTGCCACTTTCCTGGTAAAGCTGTCCGAGCAGATAACTGAAACGCATCTTCAAATCGCGGTCGCTTTCGCGCGACACAACCAGTTCGAGCCACGGAATAGCCTCACGGAATTGTCTTCGCTTCAACAACAAATCGGCCCGTACTGCAGCATAAAGGGTGGCGTTGGGTTGGTTCAGCTGACTTTGAGTTATCTTCGACAGCATATCTTCTGCTTCGTAGAGCCATCCCATTTCAGCATAAGCTCTGATTACCCAAAGCTGACAAGTCTGTACCAAATGCGTATCATGTTTAAAATGCCGCGCTATATAATTGAAAGTTCCCACTGAACAAAGGAAATCAGCTTTATGAAATTCGGCCTGTGCAAGAAGCAACCACACATTCGACATGAATGGGTTGTATTCTTCTCTTTGAAGATATTCTCTGAAATTAGGATCTCTTCGGCGTGATCTACGGCGGGCTTCGGGCTTGGTTTTGATTGAGCGGGTTTTGATGGCCTTCCTGCTTTTCTCAATCGCCCTGTCCATATGCGATGTAGCCGACCTCGCCGCTTCGTGATTACTGATTGGATACATGTTTATCACCTGACTGAAATCGTCTTTATTGGCATTGGCGATCGCTTTCAGGCCTTCTTCATAGCTTACTTTTCCGTTGTAATAGGTGTTGTATTTCGTGTTTAGCGACTGCAAAGCACGGGTCATGCGGGTGTTTTTCTCCATGGCACATGATGAGAAAAAAAACACCCCTGATATCAGGATAAAAATAAACTTTAAAAATGCTTTCAAAATAACTACCGAATAAACTGAAACACCGTTTGAAACGTTGTAAACTAACAACTGAAAAAAACGTTTTCTATTGTATTTTTAACGGACAAAAATACGTAAAAACGACTATTAATCATTAATTTTGCGGCCAAATTTAAGGAGAAAAGAATATGTGGGCACTGATAATCATTTTAATCGCGGCAGGAGCACTCTTAATGTTGCTTACTCACCTCAACCGCAAAAAGAAAAATATTGAGCCTGAAGTCAACGTTACAGTTAACGAAGAATGTTGTGGTGCTCATGAAGTTTGCGACCGCGATACTCTATTAAACAATAATGCAGAGGTGGTTTATTTTGATGACGAAGAACTTGATGAGCTTTCCGGGATCAAAGCCTCTGATTTTTCGGACACTCAGGTTGAACAGATTACAGAAGTTTTTGAAACACTTGCCGAAAGCGATGTGGCCGGATGGTTACGCAGTCTGCAATTACGATGTATCGACCTTCCTGCTGAAATTAAAGAGCAGGCCCTGTTAATCGTCAGCGAGCGCAGAACGGTTCCTGCCTCCTGATCCATCTTTAATAATCAGGCGCACCAGCAAAATCACCAGCAAAACAGCCGGAATAACATAGTACCAGGTTCCGAATTTTCCCGCGGTTTCCAAATCGATGGGTGTAGCACCGCGGCTCTTGAAATAATAGTAAACCACCGCCATACCGTTATTGATAAAATGCGCCAGAATAGGCATCCACAAACTACCTGTCCAAACCATCAAATACCCCATCAATGCACCTAAAAGCATCCGTGGAAGAAAACCAAAAAACTGGAAGTGTATCGCGCTGAAAATTATTGCTGTAACCCACACTGCGGCGTGCATTCCCCACTGTTTTTGTATCAATGGCTGCAGTACACCCCTGAAATACAGCTCTTCGCCAATGGCAGGTATCACTGCAATGATAAACAGATTTATCAGCAACACCCCAAAATTCTCAGCATAAAGCAGCTTTACAGTCATGGCCGCTGCTGTATCCTCCATGTTTCTCATAGCACTTTCCAGTCCGGCAAGAAACTCGGGGAACACTATACTATTATTGATATCTGAAAGAAAATTAACGCAAGGTATTACGGCTATCATCAGCAAAACCACCCACAGGGCAACACGCGGATTTCCTGTACTATCGAGTTTAAGAAGGCTTAAGGGTTGATTGCTCCAAATGCTAACCAGGATGATTGGTGGCAACGAGAAAAGAGCCAGCGACTGTATCGCTTGTGCCATTTTCAACATACTCATATTCTCCTGGTTGTTCTTCAGTATAAGCAACACTGCAATCGAGGCAACAAATAAGAGGAACAAAGTCAGAATCAGCAACTGTAATATCTTTCCGGCAACACCGGAATTTCTCAGAATTTCTTTCATCATATGTATTTAAACAAAAAACTTCCATCGTCGCGCAGACAACAGAAGTTTAATTTCCGAATAAATGAGTTTTTTAAGCTTTTGGTCTCGCTTCTTTAACTACCATTGTGCGGCCGTCCAATTCAGCCCCGTTGAGTTCGGCAATTGCCTTCTCACCAGCAACGTCTTCCATTTCCACGAAAGCGAAACCTTTCGATTTGTTTGTTTCACGGTCTTTGATGATTTTGCAAGAAGTTACCTGGCCATATTCAGCCATAACACCTTCCAGGTCGTTCTCACGGACTCTGTAACTTAAGTTACCAACGTAAATGTTCATAAAAAAATAAAAATAATAATGAATAAATAAAGTTTTCAAGAACCATAAACAAACGATTAGGTTAAAAGAGCCAGGCCTGAAAAAGGGAAGTATCCGAAATAACCGTGCGCGAATTATGAATTCTCAGTCGCAAAGGAAAACAAATATTTTGGTATTAGCAAAAAAAGTGTAAAAAAAATTAATTGCAGCAACAAATAAAATAAGGAAGAAGGTAAAATAACCCACGAACAACATTATCAACACAATAGCTATGCATCATCTCTGATCCGGCATAGAGAGCAATGCCGATATCGAACAACCACGTTTCTCGTATCGTAGTAATGACGTGCCTTTACGCTTTGACCTTACCAGCAGCGACGTAAACACATGACGTAACGTTACGTTATGACGTAAAGAGGAGTTTCTTCCATGCATGACGTAACGTTACGTCATGGCATAATGAAGCTTTACTTCATATCTCCACGATAAGCGCATCATTATGTTAGGTAGTAAGCTCGGGGATAACTAATGTATAGGCCTGAAACCAGTTAAGTCCGCACTTGACCGCTTCCTGTCACCATCCACTTATACGAACAGAGTTCTTCTAATGCCATAGGGCCACGGGCGTGCATCTTTTGGGTACTAATGCCTATCTCTGCACCGAGTCCGAATTGTGCACCATCAGTAAATGCTGTTGATACATTTACATACACGCAGGCTGCATCGGTCATTTTGGAGAAATAATCCACAGCAACTGCATCTTCGCTGATGATGCATTCACTATGTTTTGAGCTGTATTTGCTGATATGCTCTATGGCTTCCTCAATGGAGGCAACAGTTTTGATGGCCATCTTATAATCGAGGAATTCAGTGCCAAAACTGTTTTCATCAGCGGGATATAAATACGGATACTGTCCAGCGAGCTGACCGTACGCCTTCTCATCAGCATAAATGCTAACATTTTTGATTGCCAATTCTTTGCATAACTCAGGTAAGTCGGACAGTCTGTCTTTATGAATCACCAAACAATCCAGGGCATTACAAACACTTACCCTGCGGGTTTTTGCATTAAAAATCACTGATTTGCCTATGCTGATGTCGCCATATTTATCAAAATAGCTGTGACAAATGCCTGCTCCGGTTTCAATGACAGGAATTCTCGAATTATCACGCACGAAGTCAATCAGCCCTTTCCCACCCCGGGGAATAATTAAATCAACATACCCAACCGCGTTCATCAATTCGGCAGTGGCTTCTCTTCCTGCCGATAGCAGAGTCACAATATCTTCACTTAGACCCTGATTCTTCAGTACTGATTTAATTACATTTACAATGGCATTATTCGAGTTCCAGGCGTCGGTGCCACCCTTGAGCACACAGGCATTTCCTGATTTCAGACAAAGCGAAAACACGTCGAAACTAACATTTGGACGTGCTTCGTAAATGATGCCTATCACCCCGAAAGGAACACTCAGTTTGGTTATCTGCATGCCATTAGGGCGTTCGGTTTGCATCAACACCCTGCCAAGTGGCGATGGCAAGGATGCAACATTCCGGATATCGGAAGCTATGCCCGCCAAACGTTCTTTATTCAGCAACAGGCGATCGTACATGGGGTTCGACTTATCCATCGCGGCAAGATCATGTTCATTGGCCGCGAGAATCATATCGGCCTGAGCAACCGTTTCGTCGGCCAGCGCCAACAATACTTCATTTATTTTTTCTGTACTTACAAGATTTAAAGTACGCGATGCAGCAAGCACTATTTCTTTCCAGTTCATTTTCTTCTTATTTTATTCAAGATACAGATAATCACAATGTATCAGCGGTTTATGATTTCTTAATCCAATATGCTGACGGGCGCTTTCACTATCATACTGCACTTTCCCAACTCCAAGCAGTTTATTCTGATCATCGAAAACCCTCACGATATCATCTTTTTCAAACTCTCCTTCGATGCGGGTCACTCCCACCAGCAGCAAACTCACTGCCTTATCACCTGTCAGTGCTTCGGCGGCATTGGCATTGACATGTATCTTTCCTTTGGCAAAGCCATGACTGTGCGCTATCCATTTTTTAACCGAAGAAACGCTTCCTGCTGATGCTTTGAAATGCGTACAAACAGCATTTTCAGAACCGGTCAGAATCTCCATCAGTATATTTTCTTTCTTCCCATTGGCGATAAACACCTCTACACCTTCATCGGCAATTTTACGTGCAATGGATGTTTTGGTTGCCATCCCTCCCCTTCCGAACGAAGAGCGTTCCGTTTGAATAAAGTCAGACACATCCTGCCCTTTCTCAATCACCCTGATAACCTCCGAAGATGCCTTTTCGGGCGGTCCATTGAAGATGCCATCCACATTACTCAATATTATCAATGCTTCCATATCCATCATGGAGGCAATCAGACCCGACAATTCATCATTATCTGTAAACATCAGCTCGGTTACCGAAACGGTATCATTCTCGTTAACCACTGGAATTACTTTGTTGTCGAGCATCACACGCATACAGTTACGCTGATTCAGATAATGACGCCTGCTGCTGAAGTTTTCCTTCATGGTAAGTACTTGTCCAACGGTTATTCCATGCTCGCGAAACAAATCCCAGTAATGATTGATGAGTTTGGCCTGACCTACCGCCGAGAATAGCTGACGCTGATCTACCACATCCATCTTTTTACGCAAACCAAGAATGCTTCTTCCTGAAGCGACAGCTCCCGACGAAATTAACACGACCTCGACACCCTGTTGGTGTAACATGGCAATTTGATCAACCAGGGCCGACATGCGGGTTAAATCGAGTTTCCCGTCTTTTCTTGTTAGCACATTACTGCCAATTTTGATGGCAACTTTCTGAAATTTCAACATTATATATATAGTCGAAAAATTATCGTTCGTTGTAAATTACATGCATCACCGTTGTCCCAACCGCATGAAGCGTATTCTTGTCAATGACATCCATCGTATCGTTTATTGTATGCCAGAAATCACCAAAACCGGTTTCCGAATGAGGATTATAATGAATGATATTGATACTCGGAATCCTTGCAATTTGATTGACATACAAATGATCGTCGGTTACCGCCCCGCCCCGTTCGTTGATGAAATAACGGTTAAACCCGAGGGTTGAGGCTGTATTCCACACTTTATTTACAATATTGGAGGCGAAATAATCTGATATCTGCTCCCGGTAGAAAACCGCATCGGCCGCACCAACCATATCGAGCAATATACCATAGCGCGCCCGATAACCGGGAATATGTGGATTGGCTGCCCAGTACTGAGAGCCAAGACACCACGAATCGGTTGCACTTCCTGTATAACTCTCGGGGGCACCATAATCTTCGGCATCGAAAAAGATGATATCAACGCCAATGCCCGGAGCTTGCATTCCTATCTGACGGGCAATTTCAAGCAACACTCCCACTCCGCTGCCGCCATCGTTGGCTCCTAAAACAGGTTTTTTGTGATTTGCAGGATCGGGGTCGTGATCAGCCCACGGACGGGTATCCCAGTGTGCAAAAAGCAAAACCCGGCTTTTCACATCCGGATTGAACGACCCGATAATATTAACTGCATCGAGCATGTCACCATTAAAAGCCCTTAACACCGCACGCTGCTCAATCACACTGGCTCCGAAATTCCGCAGTTCAGCAGCAAGATACTCGGCACACGCCCTGTGGGCCGCAGTATTAGGCACCCGGGGGCCGAAATCTACCTGATTTTGAATATATTTGTAAGCCGAATCAGCAGAAAAAGCAGGAACTGAAACTGTTTGTTTCTGATTATCAGCAGTTCGCGACTCTTGTCGGCACGAAACAATCAGCATGAGAATTATCAGTAAGTGGAATAGTTTTGGTGTCATCTCAAAAAATTTCGAACAAAGATACAGCTTTTTTCAAAAAATCCCCGATGAAAAAAAATGAAGGAAAAAAGCCATAAAGGTCAAAAAAAGGTCAAAAAAGCGTAAAAACTGGTTGTAAAACATATTTTTCGATTTGTTTGGTATCGAAATTCAGCCTTCCTTTGCAATCGTTAACTAAACAACACAATCTTTTTTATACCTTAAAAAAACTAATACCTATTAATAGCGCGGGACTTTGTGAAAAGTCCCGCGTTTATTTTTGCAGGATTTTGCTCAAAAAAATAAAAAACGTGCAGTTTGGGGTTGCATCTTCGCCAAAAACTGTTATTTTTGTCGCTTCATGACGGAAAACACAACACATTCATGATTATTTCGCAATATCAGCCAATGGTTTAATAATTGTGAAATACTGGTAAGATTGATTCAATAACTTTAAATATTAATTACTACGCAAAATGAGTTTTAACATTGTTGTACTTGCCAAGCAGGTGCCCGACACGCGTAATGTAGGAAAAGATGCCATGAAAGCCGACGGAACAGTAAACCGTGCAGCTCTTCCCGCCATTTACAATCCTGAAGATTTAAACGCTCTCGAACAGGCACTACGTCTAAAAAACAAAATTGAAGGAGCACAGGTTCACGTTCTCACCATGGGACCAGCCCGTGCAGCCGAAATTATCCGTGAAAGTATGTACCGCGGAGCCGATGGTGGCTTCCTGTTGAGTGGCCGCGAATTTGCCGGCTCCGATACGCTTGCTACATCCTATGCATTGGCTGCTGCCATTCGCAAAATCGGAAAAGTCGATATCATCGTTTGTGGTCGCCAGGCTATCGATGGCGACACTGCCCAGGTCGGACCGCAGGTTGCCGAGAAATTAGGCATCCCCCAAATCACTTATGCTGAAGAGGTGCTCGATCTTGCTGATGGAGTTATCACTATCAAACGCCGTCTCGAAAGAGGTGTGGAAGTGGTGAAAGGCAAACTTCCTTTAGTTGTTACCGTGAACGGCTCAGCACCAAACTGCCGCCCACGTCATGCCAAATTAACGCTCAAGTACAAAAATGCACGTACGGTAAGCGAGAGACAATCGTCAACGACCGATTATACCGATATCATTCAGGCTTATCCATATCTGAACATTCCCGAGTGGGGCGCATCCGATATTGAGCACGAATCACAATGGCTCGGACTTACAGGTTCGCCAACCAAAGTAAAACAAATCGAAAGTGTTGTATTTACAGCCAAGGAAAGTAAAAAGCTAACTGCCGCCGATTACGACATCGAAGAACTGATGAAAGAGTTAATTGCAAATCACACCATTGGATAAGTATTTGAAAGTCATGAACAACATCATAGTATATCTCGAAATTGAAGACGGCATCGTAGCCGATGTTAGTCTGGAATTGCTCACCAAAGGCCGCACACTGGCCGATCAGCAAAAATGCAAACTCGAAGCTGTAGCCGCCGGCTATCAACTGGATAAGTTAGGAGCGCAGGTTTTTCCTTTCGGAGTGGATACTTTGTATCTGGCCGACGACAAACGCCTTTCGCCCTACACCACCCTGCCACATACTTCGCTGCTGGTAAATCTTTTTAAAGAAGAAAAACCTCAGATTGCCCTGATGGGTGCTACCTCTATCGGTCGCGATCTTGGCCCAAGGGTTTCATCAGCACTTTTCAGTGGATTAACAGCCGATTGTACTGCCCTGGAAATCGGCTCTTACGAAGATAAAAAAGCAGGGAAAGTATATGACGACCTGCTGTACCAGATTCGTCCTGCCTTCGGCGGAAACATCGTTGCAACCATTGTAAACCCCGATTGCCGTCCACAAATGGCAACCGTGCGCGAGGGGGTAATGAAAAAAGAAATCCGCGATGCGAAATACTCAGGTAAAACAAAAAAACTGGATGTTTCCAAATATGTATCTGATACCGACTTTGTGATCGAAGTTATCGAAAGACACATGGAAAAATCGAAAGTTAACCTGAAAGCTGCTCCTATTATTATATCCGGCGGATACGGAATGGGTAGCGCTGATAATTTTAAAATGCTGTACGACTTGGCTGCTGTGCTGGGTGGAGAAGTGGGTGCTTCGCGTGCTGCTGTTGACTCCGGAATGGCCGATCATGAACGTCAGATTGGACAAACAGGAACCACTGTTCGCCCAAAACTGTATATTGCCTGCGGAATCTCCGGCCAGATTCAACACATCGCCGGAATGCAGGAAAGTGCTATGATTATAGCCATCAATAACGATCCTGATGCACCTATCAATGCCATTGCTGATTATGTTATCACCGGTAGCGTTGAAGAAGTTATTCCGAAAATGATTAAGTACTACAAGAAAAACAGCAAATAACATGAACTACTACCACAATAATCCCGCATTAAAATTCCAGCTTTCACATCCTTTGATGCAGAAAATCATTGATTTGAAAGAGCAGAATTATGTTGAGAAAGACCAGTACGAATATGCACCCAAAGATTTTGAAGATTGTATCGACAATTACGAAAGGGTACTCGAAATTATCGGCGAGATCTGTGCTGAAATCATAGCCCCCAATGCCGAAGAGGTTGATAAAGAGGGGCCACAGGTAATTAACAACCGCGTGAAATATGCCAGCGGTACGCAGGAGAATCACGATACTCTTGCGCAGGCAGGACTTTACGGCATGTCGCTTCCCCGTCAGTACGGCGGACTAAACTTCTCGATGATACCTTATATCATGGGAGGCGAAATGGTGTCGCGTGCCGATGCGGGCTTTGCGAACATCTGGGGTTTGCAGGACTGCGCCGAGACGATTGCTGAGTTTGCCGACGAAAGCATCAAGGCCGAGTTTCTGCCACGTGTTTGTCAGGGCGAAACCTGCTCGATGGACTTAACCGAGCCTGATGCAGGATCCGACCTGCAGGCTGTTCAGCTGAAAGCTACTTACAGCGAACACGATGGTGTTTGGTATCTCAACGGCGTGAAACGCTTTATCACCAATGGCGATGCGCAAATCAAGCTGGTACTGGCACGCTCCGAAGAAGGTTCAACGGATGGTCGCGGACTATCTTATTTTGTGGCCGACAATAATTTCGACCATACCATCAAGGTGCGTCGTATCGAGAACAAACTGGGTATCAAGGGTTCTCCAACCTGCGAACTGGTATTCACAAACACACCGGCCAAATTGGTGGGTACCCGCCGAATGGGCCTTATCAAATATGTTATGTCGCTGATGAATGGCGCCCGACTTGGAGTTGGTGCTCAATCAGTTGGTGTTTCACAGGCTGCATACGACGAAGCACTTGCTTATGCCCGCGAACGCAGACAGTTCGGCAAAGCCATCATTGAGTTCCCGGCAGTATTTGAAATGATATCGCTCATGAAAGCCAAACTCGAAGCCACCCGTGCATTGTTATACGAAACAACCCGTTTTGTTGACATCTACAAAGCCTACGAAGCTATCGAAGCGAAACGCAAGCTCAGTCCGGAAGAAAAAGCAGATTACAAAGATTATCAGAAATTAGCCGATGGGTTTACTCCAATTCTGAAAATGTTCTCCAGCGAATATGCCAATCAAAATGCGTACGACAGCATTCAGGTGCATGGCGGTTCAGGTTTCATGAAAGACTATGCCTGCGAAAGAATCTATCGTGATGCACGCATCCTTACCATTTACGAGGGTACGTCGCAATTGCAAACTGTAGCTGCTATTCGGCACGTAACCACCGGCAATTATCTCAAACAAATCAGATATTACGAGTCACTGCCCATCAACCCTGAGTTCAGTTCGCTGCGCAAGAAACTGATGAGTATGACAACCTTGTACGAGAATGCCGTTACACGTGTTACCGAAACTAAAAATGCAGAGTATCTTGATTTCCAGGCACGTCGTTTGGTTGAGATGGCCGGTCACATCATCATGTGCTACCTGCTTATCATCGATGCTACACGCGACGATATGTTCCGTAAATCTGCTGAAGTTTATCAGCGATTTGCTGAAGTTGAAGTGCGCAAACACGCTACCTTCATCAAAAACTTCGACATGGAACAGGTTGACAAATATAAGATTGCATAATTTACAATATTATCCTCTAACTGAAAAAGCCGTCGGAAACCCAGTGTCTCCGACGGCTTTTCTACAATCAAAAAATAAATAAACAATGAATCTATCAATAATTACGATACACCCTGATCGCGTTTAGTATGGCTTCGTCTTTTATTGGCAAAAAACGAATATCAATGCCTTTACCATCGGTAACCTGCACACTGAATTTCTTAACCACAGCGGTATGCTCCCCATATTCCTGAGCGATATTTAAATCATGGATAAGTTTTGTGCCATTAATCTCTACGCTGAACACCCGTTCATCCAAATCATCAGCGATGGCATCATTTCCAAGATTATATGCCAGCACTTTCACGTTGCGCGACATCAATTCGGCAAAATAAAGACTCACAGTGTACTCACCATCAGGTACGTCCAGTTTAAAATGCTCAATACCGTGACGCTTGGTCTGGAATACAGGGTCAATATTGGTATTCAATATGTTTAAATCCGATGCAGGCAACTGACCGTGACGGGTACGTTTTACATAGTTTTTACCTCCGACATATCCCCAACTTCCGGGAGTGTAGGGCTTTTCGGGCAACCAGATCACCGACTTATCCTTATCTTCAAAATGGCGTTTACTCCCCAGCATCACATTGATAGATTCAAAGGGCAGTTTTCTGTCTTTTAAATCATTCGCTATCAGTCGAAAATCAACCCTGACCAAATCGCGTAATTGTCGGCCACCTGAAACACCTGCAGCCTCAAGCACATTTTCACCGTTTACAAATGGAACCATAAACTCAGCAATAGCATCGGTGGTTTTCTTTTTGCCCAGCGAAACCCCATTCAGGAAGAATTCAACCTCAGGCAGATTAGAATAAACCTTCACCGGCTGCACACATCTATAATTATCGCCAGCAACGCCACCCCTGATGTTCCAGTTCCTTCCTCCGATATTCACAATGGGATCTTTGCGGAAAAAGGCCTGATAATGGAGGTAGGTATCCTTAAACTGACGGGTTGTGGAAACAACACCCTTGTTGTTGATGTGCGGAACCGCATAACCACGTTCCTCAGAATGAAAATCATTCAGATTCCAGATGTTGGCACCCACGATATATGTACGCTCCATGATGGCTTTGATATAATGCTCATGATAGAGGTTTGCCCATTCCTGTGTATAATCGAACCGCACAGGATCCAGAGAATGCAGGCGGGGATCAACATCGGCACCATATTCTGTAATGATGAACGGAACACCTTTCAGGACTTCCTGTGCATCGTCGAGGTATTTATCAAACCCGTCAAAAGTTCCGCCATACCAACCCTGGTACAAATTCCACCCAATAATCATCGGAATGCGGGTCAGTCCCGACTCATGATACAAGTCAAAACTTCCATGCATCGGCAGCAAGGTATAACGATAAGGATCAATATCCCTAATCTGTTTTTCGATACTTTTAGCCAATTGCTCAACTGATTTCAGATATGTCGCATGTCTTTCAGGATCATCGCGGAAAGGGGGACGAAGAAGCACTTCATTCATATAAGCCCAAATCAATAACGATGGTCGGTTATAATCCTGATATACCATTTCCCGCGCCATAGTCAGACAGTTTTGATAAAACTCCTCATGCTCAGTGATGGCATTCACAATAGGGATTTCAATCTTGGTGATGATACCCAGTTTATCGCACATCTCCATCACGGTAGGGTCCTGCGGATAATGCGAAACCCTGAGGAAATTACCAGCCATTTCTTTCAGAAGGAGCACATCACGCACATGAATTTCATCCGGCAAGGCATTGCCCAGCCCGTCATAACACTGATGTCGGTTAGTGCCAATCAGTTTGTAGGGTTTTCCGTTCAGCAGAAAACCTTTTTCTGTTGTGAACTCGTACCAGCGGAAACCGAGAGGCTGATAAACTTCATCCCTGAGTTTTTTCGATCTGTCGTCGAAAATTCGGGTACGCACCGTATATATTACCGGAGTTTCAGGACTCCACAGCGCAGGAGCCTTTACGTTAAACTTTTGTATATCTTCGAAATTACTCGTATTTCCAGCCAAACGTACTCTTTTCGATACGGTAATAACTTCCTTCCTGTCGGCATCGAGTAAGGTATGCTCAACCCGCAGGTTACTTTGCTGCAGCGATGCGTTTGTAAGCATGGTTTTCACCTCAACATCAGCGTTTGCCTCACTCACACGGGGTGTGCTTAAATACACTCCATCCGACGCATAGTGGGTGGTTGACACATGTTGCTGTTCAGTAACAATCAGGAAAACATCGCGGTAGATTCCACCGAAAAAAGTAAAATCAGCAGTCAGGGGCGGAATAAACTTATTGTAACGATTATTCACCTTCACGGCAAAAACGTTTCTTTCTCCAAAACGCAGGAAAGCCGTTATATCGAAACTAAAACGGGTATATCCACCCACATGGGAGCCCACTTTTTGTCCGTTTACATACAATTCTTTTTCCTGGTTAGCACCCTCAAACAAAATAGTCACCTGTTTGCCGGCATGAGCAGCAGGGATGTTAACGGAACGACGATACCATGCAATATCGCGATAATAACCAGGCTCATCATCCATTACATCGGCCGCATTCCATGTGTGAGGCAAATTAATCACCTGCCAACCCGAATCATCAAATTTTTCCTGCATCGCACCACCCACATCCCGGCGCATAAAACGCCAGTTATCATTGATGGAATACTTGATGCGAGGACTTGCCTGTGCGCCAAATGAAATGGCCAACACTATAAATAACAATAATTTAAATACTTTCATCTCCTTACAAATGCTTGAATACAAAATTAGCTTACAAAGCTTATAATACCCTCGCATGATTGTACTTTTTATTTGCTAAAAAAATTCTTTCAAACATAATTAAATCAATAAATAAGAGCGTTACAGGGTTGTCATATTAGTATTTTTTCACTACTTTTGGCTGTCATAAAAATCATTAACACTTAATTAATTCAGAAGTATGAAAACTAAATTCATGTTTATTGTTGCGCTCCTTATGAGCGGAGTATTGTTCAGCAGTTGCGAAGATGATACACTCGATTTGCTTAAAGATCTCGGACAAAGAAAAATGATCTACATCCTCGATGATCAGGAACCGGCAACCTTTGCTGCATGCGAATGGATAAACTATGGTCAGAACATGAGAGGTATGGTTGAAATCTCAGGCTTTAATAGTCTGACTACAGAATCTAATCATATTTCATTCTACTTTGGGGAAGAAGGTAGCGACTTTAAACTGGAGGCAAAAAGCTACTCTACGGCTAATGCTAATGACAAACTCGTGGTTTATACTTCATTCGGAGGTTCTGATGTGGGCTATAATGTAACCGTTGTTATTACCGAAATCACAGATACTGAAATTAAAGGCACCTTCAGCGGTAGAGTAAAACACGATGACACTGATCCGGTTAAAATTCGCGGCGCATTCCGTGCCACACAACAAATAGATTATTAATATCGCATATATAGCTAAATTACAAAGGAATAACTAATCAGCATAAGATTGGTTATTCCTTTTTTTATCCTGTTATAAACCTTTTTTTCTCAAATCAGTCTAATCGAAAAAAATATAATGATAACAAAAAAACTCCTTATAACATGCTGCTTTCTGATAATTGCTGCAAGTTTATTTTCACAGCAACAACGTCCAAGAAACCACCGCGAACCGGTACTAACCGAAGTTGCAGCACTTGAACTTGTTCAGAGCGTTTATCCTGAAGCCACCAAAATTGATAAAATAAACGATTTGTGGCTCAGAATAACTGACAGTAAAAATAACCTGTTGGGTTACGCCATTACGAGCGAATCATTCTCAAACGACATCAGAGGATATAATGGCCCGACGCCCGTACTCATTATTACCGAAAGGAATTTAGTAATCAAAAGAATAGCACTACTTTCTCATTACGAAACACGTGGCTATGTAAGACTATTGGAAAACAACGGCTTCTTCAACGGGTGGGCGAATATAAAGTTTGAAGATGCTGCCAAAGCAAATCCCGATGGCTGGACTGGCGCAACTATAACGGCTGATGCTGTTAAAAAGAATATTAGTCTGATGGTGGAACGAGGCCTAAAAAATCGTCCGGACAGAAGATCTGCCGGACGACGTTAACATTTAATATTCCGCTTTATTTCGTAAAGAATATCTCCCAGATAGCCGGTGAGGCGGCTTCTTCAGCTGCAACGAATCTCAGTCGGAAATGTCTCAGCTTACTGCCAATCTGAATATCAACAGGCGAACCTTCAATTCCGTTTGCTGCATAATCAGCCACAACAATCCAATCCAGTCCATCCAGTGATGCTTCTGCAACAAAATAATATTTCTTCCAGGGATACTCAAAACGAATCTCAGCATTCGCAAGTTGGATGTTTCGCTCAAACGACACAGTAATCACAGGCTCCTTATCAGTTGCTGATGCTTCCCATAATGTTCCGAAATGCTGATCTGCTATGTTAACGGGCAAACTAAATTCGTCTTTGCTCGATGTTGCTTCAACACTCAATGGCAAGAAATACTCATAAACATTGTTTGTTAAGCGGGGAATAGCAACCGTATGCTCAGGAACTATATTATCTATCATATCTGCTCCTTTTGTGAAGTTAAGCGGATTCATACAAATCTGACGATAAGCATTT
>CAYMDE010000046.1:14991-20458 GCA_964389115.1 uncultured Paludibacter sp. | reverse complement strand
TGTACCCGAAGCGGGACTTGAACCCGCACAGCCGTGAGGCCAAAGGATTTTAAGTCCTTCGTGTCTACCATTCCACCATCCGGGCAGGAGAGATAGCTCCATTCGCTTTAAAAGCGGGTGCAAATATAGCCAATTATTTTAATTTGCTGAAGTATCGGCACAAAAAAAGCGGAAAAGTATAAAACATTTCCGCTTCTTTGTAATGTCATCGTTTTAAGCTAAGCTTACGATTAGTTCGCCTTCGGCTTCAGTGAAGCTTACTTTTCCTTCGCGAGCCAACCATCCTAAAGCCTGATTCAGATCTTTCTCGTTCAGTTTGGTCGCTTTCTTAACGGCTTTTACATTTTGTTCGCCGTTTTGCAATGCCTGCCATACAAGTCCGGCATTGGTTCCGATTTTTTCAATCATAATGGTTCTGTTTAGTGTAACTTGTTGTGATTACGGCACAAAGATATGTAAATATGTTGTAAAACACAAACACAAAACACTTATCACAACATCGCCATAATATATGTTATAAAACATACATTTCGTCAATTATCACCTTATACCTTTGCAAAACAACTGTACGTTTTAACTTCAGCGTATTGGTCAGCTCGCCCGACTGAATAGTGAATGGTCGCGGCAGGAGCGCAATTTTCTTAACCAACTCATGTTTAGCCATACCCGATTGCAATTGATGAACTCTACCCATCACAAATTCATAGATACCAGGATCTGCCAATAAACTCTCAATATCAGTAAACATAATACCCTGCTTGCGAGCATATGCTTCCAAAGCAGAAACAGAAGGATGAATCAGCGCAGTTACATAGGGTTTCTCATCACCTATAACAGCCACCTGCTCAATATGCTTATCCAAAACAAGGCGTGTCTCAATTTCCTGTGGTGCCACATACTTTCCGTATGACGTTTTAAACAAATCCTTGATCCTGTCAGTTAAAATAATTTGGTTATCCCTGATAAATCCGGCATCTCCGGTTCTGAAAAAACCATCCTCGGTAAAAGCTTGATTATTAGCCTCAGGATTATTCCAATACCCACTGAAAACAGTATTCCCCTTTACGAGAATCTCATTATCTTCTCCGATTTTTACTACTAAGCGGGGAATTATTTTACCAACAGTTCCAAATTCATAATGCGTGTAATCAAAGAAACTAACTGTAGCCGTAGTCTCTGTAAGTCCATAACCGTAAGCTATCGGCAGTCCCATACTCTTGAGAAACAAGTTAATATCATCCGATAATCGTGCTCCTGCAACAGGCAATAAAGTTGCATTTTCAATACCCACTGCCTTTTTAACTTTTGAAAAAATGAGTTTATCAGCAATTGCGTATTTGAGCTTCAAATTGAGCGACGGCTTCATACCCAATCTCAGCGTATCAATATTATACTTCTTACCTGTGGCCAACGCCCATGTAACCAGTCCCTGCTTAAATGGTGGCATGGAAGAGATATTCTCCTGCACCACCGCATATACCTTTTCCCAGAAACGTGGCACTGCACACATCATATTGGGCCTGACATGTTTTATTGTTTCAGTTATCTCTATTGGCCGCAGATTGATGTAAATCGTAACACCCATGGCAATGCAGAAATAACACCACATGCGTTCAAAAACATGCGACATGGGGAGAAATGCTACTGAAGTCTGTTCGTCATTGATCGTAGGAATTCGCTCATTATGAACTTTGACGGCTTCAATCAAACAACTATGAGGAAGCATTACTCCTTTAGGGTTTCCGGTCGTTCCGGAAGTATAAAGAAGACAAGCTAAATCTTCTTCGGTAGCCTCGTTTTGCCTTGACTGAACCTCGAAATGCCTGGTTGATGCCTTCCCCATTTCAAGCAAGTCATGAAAATACATCGAATGCTCATTTTTTAATGCCACACGCAAATCATATACAATTATTTTTTGCAGCGTTGACGACCCTGCCATCACTGCAAGTGCAGTATCATAGTGTGATTCATCACCAACAAACATCAGTTTGATACCTGCATCTTCAACAATAAAAGTAACCTGTTGAACGGTTGAAGTGGCATACATAGGAACAACCGCTGCCCTGTTTGCAAATAATGCAAAATCAGTGATAAGATTCTCTGCCATATTGTTCGAGAATTGCCCCACACGATCGCCTTCGTTTACATCCAGTTCAAGTAATGCTTTAGAAAGTGATTTCACCTGCGCTGCAAATTCAATCCAGCTAATAGGAATCCATGGGTCGGTAATTTCTCTACGATGTAGTAGCGCCGCACGATCTCCATAATGTTTAGCCTGAGACGCGATGAGGTCTGACAAGTGTCCTGTCTTCATGGTAATTCAAAATTTGTTTGCAGCAAAGATAGCACTTTACATCAATAAAGCGGTATCCTCCTGTAACTTCTGCCACGCCAAAAGCGACACCTGTTGTTGAGAATCTTTCTTACTGGTTCCTGTACCCTGACAGATTTCCTGATTCTCAATAAACAAAGCTGTACGAAACAAATGACTACCGGGTTGTATCAGCGAATCTTCCAACAACTGAAACTCGTAGCGTAAATGGTATTTCTGACAATACTCAATGATTTTCGATTTGTAGTTTTGCTCGCTTACAATAACTTGCTCCAGATTCACAAATTCTCGCAACAAACGTTTCTCCACGAATTTCTTGCATTGCTTATATCCGTAATCCAGATAAACTGCACCTATTAACGCTTCAAATGCATTGCCGTATATGTTTCCATAATTGTTGCCCGAGAAGTGTCGTGAACGCTTTACAAGCTTATCCAATCCGATATCTACAGCAATTTTATTCAGGAATTCACGATTTACGATTTTTGAACGGGTATTGGTAAGAAAACCTTCCCTTTTATTTTGGTAACGACTAAACAGGATATCGGTTACCACAGAATTCAACACAGCATCACCCAGAAACTCCAGGCGCTCATTACTAAGTGCATGCCCTTTGGAAGTTGGAGGTGTTACAGAACGATGCCTTACTGCCAGTTGATAATAGGCAATATTATCGGGATAGAAACCCAGTATGCGGAAAAATTGCAAATAAGGCTCTTTTCGATAATTCGACAAGAGCCTTATTTTTCTTCGAATATACCTAATCACTTATTTCACAAACTTTTTAACAATAACGCTGGCATTATGCCCACCGAAACCAAAAGTATTCGAAAGAGCAGCACGCACTACACGTTTTTGTGCTTTATTGAAAGTAAAATTAAGATTATAGTCAATGTCGGGATCATTATCACCATCTTCATGGTTGATGGTTGGAGGTACGATATCATTGGCTACTGATAGTGTAGCAACAATAGCCTCAATAGCTCCTGCGGCACCCAGCAAGTGACCTGTCATCGATTTTGTAGAACTGATATTCAGTTTGAATGCATGATCGCCAAATACATCTTTGATGGCTTTGGATTCAGAAATATCTCCAACCGGAGTCGATGTACCGTGTACGTTGATATAGTCGATATCCTCCGGAGTGAAGCCGGCATCTTTCAAGGCGCGATTCATAACCAGTTTAGCTCCGAGTCCTTCAGGATGCGTTGCTGTTAAATGGTACGCATCAGCCGACATACCGCCACCTGCTACCTCGCAAATAATATTGGCTCCACGTGCCAATGCATGTTCAAGTTCTTCGAAAATGAGACATGCGGCACCTTCGCCCATTACAAACCCATCGCGACTGGCACTGAATGGCCTTGAAGCACGCTGTGGTTCATCATTGCGGGTTGACAGTGCCTGCATCGCGTTAAATCCACCTACTCCACCGGGAGTAATGGCTGATTCGGCACCACCGGTTACGATAATATTGGCTTTTCCGAGACGGATATAATTGAATGCATCAATAAGGGAATTAGTTGATGATGCACAGGCAGATGCAGTACAGTAGTTTGGTCCTCTAAATCCGTAAATCATGGATATATGACCAGCTGCTATATCTGAAATCATCTTGGGAATGAAAAACGGATTGAATTTCGGTCCCATCTCAGGATGCAGGTAATAGTAGCTCGTTTCCTGTTCGAAGGTAGTAATCCCCCCGATTCCGGCAGAAAAAATCACCCCAACTTCATCTTTATCAATCTCATCCAGATTAAGTCCACTATGCTCAATAGCCTGCTTGGCTGAAGCGATGGCAAGTTGCGCATAAATGTCAAGCTTTCTGGCTTCCTTCTTCTCGATATAATCAGTAGGGTCGAAATCTTTTACCTCACAGGCAAATTTGGTTTTGAACAAAGAAGTATCAAAACGGGTAATCGGACCAGCACCGCTTCTTCCATTGAGAATACTATCCCAGAACTCCGGAATAGTATTACCAAGAGGAGTCACAGCACCGAGTCCTGTTACTACAACTCTTTTTAATTCCATAAATAAGTTGGAATATTATTAATTTAATGATTCGATGTAGGAAATAGCATCGCCTACAGTTGAAATCTTTTCAGCTTGATCTTCAGGAATGGTAACACCGAATTCTTTCTCAAATTCCATGATCAATTCTACAGTGTCAAGAGAATCTGCGCCTAAATCATTTGTAAAACTGGCAGTTGGAACTACTTCAGCTTCGTCAACACCTAATTTTTCTACAATGATAGCTTTTACTTTAGCTGTAACTTCTGACATAATTTTCTGTTTTTAAGTTGATAAATAAAAATTGTTTCTAATTTTGCGGTGCAAAGTAAATTAATTTTCTTGACATATAGTCCATAATGTTGAAAAAAATCCACTTTTTTGCACACAATTTAATGTTTTGCGCAATATTTAACCCTGATGATGCTTAAAATAGCCCTTTTTTGTTCCGGATCCGGCTCGAATGCCGAAAACATCATCCGGTATTTTAGCAATAACCAACAGATTGAGTTTCCGATTATTGTAACGAATAAAGAAACTGCTTTTGTACATGAAAGAGCCAAAAAACTCGGGGTCGATTCAGTAACCTTTAGTAGGGAGCAATTCAACGATGGGCAATCCATTATAGCCTTGCTTCAGGAATACGGCATCACACACATTGTACTTGCCGGTTTTTTACTTAAGATTGCGCCTGCCCTAATTGAAGCTTTTCCCAACCGTATTATTAATATCCACCCGGCGCTTCTTCCAAAATTCGGAGGAAAGGGAATGTATGGAATGCATGTCCACGAAGCTGTTGTTGCTTCAAAGGAGACAGAAAGCGGCATAACAATTCATTATGTGAATGAAAATTATGACGAGGGAAACATCATCTTTCAGGCAAAATGTTCGGTTACACCTGCCGACAACGCAGAGGATGTAGCTCATAAAATACATGCTCTGGAATACGAGCATTTCCCTAAAGTTATCGAAGCAATCTGGGTCAGAAATGCATAAACGGGGATACCGTTTTTTTAACTATCTTTGCAGCCCAATATTAAATTAATTTTTCATGGCTCTTCAATGTGGTATTGTCGGACTGCCAAACGTGGGCAAGTCAACACTTTTCAACTGTTTATCAAACGC
>CAYMDE010000046.1:0-14891 GCA_964389115.1 uncultured Paludibacter sp. | reverse complement strand
TTGTCGGACTGCCAAACGTGGGCAAGTCAACACTTTTCAACTGTTTATCAAACGCAAAGGCTCAGGCGGCCAATTTCCCTTTTTGTACTATTGAACCCAATGTCGGGGTAATTACTGTACCCGATGAACGACTAAACAAACTGGCTGAACTAATTAAGCCACAACGTATTGTACCCACCACTGTTGAAATAGTTGATATCGCAGGATTAGTAAAAGGTGCCAGCAAAGGTGAGGGCCTTGGGAATAAGTTTCTGGCTAATATTCGTGAAACGGATGCTATCCTTCATGTTTTGCGTTGCTTCGAGAATGAAAACATTACCCACGTCGATGGCAGCATCAATCCTGTGCGCGACAAGGAGATTATTGACACAGAATTACAACTGAAAGATCTTGAGACGGTGGAAAGCCGTATCGCCAAGGTACAGAAGCAGGCTCAAACCGGAGGCGATAAAATGGCTAAGGCCGTATATGATATTCTGATTCAATACAGGGATGTGTTAATGCAGGGGAAATCTGCCCGTACACTGGTACTTGATAAAGAACAAAAGAAGCTGGTAAAAGACTTATATCTATTGACAGACAAGCCTGTGATGTATATCTGCAACGTAGAGGAATCGGCGGCAGTAAATGGCAATGCCCATGTAGATGCTGTGAGGGAAGCTGTAAAAGATGAGAACGCAGAGATATTGATTGTTGCAGCCGCAACTGAAGCCGATATCGCTGAGCTGGACACCTACGAAGAGCGCCAGATGTTTCTGGAAGAAGTGGGACTGCAGGAGTCCGGCGTTGCACGCCTGATTAAGTCTGCTTACAAATTGCTTAATCTTGAAACTTTCCTGACGGCAGGAGTTCAAGAGGTAAGGGCATGGACTTTTCATCAGGGATGGAAGGCACCGCAATGTGCCGGAGTAATCCACACTGATTTCGAAAAAGGATTTATCCGTGCAGAGGTAATTAAATACGACGACTACATCAGTCTTGGTTCAGAAGCAGCATGTAAAGAAGCCGGTAAAATGAATGTAGAAGGAAAAGAGTATATTGTTCAGGATGGAGACATCATGCATTTCAGATTTAATGTATAAGATATCTAACTATAAAGCACAAAAAAACCGGACTTTATGCCCGGTTTTTTTGTGCTGATTTTTTTTTAAAGCTTTACGCTTTGATGCATTTAGCGATAATTTCATCGCTAACCCCTTCTGCTTTCAAACGGGCTACGAATTCGTTAATCTCTTTTTTGCAATTAATGTCACGGAAAATTACTTCCACGATCTGATCGAGGGTATTCTCTAATCTTTCTTTACCTTTACGAGTCGAAAAGTCCACGTTGAAGAACTTCGAAATGTTACGATGAAGAATCAGGTAATAGATACCTGCAATCAAAAGCGAAACCACTACATTCATGTCGTATCCGGAGTTTTCGAACCGACTTTCAAGTGCCATAATCAACTCCTCGCTGATTTTCTCGCGCAGGGTAGCTGTACGACGGGTAACGTGATTATCTTCCGAAAGCTCCCATACCAACAACTGTTGCATCACGCGATTGCGATACAAGGCTGATGAAATATTGCGAAGCAACCATTTGATGGTGTCTTCATCCGAAAGATCAGTTGGCATAAGCTCAGTAATACCACCCAACCAATAATCATACTTGCGGGTGTATTCGTCGAACAACTCTTCCAAATTGTCGTAACGACGATAAAATACTGAAGCCTCAATTTTGGCTCTCTGAGCCACGGCTGTAAGGGTAACATTCGCGAAACCTACCTCTTCAATGAGGGAAGTAACCGCGTTTAACACGTCTCTTTCAAGGGTTTCCCTTGTGCGACGGTGCCTTCTTGGTTTTTTGCTGATTTTTGTCATTTTAAAAAATATTTAGTACCGGTGAATTCTGATTTATAACAATTCAGTATATTGATTTGTTTAAAAACGCCCGCAATATACGAAATTATTTTTGCTTTAAAAATCCATCCTTAACAGTCGGCCTGTTTCACGATGAATATAAAGCTTTATATTTGTGGTTTTTAGCACCGACTCGGGCAAACTGGTTAGCTCGCCGAGCTGTGGAATGAAATGCATCTCCTCCAATAAAGTGTTGACACCGTCAGTTACTCTGATTTGCGTATGCGCCGGCAACACTGTAAATAATCCGGGTGCTTCCGGAGTAACCCGTCTGTTACGCGAATCAGTTTCGACAGGCAAAACAGGGATTCTTTCCGGCAGGAATGTGATATGGAAAGGCTCACCTCCCAAATCATCCTTGGCAACCACGCCACGAATAGACGACAAGCGGAACAACACATCTCTCATTTTGTCTTTTTCAGGAACGATGGTAATGATATGCTTCTCTGTTTCAATATTCACTGACCCAATAAATAATTCGGTCAGTTCCTTTTCCTTCTCATTAAGTCCGTGAAGCATAATTTTCAGAGACTCCTCCGATGGCATTTTGTCCATATCTCCAACAAGCAGATTCAAACGACTTGCACGGATATCATATATTTGCGAGGCAGCACCCTCGGCCAGTCTGGCTGCAGTACCCTGAACAAAAAACTCGCGGGTAAGAGGAAGAAGTCCGGCATAATTGGTAACCGGAATCTCGTGACTAGCAGCTTTTTGTGCGGGAACATCAATCTTTGCAGATCTTAACTCTGGCTGCACATTAACTCCACACAGAATTCCTAACTCATCAACAACCAGTCGGTTGAGCGGCGAACCAGCAACCGGGGTAAATGCAAATCGACGTGCAGGGTCGGGGACAGTATTTGTTGTTAGTCTGATACTTTTCAATGTATAAACCGTTTTCTCTTCGGTTATCACTTTTGATGTACCCAAAAACCTTTGTGCCTGTGTAAAAAAGACACCCGGCTTTTCAGTTCTCTTTTCAACCTCAATTTCGAACCTAAGTTCGGTTTTGGGAAGCGAATACATCATTGCCGGCACCCCTTCGGTGAGGGCAAATCCTCCCTGAGCACTTATTCCCGTTGCAATAACAAGGAATAACCCTGCAAAAATCAATTTATTCATATACCTTATTTTTTCTTTCTGAAACCTTTTTTAGACGAAGCTCCGGAAGCATCCTGCTCACTTACCAGCCTGCGACAATCATCGGCGGTTAATGCCGCCGGATCATTCCCTTTAGCAATCTTGTAATTTTTCCCACCGAATGTAAAGTAAGGGCCAAAACGACCATTTAGCACTACAAACTCGCCATTATCACCAAGTGTGTTGATTGTTTTATTTTTCTCTGCTTCCCTTTTAGCTTCAATAATCTCAATGGCCCTTTCACGGGTAACAGTCATGGGGTCATCAGTTTTAGGGAGTGAATAAAATGCTCCTGCATGGCGAATATATGGACCAAAACGACCGATTGCCACAGTCATTTCCTTTTCTTCGAACTCACCTGCTTGTCGTGGCAACTTGAACAACTCCAGTGCTTCCTCAAGGGTGATGCTTTCCAGCGACTGGTCTTTCTTAAGTGAGGCAAAAACGGGTTTTTCTTCTTCTTCGGAAGTGCCAATCTGTGCAATGGGGCCAAAGCGACCAATTTTCACTGACAACTGGCGACCAGATGCCGGGTCTGTCCCCAAGACTCTTTCACCCACCTGACGCTCAGAGTTCTTCAATGTACTCTCAACAACAGGATGAAACTTCTTATAAAAACGATCGATGGATTCTACCCATGCGATTTTGCCATCGGCAATACTGTCAAATTCTTTTTCAATCTGAGCAGTGAAATTATAATTCAGAATATCAGGAAAAAACTCTGTCAGGAAGTCGTTTACCACAATACCAATATCTGTTGGATATAACCGTCCCTTTTCAGCTCCTGTATTCTCAGTTTTATTTTGCTCTGTAATTTTCCCGTTCTTCAGTGTCAACAATTGATACGGACGTTTTTCAGCTTTACGATCACCTTTCTCTACATAGGTCCTGTTCTGAATCGTTGTAATAGTTGGTGCATAGGTTGAAGGGCGTCCGATCCCGAGTTCTTCCAACTTACGAACCAGACTGGCCTCGCTGTATCGGGAAGGACGCTGAGAGAATCTTTGTTGCGCAGTTATTTCATCGGCAGAAAGCGATTGCCCTGTCTTTAATGCCGGCAGCAAGCCTTCTTCCTGAGTCTCCTCATCATCAGTCGATTCCATATACACTTTCAGGAAACCATCGAAAACAATGACCTCTCCATTGGCAGCAAAACTATATTTTGACGCACTTGAGCTTATCGAGATGGTAGTCTTTTCTAGTTGAGCATCAGCCATCTGCGAGGCAATAGTCCTCTTCCAAATCAGATCATAAAGTTTCTTCTCCTGTTCAGTCCCCTCGATACTCCGTGCATTCATATAGGTAGGACGAATGGCTTCGTGGGCTTCCTGTGCTCCTTTGGATTGAGTGCTGAACTTACGGGTTTTAACGTATTCCTCACCGGCCATAGAGATAATCTCCGCCCTGGAGGTATTGAGTGCGAGCGACGACAAGTTTACCGAGTCGGTTCGCATATAGGTAATCTTTCCTGATTCGTATAATGACTGGGCAACGCGCATGGTTTGCGAAACCGAGAAACCCAGTTTGCGGGAAGCTTCCTGTTGCAATGTTGAAGTAGTGAATGGTGCGGCAGGCGATTTTTTAGCCGGACGGGTAACAATGTCGGACACCTTATAATTAGCCTCTTTCGAAGCCTCCAGAAATGCATGAGCCTCTTCCTTAGTCTGAAATTTATGTTGCAACTCTGCCTTGAGCGACACGGGATTTCCCTGCACATCAACCGAATTAAATTGAGCAACAACACGATACCAGGTCTCCGCACTAAACTGATTAATCTCTCTTTCCTTCTCAACGATCAGTCGTACCGCAACCGATTGCACTCTTCCTGCGGATAATGACGGTTTAATTTTTCTCCATAAAACAGGCGACAACTCAAAACCTACGATGCGATCGAGCACGCGACGTGCTTGCTGCGCATCCACAAGATGAAGATCGATGGCGCGGGGAGTTTCAATGGCACGAAGGATGGCATCTTTGGTAATTTCATGAAAAACTATCCTTCGCGTATTATCATTTTTAAGCTTCAGTTCATCATAAAGATGCCAGGCAATAGCCTCTCCTTCACGGTCTTCATCGGAAGCTAACCAAACAAGTTCCGATTCTTTAACTGCTTTCTTTAATTCTGAAACTACTTTCTTTTTCTCTGTTGAAACGGTGTAAACAGGTTTGTACTGATTTTCGAAGTCGATTCCAATTCCCTTATCCGCTAAATCGCGAATATGACCGAAACTGGACATCACTTTAAAATCAGCTCCGAGAAATTTTTCTATTGTCTTCGCTTTGGCAGGTGACTCTACAATTACCAGGTTTTTTGGCATAAAAACTTATATTATTAAAAAACTTTGTGCTTAAATCGGCTGCAAAATAACTAAAACTTATGCTTACACTCCAAATTTTAAGCTTTTTATTTTCATTTATTTAAATTATAAACCACATTAGTCACATTAGTCAATTTTGCATTTGAATTGACTAATGTGACTAATGTGGTTTATAAAACGATCAGTTTACTACTCAGCAGGCATCATCACCACCTCAAGCACGTTACCTTGCTCAGTGATGCGTTTCAATACCGCCTGAATTTTATCTGCTGTCAGATTCTCAACAGTTTTCAGATAATCATCAGCATAGTTCAGTTTTTCCTGATTATATCTCACGATCATGGCCGACCACCAGTTGTTTTCTCTTTGATCTTCAGAATATTGTTTTATAAAGTTTTCTTTTACTTTTTGAAGATCATCAGCACGGGGACCATTCTTTACAATTTCTTCAACTTCTTCGTGGATTATCTTCATCAAACGTTCCTGTAGTTCAACATCGGTATCAAATTGCATCATGATTGTAGCTTCCGAAACCGGAGTCATGGCCAGCGAACCTCTTACACCCACACCATAAGTACCACCTTCACGTTCGCGGATACTCTCAAGATAACGCATATTCAGGATGTTGCCAATGGCAATTACTGCAACGCGGTTTTCAATGGTATAAGGCACATGTCCCGAGTACAGAATAAAGTTGGATGCTTTGCCAATTTCCATCGGGCGTCTGAAATGGTTATTCACCAATCCTCTCGGACGTCTGATTTTATTGTCAGTAAATTGTTCTTTTCTCTTTGATGATTTTAATCCTCCGAGATAAGTAAGCACTGCATCCCTCACTTCCGGATTTTCAGGATTCACGTTGCCGGTAAACACGAAAGTAAAATCGGCAGGCACAGCAAAACGTTCGCGTAAAATTGCCAGCGCTTTGTCCTGATCCACTTTATCAATTGCATCAAGGGTGAGCAGCACGGTACGTGGGTGACGGTTATTTATCATCAGGTTCACTGTATCGCTGAAAGATTTACGCGGATCGCTCGCGATGTTACCCAAGGATGTTCTGTACATATTCATAAGTGCAGCAAACGCATCATCATCTTTACGGGTTCCTGTAAAGTAGAGGTGTACCAATTGCAGCATAGTTTCAAAATCTTTCACTGATGAACTGCCTGATAAACCCTCTTCGTATTGACTGATGCTTGGGCTTACCGATGCCATTTTACCTGTGAGTATTCTATTCAGTTGCACAAGCGAATGATCTCCCAGGCCATTATTGCCAACAATTGCTGCAGCAAGATTAGCCGACATCAGGTCGTTCACATTCTTAACTTTCGAGAATCCTCCCCAGCTGAACGCTGATAATAGGATTTCGTCGTTTTTGAAATCAGTAGGTTTGAAAATTACCCTTACTCCGTTCGAAAGTGTCCATTCAGTAGTGCCGAATGATTTGTTATGCGCCACTTTCTTTACTTTTCCAGCCTTTGGAGTTGTAGTCATTAAAGGCTTATCGAGATCTTCCTCAACCGGGGCTTCAATTTCTGCCAGCTTCACATTGGCAATAGCTTCCAGCACCTGTTCTCTTGTAGGAATTATCACTTCCTCTTTTTCTGGAGCCATGAAAGATACGATGAGATTCTCGTCGCGAACATAATTTGCAATTGTCTGATTAACCACATCAGCAGTGATATGCGGCATTAGCATTTTGAAAGTGTTGTATTCCCATTCAATGCCGGGAATGTGACGCTGACTCAGGAAATGTCTTACATATTGACGAACCAGCACCCTGTTTCTCTGATTATCGCGATCGTTGTACGCGTTTTCGAGCGACTTCAATATATCTGCTTTTGCTCTTTCCACTTCTGAGGCTGTTAAACCGAAACGACGGAATTTCTCAGCTTCAATTAAAAGCGCTTTCAGGCCTTCGAGTTCCTGTCCTTCTTTAGGCACCGCCAGCAACTGGAAAGCATCTTTTGATTTAACCAGCTCACCATATTGTGCATAACCTCCAACAAAAGGAGCATCAGCGCGCTGGGTAATTTCCTCGAAACGATATCCCATAACCGACGAAACAATGCGGTTAACCACGTTCATCATGTATCCGGCCATCGACTCCTGAATCTGTGGTGGAAGCTTATCATGCTTATATTCCAGTTCAATGCGGGTAAAACGAGCTTCGCGATCGCGCACTGCCGAATAAATCGGCTCTTCATTGTCATAAATAGGATGCAGGATGCGCTCAGCCGGGTCAACCGGTGCCGGGATGTCAGAGAACATAGCCTTAATTTTAGCTTCTATCTGATCAACATCTATATCTCCTACAATTATAATTGCTTGTAAATCGGGACGATACCACTTGTGGTAATAATCGCGTAAGGTCTGATAAGTAAAGTTATTAATAACCGCTGTATCGCCAATTACATCGCGTTTGGCATACTGCGAACCTGGATACTTCTGGAAATTAGCATTTTTCCACATCCTTCTTTCAGAACCGGCTCCGGTACGCCACTCCTCACGAATAACGCCGCGTTCAGCATCAATTTCCTCATCTTCAAGCAAGATAAAACTCGACCAGTCATGCAAAACCAGCAAAGCACTGTCGATAATTCCCTCGCGGATGGTAGGCACATCTGAAAGATTATAAACTGTTTCGTCGAGCGAAGTATAGGCATTGATATTGGAACCAAACCGAACCCCGATACTCTCAAAATACTCGATAATCATCTTCCCCGGAAAGTTCTTTGTTCCATTGAAAGCCATATGCTCCAGGAAGTGAGCTAATCCGTTCTGATCATCTTCTTCCTGTATAGCACCAACATTTTGTGCTATATAAAATTCAGCCCTCTCTTTGGGCAGTTGATTATGACGGATATAATAAGTAAGACCATTATCCAATCGTCCAAACCTAACCTGCGGATCTACTGGCACAGGGGGCATTTGTTGAGCCACAAGACCTGTGGCAAAAACCATCAGGAAACACATTAACAAAATACGATTTAACTTTTTCATTTTTACGGATTTATATAATAAATAATTAGTGACTTAATTAAAACAAATTGCATAGAAGCTATTTATTATTTTTTTGGACTTGCAAAGTAAGGGATTTATTTCAAAACTATCAAGGAGTTTTTGAATATAATTTCAGTTTTTTGGCAGAAATTATCACAACTGAACTTATTTACTTTTTATCAGAAATAAAGGAAGATAAAGCATGGTTATAATGAATGACACGAACAATCCCCCGATCGCTCCTACAGCCAAAGGATACCAAAAAGCCTCCCTGAAGCTGATAATAAACGGCAAAAAGCCTATCATGGTCGAAATTATGGTCAAAAAAACCGGTCTGACTTTAGCGTTCCATGCCTTGACATATGCTCTCAGGGATGAGATTTTTCGTCGCTTCATTATGTTATTAAACTCACTGATGAGATAGATGTTCGAATTCACCGTTAAGCCTGACAGCAGGATAAATGCGGCGAAACCTCCCTGATCAAAGTTCACTTTATACCAGTAAAAACCAAGAAATATTCCGATAAAAGACAAAGGAATGATAAACAGAATATGAAAAGGTTGTTTTAGAGAGTTAAATAATATCCCCGAACAAAAATAAATTATGATGGCAATAACGCCCAGCAGCCAGTAGTGTTTGTTACCTTCTTCACCCCATCTATACCAGCTTTGTTCGGATCTGATACTGTAACCTACAGGCAACTCATCCTGCATTTGCTCCACCACCCGATGCATTACCCTGCGACCCTGCTCGTATGCCCCTATATATTCATATTGAATGCATAACCGATATTGTTGGTTCTCCTTAGAGATAGTACGTGGTGCCTGTGATTTTGTCATCGACAACAACTCTGACATTTTCAGGTCTTTCCCTGCTATATTCACCGGGGTATGTTCAAAATCCCAGACATTGTACTCAGCCGATTGTTTCGAAACAAGTACCAAATGCTCATGTACGTCTCCGTTTTTCAGACTGCTTACAAACATTCTTTTCTCGAAAACAGGCTGAATAGCTGCATATAGCTGATATGCCTGAATGCCTTCGGATGCCAGTCTTTCATGATTGATTTCAAAACTAAACTCGCGATAATCATCTTTGTACCAGCTAAACTCCGAATTGATTTCCACCTCCTTAATTCTTCTGTACTCCAATAATCTTTCTTTAACAATGCCGGCCTGAACATACAATTCATCATAATTATAACCATGCATCACGATGCGGTACGAGCCTGCATTCTCGCGAATATCATTGCTAAAACCATCACCTACACCATAAACACTCCAACTGCCGCCACCCAATTCGAGCGATTTAGATATAATTCTGTTTTTTAACTGATGGGGAAAACCTCCCCGCTGATGTTCTTTGTTAAATCGGATGCTTATATTGGCTCTGTTTGCACTTTGTATCGAAGTTTCAAATTGCCTGACTCCCTCAAAACCTGCAATAAAGGCTTCCATGCCTTGAATCAGGTAGTTCATTTGCGCGAGTGTGGCCCCGTGAGGCAAAGTTGCGCCCACGAATAAACTCGTCTCCTCCCTGTTACTCTGATAATAGGAACCTTTATACACTTTCTGAACAAAAAGGCGCCATGTTCCACCCAACACATTATTCACATGTACCCGCATCTTATCTTTGTAAAACGATGAACCAATGGTTTGATTGAAGGCTTTTGCAAGCACACTCTCACCCGCTATCCTGTCGGGCATCATAAAAACAGGCAGGCCAAACAAAAGGATGATAATCACGAAAAACAACCACTTCCTTTTGAGCATAAAACTGATTATCAACACATAAGCCCTGTTAATATATACCAGTGTTCTGAGACTGTTCAGCCTATGCCAAAGTTTTAATAAAAGCGAATCAGTTTGCTTCTTTCCCATCCTCCTGATGCGTTTCTCTATCTTCATTTTTCTTAACAGAGCCGGAACCAGGAACAATGCAACCAATAAAGAAACTGCCAGATTAATCATGATTACAATGGCAAAATCCTTCAGGTTAAGTCGAATATTTTCTTCCAGGAAGAAGATGATAACCAGTGCACCGATCGTGGTAACCGAGGCTGCTAAAATAGACAGGAAGGCTTTTTTGTTTCCCTGATTGATAATTTGGTCAGACAACATTATGATGTTGTCGATAATCAATGTGAGCGATATGGTTATTCCTGCAAGCGAATACAAATGAATCTCAACACCTGCAAAATAATAGATGATGAACGAGATGGCCAGGGTTATCAACAAAGTAAAAACGATGAGTAGGATATATCTGATATTACGATACACCAATGCCACGAAAAATAGTAAAATCAGCAAGGTGAGTCCTGTTCTGAAGTATATTTTCCTAAGCTCATCGCGTATATACTCTGTGGCATCGTTGACATTACGAACTGAATATCCGGCAGGAAACTCCCTGACAATATCAGCGAGGCGCGACTTGACAATTGCTGCCAGTTCGAGTTGATTGGCCGACTCTTCTGCAACCATAGTCAGGTAAACGGTATTTTGTCCGTTGATTCGATAATAACCTCCCGGCTGCGACTCTACACGGCGAAGCTTTATCACTTCTTCCAGGCGAATTAATCTGCCTGTTTCATTTTTTTTGATGACAATATCCCTCAACTCATCTTCGAGCGGCCTCTCGGTATATGCTGTTGGGATAATGGTTAAAGGTATCAGATGATTTTGTCCGTCCACATCATCTTCAAGAACTATCAGTCCCAGCGACTCATACTTAAAATGCAAATTGATAGCACTCCGTATATCATTGGTGCTTACACCCAAACGTTTAATTATTTCGCTATCGTACTCCAACTGCCACTCCATCGGATTTGCACCACTTACATTTATCGAGTGAAGTCCTTCTATATCAGACAAACGTAGCTTTATTGTTTTTTCAGCATACTGTTGCAACTCGAATGATGACACAGGAGCCACCAACGAATAGCTCAGGAAATTTTTAGGTGCCTTATCGTCGAATTGACGCATCGAAACCAATGGATAACTCACGTTATCGGGCAGTTTGTTCCATATTTGCCTGATTATAGAGGCAACCTCAAAGCGAGCCATTCCCGGGTCAACATGCCGATCCAATTCAACAGAGATGCTACCCCAGCCATTGCCCGAGTTGGATGACATTTTACGGATTCCCGCAACACGACTGATCATCGCCTCTAATTTTGAAGTAACCTCTGTTTCAACAACAATAGGCGCACTCCCATGCATGGAAAAATTTACATAAATCCGGGGCAGCTGATGCGAGGGTGCCAGCTTCAACGGCAACATCTTCACCATAGCAAGTCCGACAATGGTAAAAAACACAAAAATCAGGATAACTGAGAAATCGGATATTTTATTCGTTTTACGCGTCATTTATTGGATATTGAGCAAGTTATCAAACTCATATGCCAGCGCGGTGTTTTTCTCGAAATCGAATAATGTTAGCTTCCGAAGCTTGAAATAACTTAACCAGTAATCCCTCAGAGCACTGATATAATTTTTTTGCGCCACATTGAGCCTGTTATGCGAAAGAGTCAGGCTGCTGATATCAGCCTTGCCAATTATAAAACGCTCCTTGGTACTCTCATAGGCCATGGTAGCGAGTTTCATGGCTTCTCTGGCACTCGAAATAAGATTTTGCTGAACATTAAAATCACTTACTGTCATAACAACATCCTGCTCAAGATCAGTCACCGACTGTTCTACCGAGAAACGGGCAACATTCAGGTTACTTTTGGCCATATTATAACGCCCCTTTCTCACGCCCCAATCAACCAACGGAATCGTAACTCCTACCCTAACCACATCCTGTCTAAGCGGATTGAAATATACATCGGTCAAATTATCAGCAACCTGATTAAATCCCACACTGGCCGAAACGCTCGCGTCGAAAGCAGAACTTTTTTTGGTACGATCCACTTCCCGTTCGGCTTCGAGCATGGTTTGTTTGTACTGCAGATAATCAGGATTATTCTCTTTTGCCAGTAATAATGCCTGCTCAGGCGACACCTTAAAATCATAGGGTAAATCGGGCAACACCAAGCGCACTTCGGTATCTTTGTGCAGGTTCAGGAATGATACAAAGCCAAACATTGCACGCTTCAGGTTTATCTCAACGGCTCTGAGCGAGTTCACCGCATTCAGCGCATCAAGTCTGAGCGTTAACAAATCAGCCTGCGAGATGGCTGCAATCCTGTGTCTTTCAACACCAATCTTATAGAGAGAGTCAGATGAAATAACGTTTTCTCTGGCCAGATCGTATTCCATTTGTGCTGTTGCCAGATTAAAAAAGTGCTGAATTACATTTTCAGAGATTGCCTCTCTTGTGTAAAGAAACTGCTGTCGGGCTTTATCATATTTCAGTGGTTCAATTTTTCGTTCCCACTTAAAACGATTGAATCCGAAAAGCGATTGGGAATAACCAAAACGAACAGGCACGCTGCTAAACTGTGCGTATGGATTTTCTCCCAGATTGCGAAAGTAACCCAGCTCCGAATCCACGTAAAAAGTTCCGCCTGTTAAATCAACATTTTGAACCAGCGATAAATTGCCATAAGAAAACAACGACTGTTGACGACGATACACATCAATATTATTCTCAGAATCGTACCTGCTCACAAAATCGCGGTGATAACGCATGGGGGTAAGCGACAAATTAAGCGATGGGAGTCGTGCTGCCTGATAAGTTTTAAACTCCCAGTAACTCGCCCTGTAAACATTACGCGACCTGAACGCCTGGAACGAACTGTCCGAAGCAATTTCTATACTCTCCTGCAACGAAATTGTTAGCACAGGGCTATTGGCTACGACGATTAAATTAATAACCAGAAAAGTCAAAATCAAATATATCCCCTTCATATTAAAACTGATTTGCTGATGTTATATCCCCTTCTTTTTTCCTGTAAATCAACCAATAAGCCAAAGGAACCACGAACAAACTCACGGGTGTACCTATAAGCATACCTCCTATGGTGGCAATTGCAAGAGGTTTTTCAAGTTCCGAGCCCATATCAGCGCTAAATAGAATGGGCAACATACAAACTATGGTTGTCAAACTCGTTAACAGGATAGCATTTAAACGACGCCGACCTGCTTCGTGTATCGCCCCCATCAGGGTCATGCCCTCTTTTCGCAACTGATTCATTACATCAACCTTTAAAATACTATCATTGATGATGATTCCACACGTAACTACAATCCCGATGGCCGACATAAGATTGAGACTGTGACCCAGCAGCAACAACAAGCCCAGTGCGGCAGCAATATCAATTGGAATTTCGAGCAATACAATCAGCGGTTGCACGAAACTCTCGAATTGAGCTGCGAGTATAAAATACATGAGGATTATCGAAATAATGAGCACTATGCCCAATTCTGCAATCATCTGCCTGTTGGCGAAAAAAGTACCGGCAAAGCTCAAATCAAACTCATTTTTCTCTTTAGCTCCCTGCTTTAACACGTTAATTATCCTCTCGGGATTGTCGGGAGAGAAGAAGTAGAACGGAATATGCTCACCTCCCAAACCAGCCACTATTGTCTTCACATCTTCAGAAGTGGAGATTTTCACAAAAGTGCTAAGCGGCACAGTATTCATCCGTCCGTTTAAATCCCCCGGGACGTGAATCAGGGTATTATCAATTGCCTTGCGAAAATCTATTTCATTATGTGCCATCACTACAGGCAAGAACTGCTGATAAGAACGCAGCACAGCAAAGCGATTTTCCTTTACAATAGTCCGTATCGCCTGATAAACATCATTATAGGATGCTCCATACAACACTATCTTTTGGCGATCTACAAAAATATCAAGCTGCCGGGTGAGTGGCAAAACTGTAGGAGTCTCATTGGTCAGCGACTGTACTTCTTTCTCCAGTCCGACCATCATTTCGTTCAACCGTGTTGATCCTTCGTTGCGGGGAAAATACATTGCAATTAATTCCGGATCAGCAGTGTTGAAAATCTTCTCGAAGATAGTTAGCGGAGGCGAATAGCCAATTAAAGCATCAGGATGATTTGCTAAAACATAAGCCTCAATATCATCACTGACTTTAGCAACTTGATCGGCATCATGCATTTTTAAATACAGCTCAGCTTCCGAGGATGATAATTCCTGATTACTTGTTAACAAGTATTGCTGTCTGCCTACAAGCACCATACTCTGCTCATACTTCCCTTTTATCTGATCAAGTAATTTATCAACCCTCCTGCTGTTTTCAATTATATTTATATTTTCATTCCATTCAATATTCACCACCAACTCGGTTTGGGTAATCTGAGGCATCTTTTCTTTATCAATAATGCTGAAAAAGAAATAGCACAAAGGCAAAAACAATATCAACAAGAAAAATGTCAGCTTTTTATGAGCAAAGAACCAGTCGATAGCATGATGATAAAAACGTTCATGAATGAAGATGTCCGAAACGTTTCTTTTAAACGATTTTTTCAAGAGCTTCATTTTAAAGGCACTCCACATCCGGGGCGATTTAATTCCAAACACCAGTTTATACGAAACCGGGAGCAACATAACTCCTG
>CAYMDE010000045.1:19772-20994 GCA_964389115.1 uncultured Paludibacter sp. | reverse complement strand
ATCATTTGATTCTTTTTTAGAATCTCAGCTTCTTTAGCTGCTTCCTGCTTCGCTTTTTTGTGTATGCTGTTCAGGATGAAATAAACTGCCCCTCCTCCCAGAAGTAAGGCGACAATCCCAATTATGATGATTTCAACCATAGGTTTTTTATTTGATTGTTATTATTAATTATTGTTTTTCACTTGTTATCATGCAAAAAAAAAGCACATCGCCATGAATTAAATCATGAGGATATGCGGGATAATCAATGTGGAAACGATGTCGTTATTCCTGTTCAAGTACCTTGTCCAACTCTGCGTCCAATTCCCTGAGTTTGTCTGTAACAGGAGAGATTTCGAGTGTTAGTTTGTCACGCGCTATGTCGGTAGCCAGTTGTAGCGCAACAAATTTCAGTACTTCTTCGTATGTGCGTTGCGGGTAGCTTGCTCTGAATTTATTAAGCCTTTCTACCACGAGTTTCTCGGCTTTCCGGTAAATCTCTTCGTCGCTACGTGAGATTTTCAACGGAACCCGGAACCCGTCAATATTCACATTTATTGTTAAATTATCGTCCATCGCTCTATTCATCTAAGAGAGCCAAACATTGATCAATTTCCCGCACCAGTTTGTCAATCTGTTTTTTTGCTTCGGCACGGCCTTCAACGGCTCCTCCGAATTGACTGGCAAACGTAAGGTGGTCATTTTTTTTTCGAAGTTCAAGAATTTCACTATGGGCTTTCATCAGGCTGTTATGTTCCTTTTCGATTTCAGCTTTAAGTTTCTGATTCTGAGCTTTGAGCGACTGATACTCTGAAATTAGTATTCGCAATTTAGCTTCAAACGCGTTTATTATCTCTTCGTGTCGGTTCGTCATTTGATAAAAAATGTCACACAAAAGTAGGTAAATGATTCGAAAAAATCAAATTTTGTGTACATTTTTATTACGATTGATAATTTGAGTAGCCAATGTGATTGCTTCGCCTATATTACTACAAATTTTTTCTTCTCCGATTTGCATGTCAATACCCGCTTTTTGTAACGATTCACGCACCTGTTCGTTAACTCCGGAAAGCAATATGATGGTTTTGTCTTTTTGCGACATTTTAATCAGATTTTTAAGATTGTTGATGCCGGTAGAATCGATGAATGGGACCTTTCGCATCCTGATGATTCTTACTGCCGGTTTATCTCCAATCAGTTTCATTGTTTCTTCAAATTTATTCGCCAGACCGAAAAAGAATGG
>CAYMDE010000045.1:6652-19672 GCA_964389115.1 uncultured Paludibacter sp. | reverse complement strand
GCCACCGGAGTTTTACCTCCGTTATTGATATTTGTAATGGTGCGTGCAATAGCTCCTGTGGCAGGGATACCCCCAAAAAGCGGAGTAATGATATTGGCAACACCCTGTGCAATCAGTTCTGTGTTCGAGTGATGCTTGTCACCGGTAACTCCATCAGCCACAGTTGCTGAAAGTAAAGATTCAATAGCGCCAAGAATTGCTATGGTCAGGGCAGCGGGCATAAGCATGCGAATCATGGCCAGGGTAATCGTAGGGGTTTCCATTTGAGGTAATTCCGACTGTATCCTGAATCTATCGCCAATGGTTTCGACACCTGTAATTCCGGCATATTCCCTGAGAATAAAAACCAGCACCGTCATGCTGATAATGGCGATGAGTGATCCGGGAATTTTTCTGGATATTTTTGGCCACAGACTGATAATCAGAATCGTACTTATGGCAATTGCAAATGAAGCAAGATTGGTGGAGCCAATATTATCAGCATAAACTCCCCATTTCTCGATGAAGCCCGCCGGAACATGATCTATTTGCATTCCGAATAAATCTTTGATTTGTGTTGCAAAGATTGTAAGTGCGATGCCGCTTGTAAAGCCAACGATAACGGGATATGGGATGAATTTTATTACTGTTCCAAGTCGCAATAAGCCCATTGCAATCAACATAATGCCTGCGATGATGGTGGCGACAATTAACCCTGAAACCCCGAATTCCTGTACAATGCCATAAACAATAACGATGAAAGCACCGGTGGGTCCGCCAATTTGAACATTACTCCCACCAAGCAGAGAAATAATAAATCCTGCGATGATGGCTGTGTACAGGCCCTTTTCGGGACTCACACCTGAAGCGATTCCAAATGCTATTGCGAGTGGCAGTGCAACAATTCCGACAATAATTCCTGCCATGAGGTCTTTGCCAAACTTTTCGCGGGAGTAGTTTTTTATCGTATTGGCAAAAGCTGGTTTAAAACTAATCATAAGCCTGATTTTTAGGAGGTGCAAAGGTAACCAATCTTCTATTCTCCGGACAGTAAATTTCAACTTTTTTTCATTAAAAGTGTTTGATAAAATTGTAGAGGAAGTATTCATTATTTTGGGTTGTTTTAAAGCAGATAATGATTACTTTTGTGTGTTTAATTATGAATTCAGGAATTTATTTATTCAATCTTTATAATGCAAAATCAATTTAATTATACCCGCAGGAAGTCTGATGAGATTAAAATAGGCAAATTGCTTTTAGGAGGTTTACAGCCATTAAGGGTACAATCAATGGCCAATACAGATACCAATGATACGCAATCGTCTGTAGAGCAGTGCATCAGAATTGTTGAAGCAGGTGGTGAGATCGTAAGGTTTACAGCCCAGGGAGTTAAGGAAGCTAATAATCTTCAGAATATACGTAAAGCCTTGTTTGATGCAGGCATAGATGTGCCTTTGGTTGCTGACATCCATTTCGTTGCCAATGCGGCGGATGTTGCTGCTCAATATGTAGAGAAAGTTCGGGTGAATCCTGGAAATTTTATTGGCATATTTCGTTCAGATGGCAGCGATTTCACCGAAGAAGCCTATCAGGCTGAATACCAAAAAATCAGGGTGCGTTTCAAACAACTGCTGGATATTTGTAAAGTGCATGGCACTGCAATCCGCATTGGTGTGAATCATGGGTCGTTGAGTGAACGTATGATGAATCGCTGGGGCGATACTCCGCGAGGTATGGTTGAGTCTTGTATGGAGTTTCTGGAAGTTTGTCGCGAAGAAGATTTTCACAATGTGGTAATTTCGATGAAAGCTTCCAATACCTTGTCGATGGTGCATGCAGTGCGACTGCTGGTGCACGAAATGAATAACCGTGACATGCATTACCCTTTGCATCTTGGCGTGACTGAGGCAGGCGATGGAGAGGATGGACGAATTAAATCGGCTGTGGGCATTGGCACATTGCTGCATGATGGTATTGGTGATACCATACGTGTGTCTTTGAGTGAAGACCCTGAGTTTGAAATTCCGGTTGGAAGAAAATTAGTAAATCATATACAGCAGAAGGTTAATCATCCATTTATAAATGCTTTTATTGCCGCTGATTTTAGTTATTTTGAGTATAACAGAAGAAAGACATATCAGGTCAATAATATCGGTGGAGATCAGGTTCCGGTTGTATTGCTCTCGGGCGAAGGTAATTTTACCACCCTTCCTGATTATTTACTGACTGATAATCGTTTGCTCACAAAAGATGGTGGTTCTTATGCCATTTATGATGCCGGCGAGATAAACAGTTTAAAAGAAGATGTTGAATCGCTGAAATTCCTGCGTTTAACCTATAGCGATCTCAGTGATGATATCATAGAATTGCTTCAGCACAGGACTGATGTGGTTGTATTGCTCGATTCAAATCATCAGAATTATGTGGGTGAGATGCGGGCATTTTTCCACGTACTTTTAAACAAAAAAGTGTTAACTCCTGTTGTAATATGCAAAAGCATTGAGGTTGAAAGTCTGGAAGATTTCCAAATCAGTACTGCTGCAGATATTGGAGCATTGTTGTTGGATGGATTTGGCGACGGTGTTTGGATACAGACTAAGGCTTTAAACATGGAGCAGGTGTGCTCTGTATCGTTTGGTATTTTGCAGGCGGCAAGGGTGCGGACTTCCAAGACCGAATATATTTCCTGTCCGAGTTGCGGACGTACCATGTTTAACTTACAAACTGTTGTTGCACGTGTAAAAGCGCGCACATCTCACCTGAAAGGCCTGAAAATTGCTATCATGGGTTGCATTGTCAATGGACCGGGCGAAATGGCCGATGCCGACTACGGATATGTTGGTGCAGGAAGAGCCAAAGTAAGTTTGTACAAAAAGAAGGAATGTCTTCAAAGAAATATCAACGAAGAAGATGCTGTGGAGAAATTGATAGAGTTGATCAAGGAAAATGGCGACTGGCATGATTAAATCCCTTAAAAAACATACGTTAAATTTAAAATTATCTTTTATGAAAAAAAATCTTTTAATTGTTGCCCTTTTATTTGGGTTTGCTACTATGATGAGTGCTCAGGTTGATGGTAAAGCACTCGGTTTGAGATTTGGGTTTGGTGGTGAAGTATCATACCTGCATCCTCTCAACGAAACCAACAGGGTTGAACTCGATTTAGGCTTGTCATCTTGGAAGGGCGGGCTTTATCTCAATGGAACCTATCAGTGGGTTAACGATCTTTCGTCGTTGGCTGATGGGTTTAATTGGTATTATGGTGGCGGTCTTGGATTGGGTTTTAGTCAAAATGGAGTTGGTTTGGGTATTTTAGGTCAGATTGGCATCGAGTATAATTTGCCAAAACATCCATTCCAGTTTTCACTCGACTGGCGTCCGGGATTATATGTAGCTCCTGCAGTTGGACTTGGCTGGACAGGTGTTGCTGCATCAGTCAGATATAAATTCTAAGCATAATTAGCTAACACAAAACGGGCTGGTCAATATATTTGATCAGCCCGTTTTGCGTTTATATATGTTTTGTTAATCGTTTACCTGATAGCCTGAATTGCAGTTGCAATCGCTTTGCTTATGCCGGCAGGATTTTTACCTCCTGCTGAAGCAAAGAATGGTTGTCCGCCACCGCCTCCCTGAATTTCTTTGGCAGCCTCACGTGCAATGTTTACGGCATTGAGTCCGGTTGCCACCAAATCGTCGCTGAGTAATACTGTCAGTGAAGGTTTCCCTTCGTTTACGCAGCCTGCAACAATAAATAATTTTTCAGGATTTATATTTTTAATTTGGAAAGCCAGCGTTTTAACCTGATCTGCAGTTAAATTGCCCTCGTATTGAATTACCCTGATGCCATTGATTTCCTGAGCGCTCGTCAATAACTGATCTCTCAAAGCCATGATTTTCTCATGTTGAAAAGCTTCAATCTGTTTGCGTAGTTCAGATGTTTCTTCACTTAGTTTTTTAACTGCTGAAAGCACATCCGGCGTATTGTTGAGCAACTCTTTTACCTGTGCAATCACATCCAGCTGATTGTCGAGCAACTGCTCAACAGCCTGTCCTGTAATAGCTTCTATTCTTCGGATGCCGGCAGCAATGGAACTTTCAGAGACGATGCGTACCATACCGATGTTTCCGGTTGATTTAACATGTGTTCCCCCGCAAAGTTCCACTGAACTTCCAAAGCGAATTACGCGTACTGTTTCGCCGTATTTTTCGCCGAACAAAGCCATAGCACCCATTTTCTGTGCTTCATCCATGGGTGTTTCACGTAACTCCTGAAGTGCAATGTTTTCACGTATTTTGCGGTTGGCAATGGCTTCAACAGTGCGAATTTCTTCTTTGGTCATTTTTTGGAAGTGCGAGAAGTCGAATCGCAATGAGTCAGGACTAACAAAAGATCCCTTCTGCTCAACGTGTGAACCAAGAACCTCGCGCAATGCCTCGTGCAGTAAGTGAGTTGCCGAGTGATTACATTCCGTGGCATTTCTCTTCTCTAAATCAACTTTTGCCGTAAAGGTATCAGTAATATCTTTCGGAAGAGTACGGGTAAGATGCACGGCCAGATTGTTTTCCTTCTTTGTGTCGAAAATGCTGATAGCTTCATCCGTTCCCTGAAGTGTTCCGCAATCACCTACCTGTCCGCCCATTTCAGCATAAAACGGACTGTAAGATAAAACCAGCTGGTAATACTCCTGATTTTTCTGTTTAACTTTTCTGTATCTTAGAATCTCAGTATCATATTCCAGATGGTCATAGCCAACAAAAACACTATCCCCGTTACGAACTGTAACCCAGTCGCCCGTTTCCACAGCAGCCGCATTTCTTGCCCGATCCTTCTGAATTTTCATTTCAGCATCAAACTCAGCGATATCCACTGAAAGGTTTTTTTCTCTCAGTATCAGTTCGGTAAGATCGAGCGGAAACCCGTAGGTGTCGTATAAAGTAAAGGCGACTTTGCCACTCAGCACTGTTTTATTTTCGGCAGTTAACTGGGTGATGCTTTTATCTAAAAGTCTGATGCCGGTTTCGAGTGTTCTGAGGAACGATTCTTCTTCTTCACGTATAACTTTCTCTATCAATGTTTTCTGAGTAATAAGTTCGGGATATGCTTTCCCCATTACATCACCAAGAACATCGATTAGCTTGTACATAAATGCTTGTCTCTGATTCAGGAAGGTATAGCCATAGCGAACGGCCCTGCGCAGGATGCGGCGTATTACATAGCCGGCCTTGGCATTGGAAGGTAATTGCCCGTCGGTGATGGAAAACGCGATGGTACGTATATGGTCAGCCACAACACGCATGGCAATATCTGTTTTCTCATTGATGCCATAGCTTGCATCGCAAACGCGGCCAATTTCAGCAATTATCGGGGTGAAAACATCCGTATCGTAGTTCGATGTTTTGCCCTGAATAGCCATACATAAACGTTCGAAGCCCATGCCTGTGTCGATTACTTTGGCAGGAAGTTCTTCCAGCGAACCATCCGCTTTGCGGTTAAACTGCATGAATACGTTGTTCCAGATTTCAATTACCTGTGGATGCGATTCGTTCACGAGGGTGAGTCCGTCAACCAATGCACGTTCGTTATCAGAACGCAGGTCGATGTGTATTTCCGAGCACGGACCACAGGGACCTGTATCACCCATTTCCCAGAAGTTGTCTTTTTTGTTCCCGTTGATAATCCTTTCGGCAGGAAGATATTGTGCCCAAAGCGCTGCAGCCTCATCATCGCGACTCAGTCCTTCAGCAGGAGAACCCTCAAAAACAGTCACGTAAAGTCTGTTCTTGTCGAGATTCAAAACATCAGTGAGGTATTCCCAGGCCCATTCAATAGCCTCTTTCTTGAAGTAATCGCCAAACGACCAGTTGCCGAGCATTTCGAACATGGTATGGTGATAGGTATCATGGCCCACTTCTTCCAAATCGTTGTGTTTGCCACTTACACGCAAGCATTTCTGCGAGTCGGCAACCCTCGGATAAACGATTGGGTCGTTGCCTAAAATTATATTTTTAAACTGATTCATCCCGGCGTTGGTGAACATCAGCGTTGGGTCATCTTTGATAACCATGGGAGCTGAAGGGACGATCTTATGATTTTTAGATGCAAAAAAATCGAGAAAAGATTGACGAATTTCCTGTGAAGTCATTGTAATAATTTTTTTCGGAGTGCAAAAATACTTAATTTTTTCTGTTTAAACATAAAGAGTTGGGTTTTAAATCCCTGTCGGGCATGTTAATAATTCAATTTTATTATTTTTGCAAACCGAACTCCTTCGCGGATTCAGTGTTAAAATAAAAAATGGCAAGGAAGAAATATCATTTCAATCCGGAAACGCTTAGTTACGAGGAGACAGACAATACGCTCCTTTTCAAGATAAAAAGGCTGCTGATTCACCTGTTTTCAGGTGTTTCATTGGGTGCATTATTCTTTTTTGTATTCGTGTCGCTGGTTGATTCGCCTGAAGAGAAGCAGCTGGCTCGGGAGAAAAACAGGCTGCAGGCACAGTACAGGCTTTTGGAAAGGAGCATGGATGAAATGCAGGAAGTTTTATCAGATCTTCAGTTGCGTGATGATAATTTATACCGGGTTATTTTTCAGGCTGATCCAATTCCATTTACTGTGCGAACGGCAATATCAGCCAATCCTGATTACTACCGTCAGTTATTGCGCATGACGAATTCAGAAATAGCCGTTGCAACCACTCGTAAACTCAATCAACTCAGGAAACAATTATATATCCAGTCGAAATCTTACGATGAACTGGTGGTCCTGGCCCGTAATCAGGAAGTGATGCTTCAGCATATCCCGGCCATACAGCCCATCCTGAATAAAGATTTAACACGTACAGCTTCCGGCTTCGGTTGGCGAATCGACCCTATTTACCGACAACGACGTTTCCACGAAGGAATGGATTTTACGGCTCCAACAGGTACTGAGATTTTTGCGACGGGCAACGGAACAGTTGCAGTTGCCGGCTGGCGACAGGGATATGGTAATACTGTGGAGATAAATCATGGATTTGGATACCGTACCTTGTATGCCCACATGCATCAAATCAGGGTAAGGGTAGGACAAAAGGTGAACCGGGGTGATGTGATCGGTACGGTTGGTAACACCGGAAAATCAACGGGTCCGCACCTGCACTACGAAGTTCATTATCGGGGTAAGCCTGTTAACCCGCAGAATTTCTACTTCCTCGATTTAAGTCCTGAAGAGTACGACAGGATGGTGCAGTTGAGTAATAATGCCGGACAAATGTTTGACTAATTTGAAAACAACATAATGACTATTCACATAAAAAACAATCAAAATGAACAGAAACAGTTTATTGGTAATTTTAACATTGATGATAATGTTAGCCGCCTGTAGCACAAAGGACAGCACGAATCCTTTTTTCGTTGAGTGGGATACCCCTTTTGAGGTTCCTCCGTTTGATAAGATTAAGACCGAACACTTCAAGCCTGCCCTTGAAGAAGGTATGGCTCAGCAACTTGCCGAAATTGAAGCCATTGTTAATAATGCTGAGGCACCAACTTTTGACAATACCATTGCTGCCCTGGATTATTCCGGAAGTCTGCTTAACAAGGTAATTTATGTGTACTCGAACTACAACAGTGCGCTTATCACTCCTGAAATTGAGCAACTTGCATTGGAGATGAGTCCGAAACTATCAGCTCATGGAGATAATATCAGTTTGAATGCCGCTCTCTTTGAAAGAGTTCGTCAGGTTTACGAGCAAAAAGATGAGCTTGGACTTAACCAGGAACAATCACGTCTTCTTGAGAGAACTTACAAAAGTTTCATTCGTTCGGGTGCTGCTATCCCTGTTGAACAACAGGAACGTTTCAGGGAAATCAACCAAAGACTCGCTACGCTGTCAGTACAATTCAGTCAGAACGTACTTGCAGATGTGAATAGCTTTCAACTTGTAATTGAAGATGAAGCCGACCTGGCCGGATTACCCAACAGTGCTATCGAAGCAGCTGCTGAAACTGCCACCAGAAATGGCTTGGAAGGCAAATGGGTGTTTACACTTCAAAACCCAAGCGTTATGCCTTTCCTTGCTTATGCTGAAAACCGTGAGTTGAGAAAGAAAATGCAACAAGCGTATGTGAACCGTGGCAATAACGGCAACGAATTCGACAATAACGAGATAATCGGCGAAATGGTAAATCTTCGTCTTGAAAGAGCCAATATCCTGGGATATGCTTCGCATGCCGATTTTATCCTGGAAGAAAATATGGCCAAAAATACGCAGACAGTGATGAACTTCCTGCAACGGGTTTGGAATTTCGCCCTGCCAATGGCACATCAGGAAGCCAAGATGATGCAGGAACTGATTGATGCCCGTGGTGGTGATTACAAACTGGCGGCGTGGGATTGGCGTTATTATGCCGAGCAGGTACGCAAAGAAAAATTTGATCTTGATGAAGAAGAAATCCGTCAGTATTTCGAATTAAATAAGGTAACTGAGGGTGTGTTTATGGTAATTGAAAGACTCTGGGGATTGAAGTTTGAAGAGCGCAAAGATATTCCTACATACCACGAAGAAGCAACTGCTTATGTAGTAAGAGAAGCCGATGGTACTTATATAGGTATCCTCTACATGGATTTCCATCCGCGTGCAAGCAAACGCAGCGGTGCCTGGATGAGCAGCTACAGACCTCAGCATATTAAGGCCGACGGTACATTTGTGCATCCTATCATTACCATCGTTTGTAATTTCACCAAAGCTACTGCCACAACACCGGCATTACTTACTTTCGATGAAATGACAACGTATTTCCACGAAATTGGTCATGCCCTACACGGATTGATGTCCAAAGCAACCTATCCAAGTCTGGCCGGTACCCGTGTTTCGCGCGACTTCGTTGAATTGCCATCGCAAATAATGGAAAATTGGGCAGGCGATCCGGAAGTGTTGGTTGATTTTGCCTTCCATCATAAAACAGGCGAACCAATGCCACAGACTTTGATGAATAAAATTGAAGCTGCCGGAAATTTCAATCAGGGATTTGCAACGGTTGAATTTGTTGCATCTGCTTTTCTCGACATGGAATACCATACCATCACCAAGCCATATCCTGCTGAAAAACAGGGACAGGTTGCCAGCATAACCAACGAGTTGACGATCAATAAATATAATATGATGCCCGAAATCAGTTTCCGTCACGGAAGCACTCATTTTCAGCATGTGTTCTCGGGTGGTTATTCTGCCGGTTACTACAGTTATCTGTGGTCGGGATTACTCGATGCTGATGCTTATCAAGCATTCCGTGAAACGGGTGATTTGTTCGATCAGGCCACCGCGCAGCGTTTCAGGAAGTATGTGCTTGAAGCAGGTGGTACAGCCGACCCTATGGAATTGTATATTAAGTTCAGGGGTGCTGAACCAAAAGAAGAGCACTTGTTGAGACAAAGAGGTTTGATAAAATAAGCTTTGAAGCATTATTAAATAGAAAAACAGCCATCAATGATTATAAATTGGTGGCTGTTTTTCATTATTAATAATATACATCCTAAATGCAAAATCACTACAAATGGGGATGTGATTTAATTGCCCGCTTTCGTGGGTTTTATTACTTTTGTGGCAAATTCAAAATAGCAAACACCCGAAATGGTTTTCAGACATTTTAATATACGGTTAAGTGGCGCATTACTCGCGTTGCTTTTCGTGTTTTATACGGTGTCGTCGGGTTTCTTTTTTCATGTTCATGAAGATGAGCATGGTGAATGGGTACTGCACTCACATCCTTTTTCCGAAGAGGCTAACCATCAGCATAATTCGGCCGACTATTGCACAATTGACAGGTTGGCTTCATTTGATTCTTCAACACCACTTTCGTGGATGCATGAAATACAATGGCATGCAATCAATACACATATTGTTGCAGTGTATGATTTTCAGGGCTTATCTGCCGATTTTTTCAATTTTCTTTTTTGCCGTCCTCCTCCAGTAATAGCTTAATTATAACACTTCAATTTTTATTCCCGGGAAAGAACATGCTGTTCTCTCTCTATTTGTTTTATAATTCGCTATTATACACAAACCATGTACAGATTTTTATTTCTTGTCGGGCTATTGCTCGCAACCATTGTGCTGCATGCACAAACCCAATATATTGCCGATGCTGATGCAGAGGCTGAAGCTTCACGCAGAAGAAGGTCCGAAGCCACACTTTCCGGACACACCATTGATAAATATTCCCGCGAACATATTCCATTTATAACGGTACGACTTAAAGGGACTACCCTGGGTGCCGCTTCGGATAATACTGGTCATTTCAGACTGCGCCAATTGCCTGAAGGTGAATTTACTGCCATTGCATCAGCAGTGGGTTACAAGACCGTTGAGGTACCGGTTCGACTCGAAAACAACCGGGTAGTCGAGGTTCATTTCGAAATGGAAGAAGATGCTGTGATGCTCGATAATGTGGTTGTTTCAGCTAACAGAAACGAAACACGACGACGTGAGACTTCAGGCATTGTGAATGTAATTACACCGGCTTTGTTTGATAATACCAACTCGGTTTGTCTGGCGCAGGGACTCAACTTTCAGCCGGGATTGCGGGTAGAGAATAACTGCCAGAACTGTGGTTTTCAGCAGGTAAGGATTAATGGGCTTGAAGGCCCGTATTCGCAAATCCTGATTGACAGTAGACCGATATTCAGTGCCCTGGCCGGAGTTTACGGCATCGAACAAATTCCTGCCAACATGATCGAGCGTGTTGAAGTTGTGCGCGGTGGTGGCTCAGCCCTTTTTGGATCCAATGCCATTGCCGGTACCATTAATATTATCACGAGAGAACCGCTGAATAACTCACTTACGGCAAATCATTCAACAATGTATATCGGTGGTAGTGCAGCCGACCACAATACTATGGTGAATGCGGCATTGGTTTCCGACGATTATCGCGCGGGTGTAAGCATTTACGGTTCAACACGTCAACGCGAGGCCTGGGATGCCAATGGTGATGGCTTTTCTGAGATAGGAATGATTAACGCGAGAAATATCGGTTTGCGTTCATTCTTCAAAACGGGTACGCAAAGCAAACTGACCCTGGAGTATCATAATCTTGGAGAATTCCGCAGGGGTGGAAACCTGTTGCATTTGCCTGCTCATATGGCTGATATTACTGAGCAAACCGACCATAATATCCATAATGGAGGAGTGAAATGGGAGTATTTCAGTCCGGATTACAAACACCGTCTCAACCTCTATTCATCCGCGCAAAAAATCAGGAGAGATAGTTATTATGGTGCAGGGAAGGATCCCAATGCTTATGGTCTGACCAACGACCTGGCTTTTGTAGGAGGTTTCCAGTATGCACATCATGTTGAGAATCTTTGGTTTATGCCTGCTGATATTACTGCAGGTGCCGAATATAATTTCAATCATTTAGTTGATGAGCAGTTGGCATACGAAAGACAAATTGATCAGCGTATCGACATAGCCAGTCTCTTCCTTCAGAATGAATGGAAAAGCAAGGAAATGAGTATTCTGATGGGTATGCGATTCGATAAACACAATCAGATCGACAATCCAGTGTTTAGTCCGCGTGTTAACGTGCGTTACAACCCCCGCGAGTGGGTGAGTCTGAGAGCAACCTATGCCGAAGGATTCCGTGCGCCACAGGCATTCGACGAAGATTTGCATCTTACAGCCGTGGGTGGTGTGGTGCAAATTATCGAAAACGATCCCGATCTGGTTCCGGAACGTTCTCAAAGCGTTAGTTTATCCGCCGATTTCTATCAAAAGTTTGGTAAAACACAAACCAATTTCCTCGTGGAAGGTTTTTTTACCAATATCAACGATGTTTTCCATCTGGAAGATGATGGCGAGGATGCCACGGGTAATTCGCGTATTTTGCGTGTAAACGGTTCGGGAGCTGTGGTGGCAGGTGTGAATATGGAGGCTAAAGTGGTTCCTTCGCAAAAGCTAAACTTTCAGGGAGGTTTTACCCTGCAGCGAAGTTTGTATAAAGAGCCAGAGGTTTGGAGCGAAAGCGATCATCTCGAAGCACAGCGCGAAATGTTCCGTGCCCCCAATCGTTATGGTTATGTTACCGGAACATGGCTGCCATCAAAACCACTGAATATCTCACTTTCCGGGTTATATACGGGTCCGATGCTTGTGCAACATTTTGGCGAGGATTCGGCTGACGACCGCGAGGTGAGAACCCCCGATTTCTTCGATCTGAATCTGAAGATTGCCTATGATTTCAGACTCACGAAAGGTGCCAACCTCCGACTGCATGCCGGTATTCAAAACATCTTCAACAGTTTCCAACGCGATTTCGATGAAGGTGAAAACCGCGATGCCGGATATATTTATGGACCATCGTTGCCACGCTCAGTTTATGCGGGAGTGAGAATTAATTTGTAATTCACTACAAATAGTGATTCTTATCTACTTATTCTCCTTCATTTTACTGAAAACAGGTGATTGCCTGAAATTCTTGATTGGACTTACTTTGTATCGTAATTCAGCAGTGCATTTCAACAGTGTGTTGCGGTCAAACCAAATCAAAGATGTCCTTGTCAAGATATTTCGTTTTTGCAATTTACCTGTTTTTCTTTTCAGTTCAATTACTTCAGGCTGCCGGTCCCAACTTTGGCAGCATTTCGGGGGTAATTCAATTTGCTGATGGTACGCCGGCATCAGATGTGGTTATCAGTCTAAACTCAACCAATGTACTCGATGTGTCTGATGATAAGGGAAAGTATCAGTTGGTAAACGTGCCTTTCGGGGAGCATACGTTGCTGGTAAAGCCTTTTGGTGCTAACATGAAAGTGATGACCGTGAATCTGCATGCTTCAAATCATCATTTGTTGATTCAGTTGGAGGAGTCGAGTGGAGCAAAACAACTCACTGAGGTGCAGGTGAATGGGAAAACTCGTGCCCGCCAGATTAAAGATAATGGTTATGCGGTAGGGGTAATTGAAACGCAGGCTATGGCATTGCAATCGGTGCAAACAAACGAATTGCTCGACCGCACTGCCGGAGTCAGAATCAGACAGAATGGTGGGATGGGATCAGC
>CAYMDE010000045.1:0-6552 GCA_964389115.1 uncultured Paludibacter sp. | reverse complement strand
TCCTATTCGGTCGGGTCATTTAATACGCATCAGGCTAATGTAAGCGGGAAATACCGCGATGAGAAAACCGGGTTTACAGCCATGGCATCCTCATTTTACAATTATACTGATAATAATTACGAGGTTTGGGGCGATCAGGTTTTTGTGTCGGAGCCGCCCACATGGCACCTGCAATATGTGAAGGCCAAACGTTTTCACGACAGTTACCGTTCGTATGGCGTGAATGCCGACGTGGGTTTTACCAATGTGAGCTGGGCCGATCGTTTCATGATTGGAGCACTTGTGTCGGATATGGATAAGGATGTGCAACACGGTGGTACCATGGAGGTGGTTTACGGAAATCGCCGTACCGGACAATCGACTCGCATGATGAATATGCGGTACGACAAAACGAACCTCATTAAAAATCTGCATGTGAACGCGTTTTTTTCGTACACCGATGCCGACAGATGGGTGGTCGATACCATCCCACATATCTACAACTGGCTGGGCAACAGGATATGGAATGAGGTTCGGAATGAGTATTTTAGCTGGAATGTTGGAGGCGGTGAAGCTGGCCGCGCAACCTTGGCCAATAACAAGGAGCGTACTTTGGCCGGGCGCACTAACCTGACTTACGCCTTCACAAAACAGCATCGAATCAATGCCAATTACCTGCATAACCGTTTTACACGCGATGTTATCGACCCACTACTTCCGCGTGCCGAGCAGGAGCTCACAGAAACACGCTTTCTTACCAAACAAATCCTGGGCTTGTCATACGATGCGTACTTTTTAAACGATAGACTGAAAACTTCGCTTTTTTGGAAACATTACCGGCAGCATGTGAGTCTGAAAGACCCCGTACGCGTAAATAATACGCTCACCCACCTGGATGTAAACAAGCAGGTTATAAAAGATGGCTACGGAACTGCGCTGGCCTATACCGTTTCGCCAAAATTACTGATACTATCTTCTTTCGAAAAAGCAGTGCGTTTACCCGAGAACTCTGAGCTCCTCGGAAATACATCGGATAATGTTGTTGCTTCGTACGATTTACTTCCTGAAAATAGCTACAATGTGAATCTGGGTTTCAATATTGGCCCCTTTGTGAACAATGGAAATGTGTTTCGGTCCGATATCAACTTCTTTTTCAGAGATATACGCGATATGATTATGCGAGGGGCTGAGAACTCTGCAACAGGAAACTATGCTTTTGAGAATCTCGGACAGATTTTGAGTCGCGGTTTCGACCTTGAAATGGCATATCATTATCAGAAGAAATTCAATGTGGCGTTTAATCTTTCGCTGTTCAATGCACGCTATAATCTGCAATACGATAAAAATGGGGTGGAGTATAGCTATTATGGCGACCGGTTACGCAATGCACCCTATTTCACGAGTAATACCTGTGCGGAGTATAATTTCGGAAGTGTTTTTCAAAAAGACTCAGAGCTTAAGCTTAACTACAATTTCAGCTACGTGCACCGGTTCTTCCGTAACTGGGAGAGTATTGGTGGCGCAGGAAAGGCGGTTATCCCAACGCAGCAGATTCATGACCTGGGGCTGATATACACATTCCCGGCACAACGTTTCGTGTTGAGTATGAATGCGAAAAATATTTTCAATGCACAGGCTTTCGATAACTGGGCTTTGCAAAAACCAGGGAGAGCTTTTTATGCCAAAATCACTTATCAACTATTATAATAATACAAAATGAATACAATGATCAAAAAAAACATTTTTCTGCTATTAGCTATAGCAGCAGGTTTCAGCTTTATGAGTTGCGATGATGAAAAAGAAAAAATCGTCGATGGCAACGAAGAGGGTAAAGTATTTTTCCATGTGGTGCTCGGTGTGGGCGAGGATGGCAATGACGGTACTTTAGTACAGGCGCATGCCGACCTTACAAGTGGAACAATTACTTTCAACGGATTCGGATTCGAGGTGCCATCAACCCGAACAGCAAGGGTTTACGCTTCCAATGATGGAAAATATCTTTATAACCTGAATTACGGTGGCGGAACCGTGGCCAAATATCTTGCTGGTGGTGGACAAACATACACCCGTGTTAACGAAACCAATGTGCAGTATGCGATTGGAACCACGCACCCGCGTTGGACGAAAGTAGATGATGAATATGCCTTGTTGCATAACATCATTATCGAACATCAATATGCTGATGCCGCAGGAACAGAATATACACATACTGCTTCCAATGCCGCTTTGGTGTCGATTAACCTGAGTAATATGTCGATGGGGGCAGTGGAACGTTTTGTTGTACCCCGGAGTCAGGAAGATATTGATAAGAACATCCACATCTGGAGAATTGATGCTCCGGCTGTTCACAATGGCAAAGCATTTTACGGTGTGGCCAAGCGCAGGTATAATCCCGAAACAGGTACGAATACCAATGTGCCTTATGCTGCAACAAGCATCGTGGTTGATTATCCATCGCTGACTAATCCTAAAGTTATTTCTTCGACAGTAGCAAATGGTTCGTCCTATGGTTACAGAACTCCGGTAGCCCATGTCGATGAAAAGGGTGATATCTACCAAATTGCAGGTTCACCTTCATTTATCCTGAAAATTAAAGATGAAGATTACGATAACTCTTTTGTTTTCAGTCTTTCAGAAAAATTAGGTTTGGGAGTTCAGGTTGCATCCGATGGATGGTTTTATGTAGGAAACGGCATCGGGTATGTGCCTTTTTATGACATAGCAAAAGGAAATTCCGAAGCTGCTGCGGCCTGGGGTGTGGCGCGCGTAGATCTATATAATGGCACTGCCATCAAAATGAATGTTCCTGGTCCACTTTGGTTGCGCCAGTATCAGTACAGCGTTCTGGGTAACGACGGGAAATTCTACATGGCGTTGGCACCGGTGGGTGGCGAAGGTCATATCTACATGTTCGATCCGGCTTCTACATCACCTGATGGGTTTACAACAGGTGCGAAAATTCAGGCTGCTGCCGGACAGTTTTATATCGGAATATTTTAAATACTATAATGAAGAAAATTCTGCTTAAAGTACATCTTTGGTTATCGGTTCCGGTAGGAATCATCATTGCAATTATATGCTTTTCGGGCGCCATGCTGGTTTTCGAAACCGAGTTGATGGAGCTCTTTAATCCACAACGATACAAGGTTGAACAGGTAAAAGATGCACCACTTCCCATGGAAACGCTGATGGCTATTGCGCAATCGTCTCAGCCGGATAGTATGCGTTTAACCGAAGTGCAGGTTTCAAGAGACCCGTCACGCAATTACCGCATGGGATTTGGCGGACGAAACCGCACCGCCGTGTTTGTTGATCAATACTCAGGCGAAGTACGCGAGATGTATACTCCCGGTGATAATTTCTTCGTTACCATGCGTAAGTTACATCGCTGGCTGCTCGACGATTATCAGCGCGACAGTGATAAGATTTCCATAGGTAAAACTGCCGTTGGTGTCTCTACACTTTTCTTCGTTTTTATCCTGATAACAGGGATTATCGTTTGGATTCCGAAAACCCGCAAAGCATTGGTTAATAGCTTTAAGATAAATACCCGGAAAGGGAAAACGCGACTCTGGCACGATTTGCATGTTACCCTGGGTGTTTACTCTGCAGTTATTTTGCTGGCACTTGCACTTACCGGACTAACCTGGTCGTTCGAGTGGTACAACAAAGGGTTTTATGCTGTGTTCGGACTCGAAGTCCCACAACGTGGTCCGGGCGGCCCCGGTGGCGGACCACAATCACAGCGACAAAACCCTGCATCATCATTCCAAAACTGGGATAAAGTGATTGCCGAAGTGAAACGCATTGATCCAAAATACCGTACCATTACCCTGCGTGATGAAACAGCTACTGTTGCAACCGATGCGATACGCGGGAACAAAAGAGCATCCAACAGATATACTTTCGATACGCAAACCGGTGAGATTACCGGAGCCATTTTATATGCAGATATGGAGGCTAACACCAAATTAAGGGGATGGATTTATTCGGTGCATTTTGGATCGTTTGGCGGCATGGTGACTAAAATCATGTTTTTCCTCGCTTCGATGCTTGGCGCTTCGTTGCCCATAACCGGCTATTATATTTGGATTAGCAAGTCGATTAAAAAACGCCGTAAACGGAAAGAAAAGGAACGGAAGCTGGAAAAGAAACATTGATTTTTATTTTAGAACAGAATTTAGTTTCTTTGCAGGCAACATATTCAATACTGAAAAGATCGGTTATTGTCTATGTTGCCTGTTTCTTTTTCTCTGATTTCCCAAACATTTAATTCACTGCCATATGATTTCCTCTTTCAAAAAACTCACTATTTGTACCTGCTTTTTACTGACTTTATCAGTCGCTATCGGCCAAAACCTGGTGCCTTTCAAAGACAACAGTTTCCTGGAGGTACAGCCAGCCACACAGGCTATTGCATTTCCTTTCGGGTTCGATGAAGTAAAACTAAAAGAAAGCAGGTTTAAAGAGGCCATGGAAATTGATGAGCGTTTCTTGTTTAACCTGGTGCCCGACCGATTGCTGGCTTCTTTTCGGTCGAATGCCGGCATGGAGCCTAAAGCCGAGCGGTATGGGGGATGGGAGAGCATGGGACTGGCAGGTCATTCGTTGGGGCATTACATTTCTGCATTGTCGATGCTCTATGCTGCCGATAAAAATGAGGAAGCATTGCGCAGGGTGAATTATATCGTTTCAGAATTAAAAGAAATTCAGGCTTTTCGCAAAACGGGATATCTTGGAGCCATCCCCGATGAAGACCAACTTTGGATTGATGTGAAGCAAGGCAAAATTGAAACAGGAAACTTTAGTCTGAATGGCTACTGGGCCCCATGGTACACCATACATAAGATTATGGCAGGTTTGGTTGATGCATATTATTACATCGGAAATAAAGATGCATTAGATATTCAAATTAAGTTTTGCGACTGGGCTGATGAGTTGCTTAGTCATTTGAATGACAGTCAGATGCAAAACATGTTGCGCTGTGAGTATGGCGGCATGACCGAAGTGCTCGTGAATACCTATGCCATTACAGGGAACAAAAAATACCTCGATTTATCCTATCGATTCTACGATAACCCTGTGCTCGATCCTTTGTCGCGTGGCGAAGATAAACTCCGTGGTTTCCATGCCAATACCATCATTCCCAAAGCTACAGGAAGTATCCGCAGGTATGAGATTACAGGGGATGAACGCGACCTGCAAATAGCCCGTAACTTCTGGGAGATTGTGGTTCGCGACCATACTTATGCTATCGGCGGAAATAGTTATTACGAATATTTCTATGAGGCAGGGAAACTCAACGATAAACTGGCTGATAATACCACCGAGACCTGCAATACATACAATATGTTGAAGCTTACACAGCATTTGTTCGGATTGCAACCATCGGCGCGACTGATGGATTTTTACGAGAAAGCACTGTATAACCATATCCTGGCATCACAGAATCCTGAAACCGGCATGACCACCTATTATGTGTCGCTGCGGATGGGAGGGCGCAAGCAGTTTGGCGACTACCGCCATTCTTTCTCATGCTGTATGGGCACAGGCATGGAAAACCATGTGAAATATCATGAGAATATTTTCTATCAGGGGAAGGATGGAAGTCTGTTTGTGAATTTGTTTATCCCCTCGGAATTACATTGGGAAAATCGGGGCATACGCATTACACAACAAACAAATATTCCTGAAAACGATCGCAGTGAGATAACCATCATCGGAAAAAGTCCGGGCAAATTCCCGATTCGCATTCGAAATCCTTATTGGGTGCGCAATATCGCTATTGATGTGAATGGCAAAAGGGTTGCTGCATCGACCGACCGCTTTGGTTACCTGGTACTCAACCGCCGATGGAAAAACAACGACCGCATAACGATTCATCTTCCTTCTGATTTGCATTATGAGGCAATGCCCGATAATCCCGACAGAAGAGCCATTTTCTACGGACCGGTACTCATTGCAGGAGATTTTGGCAAGGAACCGCTCGATCCGGCAAAGAATATCCCAGTGTTTGTAACTCCCGATGCTGATGCCAACCGCTGGCTGCAAAGGGGCGATGGACTCACCTTCACATCAGGTTCAAATACCTATCCGAAGGATGTAAAACTTCGTCCGTTCAATCAAATGGTAAACGAGCATTATACTGTTTACTGGGATTTTTTCAGTCCGGAGCAATGGTCGGTGCAGCAGGAGATTTATGAGGCTGAGCGACTGCGACAACGAGATATCGAAGCCCGAACCATTTCGATGTTCCGTCCGGGCGAAATGCAACCCGAGCGCGACCATAACCTGCAGGGCGAGGATATGTATACCGGAGAAAGCAACATGCGCAAATGGCGCGCTGCCCGTCCCGGAGGTTACCTGTCGTTCGAGATGGATGTGCATCCGGAGGCTGAGAATGTCCTCACCATGACCTATTGGGGCAAGGATAACCGAAATTCGATGTTCCATATCATGGTTGACGATCAGATTATCGCAACCGAAGATATCAATAAATACAAGGAAAACAGATTCTACGAGATTGATTACGCCATCCCTGCTGAAGTTACGCGTGGTAAAACACGCATCACT
>CAYMDE010000044.1:19603-21642 GCA_964389115.1 uncultured Paludibacter sp. | reverse complement strand
CGTCTCGGGCTGAGTCCGCGCATCGCATCAAATATCCTTAAATACCGAAGCAGGGGAGGAAGGTTCAGAGATGCAGAAGGATTCTCGGGGGTTTACGGGATATCTAAAGAAAAATATGCGGTTTTGAAACCTTATATCACTATTCCAGCTGAGAAAAAACTTCCTGCGGAAACCGATTCAATCCCGTTAGGAACCGATAAGTCTCAGCAGGAATTGCATTTTTGGGTCGAATTAAATACAGCTGATACCACCGAACTCATGCGTATCAAAGGGGTTGGCCGGTATATCGCTACCGGCATTGTACATTACAGAAATCAATTGGGCGGATTCCTGAAAACCGATCAGTTGTTGGAAGTCAGGGGGATAACGCCCGAAAATTTTGATGCAATCAGTTCGTTTTGCAAGGTGAATGAATCATTAATCAGGAAGATCAGGATTAATACTGCCTCAGTGGACCGACTGCGGACTCATCCGTATCTGAATTTCTATCAGGCCAGACAAATCTACGAATTGAGAAGAAAAAAAGGAAAACTTCAGAATATCGATGAGTTGAGTAAGTTGTCCGAATTAGATAACATTACCATCGAAAAAATAAAAGTATATTTTAGTTTCGATTAATATGTAATTTCACTGAGCATAATGTGGGGAAAAAATGCTACATTTGCATGAGCCGAAAAAATAGGCTTTATCTTGTTGTATAATTCAGATTAATAGCTATTTATGATTTTGTTTCCTGGTTTCGAACTTACCATGCTGCAAATTGCATTACTGTTGGTATTGCTCATCTGTTTCTTTTATCAGCTATATTATTATTTACGTTATCTGAATGTTGTTAATCGAAATAATCAACAGGAAAAAAAAGGGAAGCTCCGGTTTGTTGAAAAACAATTACCTGTTTCGGTAGTTATATGCGCCCGCGATGAAACTGAAAATCTCAGAAGATATCTTCCTGAAGTGTTAACGCAAGACTATCCTGATTTTGAGGTTATTGTGGTGAATGACGGTGGAAACGAAGAGACGGAGATATTGCTACGCGACATGAAATTACAATATCCGCATTTGAAATCTACTTTTGTGCCTGATGGAACAACCAATTTAAGTACCAAGAAACTGGCACTCACACTTGGGATAAAGGCTGCACAGCATGAATGGTTATTACTTACCGATGCCGATTGTGTGCCGGAAAACAAGCATTGGATATCCTGCATGGCTCGTAATTTTCATGATAAAACAGAGTTCGTACTGGGCTATGGAGCCTATCTCACCGAGAAAGGTTTTCTGAATAAACTGATTACATACGATACATTGTTCAACGGTTTGCAGTACCTCGGATTTGCCAAAGCAGGCAAACCCTACATGGGGGTGGGAAGAAACATGGCATACCGTAAGGAAGTTTTTTTCCGTCAGAAGGGTTTTGCTTCCACTTTGCATTTGCGTTCAGGCGATGATGATTTAATGGTGAATCAGGCTGCTAATAAACTGAATACGAGGGTGGAGACTTCCTGTGAAAGTATCACCTGGTCGAAACCCCATAAAAAATTCCGCAATTGGTATTTTCAGAAAGAAAGGCATTTGTCGGTTTCCACTTTCTACCGATCAGCAAGCAAGTTTCGCCTTGTACTGGAACCTGTCAGTCGTGGCCTCTATTACGCATCAGGTTTGGCTCTCGTTGTGCTTGCATTGTTGAGTGCCAACTTCATACTGGCAGCAATCCCCGTTTTGCTGTACCTGATACGGTTCGCATGGCAATTACTTATTATTAATAAGTCGTCGCGCTGCTTCGGTAGTTCCAAATTCTTTTTTACTTTGCCATTGTTCGATATCTTATTACCTTTGATTTCGCTTTACATCATGACTTTTGGCAGGATGGGAAAAAAAGCCGTCAATATCAGCTGGAAGTAAAGCAATTAACTAAAACAATTTTCTGCAATGCGAATCATTTTCATGGGTACACCCGATTTTGCGGTAGCTTCACTCAAAGCTTTGGTTGATAATCATTTTGAAGTGGTAGCTGTGGTGACCATGCCCGATAAACCTGC
>CAYMDE010000044.1:10560-19503 GCA_964389115.1 uncultured Paludibacter sp. | reverse complement strand
CCAATCAACTGGGCGATTATCAACGGCGATACAGAAACCGGTGTCACCACCTTCTTTTTGACACACGAGATAGATACCGGCAAAATTATCATGCAGCGAAAAGTAGCTATTTTACCGGAAGATAATGCAGGCAGTTTGCATGATAAACTGATGAATCTCGGAGCATCAGTGGTAATTGAGACAGTTGAGAAAATTCAAGCAGGAAGTGCTGATGCCATTGATCAGTCTGAATTCCTGGGGGAATTTGTTGAATTGAAGGCTGCACCCAAAATCTTCAAAGAAACCTGCCGCCTTCCTCTTGAAAAGAATGTTGCTGAAGTCCATAATTTCGTTCGGGGTATGTCGCCCTATCCTGCAGCATGGATTGAATTACAGTTTTCAGAAGAAATGGAGCCGCAGGTTTATAAGATTTATGAAACTGCTCCCGAACTATGCAATCATAATTTCAATAGCGGCGCATTGATTACCGATAGAAAAACCTACGCCAAAATTACCCTGCCTGATGGCTATCTGCAACTGTTGAATATTCAACCTCCCGGTCGGAAAAGAATGACGATTGGGGAGTTTCTGAGGGGTTTGCGGTATTAAACTGCCTGCAACCCAACAAATACCCACGCGATGTATTTTTATTAAACTTCCAGTGTTGATATATCTCAGCAGTGGATTTTTTATGCATATTCTGTTTGAATAATATCATTAATCAGTCAAAATATGTGTATAAATCAATCATTAATATTTTCAGATTGCGCAAAATAGCTCTAATCATATATTTTTGTAAGGTTAGATTATCAGACCTGTGTGTTTTTGTCGTGAGCAGGTCTGGCAAAATAGTTTAAATTATAAAACTGATTTCATGAAAAGATTCTTACTTTATTTTTTGTCGTGTTTTGTATTTGTAGCTGTAACTGCAAATACTCAAGTGGATGTAACAGGACAGTACCTGCAAAATGCAGGGTTCGATAGCAATTTTAATTATGGTTTAAGTACCACTGGCAATGTTGCCGGCGATATTCTCAATAATGTTCATGGATGGGCGAAAGATATGAATGCAACATATACCGTTGCCGGAACTTTTGCTTATGGCAGTGGTGCGACTTTCAATGCCAGTAATCCTATTCCCGCTTCGGGATATTTGGGATCAGCCGGTGGTGGATTGGCTTTGAGTACAGGCTGGGGTACCATCCTCAATTATTCGCAGCAAGTAACCCTCAGAAGTGGACGATACGCCATCGCAACGGCTTATTACAATGCCGGTACGGTTACGGGAGGAAATAGTATCGTGGGATGGGTACCTGCCGATGATCAGAGTCCTGCCTTGTCGCAGGTAAGCAGTTTTCCCCTGGCAGCGTGGTCGGCCGACACCATTCACTTTTTTGTTCAGGGCATAACGCAGGGAAAGATACAAGCCGGTTTTGCATCCAGATCGGGTGTGAACTCAAATAACAGTGCCAAAATAATCATCGATTACGTGCACCTGATTTATTTTGGCATTGAAAAATCGGAGCTGACAGCCATCATTGCCGAGGCTGAAGCACTATATGGTGATGGCTCAGGTACAGATGCCCATTTGCTGCATGCATTGATAAATCAGGCTAAGAGTGTGCATGATAATGAAGAGTCTGATGCTATTCAGATAGCTGATGCATACAATGATTTGTTTGCCGGTATTGCTGAATACAAGCTGAGCAATGCTTCTGAAGAAACACCAATCAACATGACCGACCGCATTGTGAATCCAAGTTTCGAATCTTCTTTCAGTGGTTGGATTAATAACGGGATGGTTATTCAGAATAACACGGCTTTCCCTCCAAAACATGGAACCAATTATGCTGAAAGATGGGTGAACCGCGGTTCGCGGGTGCCTGATGTAAGTGTGCAACAATTGCTAACCAACATTCCTAATGGTAAATATACCCTTACCGCTGCTACAGGTAATATTCAGCAGGTTGCTGCCGGTGGTACTGTGAATGCAACTGCCAATCCGCAGACTGGCGCATCTCTTTTTGCGGGATACAGAACCGTTGCAGTTGATACCCTGAAGGATCGCTCGGTGAGTTTCGTAGTATTTGATAATCAGGTATTGATTGGCTTCAAAACTGAAAATGCTACCGGAAACTGGGTTACATTAGATAATTTCCGACTGATGTACCAAGGGAACCGATTGCCGGTTTTTGCATCATATGTAGATGAATTGCGCCTTGAGGCAGAAGCTTTGCTTGCAGATACTATGCTGAATGCTGATCGTCAGACCCTCGTTGCAGCTGTTGCTCAGGCACAGCAGGCTACTACAGCCGATCCTTTGGTATTCGAAAGTATGAAGTCGGCTCATGAAGCACTGCTGGTATCGATTGATGCAGTACGAATTTCTATCAAAGCGTGCCGCGACTTGCAAACAGCAATCAATGTTGCCAGAGCGGCCTATGCTGATGGCAGTGGCAACGAGGCCGCGGCACTGGAAGTTAAAATACTGGAAGCTGAGCAGATAATGACTGCGCTGGAGGCTTCGGTTGCAGAATTAAATACTGCAACTGCAGCGTTAAATCAGGCTGTTTTTGCCTATCGCTTAGCCAATGCTACGGGCACAGTGCCCCGCGTGGTTACCAATCCGAATTTTGCCCGTGGAGCTACTGCTGCTTTCGGAAGAAGCACGATAACCGGGGTGTTCATGGCGAACTTGCTCGAACATGGTTTTTGCTGGAGCACCCATCCTGAACCTACGGTGATGGATAATCGCTCAACAAAATTCTTCAGCAATAATGGTAATGTATATCACATACAGAACTTGCAACCATCTACCGTATATTATATGCGTGCTTACGCCATCACCCGCGATTATGCGGTAGGATACGGTGATGTTATCAGGGTAATTACCATTCCTAAGGGAACCATCACTTACCAGCTGAATGCGAGTGTTACGAGTGCCGAAGGTCACCACGAGCGAATTGCTGAGGCAATGCGTACTGCTGTCGATTACTGGAATAATCTCACCAGCATTCAGGGGAAACATTTGTCGATTAACCACCACCCGGGTACTCCAACTGCTGAGGCTTCCTATAGTGGATACATGCAGTTTGGTGCCAATCCATCGTTCCAGCGTACCGGAACAGCCCTGCACGAAATGGGTCATAACATCGGCGTTGGAACTCATTCGATGTGGTACGGTCCGAACTCGCCGTTGCGCGCAGAAGGTTCCAGAGGAGCCTGGTTGGGTGAGCGTGCCAACAATGTGTTGCGTTTCCTCGATAATAATCCGAATGCTACCATGACCGGTGATAATGTGCATATGTGGCCGTATGGTATCAATGGTGCCCATGAAGATACCGGTTCAGAGTTTCTTTACATTGCAAACTCACTGATTACGCAGGGTTTGGTAGAGGATGGATTGCCTCCGACAGGTGGATTTGCTGTGCCGGCATATACCTTCACAAGTTTACCGGATGTGAAGTATTACATCAAAAGTGAAGGTCCTACAACCGGACGATCTACGAACTACCTGATTATTGATCAGGCTGGTCGACTGGCCAACGTGCCGATGCGTGGAGCTGATGCATTGGCTAACGACAGTGCGGCGTGGTATCTCGATTTTAATCCGGTGAACAGCTACTACAGAATCAGGAATGTAGCCACAGGCAAGTATTTCTCATATGTGCAATCAGGTGCCAATGGAGTTGCTTTGGCGCAGAGAACAACGCCGGGTGCCGCAGAAAACTTCCAGCTGATGGGTTCACGCGTCAATACGCAGGTCGGTTTCGGTGCTACGACCTTCACAGGGAAAGGATACTGGATTGTTCGTCCGCAACATACACTGAATCCACCTACATTGGTTGCGCAGACCACTTCTACGACTACAGTACAGAATTTCAACTTTGCCAATTCGGCTACAACACAGCGTTGGCTTATCATGAGCGAATCGGATGTCGATGCGTTTGAAAAAGCCATTGTAAGTTCTACCGGAGCAGTTATTTCAGACGAAATAGCCTCTATCAAAGTGTATTCGAATCAGGGAAGATTATATGTTGATATGGTTCCCGCAGGTTCTAGCGTGGAAGTCTATGATGTGTCTGGAAGAATGATTCACCGCGCTGAGCAGGTTACCGGCTCACATTCATTCGATTTGCAGGGCGGAATCTATATCGTCAATATCCGTAATAAAGATGTCAATGTCAGCAGGAAAGTACAGATGTAGTTTCTATACAGGAAGATAATTCAGGTTTGAGGAGTGTTCGTGTTTATCGGATGCTCCTCATTCTTTTTCAAACATCTTACCGAGTTTGTTCCAAAGGCTTTTAGGCTCTTTTTCTGCTTTTTTCATGAAAGCCCCCGGTCTCTTAACCGGAGCATCATGGGGCTCGTCCGTTGCTTCCTCCTCAGTGATTTCGATAGCTTCTGCCTCTTCAGCAGGCTCAGCGATTTCTTCTTCTTCATCTTCAGAAATCTCCTCTTCCTCGCCGATAAACTTTACACAAATCACCGAAACATTGTCTTTACCGCCTTTCGCTTTGGCTGCCTCGGCAAGTACCAGGGCATCAACATTTGTTTCGAGCAAGGATTCAATATCATCGTCGGGTACCATGTCGTTCAATCCGTCGGAACACAAAACGAAAACATCATCGCTGAAAACGGTATCGGTAATGTCGAAGAAATCGATGAAAACCTCAGCGCCGGCACCAATCGAGTTGCAAATGTAGTTGGATGGGGCATTGGAATCGTACATTTCGCGCATGGAGTGATCCGTGGAGATGCGTGAGAGTATGCCGCCGCGAAAACGGTACAGGCGACTGTCGCCCACGTTAAACCAGAAAACTTTTTGTTCGTAGAGTAGCATGCCCACCAGGGTAGTGCCCATGTTTTTGAACTCGGGTAGTTCATTTCCCTTCTGATTGACCAAGTTATGGATGTGCTGTATCCATTGGTTGAACTGTATTTTCAGCTCGTCGGAGGTGAGTCCGCTTCGCAGTGCATGCACAAATTCATCCAGACTTTGAACGGCGAGTTCGCTGGCAAACTCACCACCATTATGACCGCCCATTCCATCGGCAACAGCAAAAACGAAGGGCGCTTCAGGAGCAATCTGCAACTGCAAACGGTTGTCGCGTATCAGCTCACCCTGCACCAGAATCATGTCTTCATTGTGCTCTCTCACACATCCCGTGTCGCTATATGCATCGATGGTTAAGGTCATAATATCAGCTTTTTAGTTGGTGTTCACAATAAATTCAAGGTCGGCAATCAATACCCTGGCTCCTGCGCTGAGTGCGCAAGGCACATTGGCCCTCAATTGCACATTATTTACAAAAGTACCATTGGTCGAGTCCAAATCGGTAATCGTCCATCCGTCGGGTTTGAAGTCGAAGCGCGCATGCGTGCCCGAGATATATCCCTGCGATGACAGCAACTGGGCGTAGGGTCCGCTTCTTCTGCCGATAACAGCTCCATCCATGGCTTGCAGTTTGATTCCTGTCGCCGCATTCACCAGTACAAGTCCGGCTTGCCTGATAGGCTCAGGTCTCCTGATGGTGCTTTCCACATTTACCCCGCTTGCTGGTTTTGGCATTACCTCAGCCGGAACCGGAATGGTAGTTTCTGGTCCGGGAGATGGTGCTACCGGCGCGGGAGGGGGAGTCGCATTGGCTTCCGATTTCTCTTTGGCTGTTACAAGCACGGTTCCGCATTGTGTACAACGGTTTCCTTTGCCGTAGCTTGTGCACTGCGGACAAACCTTGAGTTCCTGACCGCATTGGTCACAGAACCACGAATCGTTTTCGATGGAAGCTTTACATTTGGGGCAATCTATCATGATCATATGAAATTCCGCTATTGTTTAATATATTGTCTGAATTGAAATGTCTGATTAATATGATGCTACACCGGTATATCCTCCAGGGTAATGATATTCAAATCATCGTTGTTGAACCCGGGCGTACCGAAAACCTGCGATAACCGGCTGCTCTGACGGGCAATGGTTTTCTCGAATACTTTCCGAACCTCCCTGGCATTCGCGAAGTTTTGATCCTTGTTTTGTTCTATGCGCTCAAACAATCCATTGATTGCGTCGTTTGCATCGTCGGCAAGTACAAGGTTTTTACTTCGTATCATCGATCTGAAGATGGTAGCCATTTCAACAGCTGCATAATCCGGGAACTTAATCACATTCGGGAAACGCGAAGGCAGTCCCGAGTTCGAATTTATGAAGGTTTCCATCTCTTTGCTGTATCCGGCCACGATGCAGATGAACTTACCCTTATCATCTTCTAAGCGTTTCAGCAGGGTGTTGATGGCTTCGAGACCAAACTGATCGTGGTCGCCACCGGCAAGATTATAAGCTTCGTCGATAAACAGCACGCCGCCCAAAGCACTGTCAATTAACTGATTGGTTTTGATGGCAGTCTGACCGGAGAACCCGGCAACCAGTCCGCTTCTGTCAGTCTCAACCAGATGTCCTCTCGAAAGGATGCCAATCGACTTAAACACCTGAGCCATGATGCGGGCAACGGTGGTTTTCCCGGTTCCGGGATTTCCTGTAAACATAAAATGCGAACTCACGAAAGTTTTTTGTCCGCCGGCCAAAGCCCTCTGTTGTTCCATATTGATGATGGACACCAGGTTGCGAACCTCCTCCTTGACACTGTCTAATCCGGTGAGTTTATTCAATTCATTCAGCACCTCATTCACCTCTACCGATTTCGATTCTTCGGCAGGAATATCGATTGGAAGCACGGTAACAAAAGCATCGTCGTTGAGCTCATCAGGCGACAAAGTGGCGAGTCGGCCCGATAGATGCTGCACGGTTACATCGAACATTTTACGCATCTCACGTGCATTGCCGAAGTTCTTGTTTTTCTGCTCCAGCTTTTCAGCGATGGCTTTGCGGGCTTTCGCTTCCGTTTCGGGCAATAAGCGGAAGTTTTTCTTTTTCAGCATGCTGATGAAGATTTCGTACAGTTCGTCGGCAGTATAATCTTCGATATGCAGTTTGTTGGTAACACGACTTTCGATGCCCGGGTTCACACGCGTGAACTGTTCCATTTCGGTTTGATATCCGGCAAGGATAACAACGAATTTGCCGCGGTCGTCTTCCATCCTTTTCATCAGGGTTTCAATAGCTTCGGTGCCGTATTGGTCTTTCTGACCGCCATCGCTTTGTGGCGAAAGGGTATAGGCTTCGTCGATAAACAGGATGCCACCCATGGCCCTGTCGCAAAGTTGGTTCACTATTTTGGGAGTTTCACCGGTGTATTGTCCGACCATCTGACTCCGATCTACCTCGATAACTTTATCGGTAGGAAGTAAACCGATTGCTTTGAATATCTCGCCAAGTTTGCGGGCGATGGTTGTTTTTCCGGTACCCGGATTTCCTGTAAGGATGAGATTCAGTGCCAATATTTCAGCGCCTGCCAGACCGCGCTCCATACGCATTTTGTTAAACTCGATTTGTCGTGCGAGACCTTTGATTGCATCTTTCACCGTGGTCATGCCGATAAACTCATCAAGACCGGCCATAATCTCAGGCAATGATTTTTGCTGTGTTGCTTCTACGCCGGCAATGTCGGCATAGCTAAGCTCGTTAAGCATTTCGGGTTTAAACTCCGGCGAATCGAACAGTTTGGCTAAGCGACTTCCCTGGCGGGAGATAGCACTTTCGAATACCCTGACAACCTCGCGGGCATTCCCGAAATTCTTATCGCGGGCAATATACAAGCCTTCGAAGATGTTTTTCAGTCGTGTGTCCGCATCCGGATGGATGATCATTTTCTTTTTGGCAACAAGATTACGGAAGATTTTCGTCAGTTCATCAGGCTGATAATCCTCGAAAATAATCTGCTTATTAAAGCGCGATTGCAATCCGGGATTGGATGCGATGAAGTTATGCATCTCCTTGGTGTAACCGGCCACGATGCAAATAAATTTGCCCTTGTCATCGGTGAGTCTTTTGAGCAACGTATCTACAGCTTCCTTCCCAAACGAATCGCTGTCGGATGTCAGCAGGTTGTAAGCCTCGTCGATAAATAGCACACCACCCATGGCAGAGTCGATTATCTGGTTGGTTTTGATGGCAGTCTGACCGGTAAATCCTGCAACCATCTTGCTGCGGTCTACTTCCACCAAATGACCTCTCGAAAGTATGCCAAGCGATTTGAAAACATCGGCCATAATTCTGGCTACCGTGGTTTTCCCTGTTCCCGGATTTCCGCTGAAAACGAAGTGATTGCCCGGTTTGCTGTTTTCGCCGCCGAGTAGTGCCCTCTGTCTTTCGATGTTGAGGAACGACACCAGATTGCGCACTTCATCTTTCACGCCCTGAAGTCCGACCAGTTCGTTAAGTGCACCCAGACAACTATTCACATCCAGTTCTTTGGGTTCTTCGTATGGAATATCATCGGGCATGATGGTCACCAGCATTTCATCGGTAGGGTTGTCGATTTTGTTGAGGCGTGACGACATCCGGTTGGTGGTTTCCTCGAAGAGTCGTCGCATTTCGCGTGCGTTGGCAAAGGATTTATCGCGCGATTCATAAATTTTGCTGATGGCTTTGAGTAATCTGGCTTCAGCAGCCTCGTCGAGCTGATATTTCTTTTTCTTAGCCATGCCTTTATAAATAAGCAGCAACTCATCAGGCGTATAATCTTCAATATGCAGGAATCGGTCGAAGCGACTTTTCAATCCATCGTTGGCCGAAAGGAAATTATTCATCTCGGTTTGGTATCCGGCAGCGATAACAACAAACTTATCGCGGTCGTCTTCCATCCTTTTCATGAGTTTTTCGATGGCTTCGGTGCCCATTTTGTCTTTTTCGCCACTATCGTTTTTGGGTGCGAGGGTATAAGCTTCATCCACAAACAGGATTCCTCCCATGGCTTTGTCGCACAGCTCATCCACCAGTTTGGGAGTTTCGCCCTGGTACTGACTAACCATATTGCTGCGGTCAACTTCAATCACATTGCC
>CAYMDE010000044.1:5466-10460 GCA_964389115.1 uncultured Paludibacter sp. | reverse complement strand
ATATTATCTATTGCCCCCGACATGGTACGATTGAGGTGCGATGTAAAAATCTCTTCTGCTTTTTCGGCAGCGAAATGACCGTTACCAAAGGAATCATCTTTCGTTTTTACCGCATATTTCAGTTGCGACGATAGCTTCTTGTAGGCATCTTCATTCAGGGTAAGTCCGAAGTATTTATCCTTCAGTTTCTGAATACATATCTCCAGAAGCTCCTCGAAGCTGTAATCAGGCAGTCTGAATAAATAACGGAAACGGTTTCTCACCGCAGGGTTGGCAGCTAAAAAACTATCGAATCCGCCCGGCAAACCGGCAAGTATCACGATGGGGTCGTTTTCCCAGCGACCCATCTCCACGAAAAGTTTGTCGAGCTTGTTTATGTCGTTGGAATAACTGTCGGGCAGAAGCTTCTGCGCATTGTCGATAAACAAAATTCCGCCTTTCGCAGCTTTGATATTCTTGTCCCAGTCCTTCACGAAATTATCGTAATCAACGGCATCAACCATGTGTAAGGTTCCAGAGCTTATGATGCCATTCGACAGGAAGATATGCTGCAGCACCTTAGCCAATGAAGTTTTACCCGAACCCGTATTTCCGATGATGAGGGAGTTAATGCTCAGCCGGATGTTGTTCACCCCGTTGGATCTTTGTTTCAGTGAATTGTAGGTGTTAATCAGTGCGTTCAGCTCTTTCTTAACCTCCTCCATCCCAACAAGATTATCCATCATTCCGGAAGATTGACTCATCATCAGGTGACCGCACCACTTACAGAATTTAGCGCTTGCACGATTTTCTTTATTGCATTTTTCACACAACATGTTCAGCAATGTTTTTTTTATTCTTCAATTTCAACTAATGGTCTCACAAACTCAAAAGATATCTCCTTATTGGTTTTGGCGTTGGTATAAACTCCCCGGATGGTGTCGGAGGTCTCGTTGATGGTTGCTTTATAAACACCATCGAGCACATTGTTTACAAGCGTATCGCCAAAGTTGAGTGTTTTTTCTTTGTAGTTATACACACCAATAAATCCTTCCTGCACCGGGCGTCTGTATTTTACATGCAGATTTCCGGTAACGGTATCATTTCTCATACTATCGATAGTCAGAATGGCAGGGCGGTCTTCGAAGATTCCTTCCCACTCACCGGCAATCACATTCCGCTGCTCATTGGTAATCACTAATCCGGCCGAAACCAGGATATTCCTGCGGATGGCATGATCTGCAAACTGCGGATGAAGCATATAGTAGGCAGGAGCCAGCACCAGGAAGATAAGAATACCGGGGATAATCCAGCTCAGCAATTTTTTCTGCTGACGTTTCAGTTCTACGTAATAAGCCTCCAGTGCTTCTTTCTGATCCGATTCGAAACCGTCTCTCGATGGGCGGAATGCGTGGTACAGCGGTTCGATGAATGCTGTTTCGGGGTCGAGACCGGCAAACAATTCTTTGCGCAGTGCCCTCGACGACGAAATGCCACCGTAAGCCATCCATCCAAATCCGAGGATACCTGCCGCAACCAAAACAATGGCAATAATGCTGACAATAGGATAGAGCAGTGCAACGATCAGGTAAATCACATAATAAAGGATAAAAGCTTCGATTAAACCGGCCACCAAATTGGTAATTAAGCCGCCATCACCATTCACCCTCCATGTCCAGATACCAAGTACAATGGTCGCGATAAACCAATACGCCGAACTTACCTTCCAGAAAGCACCCGGCAGCGGATTCTCTGTGAGTGGAATTTTGTACATGATTAAAGCAATCAGCAGTAACACCGATGGCACAAGGAAGAGCACACCGAAAATAATCTTCATGGTGCGAACAGCATTGAATTTGATTTTCACTGTTTTTCTCAAATCACCTGTCAGCGATACAGCCTCGCGATACCGCTGAGCTTCGGCGCAATTGCTGTTCAGCTCTTCCAGCTTATCGAGATATTGTTTCGAAAGTTTCTCGAAGCTATACGCCGGTTTCAAATCTACGAAAGGATCTTCCTGATAGAAAACTGTCAGCCAGTTTTTCAGTCCGCCCTTTTCCAGTTCTTTTACGACTTCATCCTTGTTAATCTGGCTCAACTCTTCAACCGACTTAACATTCTTCTTGCTCTTGCTGAAATAGTAATACGGATCGTAGCCAAGTCCTTTGATAGCCTTGTAAAGCGCTATTTCCTTGTTGTAGGGTCCTGCTTTCTTTTTATTCTCCGATGAATTCAGTTCGAAGCAGTATTTAATCCATTCATTCTCTTTCGTCCAGTTTTTCGATTCGAAATAGTAATAGAAGATGTTCTTGTTGCTGCCAAGATTTTTGAAACACATATCGATGAAGGTATCCTTCTTTCTTTCCTGATAAACCGTGCAGGCATAGTTGTTCAGCAGGTTACCAATATCTTCCTTCGTGAAATAATACTGATTTTCGTTTTCGCCCGGCAGATAGAGTGTAAACGCAACCTGTCTGTTCATATAGAAAAGGATGGCATGCACCTGCACCGAAAGATCCAGGCTATCATCATTGGCAATCTTCTCCATCTTTTTCAAAGTGTCCGGGTCGTTGCGGGTAGCGTACCACGCCAGCAATTGTCCGTTAGTGAAAGAGTACCAGCCATCATCCGTAATATCATTATCCCTGAAGGCAACAATTACCTCGTCGGGGGTAGTACAGGCAATGTAGTCCTTTTTTGTTTTTGTTTTCTGAATTTCCAGGAAGAAAGGAGTCGTTTCATCGAGATAATAAATCGTTTTCCAGAGCGCAATCGTGGCTTCATGCTTCTTGAAGAATCCCTGAATCAGGTCACGTTCTTTGGTGTTCCCGGCAGCCTGGAGGTAGAGATAGAAATCGTCGTCGTTATTTTTCAGCGCTTTCGTATAGTGCGCTTTATTATTCAGAAATGCGGCAGCCATCTTTTCGAAGCTGTCACATGCTACACCATCAACCGATTTATAAAGGGCGTTTTCATCGAGGGTGTAGATGGTAGAGCGCAATCCGGCCTGTTGATTCTTCGGGAATCTGTTTTCCACAATCTCTTCGATTTCAACGGCCAGTTTCGTGTTACCCGATTCTTCGAGCCATTTCACAATTCGCTTGCTGTAGAGATATTTGGTAGCCAGCTGCGGATACTTATCCATGAGCTGAGCCATTTCCTGCGGATTGTTGGCCACGATATTCTGGTCGGCATCAAAAATAAAAGCTTTGTAGCGGGCAGCAGTGTTTTTGGCCACAGCCACATTTTCGCCCTGATACCATTTCTGTACTTCCTCAAATCCCCAGCGTTTCGCAGGGTCCACGATGGTAAGTCCCTGCATCAGGGTAAGGATATCCGCCGGAACATCCGTAGGGTAAGGCAGTTCGCCAAAACGTTTCATGCGAACCATCTTCCTTTCCTTGTCTTTGAAAGGATTATCGCCCAGCCAGATATACATCAGCAGGATACCGAGGGAATAGAAATCGACTTTGCCGTCAATTTCCACTTTATCATCGATGGTTTCGTACATTTCGGGCGCAGCAAAGATAGGAGTGCGCGCCTGTTGTGTTTGGTGCATCAGCTCATCCTCGTCGCACAACGAAGCAATGCCGAAGTCGCCCAAAACCAGTTGCGTATGTTTTTTATCCCTGAAGAAGAAGTTGCCCGGTTTAATGTCTTTGTGTAGAATCTGGTTGTTATGGCAAAAAGCCAATGCGCTGGCACCCTGGAGCGCAATTTCGCGAAGTTTGGCCGCATCACGCACGAAAAAAACTTCGTCGAGCGTGCCACCTTCGAGGTATTCCATAATCTCAAAGCTGCGCTTGCTGCCCCTGGGCGAAGTCCATACCCCATAATCATACAATTTCATTACACCCGGGAAGTTGAACGACTTCAGCAGTTTGAACAGTTCTTCTTTGGGTTTGAATTGCGGGAAATAAAGCTTAAGAACGAAGATGTCGTTTTTATGTTCAACAAGATGAATCTCGCCTTCACCGGTCGATTCGGAGATAATACGCTTGTGATTATAGGTCTTGCCGTTCAGGATATATTTGTCAACCGAGTCATCCATTCCCGGCACTTCCTGTGCAGTATTGCTGCGGTTTATGGCGATTGTTTTATCCATTTCGGTGCCGCCGGTTTCGCGAACAGGTGCATCCGATGGCTTTCTGAGCGTTTTCTCAGTGTCGTCATCCGAAGCGGTAGGCTTCCTGAGTGTTTTTTCCACATCATCATTGGCTGCAGAAGGTTTTCTCATTGTTTTCTCCACATCATCCGGGGATGGTTTCCGTAAAGTCTTGTCTTCGTCCATAGTAATATTCCAGTTTGTAAAGTTATATTTAATGTTAACAGGCTCGCTACATATTGCCAAAGTGCGTCTCCCATTCAATGCGTTCGTACACCACCACCCATTTGCCTCCCAGAAAAGGTTTTCCGCAATGTGAGGGGTTGGGATGATAGCATTTATTGAAATTACACTGCCATACCGAGTCGCTCACCGGAGGTTTTCGGGCGGTATAATAGTTTCGCACCATTTGCGGTGATGCCGATTCATCGGGCTTCATGCTGTCGAGCAACTGTTGCAGTTCCTGTTTTTTTATGTTGACAATTGCTTCGATATCAGCTTTGTTCTGTTTGCGTTCGAGGGGTTTGCGGGCAGGCGGAGCTGTTTCGACAGGTGTTTCCGTTGCTTCAATTTCTTTTGGGGGTTGAACAATGCCGCCCGAAAGGTTGAGGTACATGTTTTTAAGTTCCTCGTTGCGGCGTTCACGTTCTATCTGACGGGCAGTTTTGGGTTTTTCAACAACTTCAACCGGCGGTGCAACAACTTCAGGTACACTTTCTTCCTCATTGAGCAGTTGCAGTTGTTGTTCCAGTGCTTTTATTTCAGCCGAAATACTTACAGCCTGTTGGTAGGCGGGTTCCGATTGCGCTTTCGCAATTTCGAGTCGTGCGAGGTCGGTCAGTGGGAAATAGCATTTTACACAAAAGGCAGCATGATTGTGGGTATGGCATTGCGGACAGCTCACACCTCC
>CAYMDE010000044.1:0-5366 GCA_964389115.1 uncultured Paludibacter sp. | reverse complement strand
CTGTGATCTTTACTCCGTAGGAGTATCCCTATCCCTCCCTCTCCCTCTCCCCCCCGGTTGAAACCGGGGGTTATGCACAGGAAACACCTCCGGTGTTTTAAATACTCTTTGGATGATTTTCTGGTAGTTCGCTTAAACAAACTGTACTTTTGTCCATGTATTTTCACTTTTTATCTATTTTCTTGTTGTGATTTTGTTAGTTTATTTGCACTAAGATAAAAACCGTTTCAGAATATAATATTACAAATCAATCAGAATGACGATCACCAGAACTTTTTTTCTTTTACTGTTGGTGTTGACAATGGCTGTCAATGCCCAAACCACCTACACCGTTAATATTAATGTGCCCGAAAAAGAAATCCTGCGCGGACATCTCGACCTTGGAGGCAAAAACCACGAAGGAGTCGAAGTGTCGGTCAACAGCTATTATATTGAAAAAGGAGGAAAGCCCTTCTTTCCTGTGGTTGGGGAGTTGCATTATGCAAGATATCCGGAGGCTTACTGGGAAGAGTCGATACTGAAGATGAAAGCCGGTGGAATCAACGTGATTGCCAGTTATGTTTTCTGGAATGTGCACGAACGCACTGAAGGAACCTTCGACTGGTCGGGCGATTTAAACCTCCGCAAGTTTGTTGAGTTGGTTGGGAAGCATGGTTTGTATTCCATTGTCCGACTCGGCCCTTTTTGTCATGGCGAAATGCGCAATGGCGGCATACCCGACTGGATGTATGGCAGACCCTTCGAAATCAGGAGCAACGATCCCGGATACCTGGCATATGTCGATAATTTATATGCTGAAATTGGCAAACAAATCAAGGGTTTGTTGTTTAAGGATGGCGGACCGGTAATTGGGGTGCAGCTCGAAAATGAATATCAGCATTCGCATGCTCCGTGGGAGTGGACATACCCCGGTGCCAACCGTGAGTTTACGGTGGCCGATCGTAATGCCGCCATGTCGCACGAACAAATCACCGTAACCGACGGCCGTAACCCCTGGGCTGAATACGGAAAACAGCATATGGCTAAGCTGAAAGACATTGCCAAAAAGCACGGCATGGATGTGCCCCTTTACACCGCAACCGGATGGGGCAACGCTGCCATCGTGGAGAAAGGCAGTCTGCCCGTTACCGCAGGATACGCCTATCCCTTTTGGGCACGGCCATCGCCATCGCCCTTTTATCTTTTCAAAGATATCCACAAAGTGCCCGATTACAGTCCGGTGAGCTTCGATACCAGCCTGTATCCCTCCATCCCTGCCGAGATAGGTCCCGGCATACAGGTGAAACATTCGCGCCGGCCATTCGTGCCCTACGAAAGTGTTAACCCGCTGATGGTGCGCATTGTGGGAAGTGGTTCCAACGGCATCGGTTATTATATGTATCACGGAGGCTCCACGCCGGTGTTCGACGGCAAGTTTTACAACGAAGAGGTGAATGGCATTCCGCGTATTAATTATGATTTTCAGGCGCCCATCGGACAATACGGTCAGACGCGCTATCACTACAGGCACCTGCGCATGTTGCACCTTTTCCTCGATAGCTGGGGTGCAATGCTCGCTCCCATGAAATCGGTTTTGCCCGAGACAAACGCCGCCATCAGGGCTGCCGATACCGAAACACTGCGCTATGCAGTACGTTCGTATGGCGATACAGGTTTCGTGTTTATTGTCAATTTCCAGGACCATGTGGAGATACAGGATATCAACCAGGTGAAGGTACAGGTTGAGCGCCAGGGCGGCACCGTGAACTTCCCTTCGCAGGGTTACATGAACATACCCAAAGCCACCAGCGCCATTTTTCCTTTCAACCTGAAGATGGGCGAAGCCTTGTTACATTCGGCCACGGTGCAACCCCTGACCATTCTGCACAGAAACGAAGGCAAGTATCATATTTTCAGTTCGGTGGATGGAGTGGAGACAGAAATGCTGTTCCCCGCATCGGTAAGAATATCGCAGTTGAGCAATGCGCGGGTGAGCAATGCCGGAGGATTCAGAAGGGTAAGACCCGTTTCGGGCGAAGCCTTCTCGTTTACAGCCAATGGCGAGCGGGTGTTGGTATTGCCACAGCAAATGGCCATGAACACGCTGAAAGTTGGTGAGCAACTCTATATTACCGATGCTTTGGTGTTGGAAGATCGTGGCAGCATGCAACTTATCAGTCGCACAACCGGGAACACGCTCCATGTTTTCCCTGCAGGTAAATCGAAACTGCATGCCGGGTCGGCCAATGTACGTACTGCGAAACCCCTGTTCAAAGGATGTGCATCCTATGTGTTAAGCTTCGACGAGTTTAAACCCGAATTCTCTGTCAGGAAGGAAAGCAATCAGAAATACAGTTTGCAACTCAAATCCGACATATCGCAACTGAATGATTTGTTTCTCGAAGTTGAATATGTTGGCGACAGGGCACTGGCATTTATCGAAGGCGAGATGATAACCGACCATTTCTTTCACGAGAGAACCTGGGAAATCGGTCTGCGGCACTTCGCGCCCCGGTTGAAAAACCACGAGATGTTGCTGTTCTTTCACCCGATACATTCCACCTATACGTATCTGGGCGATTTAAAACGCACCATCGAATTCGAAAACGGCCGATATTTGAATGTAGAAGCCTTTCGGTTAGTTCCCGAGTACAAAACAACCATTGTTATGCAGTAAAAACCGGTTACTATTGTACCTCTTCCCGACAATATCGTGTAATTAATTATAAAAAATCCGCTTTACATTTGCATCGTAATCAAAACCCATTCTGATCAGATGTAAATTGAGATTGCGAGTTACAAATTATTCATTTAAAAACTTAATTAATTATGCTAAAGTATTGTTTAGTTAAAAACAGAATGTCAAAAGACACCAAGAGTTATGTTGCCCTGGTAAGAAGTAGTAAATCAATCAATCTGGATGAGATTCTGGATGATATGGTTGATGAGGGGACAGGTTTATCCCGACCGCAGGCGCTGGCCTATTTTGAGAAATTAACCCAGTTGGTAATCAAATACCTTGGAAAAGGGTATTTTGTGAACACACCGCTGTTCCGTTATCGATCAAGCATTCCCGGTAAATTCGACAGTAAGACTGATTTTTATGATCCAACACGTCACGAAGTTCGTATAACTTCAAGTACTGGTGCGAGAATTAAAGGCATGCACAACACGCATCACCCTGAAAAGGTGATTGTTTCGCCAATCAATCCGCAGATAGATTACTTTATCGATGCAAATTCGGACGAAAGAAATACCATTGGTTATTCAGGAGGTTCAGCCAAAATTTTGGGTAGTCGCATGCGTTTCGACAAAACCGACCCGCGACAAGGAATCTTTTTTGTTTCCGATACAGTGCCGGCTGTTGAGTACAGAGCATCTCAGTATTCAGGAATCCGACCCGCTGAAATCCATGTTACAATTCCACAACTGGAGCCGGGAGATTACAAAGTTAAGATTCGCACTCTGGCCGACAACAAAAGGGATATATTAACTGGATCTCTTGAAGAAACCATCCTGTTCTGATTGTATTAACTGAAGTGTATTTTTAAAAAAGCGTAAAACCTCAAAGGAAGTCGGCAAACTGTTTGTCGACTTCCCTTTCAACAACACAAACAATGGCAGACATACGAAAATTAGCACCTTTGGTATTTAAGTTAGATGGAGAGTTGGTTGCCGGTGCAGTTAAAGCAGCCGGTCCGTTCAATATGGGTGTTACCATGAACACACTTATCAGGGCAGGGTTAGACAAAGAAAGCTCCGATAAACACAGCATTTCCCCATCAATGTGCGAAAGCGATATGGTGTTTTGTTTTCTGAAACCATTTTATTGGGATAAGTGGCATGCCGATCATATCAAAAACCAGTCGATAGCCAATATCCTGGTTGATTGGCTTTGGGTAAGCGGAAAGCCCGGCATTAACATCCCCCTCAAAGTACTGGGAATAAAAGCTGAAGGGGTAGTCGATAAACAAACCATACAAACTCTGAACGAATATCCTAATCAACAATATTTATTCGACCAAATAAAAAAAGAAAGAAGGATGTTTATCGAAAAAATATGCGCTACCCGTCAGTCGAACCAGCGATTCAAAAGTGAATGGCTCAAGCGGCTCGACGATTTTTTGTTTATCTGATAATACCCAGTTATGACCGCTTATCCTTCGGTCGGATATTTATACAAAAAGGATACATTTTATGCAGAGCATAACGCGACAATATGCAGAGCATAATACGACAATATGCAGAGCGTAACGCCTCAACATGCAGAGCATAACGCGATAGAATGCAAAGCGTCGTGTAGCAGCAAGTAAATTGCGGCACAAAAAACCCGAATCGGGCACCGGTTTCATAGTATTTTTGCTATGGATATCCGGTCCGATTCGGGTTTTTTCGTGCTTTTTTTATATAAAAATCCGCCTGAATTCGCCCGGAGTAATGCCTTTTACCTTCCTGAAAGTACGGTTGTAGTAGCGATCACTGTTAAAACCACACTGGCAGGCAATCTCATTAATCTTCTGTTTCGTATCCAGCAACATGGGAATCGACTTCTTGATTCTCAGTTCGTTAACATAATTTGTAAAGGTAACCGACAACTGTTGACTGAATAATTTGCACAAAAAACCCTTCGACAGGCCCACATGCGCGGCAATTTCATCCATGGTCAGGTTCTGCTCATAATTCCTTTCAATATAGTCGCGCGCCTTCATCAACCGCTTATCATAGCGAATTACCTTCGACTGTTCGGCATACATTTTCCCCGACTGACTCCTGAAATGCATCAAAAAGCGCCTCATTTTCTCCCTATCCTTACTCTGCATCGCCCCCAAAATGCGTATGGCCGTCTGCTGCAACAGTCTGTCGTTGCCCGGAAAGTTCACCGAAGTATGTCTCAAAAACACACACAACTCATCGTGTAAACTAAAGCAGTTTTCATCGTTCATCATATTTTTTTTCTTCGTTTTAAGTTATTGCATCATTATTTTCAATTGCAGACTAATACGAAGAATAACCCCCGGTATTATACAAAACCCCTTTACTATAAATAGTTTTTAAAAAGTTTAGTATATTTTATGAGGATTGGTTGGGTGAAAGTTTGGATTGATTACAATTTTGGCTGTTAAATTATTAAACGAATTTTTTTGTTAATTTTAAAAATAGTGTTTATATTTGGGGACTTTTGATTATATTAGAAAGGATAAGAAAACAGTTTACTCTTGTCCAAAATTATTTTTAGAAAGTTACCATAGAAAAGGTGGGTTAAACCAGCAAAACTCAATTAGATATTTGAAAAATTAACATTTTGGATATGTGCAACAATATATATCGAACCATCAAAAACAATGTGCTGTATAACAAGATATTAATATGATGGAAAGTTTTGATAA
>CAYMDE010000043.1:0-21735 GCA_964389115.1 uncultured Paludibacter sp. | reverse complement strand
AACCCCATCCCATCGTCGCCATACGACATTTCGACCGTATCGCTAACGGAGCAATTTGCCCCATTGATTGGGATCAATGCTGTACTCAAAAACAGCATGACGGCGAAGTTTGAATACAGGAAGCAACGCAACCTTTCTCTCAACCTTTCGAGCAGTCAGCTCATCGACGCCATGACCGATGAATTCGTGATTGGATGGGGATACGTAGTAAAAGATTTTGATTTAATCCTGAACCTGAAAAACGACACACAAACCAATGTCAAAAACGACCTGAAGCTGAATGCTGACCTGTCGTTCAAAGACATCAAATCGTTGCTTCGCAGAATTGATCAGGATCTGACCCAGGCCTCAAGTGGTAACAAAATGCTGACTTTAAAAATCATGGCCGACTATGTCTTCAGCTCGAAAGTAAACATCCAGATGTTCTACGATCGCCAAATCAGCACCCCGCTCATCTCCTCTACCTTCCCGGTATCTTCAACCAATTTCGGGGTGAGCTTTAAGTTTATGTTGACGAGGTGATGGGAATTCGGGAAAGACACTACATTTAAAACCGTTCGAATTAACCCAATTTCTACTTACCTTTGCAAAAATCAATTTTCAGAACATAACAACACAATGAATTTCAAAGAAGCACTCCATTTCCGACGCTCGGTGCGCCGTTATATCACCGATAAAGACCTCGACACAGATAAAGTGAAGAATTGCATTGAACTGGCAACGCTGGCTCCCAATAGCTCGAACATGCAGCTGTGGGAGTTTTATCATATTACCGACCGCGAAACGATTAATAAATTGGCGTATGCCTCATTTGGGCAACCTGCCGTTTCCACAGCCAATCAGTTGGTGGTGTTCGTTACACGACAGGATTTGCACCGCCGGCGTGAGAAACAAAACATCGAATTTGAAAGCGTAAATATTATACGTCACAGTCCGGCTGATAGTCATGAGCGCCGCATCAAAGCAAGAAGCATGTATTACAAAGTAGCTATCCCCTTTTTGTATGCGCGCTTTTTCGGATTGCTTGGCTTGTTCCGCAAACTGCTTTCATTATCGGTTACGATTTTCAGACCTATGTTCATCGAAACTTTCGAATCAGAACAACGGGCAGTACTTCATAAAAGCTGCGCTTTGGCCGCCCAAACCTTCATGATTGCGATGGCAAGCGAAGGTTACGATACCTGCCCGGTGGAAGGCTTCGATAGCATCCGGGTAAAGAAAATATTGAAACTTCCCTGTGCTGCTGAAATCAACATGATAGTTTCCTGTGGCTACCGCGACGGAAACAAAGGAATCTGGGGTGAACGCTTCCGGGTACCGTTTGAAGAAGTTTACAGGAAGATTTGAAATAGTGTATGGTAATCATTATTTATTTTTAGCTGTTAAGAAATCCAAAATTCATATGAACGCTAATTCATATATTCATTTATTTGATTAGTTTTGCCAAAAAAATTAACGAGATATGATTAGGAAATTGCCCTTTATTGCACTTTTCATCCTGATTTCCAATTTAGTAACAGGACAAATATTCGAACCGGTAAAATGGAAACATGAGCTCAAAATAACCGGTAACATGACAGGTGAGATTATTCACACGGCTACCATCGAAGACAAATGGCATTTGTACGGCACGAAATTGCCCGCCGGTGGTCCTCGCCCAACCACATTCGTTTACGAGAAGATGGAAAACGCCCGCAAATCAGGCGACATTATCCCAAAATCGAAATTACTGGATGTGTATGACAAAAATTTCGGGATGAACCTCAGCTGGTATTCCAAAGAAGCTGTTTTTGTACAGAAAATCACTTTCACTGATGCATCCAAAATCAGAATTGAAGGCTATGTTGAGTTTATGGCTTGCGACGATGAACGTTGTCTGCCCCCAGTAGCCGACGATTTCATAATTGTTGGACCTGCAGGAGGAACTGTCAGCACATCAACAGTAAGCGCCACGACACAAACTGCTACCGAAGCTCCGGTTGAAACATCAGCTAATATTGATGAACCAGAAGTTGCAGAAACTGAATCAGAATCTGGAAGCTCTTTGTCGGACGGCAAAACTGACTACTGGAGACCTGTAATTGAAGAACTGCGGGCATTTGGCAGCGCAACTGGTTCTGCCGGAGGTGATGCTACTTTATGGATCATTTTTATTACTGGTTTGGTGGCAGGTTTTCTCGCGCTTCTTACACCTTGTGTGTGGCCAATTATCCCCATAACCGTGAGCTTCTTCCTGAAACGTTCAGAAAATAAATCGAGAGGGCGCCGCGACGCCATTCTGTATGGACTGGCTATCATATTAATATATGTAACTCTCGGTATCCTGATAACCCTGATATTTGGAGCAAGTGCGCTCAACAGCATGGCAACGAACGCGATATTCAACATCTTCTTCTTCCTACTGCTGGTGGTTTTTGCAATCTCTTTCTTAGGTGCTTTCGAAATTACACTGCCTGCATCCTGGTCGAATAAACTTGATGCCAAAGCTGAAAGTACTGCCGGAGTATTGAGTATTGTTTTCATGGCATTCACACTAGTACTGGTATCGTTCTCCTGTACAGGCCCGATTATCGGAACTTTACTGGTTGAGGTTTCGGGATCAGGAAGTATTGTTGCTCCTGCCATCGGCATGCTCGGTTTCGCCGTAGCACTTGCCATTCCGTTTACCTTCTTTGCCTTCTTCCCTTCCCTGCTGAAATCCTTACCAAAATCTGGCGGATGGTTGAACAAAGTCAAAGTGGTACTTGCATTTTTGGTACTTGCACTTTCAATGAAATTCCTCTCCGTGGCCGATTTGGCTCACGGATGGAGAATCCTGGATCGCGAAGTGTTCCTGTCGATCTGGATTGTGATTTTCACCTTGCTTGGTTTCTATCTGCTTGGAAAAATCAGGTTTTCGCACGACACAGAAACAAAATACACTTCGGTCCTGGGCACCTTCCTGGCAATTATTTCACTATCATTTGCCATGTACATGGTTCCTGGTTTGTGGGGTGCACCGCTTAAGGCCATAAGCTCTTTTGCTCCGCCTTTAAGCACGCAGGATTTCAATTTGTATCAAAATAAAGTACAGGTAGATTTCAAAGATTATGAAGAAGGAATGCGCTATGCTGAATTGATGAACAAACCGGTAGTGGTCGATTTCTCCGGTCATGGATGCGTTAACTGCCGCAAAATGGAAGCTACTGTGTGGACTCATCCACGTGTGAAGGAATTGCTCAACAACGACTATGTTTTAATCACACTCTATGTTGATGATAAAACAGCACTGGATGAACCCTTTGAAGTTGAGGAAAACGGCCGGGTACGTCGCATCAGAACGGTGGGCGACAAATGGAGCTACCTGCAAAGGGTAAAATTTGGAGCCAATGCACAGCCATACTACGTGATGCTCGACCCACAGGGAACACCAATCAACAGCTCTTACAGCTTCGATGAAAGGCCTGAAAACTTCATTCGATGGCTGGAAAAAGAATGATGCAAAAGATACATTATACGAATTGCTGACAAAATTTCAGCGTGTTACTGCCAAAACAAGTTTGATCTTGCTTTGGCAGTATTCTTGTGTTCCGACAAAACGTCATTTATCTCACGTGGTTTTATAAGACTGACGTGAGATTTTAGCGTGTAAATATGACAGTTGAAAAGACAATAAAGAAAAAGATATATGAAGAAAAATAAGGAAAACCAGACTACTCCCGAAACTGAGCCAGAAAAAGAGCAATCGACAGTAATGAATGAAGAATCTGCAGAAAACGATTCAGCACAAAAAACTGATCAGGTTCAGGCAGATATTGAAGCACTAAACAATGAAATAGCAGAATTGAAAGATAAGAATCTGCGCTTGATGGCCGAGTTCGATAATTTCCGCAGAAGAAGTCTGAAAGAAAGAGCCGAATTAATCAAATTTGCCGGCGAGGATGTTTTGAAGCAAGTGCTTCCTTTGGTTGATGATTTTGAGCGCGCCATACAGGCTATGGAATCAACGGAAGATGTGAATGCAGTTAAAGAAGGTATTCAGCTCATCTACAGCAAATTCAACTCTTTCCTAAGCGATAGCGGAGTACAGGTAATTCCCACACAGGACGTGGATTTCAATACCGACATTCACGAGGCAGTAACAACCTTCCCTGCTCCTTCAGAAGAGCAAAAAGGCAAAATAATCGATTGTTTATCCAAAGGATATACACTCAACGAAAAAGTAATCCGCTTTGCAAAAGTGGTTGTAGGAGAATAATTTAAAGAATAATCAGGTGTCAAAAAGAGATTATTACGAAGTGCTGGGTGTTTCAAAAACAGCATCAGCCGATGAAATAAAAAAGGCCTACCGCAAGAAAGCCATTGAATTCCATCCGGATAAAAACCCGGGAGATAAGGTCTCAGAGGAGAAATTCAAAGAAGCTGCCGAAGCCTATGAAGTATTGAGTGACCCTCAGAAAAAGCAACGCTACGACCAGTTTGGTCATGCCGGCATGGGTGGTGCTGCCGGAGGTGGCTTTGGAGGTGGCATGAGCATGGATGACATCTTCTCACATTTCGGAGATATCTTTGGCGGGCATTTTGGTTTCGGAGGATTCGGAGGTGGCGGCAACAGAGGTACACGCGTAAGAAGAGGCACTGACCTGCGTGTTAAGGTGAAACTCACCCTTGCTGAAATTGCGACAGGCGTTGAAAAGAAAATCAAAGTACGCAAACAAGTTGCCTGTCAACATTGCAACGGATCAGGAGCTGCACACGGCTCACAACCGGTAAGTTGTAGCACTTGTCATGGTACAGGACGGGTAACGCGGGTACAAAACACCATCCTCGGACAAATGCAAACGCAGTCGGAATGCCCAACCTGCCGTGGCGAAGGAAAAATTATCCGTGACAAATGTAATCACTGTCAGGGAGAAGGAATTGTAAGAGAAGAAGAAGTTATCAACATCAACATCCCGGCAGGTGTCATGGAAGGCATGCAGCTTTCAATGAGCGGAAAAGGAAACGCCGCTCCAAGGGGCGGTGTAAACGGCGACCTGCTCATTCTCATTGAAGAAGAGCAACATCCTGAACTTATCAGAGATGAAAACGATTTGATTTATAACTTGCTGATATCTGTACCGATGGCTTCGTTGGGAGGCTCGATAGAAGTACCTACTGTTGATGGCAAGGTAAAAGTCAACATCACTCCCGGAACTCAACCCGGCAAGGTGCTTCGTTTGAGAGGAAAAGGACTTCCGAACGTAAATCGCTACGGAACAGGCGACTTGCTCATCAATATCGGAGTTTATATCCCCGAGACTCTCAGTAAGGATGAAAAACGGTTGATGGAGCAACTCAACGAATCAGCGAATTTAAAGCCCAACAGCAACGCATCACGCGATTTCTTCTCTAGATTCAGGAATATGTTTGCCTGAGAAGAGAATTGCAAACAGGGAAAAAACATACAAAGATAAAGCAGACTGTACAAGTTTGCTTTTTTTGTGTTTATGCTCTTTGCCATTCCTCCAAAAATCTTAACTTTGCCCACTGAATTAAAATTATTACATCGTGAGAAGAATTGTTTTATTATTCATCATTTTAAGTGGTTTTATACCTGCGATTGCACAACAAAGGAATCAACAGTTTCTTGAATATATCGAACAGTTTCATCATATAGCCATCCGGCAACAAAAAAAATACGGCATCCCTGCAAGCATTATCTTAGCACAGGGCTTACTTGAATCAGGAGCAGGCAGAGGCAGATTGGCGGTACATGCCAACAATCATTTCGGGATAAAATGCCATGGATGGCCCGGAGAAAAAATCTATCACGATGATGATGAAAAAAACGAATGTTTCCGCAAATACCGCACGGCTCTGGAATCTTATGAGGATCATTCTCAGTTTTTAAAAACCCGTCCGCGTTATGCCTCACTTTTTACGTTAAGTCCGACCGACTATGTCAACTGGGCTCACGGACTCAGGGCGGCAGGGTATGCCACTGATCCGGCTTATGCAACTAAACTTATCAGTCTGATTGAAAGGTACGAGCTTTTCCAATACGACAATGTTCGTGATGACCAACTGGCAGCAAAACAGGCAGTTTCAGGGGCATCTGGAACCAGCACTCAGGAACAATTCATCCGACAGTTTTACAAATCAAATCACCTTAAAATTGTAGTGTCGGAGCCCGGCGACACCTGGGATGGCTTATCAAAAGAACTACGTATATCAGAAAGAAGATTACGCTCATTCAATGAGGTGGATGAAAACGATGTACTTACTTCGGGCAGGATTGTATATTTGGCACGCAAGAAAACCAGAGCATCCTCTGCCAATCAAATACATATTGTTCAAGCCGGCGAATCCATGTACAGCATTTCACAGCTTTACGGAATCCGTATCAGGAATCTTTATCAACTCAATGAAATGTCGTACGAGCAAGGCGCCTTTATTGGTCAAATCATAAAACTAAGATAAATTATCTATGAGAAAAAGAAATACTGAACATATCGGAGACGTGATTCAGCAATTTCTCAGGCTAAGAAAACTCGACAAACCTTTAAATGAGAAACGTTTAATTGATGCATGGCCCAAGGTTTTGGGTGAGAACATCATGCACTATACAAGCGAAATTTACATTAGAAGGAAAGTTTTGTATGTCAAAATCAGTTCGTCGGTCTTGCGTAACGATCTGTTCATGACACGTGAAAACATTGTGCAGTCGCTGAACAAGCAAGTGGGCGCACATGTTATTGATGATATCGTATTTCGCTGAAAACAAATATTGACTAATCAAAATCAAATGTTTACAAAAAAACTTCTTGCAACAGCATTCATGCTTTGCGTGGCTATCGCTGTAGCATATGCCCAAAACTTCACTATCAGCGGTGTTATCACCGATCAAAGAAGTGGAGAAACCATGATCAGCGCATCAGTATTCGATTTTAACAGCCGCAGAGGTACAGTTACCAATTCATATGGGTTCTATTCCCTGACCATACCCGGGGGTGATGTTTCTTTGCAGTTCAGTTTTGTCGGATATAGTACCCAAAACATTCAGTTTAAGTTAACACGCGATACAGTTATCCATATCCGACTTCAGGAGTCGGTTTATTTACAGGAAGTTACCATTATCGGTCATCAAAAAACCACCGGCGTACATTCAACCCAGATGAGTGCCGTGGATGTACCGATTACTCAGATAAAAGCTGTCCCTACCCTGTTCGGTGAGGCCGATTTAATTAAGGCTTTACAACTGCTTCCCGGAGTACAGTCTGGTACCGAAGGTTCTTCAGGCATGTATGTTCGTGGAGGAGGTCCCGATCAGAATTTGTTTTTAATAGATGGCATACCTGTTTACAATGTCAATCATATGGGCGGTTTCTTCTCCGTTTTTAATCCCGACGCCATCAAAAATGTGACCTTGTACAAAGGGAATTTTCCCGCCCGATTCGGAGGACGATTATCGTCGGTAATCGATGTGAGAATGAACGACGGTAACGACAAATCAATTCATGGTAATGTAACCGTAGGACTAATTTCATCTAAATTGACGGTAGAAGGACCACTTGTTAAGGAAAAAACCACCTTTAATTTTTCTGCCAGAAGGACTTATTCCGACCTGTTATTGCAACCTGCATTAAAATTGGCTGCTATGAGTAATATGGATGATGGCAACCTGAGTGCAGGTTACTATTTTTATGACCTGAATGCCAAGATAATGCATAAATTCTCGGACACAGATCGCTTATATGCCAGTTTTTACGCGGGCGACGATATCATCTATGTCAATTTCAGAAACAAATATGTGAGCAGGTTTGATGATAATTCGCAGAGGCAATTTACAAACACCGAACGTATGAAAATGAACTGGAACTGGGGGAATTTGGTCGCTGCTTTACGTTGGAATCACATCCTGAATAATAAAATTTTCATGAATGTTACTGCAGCATATACCCGCTATCGTTTTGATATGGGCATAGGAAGTGAATCAAACACAACCTATACCAATCCTACAGAGATTTTTAATTCAGAATTATCCTTAGGATATAATTCCGGAATAGAAGATTATACCGCCAAAGTTGATTTTGATTATAGTCCACACCCAAACCATGCTGTAAAATTTGGAGGATATTATACAAATCACAGTTTCAAACCGGGTGTTTCGGCTGCAAGAATATCATTTGAAGATAACGACACTACAGTTCGTTTCGACACAATATTTGGAGACAAAAACATCTACACACATGAAACAGTGATGTATATTGAAGATGATATCACGATAAACCATGCGCTGAAAATGAATCTGGGTTTACATTATTCAGGCTTTCGTGTTCAAGACAGAAATTATCATTCATTGCAACCGCGTATGAGTATGCGTTATCTGGCGACCGACCGACTTTCATTTAAGGCTGGTTACGCTGCCATGAACCAATATGTTCATTTGCTTTCCAATTCGAATATCAGCTTGCCAACAGACCTGTGGGTACCGGTTACCAAGAATATTGAACCTATGAAATCGCACCAGTATTCAGCAGGGGTGTTTTATAATTTTAGAGATATTGTTGATCTTTCGGTGGAAGGATACTACAAATCAATGCATAACCTGATTGAGTATAAAGACGGAGCCAGTTTTTTAGGCTCAAGTACCGGATGGGAAGAAAAGGTAGTTATGGGTGATGGTTGGGCATACGGAATAGAGTTTCTGGCACAAAAAACACTGGGCAAAACAACTGGCTGGATTGGATACACCTGGGCAAAAGCTGAGAGATTGTTCGACAGGCCTGGTCAGGAACTCAATTTCGGAAGGGTTTTCCCGGCGAAATATGACCGGCGACATGATATCAGTTTGGTTGTTTTTCATAAATTTAGCGACAGGATAGATGTTTCAGGCACCTGGGTTTATGCAACAGGAAATACCGGCACATTAGCACTGCAGGAATATGCAGGCGGAACAATTCCTGAGAGCTCTAACGATTTCTTTTTCAATGGTTTCTCAAATATTAGTGAAGATTTGAGTTATATCAGTGGAAGAAACAATTACCGATACAATCCTTATCACAGGATGGACTTTAGTATAAACTTCCATAAGCCCAGAAAACATGGTACCCGAACCTGGAACATCAGCGTTTACAATATTTACAATAACCACAATCCATTCCTGGTGTACGCAAGAGAAGTTGATGATGTAAATCCTGTAACCAATGAATATACTACAAGAAAAGCATTCATGCAGGCATCCATTTTTCCTTTTATTCCGTCAATTAGTTATAGTTATAATTGGTAATCAGTTAACACCTACAATAAAAATGAAAAAGCTAATTACAATCATAAGTTTACTTGCAGGACTGATACTTTTCAATTCCTGTGAAGAGGAGATCGACTTTAACGGAGAGGTGGTGGAACCGAAAATTGTTGTGAATTCTTTCCTTACCAACGACTCTGTGGTAAAGGCTCACATCAGCAAAAGCCGCTTTTTTCTGAGTAATAAACAAACTTTCGATATCATCAATAATGCGCAGGTGATTGTTTTTGTCAACAATCAGCAACAAGAAATTCTGGCTCATGACAGCGCAGGTTTATACATTGGGAGCTACATCCCAAAAGAAGGCGAAGAAATCAGACTGGAAGTGAATGTTCCAGGTTACGAAAAAGTGGAAGGAACAACACATGTTCAGTACAAATCGAATATAATTGCAGTTGACACCACGTTGACACTTCAATTTGTTGATACCATATGGGCTAGTTATCAGGAAGAGGCTGCTGGTTACTCAAGATATTATAGTTGTGATGTTACCATCAGAATTCGCGACAACGAAAACGAAAAGAATTTTTACCGGATGGTGGCAAAAAGAAAATATGTATATTCTGAGTTTGATATTACGTATGAATACTTCTTTTCTTTTAAACTGGAAGGATTCGATGTTCAGGGTAGCAGTTTGCCCAACTTGTTCGGAGGGAATGATTTTAGTCGCGACGAACATCTTTTCACAGATGATCTTTTCAATGGCAGAGAGTTTTTGCTAAAATTCCGCACCGATTTCAGCACATTAGAGATGTTACCCGGGTATGAAGACTACAAACCGTCCTACAGAAACTCAACCGACGAATTGAAAATCAATCTTCAGACTATTCCACAGGATACTTATCTGTATCTTGCCTCAAGAAGAAGTGCCGGAGGAATTTTGGATGGTTTATTTGCGGAACCGGTACAGATTTTCAACAACATCCGCAATGGTATCGGTATTGTTGCTGCTCAAACCAATCATGAGATTAGCCTGAAATTTCAATAAACTATTTCCTATAATTCCAGGAAGAAGAATGATATTTAGCACCTGCTAAGAATTCAATTGCAGCACGGAGGTCTTCATCAGGCATGAAGGCCTCTGTTGCATTTGCATTCCTGATGCAATTACTTATATAAACTTGCTGGAAAACCGGAAAAGACATTTCATCAGCATCGTTTTCAGACAATATTTCCTGAAGGTTAATCACTTTTGAAGGTACCGATGCAACCCCTTTCAGCAAAGGATTTTTGTCCACTGAGCTGATAGCTGCTTTCAATACGTCAAGTTCACTGTTGAATAGCAAAGTACCATGATGTATCTCTCGCATCCCTTTCAAATGGGATGCAGTACCCGATATTTTAAAATCACCTGTCACCAGAATTTCCTTTCGGGAGCCCTGATATGCCTCGATATTCATCTGATGTAACGCTGAAATTACCGGTGCAAGAAAATTGCCTCCCATACCCGAGAGTGGAGATTTTTTATTGACAATAAAAGAATAATTCAAATTTCCATCATCGTGATAAACAGTCCCACCACCGGTCATTCTTCGAAAAATGCCAATGCCTTTTTCCTTACAAAAAGGTTCGTTTACTTCGTTTTGCAAAACCTGATTACAACCTATAATTACTGATGGTCTGTTAACATAAAACAGCACATATTCCTCCTCAATCTTACTAAAAAGCAATTCTTCAAGAGCCAGATTCATGGCAGGATCGCTCCATTCCGATATATAATATTTCATAGACTACTCTAATTTCCCGGCGTACACCAGATCATGTTCAGGTAAAAGTTCAGGATGCAACATTTTGATCACATCCATCAATAGCAAATCCGGACGGGCAATAGCACTTTCCCAGTAGTCGTTGGCACCGGACGGAAGCATTCGCTTGTTAAAGTGATACACCCTGGCATTGGCAACAGGACTAAAAAGTGCATGTTTGCGATCGGCCTCCAGCAATTCGTCAATGGTTTTAAAATTGCAGTTCAACCAAACATCAGCATCAGCAAAGTTCCTGATTACAGTTTCTACCTGTAGAGGCAAACTGCCGCGCGATGAGTCGTTGGCATAAAAATATGAACCTCCGGCATCACTGTACAATCTTGCCATAAAACTTCCTCCTCCGGGTTTGTACCATGTCCCCCTGAAATTCGAACCCGACATGATGGTTGGTTTTACATTAGTTGCCGATGCGAGTTCCTTAACACGCAGATAATCTGATTCAATATTGCAGAAAATGCTGTCGGCCTCATGCTCTTTGTTCCAAAACAACGACATGAAACGAATCCATTCGGCCCGTGCCAACAGACTTCCCTCCATCCATTCGTTATTATAAACAACAGGCACTCCGGCCTGCATCAATCTTTTGGCATTCGGGTCGTTCTGATTATAACCGCTCATCACAACCATATCAGGATTTAACAGCATCGTCTTTTCAACATTGATACTGAATGAATCGCCTAAATCAACCAGCTCATTCCTTTCTATTCTCTCTCTTAAAAAAGGATTGTATATTAGGTTTGGAGAACAGATACCTGTAACATCGCTGATAACCGATAATAATTGAAGGAACTCGGTATGAGTGGCGGAGGTGATTGCAACAGTTTTAACCGGAACTACTATCTTCATACCATTAGAAGGCACCTCCTGATCGCGGCTGCTCACCAGGTAATACCGGGCAAAAACCTCCTCTTTTTGCCACGGATTGATGACCACCACTTCTTTATAAGCTTCGTGATAATGTACATAAAAACCTCCGGCATGGGTGACGGTCAGTGTATCGCCGGGCTGCGAATAAGGAATGTTTTCTTCCTGTTGCCGTACGCATGAGGCCAGCAACATGAGACTAACAAACAGAAAAAGGGCCTTCACTTTCATTCGATTAACTAATTAAAATTCGTTAGAAATTAAAGGCCCAAAAATACTAAAAAAATATCGTAATTAATGACCGCCTTTTGGCACGTCGGATTTGACTGTTGATGACGAATCCGATTCTCGTACAAACAGCCAGAAGAATACGGAAACGGTGATGAAAACTCCGCACAAAATATACAATAACTGATAATCGCCGGTTTGTTTGATGACGTTGGCAACACCATTACTCATCATCTGTGGTAGCACTACCGCAAGGTTAAACACACCCATGAACAATCCCATTTTGGCAGGATTTACACGCTCACTCATGATGGCAAATACAATCGAAATTACTGCCGACCAACCAATACCAACGAGAAACATTCCGAAGTAGAAATCCCACTCAACGCGACCTAAAAATGCGATATAGAAATATCCGATTGCGGCAATCGACAGAGCACTGATATAAGTTTTCACCCTTCCGATTTGTTTGGCTACTGCCTGTAACACCAATGGAAATATAGCCCCAACGAGATTCAGGATAAAGAATCCGAGAGAAAGAATATTACCAATCGACGAATCGGCACTTTGTGTAGCTCCGGTCAGACTCTCGGCAAACCAGTTGGCAGTGATGCGCGCCATTTCCATATTGGGCAAAATCCTGTTTTCGATAAAGAAACCCGAAAGGATAAACATACTTTGTATAGCTACCCAGGAGAAGGAATGTGCCAGCATGATTTTATGAAACTCCTTCTTATTCGAAGGATTTTTCATACTGCTTACTGCATTGATAACCCCGATAACAACTGAATATATCAACGCTCCGATTAGAATCGGGTTATGCAATGCCGCCAACTGGTCGTGGAAGAAATGATGTAGCACACTGAAAACACCAAAAACCAGGAAGCCATAAAGTGGATATATCTCATTAAAAATTTGTTTTACGCCATATTTCTCTTCTGCAACAGCAGTTTCAGAAACAATATCCTTCTTCTCTTCTATGAGCAGAATAGGCACTACCGCCATGAAAAGCACCACAAAAGCAGCGATGTACAGTAAAGTCTCGTTGCCGAACAACATCGAAAGAAAATAGGCAAAAACGCCAAAGAAACCGGAAACAATTTGCATCCACACATATCCGGCAGTTCTGATTTTCCCTTCCGGAGTGAGGTCGGCAATGATAGCACGTGCCGGATTAAAGGTTACGTTGATCGACAAATCGAGAAATAATGCAATCAGTGAGGCGATAATAATGATGTCGGAAATGCCTGTGATATTGGAAATCTCCTGTATGTAAGGCAAACTCAGGAAACCGATGGCACTTACAATCCCACCAATCATGATAAAAGGCCTTCGCCTTCCTCCCATGAACCATACATTATCACTGATTAGTCCGACTATCACCTGACCAAAAATACCAGCTACCGGTCCGGCCAGCCATACAAAGGCAACTTCGTGAATATCAAGACCATACTTTTTGGAGAGAATCCAGCTCAGAGCGGCTATCTGGGCAGAAAGTGCAAAGCCCACCGCAGTTGCCGGTAAGGCCAGCAGAGCCAGAAAAGGATTCGAAAGTTTTTTCTGAATACCAAGCATAATTGTTCATTTTTCAATTTGATTGCAATGGTAATTCTTTTTTTCGACTGCTAAAAATTTAAGCTACTAAACCCAAACAGATGGAAGCGCAAACGTTTGTGATGACTCAAAAAGTTTCTGTACGAAATAGAAAAACAGCATGCCCGAAATTATCAGCTTCAGTACTGTGCCCAGCAGGAATCCCATCAGTGAACCTGTAGCAGAGCGCAACGATTCACGAAGCGACCTTCTGTTGAGCAACTCACCGGCAAGCGCACCCGCAAACGGACCAATAATAATTCCCAGCGGACCAAAAGTCAACCCGATAAACAGTCCGGCCACACTCCCCCAAACACCTGCCCTGCTACCTCCAAAACGCTTGGTTCCCCAAATCGACAACCCATAATCGAGCAACTGCACCAATACAACCACTATCAGCCAAACTATCAGAAAAGTCGTACTGAACTGATGTCGCGTAAAAAAATGCAGCAACAAAACACCCACATAGCTGATTGGCGGTCCGGGCAAAGCAGGTACTACCGAACCAATCAACCCTGCTAGCATGAATAATGCGATGACTATGATGAGTGAAATTTCAAGAACCATTTCCGGGTTTATGAACTATTGATTCGCGTTTGATTTTATATCAGCATTGATTTGAGTGATGTATTGCAACACTTCATCTCTTCCATCTGCTTTGGCCGATGATGTCACAAAAACAGGTGGCAGCTCCTCCCAGGTCTCAAGTAATGAATCGGTGTAGCGTTTCAAACTGTCATTCAGTTGCGATTTTGTCAGCTTATCGGCTTTCGTAAACACTATCGAAAAAGGAATGCCACTTACACCCAGCCACTCCATAAACTCAAGGTCGATTTTCTGTGGTTCGTGACGGCAATCGAGCAGCACGAAAAGCGAAGTAAGTGCTTCTCTGAAGAGAATATACCCTTCGATGATTTTCTTCAGTTTATCGCGGGTCGATTTTCCTGCTGTTGCATAACCATATCCCGGTAAATCGACCAAATACCACTCATTGTTAATCAGGAAGTGATTAATAAGCAAAGTTTTACCTGGTTTTGAGGACGTCATTGCCAGTCCCTTGCGATTGGTGAGCATGTTAATAAGCGACGACTTTCCCACATTGGAGCGACCGATAAATGCGTATTCGGGTAAATTTCCGCCCGGACATTTTTTGTAATCAGTATTACTGATGATGAATTCTGCTGTTTTTATATCCATATGCTGAACTTATTAATAAACCGGAAAACATAATCAGACCGTTAAGCAAAAGTAACTCGTATCCGAAAATGTAACCCGTTGTTAATTTTAAAACAGAACTAATCAGATAGCTGATAACCGGCGAAGCAATGGCCATCACAGGCACCTGGCGATCGTTGGCTGTAAGTTTTGTAAACAACCCAAAGGCATACAGTCCCAGTAATGGCCCATAGGTATAGGAGACAATGATGTAGATGGTATCGATGATACTGCTGTTATTTAAATATTTAAACGCCAATATGATGACAAGAAAGAGCACTGCCAGTCCGGCATGAATACGCATTCGCAAACACTTTGCTGCCTGATCATTATCAGTGCTACGCCCCAAAATATCCACCGTAAAGGAAGTGGTGAGCGCAGTAAGGGCTGAGTCGGCACTCGAAAATGCAGCTGCTATAACGCCAAGAACGAACAACAGGAAAACTCCTGTAGAAAAATATCCCGAAGCCATGAAAGGCAATATCTCGTCGCCTTTTGCCGGCAACATAATACCGTTTACCTCAGCAAAATGAAGCATCAGGAAACCAAGAACTAAAAACAGAAAATTCACTGGAATGAAGGCAAAGCCATACCAATGCATATTTTTCTGCGCATCCTTCAGATTCCTGCATGTCAGGTTTTTCTGCATCATATCCTGATCTAACCCGGTCATAACCACAGCGATAAAAATGCCACTCAGAAACTGCTTGGCGAAGTGTTGTTTCGAATGCCAGTCGTCGAACACGAAAACCGCAGCCAAATCACTTGATCGCATGAGTGCTTTCACATCGGCCGGAGTTATAGTAAGCATCTGCATCATTTCGGCAATTAACCAGCACAAAGCCACCAGCATAATGATGGTCTGTAGGGTATCAGTCCAAACGATACTCTTGATACCACTGCGGAAAGTATATAACCAAATGAGCAGTAGAATCACCGCAACCGTTACCCAGAAAGGGATATTCCAGTTATCAAAAACCAGCGTTTGCAATATAAATGAAACGATGTAAAGGCGTGCTGCCGCTCCGATTGTCTTCGCCAACAAAAAAAACGAAGCTCCGGTGATGTAACTACGCTTGCCAAAACGCATTCCGAGATACGTATAAATACTCGTAAGCTGAAGCTTGTAATACAGGGGCAATAATACGTGCGCGATTACAAGGTAACCAAAGAAAAAGCCGGCAACAGTTTGCAGATAAGTGAACTGTATGCTCCCTACCATCCCGGGTACGGAGATAAAACTCACGCCCGACACGGAGGCACCCACCATTCCAATTGCCACTAACCACCATGGAGAGGTTCGGTTGGCTGTAAAAAAAGTAGCATTATCGGTCGATTTTTTTCCGCTGAGGTACGAAACGGCCACTAGCAAAAAAAAATAAGTTGCGATAATAAGAAGAATAAGCATGCTACTCATGTGTGACAATCTTTTTTTTGAAGACCAAAAGTACAAAATTAAAGCGAGACAACTGTAATGCGTAATCAAACAAAAAATTTGGTATCTTTGCCATCGGTTTGAGAAAAAGTTATGAATCAACAGCAATATCCGTCCTCTCTTCTTGAAAATGCAGTAAACGAATTTTCGCGTCTTCCCGGTATAGGAAGAAAAACGGCACTTCGGCTGGCGTTATTCATACTGAGAAAAAGTGAGGCTGAAGCCGAAAAGTTCGGTAATTCGATTATTAAGCTGCGAAAAGAAATCATGTACTGCAAGCTTTGTCACAACATTTCCGACACTGAAGTGTGTCATATTTGTGCCAGCACATCAAGAGATCAATCAACGGTTTGTGTGGTTGAAAATATCCGCGATGTAATGTCGATCGAGAATACCAGGCAGTATAATGGTCTGTATCACGTACTTGGCGGAGTAATTTCACCCATGGACGGCATTGGCCCTTCAGATTTGGAGATTGCCAGTTTGGTTGAAAGGGCAAAATCCGGCGAACTGAAAGAAGTTATTCTGGCGTTAAGCACAACGATGGAAGGTGATACAACGAACTTCTATATTTACAGGAAGCTTGCTGAATGTGGAATTAAAATCACCACTATTTCGAGGGGAGTTGCGGTGGGCGACGAGTTGGAATATGCTGATGAAATAACATTGGGACGTTCCATCATAAACCGTATTGAGTTTTCAAATTCACTAAAATAGTTATATGCAAAAACTACTTAAAACACTGAACAGATGGTATTACGCCATATATGTCGCTGCAATCATGGTTGCTTTGATTGGCTTTCAGCTATTCCGATCGGGCATCAACATCGACCCTCAGAGTCCGGCCGGCATTGCCATCTCTTCAATACTGATTATTTTCATTATTGGCTCCATCCCTGTTACATTGAGCATCTTCAACAAAAAAACCAAACATTGGTCGAAGTTGGAAGATGTACATGAGCGACTAAAGTTGTACGAGAAAGCTTCAATTCTAAGACTACAGATTATCGGTTCGGCTTTCATACTCGGTGTTTTATTCTTCTTCCTGATGCAATCGCAATCGATGATATTTTGTGCCGGTATTGCTGCCATCGGTTTATTTTTCTCAAAACCGGCAGAAATAAAAGTTATTACTGATTTACAAATTGAAGACCCTGATAATTATTGATAAGTTATGAACTCAATGATGATAATCGCAGTAGATTTTGACGGAACCATCGTCACCCATGAGTATCCTCGTATTGGAAAGGACATACCGTTCGCTATCGACACGCTGAAGAAGCTTCAGTCGGAGCACTATTTTCGTTTAATTCTGTGGACAGTTCGTGAAGGCAAAGAACTGGAAGAAGCAGTAGAATACTGCCGTGTACGTGGATTAGAGTTTTATGCTGTAAACTCGAACTATCCGGAAGAAACACCTGAAAAGAAGGAACCGCGCAAACTTAAAGCTGATTTGTTTATTGACGATAGAAATCTGGGAGGCTTACCCGACTGGGGTGTGATTTATCAGATGCTATCAACCGGAAATCACTTCAACCTGGAAGCTTTTTCAACACCATATCATGATAATGTTGACAGCAAAGGAAAGCCACGCAAAAAAGGTGGCTTACTAAAAAACATCTTTGGATAAGACCGATGTTTCTTGAAAACGACAACTATAAGCTAAGGGCTCCCGAACCTGAAGATCTGGAATGTTTGTATCGTTGGGAGAACATGCCGGAGTACTGGACAACTGGAAACACCAGGCAGCCTTGGTCGCGTTTTGCGTTGAAACATTTTATCAGCCAAACATCGTCCGACATTTACACTAACGGCCATCTGAGGTTGATGATAGTAGAAAAACTCACTGGTCTTCAAGTAGGAACAGTCGATTTGTTTGATTTCGACTTGCATCATAGCCGCATCGCATTCGGACTGTTTGTTGCTCCTGAGTTTCAGGGAAAAGGAATTGCTGCACAGGCATTGGTAATGTTGGAAAAATACATTTTTGAATTTCTGAAAATCAATCAGTTGTATTGCTTCATCAGCACGGAAAACAAAGCAAGCATGCGTATGTTCGAAAAACAAAATTTCAGCAAAACGATTTTAAAATCTTGGATAAGCGGGAAAAGCGGCTACGAGGATGTGGCTGTATTTCAGCAGTTCAGAATCGATTTTATCCGCATGATTCAGGGAACGTAAACCTCAAGTACGCGGGATTTCGAGGCAGGAGTTAAACCAATCTGATCCAAAGAAGCAGGAATTAATACGGTTTCACCAGCATTAACAGTTAGCGGTTCAGCATCACTTTCGATAACAAAACATCCCTCAAGACACATATACACCACGAAGGAATCAAGTTGGGCAAAATTACGGATTACTACCTCGTCAAATTCTATTAAACTCGTATGAAAGTATTCACAACTTACCAACGGAGTTATCTCATTAAGCTCTGGGCTGTAGGATGTTTTCGGGTCGACACTTGCTTCGAAATTTATTACATCCAACGCTTGTTCGGTATGCAGTTCACGCTCATTACCCTGATCATCAACCCTTTTATAATCGTAAATGCGGTAGGTAATATCGCTGCTTTGCTGAATTTCAGCTATCACCACCCCTTTACCGATGGCGTGTACCAGTCCGGCCGGAATAAAAAATACATCACCTGCCTTAACGGGAACATGCTGTAGCAAATTTTCAACAAGATCGTTATCTAAGGCATTGAGGTATGTATCGCGGTCGCAATCACTCTTAAAACCAATAATCAGTTCTCCACCCGGCACACTATCAACCACATACCACATTTCTGTTTTGCCGAACGACTGATGTCTTGCTCCGGCCACTTCATCATCGGGATGTACCTGTATCGAAAGATTTTCGTTGGCATCAATCAGTTTAAATAGAAGCGGAAACGACAAGCCGTACTCATCGTACACCCTGTCGCCAACCAATTCTCCCATATATACCTCTATAAGTTCAGTGAGGTTATTGCCGGCCAAAAAGCCATTGGCAACCACTGATTCATCGCCTTCTACCCCTGATAATTCCCAGCTTTCGCCAAGTTTTCCTGTTTGATCTTCTTTCCCAAACAATTGTCCGAGTCTGTTACCACCCCAGATTTTATCTTTCAGGATGGGTGAAAATTTCAGTGGGTATAACGACATAAAATTGATGTTTTACTTCTCTGTATTCTTTCTGCTCGCGAGATTCTGTTCCCATACCCACGCACTTCGCAGTGTTTCTTCTACGGTCTCGGTAGCCTTCCATCCCAACACATCATTGGCATAGGTAGGATCGGCCCAAACCTGTTCGATATCTCCTTCGCGGCGACCCACGATTTTATAAGGTACTTTTATCTGGTTTACCTCTTCAAATGTACGAAGAATTTCCAGTACAGAAAGTCCGCGACCAGTACCCAAATTGAAAATCTCAAGATTTTTCAGTGCTTTACCGCCAATCATTCTTTTCACGGCCACCACATGCGCTTTGGCCAAATCCACCACGTGGATATAATCGCGGATACAGGATCCGTCAGGAGTATTATAATCATCGCCAAAAACCTGCAATTGCTTGCGAATACCAATGGCAGTCTGCGTTACAAAAGGTAGCAGGTTGTTAGGCACGCCATTAGGCAACTCGCCGATTTCGGCAGATGCATGTGCGCCAATAGGATTGAAATACCGAAGAATAATACTGTTATATAGATCCGGATTCGCATAAATCGTATCACGGATAATTTCTTCACCGATTTGTTTGGTATTACCGTAGGGCGACATAGCCTCTTTGATAGGAGCATTCTCGGTAACCGGTAAAATATCTGGCTGACCATACACGGTACACGAAGATGAAAAAACAAAATGTTTAATCTGATGAACCGGCATCAGCTGAAGTAAATTAATCAGCGAAACCAGGTTGTTTCTGTAGTACAATAATGGTTTTTCAACCGACTCACCCACTGCTTTGCTGGCAGCGAAATGAATGATAGCATCAATCTTCCCGTATTTAGTCAGCATGCGATCCATGCCCACATAATCAACACAATCAATATTTTCGAAAGCCGGACGAACACCGGTTATCTTCTCAATGCCATTCAACACCTCAACATTCGAGTTTGAAAGATTATCAACAATGATTACCTCAAAACCTTCGTTAATAAGTTCAACGGCTGTATGCGAGCCGATATATCCTGTACCTCCTGTTACTAATACCTTAGCCATATCTGTCAGAAATTAAAAAAGTTGTTTTGGATACACTCCTTTGCGGATGAGTTCATTTATTTTGAGCACAACCTGCGGACGGTCTTCAGCGTAAGTTACACCAAACCATTTCGATGTTGTATCCAACACCTTGCAACTTGCTTTTCCGGCAACAATAAGATTGTTTACTGCCAGTGGGATATAGAATTCCGATTTCAGTTCCTGTCCTTTTTCGGCTAAGAACTCACGGAAATACTGTTCTGAATATTCGAAATAATCGGGAGTGAATCCCCACATATTCATTGAAACAGGCGTATTTGCCGGAATTGAAACCTCTTCGCCTTTCTCGTCAATAAATATGATAGCACCTGATTTTTCTTCGATATGGGTGCGCTCAACAACATTTTTGAGGTTGTTATTTTCATCAACCACACAAACTCCGCGACTCACCGATCCGCTTTCAGACAGTGTATTTCCAACATGATAACCTACCATGCAATATTCGTTTTGTTTTCCGGAAACACTACGCAGGAAATCAGCCAACACCTGAAAAGACTCCTGACCGTAGAAGTCATCAGCATTGATAACAGCAAATGGCTCTTTAATCACGTCTTTACCCATCAACACTGCATGATTGGTACCCCAGGGTTTTTCTCTCTCCTTATTGTAAGTACAACCATCGGGCACATTAGTAATATCCTGAAAAACGATTTCTACCGGAATCAGATTTTTGAATTTATTCACTACAATATCCCGGAAATCTTTTTCAAAACTTTCGCGGATAACAAACACGACCTTACCGAATCCGGCTTTAACAGCGTCGTAAATAGAATAATCCATGATGGTTTCACCATTGGGACCCAGTCCGTCTAACTGCTTCAAACCACCGTAGCGGCTACCCATGCCTGCTGCAAGAACAAATAAAGTTGGCTTCATAAAAACGTTTTTTGATTGAGGTGCAAAAGTACATTTTTTTTCCGGTTCCTGTAAATAAAAGACGGATAAACTTTCCGTCCTTTTTGAAAAATCAAGCATACAATCATTTTCTGAAAAAAAATTCTACCTTTGCAATCTCTTATCGCGTTAGAATCATTTTTCACTAACAACTGCCAAACCGACTCCGTAGCTCAGCTGGTAGAGCAACAGACTCTTAATCTGTGGGTCCTGGGTTCGATCCCCAGCGGGGTCACA
>CAYMDE010000042.1:19924-21977 GCA_964389115.1 uncultured Paludibacter sp. | reverse complement strand
AGTAAGGTGGTTTTTCCAACCTGACGAGCACCCCAGAGAAACACACTGTCATTGTCCTCGTTTTCGAGGCTTAATTTCCGTAGATACATCACACCTAATGTTATTATATCATGATAAAATTACATTTATTGTTGCAAATGTATGCATTTATCTTTAAAACCACAAGTGCTGACAGAGTCATTTTTATTAAAACATCACCAAACAATGCTCCCCCCTCTCACTTCCCCGGAACCAAAAACTTATCTCCTGTCGATTCAATAATCAGTTTTTTCCAGGAATCAGGATACTCCACATGCCGGGGAGTGGCCGGATATCCGTAGGGGTTGCGGAGGAACTTACCGTCTTTTTCCTGTTTCACGTTGCCATCCATGTATTTCACCAGCAGAAAATGAAACAGGTCGTTCCACATCGAAACGGTGGTATTGGCTTCTTTTACCGAGAAATCGGTAAGCACCCTGCGGGCCTGCATGGGATTGGTTTCGAATAGTGCCAGGGCTTTTTTGTCGGTTTCGGGCACGAGACTAAAAAAGCGGTTTTCGAGTGTTGACTGCAATTTGCGGATATCAACACTCATCAAGTCGTAGCGCAGGTATGCGAAATTAGCCACTTTATTGAAAGCCCAGAAAGCTGATGTCGGAGTATATGTGAGGATGTCGCCATTGCCCTCGGCGAATGTTTCGGGGGCTTGGAGCATTCCGCAATACATGGGCACATACACGGTGGTTCCGGTATCATCAACACCAAACCAGCTGATTCCTCCTATCGGGTCGGGAAGCCACGAACGCGCCTGTGTGATATACGAGAAGCCGGTCTGCTGCGTTGCAGTTACCCGCTCGTGGAAATACTCCCGGCCTTCATACTCCCAGGTGAGGGGGCGCCAGCGATATGGGAGTCCGTGCGGACCGGCACCGGCATCCTGAGTCATGCAGTATTCAGTGTCCTGCATGTGGTCCCGTTTCGAGAATATCAAATCCTGCACGCTGAGTTTGCGGTCGGGCTTGATATACAATGGCATGCGGTTTTTCAGGTCGTATCCGGCAGCATATTGTTCATACTGTTCCATTTGGCTGTTGAACTTTCTGAAGAAAGACCACACGCGCATTTCACAGAAGCGTGCCGATTCAAAATCGACGGGCGCATAAACATCCGAAAAGCTAAACTCCTCATTATTTCCGAGATAATAGCCTTTCCGACGGGCAAAGTCAATAACATCTGTTGAATGAACCACCTCTACCTCAGGATTCTCAATCAGTTTCAGATTCTTACAGTTGATTGATGTTTTGCCATTATGCAGCGGAAACTGCATGATACGGGCATGATTTGCATGTGCCGATATATAACCATCGGGAATACGTACCGCGACCCAAACGGCTCCTTTGTCGGCATTTTCCACGCTGCGGGTCCTTCGGTTATTCACCATGCGGGTTCCCTTGCCTATCATTTCCATTATCCATACTTCGTGCTTATCAGCAATTGAGAAAGATTGTCCGGAGCTATGATAGCCATATTTCTCCACCAATTCGGCGATGACGCGGATTGCTTCGCGGGCAGTACGCGAACGGTCGAGGGCAATAAACATCAATGCTGCATAGTCCATCAGACCGGTTGAATCCTGCAGTTCCCGTCTTCCACCAAAGGTAGATTCGCCTAACGACACCTGATGTTCGTTCATATATCCAACAACGGTATATGTCTCGGGCGCCTGCGGAATTTGTGTTATTAGGCGGTTGGTGCTGCGACTGCGCACATCAACGAGCGAGCCGGGTTCGTTTTTTCCTCCCTGACGGAAATATAATTCGCCATAACGGATGTGTGAATCGGCGGCATAACTTATCATGGTGGATCCATCGACAGAGGCTCCTTTGGTAACGAGATAGCTGGTACAAGCCAATACAACTGATGATGATAAAACCAGCATCAGAACTATGGAAGTGATTGTTTTTTGCATATGATTATTCTGAAAAATTGAATTGATTTCAAAAGTATGCAAATTTGGGGAGATTTACAAAGTTTATTTAAACACAGAGGGATACGGAGGGTAACCACAGAGTAG
>CAYMDE010000042.1:11126-19824 GCA_964389115.1 uncultured Paludibacter sp. | reverse complement strand
GGCCTCCCCCATCGCCCCCTTCAGGTCCAAGGTCGATTACATGATCGGCGCTCTGAATTACCGCGGGATGGTGCTCGATAACAATCACTGTATGTCCGCGCGATATCAATGCATTCAGTGCCTTAAGCAATGTTTTGATGTCGTGAAAGTGCAATCCCGTTGTTGGTTCGTCGAATACAAAAATGGTGGGCTCGGCCTTTTCATTGGCTAAAAAGGATGCCAGCTTTACACGCTGACTTTCACCTCCTGAAAGTGTGCTCGACGACTGCCCGAGTTTCACATAGCCAATTCCCACATCCTGCAGGGGCTTGAGGCGTTTAACTATTTTCTTCTCGATTGTTCCCTGATGGGTGCCGAAAAACTCGATGGCCTGATTCACTGTCATTTCCAGCACATCGAAAATGCTGGCGCCATGGTATTGCACTTCGAGCACATCTTGCTTGAAACGTTTGCCATGACAATGTTCGCACTCCAATACCAGATCGGCCATAAATTGCATTTCCACGGTCACAGTTCCTTCGCCCTGACATTCCTCGCACCTGCCTCCGGGAGTGTTGAACGAGAAATGTGACGCACTGTAGGTCATTTGTTTCGACAAAGGCTGCTCGGCAAAAAGCTTCCGAATTTCATCGTATGCCTTGATATAGGTCACAGGATTGGAGCGCGACGACCTGCCTATAGGATTCTGATCCACAAGCTCTATGTCATTGGCCATGTTCATCGAACCCCTTAATGCCCCAAACTGCCCGGTGCGATCGGCCACCCCTCCGTAATACTTTTTCAGCGCTGCATAGAAAACATTCTTCACCAGCGACGACTTGCCCGAGCCACTCACACCGGTTACAACAGTCAGCACATTCAGCGGGAACTTTACCTGAATTCCCCTGAGGTTGTTCTCGCGCGCACCAATAACTTCGATATAGTTGTTCCATTTGCGACGATATGGAGGCACCTCAATTTCCTCAAGACCATTCAGATATTGCAAGGTGAATGATTCGGGTATGCGCCGGGCATCTTCTGCTGTTATTGCTTTGGGATCGCCTGCAAAAACGACCTGACCGCCCTTGCGACCGGCAAACGGACCAATATCTATTATATAATCCGCAGCACGCATGATTTCTTCGTCGTGCTCAACCACCACCACGGTATTTCCCAAATCACGCAGCTGAAGCAACACCTTGATGAGTCGTTCCGTATCACGCGGATGCAATCCTATACTTGGTTCGTCGAGGATGTAAAGCGACCCAACCAAACTGCTTCCCAATGATGTAGCCAGATTGATACGCTGACTCTCACCGCCCGAAAGTGAATTGGACAGTCGGTTAAGCGTGAGGTATCCCAGTCCTACATCCAGCAAAAACTGCAGGCGATTGCTAATCTCGGTCAATAAACGCTTCGCGATGGAAGCATCATGTTCATCAAGCTCTATGTTCTCAAAAAAAGGCATGAGGGTAGAGATGGGCATCAGTACAAGCTCATTGATAGGTTTTCCGGCAATTCGGATGTAGGAAGCCTCTTTTTTCAGTCGGCTGCCTTTGCAATCCGGACAAACAGTTTTGCCCCGGTAACGCGAGAGCATCACACGATATTGAATTTTATACTGATTTGCTTCGAGGTGTTTAAAGAAAGCGTTAAGACCCTCAAAATACTCATTCCCATTCCATAATAAATCCCGCTGCCCGTCACTCAGTTCAAAATACGGTTTATGCACAGGGAAGTCGAATTTCGAAGCCGTTCTTATCAGGGCATTTTTCCATTCGCTCATCACTTCGCCTTTCCAGCAAACAATGGCATCTTCGTAAACCGACAAGTCTTTGTTGGGAACCACCAAATCTTCGTCGATACCAATTACACGACCAAAGCCCTCGCAGCGCGGACATGCACCAATGGGAGAATTAAAACTGAAAGTATGCTCTGTCGGCGTTTCAAAAGTCATCCCATCAGCCTCGAAACTTTTAGAAAAACGGAGCAACTTCTCCCCTTTCTCTGTGAATATCTTGAGTAGGCATGCTCCCTTGCCTTCGAAAAAGGCCGTTTCGACCGAGTCGGTTAACCTGCTGATGGTTTCCTGACTGCTACTCACCGTGAGGCGGTCGATCAGCAGGTACAGCTTCTTAATTTTACGGGTTGGATTATCTGTAATATCGCTGATATTGCATATTTCGCCATCGGCTTCAACACGACTGAAACCCTGCAACTGCAGACTCTTCAGCTCTTCAAAAACAGAACGGTCAGCTCCGGGTTTCACCTCCGACATCACCATCAGTCGGGTATTTTCCGGGAACTTCAGTGCCGCCTGAATCACATCCTCTGCTTCATGCTTTTTCACCACCTCGCCCGAAACAGGAGAATATGTTTTGCCGATACGTGCATACAAAAGCTTCAGATATTCGTATATCTCGGTCGAAGTACCGACTGTGGAGCGCGGATTTCGCGAATTAACCTTTTGCTCGATGGCAATAGCAGGCGGAATGCCGCGGATAAAATCAACTTCGGGTTTGCTCATGCGACCCAAAAACTGGCGTGCGTAAGCCGACAAACTTTCAACGTATCGGCGTTGACCCTCAGCATACAAGGTGTCGAAAGCTAAGGATGTCTTACCCGAACCCGACAAACCTGTAATAACAACCAGTTTATTCCGTGGAATTTCAACATCAATATTCTTAAGATTGTGAACCCGGGCACCTTTAACTATTATATTTCCTTTGGACGACATGAACTCATTTTTTGAATAACCCGCAAAGATAACAAAAATGAACAAGTGATGTACAGATGTATATTCCTGCTTTTCAAACTATCCGAATGAATATTTTTGCAACTTTATTCATCAGCTATTGTGTATTTGTATAAATAACCGTACTTTTGCAGCCTGTTTTAGCATAATAATGCATTTTCATTCAGAAAAGATGAAAAAAACAAACATAGAAAAGCTGACGCGACAACAGTTTATGCACAATGTCAAAGAAATAAATGTTGAAGTGAAGGTTACGTCTGACAATTTAAACCAAATTACAATCAGATGAAAAATAAAAGAAGTCGACTGCAGGTTATTACTGAAATTCTCCGCTCTACCGTGGTGGGAAGTCAGGAGGAGCTACTGCAAATTTTGAATGATCGCGACATGAACATCACTCAGGCAACTCTGTCGAGGGATCTCAAGTTGCTGAAAGTGTCCAAGACACCCTTAGCCAATGGCACATACAAATATGTGTTACCGGCTATAACCAAGACCGTAACTCCGCAAGGATCTCTGAACAGTTTTACAGCCCATGGAGCAGTATTAAGTATTGAGTTCTCAGGACATCTAGCTGTTGTTAAGACCAAACCCGGTTACGCTTCAGCCATTGCATGGGATATTGACAACAAGGGTTCACTGGAAATTTTAGGTACTATTGCCGGCGACGACACCATTCTCATCATTCCGAGAGAGGGTGTTACCCGGGAAGACATCCTCATGATGATGGACATGACATTTGCCATCGAAAACTAATCACAGAAGAAGAACTTACCCTACGGGGTCTTTTAAAAAGAAAAATGAGTACTGAAAACATCAACAATATTGTTGTTGAAATAGCGGGCGAAGGTCATCTGAAATATGTTGACACAATCTTAAAAACCATCGAAGATGCTGCCAAAGTACGGGGCACCGGTATCGCTCGTCGTTCGCCGGAATATCTCACATTGAAAATTAATGAGGGTAAAGCCATCATTGCTTTAGCAGGAGATGAATTTGCCGGTTTTTGCTATATCGAAAGCTGGGGAAACAAGAAATTTGTTGCCAACTCGGGTTTGATTGTAGTAGAAAAATATCGTGGGGGCGGACTTGCCAAACGTATTAAAAGAAAGGCTTTTGAGCTTTCAAGAATCAAATATCCTGATGCTAAAATTTTCGGACTTACCACCGGACTGGCAGTAATGAAAATCAACTCGGAACTGGGATATAAACCGGTAACATTCTCGGAACTTACTGATGATGAATCGTTCTGGAAAGGGTGCCAAAGCTGCGTTAATTACGACATTCTACAGCGTACGGACAGAAAATACTGCCTCTGTACCGGCATGTTGTACGACCCGAAATGGGAAGAGAAAGGTTGAGAGTAGTTAATCGAATTAATTATTGAGATATGAAAGAAAAAGTATTACTTGCCTTCTCAGGAGGGCTCGACACTTCCTTTTGCGCCATGTATCTGGCCAAAGAAAAAGGTTACGAGGTTCATACAGCGGTTGCCAATACCGGTGGTTTTTCGGATGAAGACCTCAAAGTAATTGAAGATAAAGCGATGCGACTGGGTGCCAAAACGCACACAACGCTCGATGTCACAAAAGAATATTACGAGAAAAGCATCAAATACATGGTATTCGGTAATGTGCTCCGTAACGGCACTTACCCGATTTCGGTGAGCTCAGAGCGTATTTTTCAGGCCATAGCAACGATCAACCATGCCAAAGCCATCGGCGCTGATTATGTTGCACATGGTAGTACGGGTGCAGGCAACGATCAGGTGCGTTTCGACCTTACATTCGAAGTGTTGGCACCGGATATTAAAATCCTGACTCCTACACGCGACATGGTGCTTACCCGCGAATACGAAATTAATTACTTGCGTGAACATGGTTTCGAGGCCGACTTCACCAAAATGGAGTATTCTATCAACAAAGGTTTGTGGGGAACAAGCATCGGGGGGAAAGAAACACTGAAATCAGACCAGACTTTGCCTGAAGTTTCTTATCCAAGTCAGATTACTAAACAAGGCGAAGAAACGGTAACCATCAGCTTTGAGAAAGGCGAAATCAGTGCTGTTAATGGAGAGAAAAGCGATGACAAAATTGCCCTGATTAACAAACTCGAACAAATTGCAGGTCAGTTTGGTATTGGGCGCGATATGCACATCGGAGATACTATCATAGGCATCAAGGGACGTGTAGGTTTTGAGGCTGCTGCACCCATGCTGATTATCAACGCTCACAAAATGCTTGAGAAACACACACTTACCAAGTGGCAACAATACTGGAAAGATCAGTTGGGTAACTGGTATGGCATGTTCCTCCACGAGGCTCAGTACCTGGAACCGGTGATGCGCGACATCGAGCAATTTCTGCAAAGTTCACAGCAAAATGTAACCGGCACAGTAATCATCACCCTTCGTCCCTATGGATATACGCTTGTGGGTGTTGACAGTCCGTTCGACCTGATGAAAACTGACTTTGGCGAGTATGGAGAAGTAAACCGCGCCTGGAGTGCCGACGATGTAAAAGGTTTCACCAAAATACTTGGTAACCAGATGAAAATCTATTACAACGTGCAAAAACGCAACGAAAAATAATTTTTTGGAAACAATAAAACTAAAAGCACGTTGAAACCTCTGTTGAAAAGCAGAGGTTTTTTATTGTCAGTTTTCTTAACAATTGTCAAAATAAACGCCAAGAATATTTATCTTTGCTGTCGCATTGCGAGTTATATTACCAAACACATTGAATTATGTCAAAAACAAAATCGCCAATCGACAGAATTAAACCCGGCTCAGGAGTTAAATTGCTCAAGAGAGTATCGAGAAATATCGAGAAAGTGATTATCACCATCCTGATAATCATGATGATTGGAATTCTTATCCTGGCTACTGTGGAACTTGGTAAAAGTCTTTATAATACCGTTGTATTAAATGGCTTTGTAATCGGACTGGACTCAATTACCAACCTTTTCGGTGGATTCCTTTTGGTGCTCATCGGCATTGAGCTGCTCGACACCATCAAGGTTTATCTGAAAGACAATGTAATTCACGTGGAAGTTGTTTTGCTGGTAGCCATCATCGCACTGGCACGAAAAATTGTTATCCTCGACATGAATTTGCTTTCCGAAGGAAAACTTTTTGCTATTGCAGCTTTAATTATCTCTTTGGCTGCATCTTATTTCCTGATTAAGAAGGCTGGATTAATGACGCTTTGGCTTGACAAGGAATGTGACGATCCGGACGCAGAGAATAATGAACCACCCGCTGCAATGAGACCTCCTTCAATAAAAATATAAAGCTTCTAAGGCCTGAGAAGGTCTCTTTTCAGATTCGGGCATTTTTTGTATTTTTGCAGCCCTATTGAAAATCAAACAATTAAATATTTTATATGGCTACTACAGCAGATATTAAAAACGGGATGTGTATTGATCTGGACGGTCAGTACTTCTTCATCACCGAATTCTTACATGTAAAACCGGGAAAAGGAGCTGCCTTTGTGCGCACTAAAATGAAAAATGTGGTTACCGGTCGTACCCTCGAAAGAACCTTCAACGCCGGTGTAAAAATCGACGAAGTAAGAATTGAGCGTCGTTCGTATCAGTATCTTTATATGGATGATATGGGATACAATTTCATGAATAACGAAACATTTGAGCAGATTTCGGTTAACAAGGAACAAATCAATGGCGTTGATTTCCTGAAAGAAGGAATGAATTGTGAAGTGGTTGTGCATGCTTCTTCGGAAACAGTGCTTTTCGTCGATCTTCCTGTACAGGTTGTGCTTGAGGTAACTTATACCGAGCCCGGACTGAAAGGCGATACTGCTACCAATGCTTCAAAGCCGGCTACTGTTGAAACAGGTGCTACAGTTCGCGTTCCCCTCTTTATTAACGAAGGCGAACTCATTAAAGTGGATACCCGTGATGGTTCTTACGTTGAACGCGTAAAAGCATAAAACGATTCTGCAGTGAAAAAACTGATCGACAGTTTCAGAAATGCATACAGAGGAATCCGTACTGTTGCCCGCACAGAGCGCAACATGCGGATTCATCTGATATTTGCTATACTCGTTATTTTCTTTGGCACATTATTCCTGATTAGTCCGCTCGAATGGATGATATGCCTCCTATGCTTCGGATTAGTTATAGGCATGGAAATGATGAATACCGCCATTGAAACCCTGGTCGATTTGGTCTCGCCGCAAAAGCAAAAACTGGCTGGCAAAGCCAAAGACATTGCAGCAGGGGCTGTTCTTGTTAGTGCAGTGATGGCTGCAGTAGCCGGACTGCTGATATTTATCCCCAAAGCATGGAAAATGCTGATGATTTTCATCAATCACTTTTGGGGTTGATTTTTCTTAACTGATTTGTTTACACACATGCTTTCTGATATTATCAGGAAGTATTTTTATTTATTTGCTATGAAAATGTGGTTCAATGACCTGCTCAGTCTGGTCTATCCAAATCTTTGTCTGGTTTGTGGCGAAAGCCTCATACGCGGCGAGCACCAGATATGTATGCATTGCATGCACAACATCCCAAAAACAAATTACCACCTCGAAACGGATAATACGGTAGAGAAACGGTTTTGGGGAAAAGTTCCCATCTACAGAGGCACTGCCTTTTTCTTCTTTTATAAAGGCTCTCCATTTCAGAAAGTGTTACATGAACTCAAATACCGGTCAAACAAAGAAGCCGGAGTTGTAGTAGCAAAATATGCTGCTGCCGACATCCTTACCGATGCTTCATTTGCAAGTGTTGATGTGATTGTACCAGTTCCTTTACATCCGAAAAGATATGCTAAAAGAGGTTACAACCAGAGTGAATGTATTGCTCAGGGACTATCGACAGTAATGGGAAAACCCATCGACACAAAAACACTGATACGCATTCGCGAGAACACAACACAAACCCGCAAGTCGGTGTTCGACAGATACCGTAATACCAAAGGCATATTCCATCTGAAAGATAAAAAGACATTCGAAAAGAAACATGTGCTGTTAGTCGATGATGTGCTAACAACCGGGTCAACGCTGGAGGCATGCATGATAGCACTGATGGAAACCGATTACATCAAAATCAGTGTGTTCACTCTGGCGATAGCATGAATTTAAATTCAAATTATTCCACAATCTATTCAAAAAAGTTATTTCTGCTTAACAACATGATTTAAGAACATCATTTCTGTGATTTATTTTGTTAATTTGTGGCACTTTTCTAAAAAAATCAAATTTAATTTACGAATATGACAACACAAGAATTAAAAACTGCTTTTGAAGCAACTTACGGAAAACCGGCCGAAGCCGTTTACTTCGCTCCCGGACGTGTAAATCTGATTGGTGAACATACCGACTATAACGGCGGTGCTGTTTTTCCATGCGCATTGAGTTTCGGAACCAACCTGTTGCTGGCTAAAAACGACAAACAGGTAATGAATTTCAAATCGCTTAATCAGCCTGAAATTGTAACCCTGAGTTTTGATCAGCTTACAACCCGTCTTGAGAATTCGTGGGTAAACTATCCGCTGGGCGTTATCGCGCAGTTTATTAAAAGGGGTGTTGCCATCACTCAGGGATTCGACATCCTGATTTGGGGTAATGTGCCTAATGGTGCAGGTTTATCATCTTCAGCTGCCCTTGAAGTAGTTACTGCTTTGGCTCTCAACGATCAGCTTGGAACCGGATTCAACCGCACAGTATTAGCTCAAATCGGACAAAAGGCCGAGCATGAGTTTGCTTTGGTTAATTGCGGTATCATGGACCAGTTTGTTTCGGCTAATGGCGCAAAAGACCACGCTGTTCACCTGAATTGCGATACACTCGAATTCGAATTGGTACCTGTAAAATTGAAGGGAGTAAAAATCGTTATTTCCAATACTCACTCACCTCACAAACTCGACTCAGGTGCTTACAACCAACGTGTTGCCGAATGTAAAAAAGCTGTTGAACAACTCAATACTGTTCGTCCGTT
>CAYMDE010000042.1:0-11026 GCA_964389115.1 uncultured Paludibacter sp. | reverse complement strand
AATCAACATCAACGGTAAAGACGCAAAACTCTTTACCCTGAAAAACAAAAACGGCATGACTGCCGAAGTAACCAATTACGGAACGAAAATAATCCGTTTGATGGTTCCTGATAAAGATGGAAAGTTTGAAGATGTGGTGCAAGGGTTCGATACGCTACAGGAAAATATCGACAAAGAGCCATATTTCGGCTGTACCTGCGGTAGATTTGCCAATCGTATCAAAGATGGTAAATTCACCCTCGATGGCGTGGAATACAGTCTGGCACAAAACAACGGCGGCAATGCTCTTCACGGAGGTATCGTTGGCTTCAACGCTAAAGTGTGGGATGTTTTGGAGGTTAGCGATAACGAGATAAGCATGAGATATATATCGCCCGACGGAGAAGAGGGTTACCCCGGAACACTGGATGTTCGTGTGACTTTCACCCTGACAGATGATAATGCTCTGAAAATTGGTTACCTGGCTGAAACAGATAAACCTACGGTTATCGGACTCACCAACCACTCCTACTTCAACCTGAAAGGAGCCGGCAACGGTACAGTGCGTGATCATGTGTTGCAAATCAATGCTGATTTTCATACGGTGCTCGACGAGACTGCTTCTCCCACAGGAGAAATTCGTCCGGTCGATAATTCGCCCTTCGATTTCCGTCAGCCAACTGTAATTGAAAAGTATATCGATGCTCCCGAATATGTTGCAGGTCGTGGTATCGATAACAACTGGACCATCCGCAAAAACCAACCGAAGGAGCTTGTACTGGCAGCTACTTTGTACGAACCGGTAAGCGGTCGCAAGATGGAAGTTATCACCACCCAGCCCGGAGTTCAGATTTACACCGCCAACTGGGTTGAGAAACAAACAGGTAAATACGGAAAAACCTATGCTGAACAGGATTCCGTGTGCCTCGAAACTCAAAACTTCCCGAACTCTCCGAATATCGCTCACTTCCCCTCATCAGTATTGAGACCGGGAGAGAAATATGAGGAGTACTGCATCTACAAATTCAGTGTTGAGTAATTCCAATACCCCCGCGCACAAAAGCCTCTGCCAACAGGTAGTTCACTAATGAGCGCGGGGATTTGTTACCCTCATCAAAATGAACCCGCTCAAACGAATACTCGTCATCGAAGATGAGATACGTCTGGCCGACCTGCTGAGGGCCGGATTGGCCGAACAGGGCTTTGAAGTCGATGTAGCCAACGATGGATATGTTGGTAAAAATTATGCCCTGAAAAATGAGTACGACCTCATTATCCTCGATATCAATCTGCCCCTGATCAACGGCTATGATCTTTGCAGAGACATTCGCGCCTACAACAACGACATCCCCATCATCATGCTTACAGCCATGGCATCGCCCGAGAATAAACTCACAGGGTTCGATGTTGGTGCAGATGATTACATACTTAAACCATTCGATTTTAAAGAACTGCTGGCCAGGGTGAGGGTTTTCCTGCGCCGTTCGGTAGCCAATGAAAAAACGGAAGATAATATCATCAGAATTGATGACCTGGTTATTAATGTCAGCAATAAAACTGTTCAACGCAAAGATATACTCATCGAACTCACTGCTCGCGAATTTACACTGCTCGAATACCTTGCACGTAACAAAGGTAAAGTTATTTCAAGAGCAGAGATAGCCGAGAAAATATGGAACCTGAACTTCGATACGGGCACCAATTACATCGATGTATATATCAATTATCTGCGTAAAAAAATCGACAAAGACTACCCCAACAAACTGATTCATACCCGGGTAGGATTAGGATATGTGCTCAAAGACAAAAACGACTGACCATGAATATCCGAAACCGGCTGCTGATGCAGTTTACTTTTATTGTAGCCTTTATCCTCCTCATTCTGAGCTTTGGCGTTTATTACACCTCGTCGGGATACCGCAAAAGCGAGTATTATTCGCGGCTCGAAGACCGTGCACTGACAACGGCGCGACTGCTGCTCGATGTAGAAGAAGCCGGAGAAGCTCTACTCAGGGTATTCGAAAGAAATACGGTGGCTCTTTTTGAAGAGAAAATCAATATCTACAATCAAAACGACGAACTGATTTATTCGAACAACCCTGACAACGAAATCAAAAAAGTTGAGGAAGCTTTGTCGAAAGTAAAAGAGCACAGTTCATACAAATACCGGAACAATCAAAATGAAGTGCTGGCGCTTTTGTACCCTCATCATGGAACCAACTACATCATTGTAATTTCAGCGTTTGATAAATTCGGCTACTCAAAACTCGATAATCTGAGACTCGTGTTGTTTGTAATGTTTATCCTGGGCTTGATTATCACTTTAGTATTCGGCGTTATTTTTTCAAGAAGGGCTCTGGCTCCTATCTCTGACGTTATACGTCAGGTGAAAAATATCACCGGAGCAAACCTCAACGAACGACTCAACGAGGGAAATAAAAAAGATGAAATTGCACAGCTCGCCATCACATTTAACCAAATGCTTCAACGTATTGAAGATGCTTTTGTGCTTCAACGTGAATTTGTTTCGAATGCAGCTCACGAACTCAGAACACCTTTCAGTGTGCTGCTTGCTCAAACCGATTTTGCACTGATGCAGGATCGTGAAAACGAGTTTTATCGCAAAACACTCCTATCTCATAATGAAGAACTAAGAAAACTGAGCAAGATATCCAATGGCTTACTCGAACTTGCAAGGGTGAGCTACGACAAATCACGTTTTAATCTCAAAGCGCTGCGTATCGACGAATTAATTATCGAAACCTGCAACAGTTCCATTGAAGCAAATCCGCATAACAAAGTTCAAATCGGATTTGATCAATTGCCCGACAATGACAATCTGCTAATGCTGCAGGGAAATGAACAATTGTTAAGCATCGCGTTCAAAAACCTCATAGACAATGCCTGTAAATTCTCAGAGAACAATACCGTACATGTCAATGTCAGCGCCGGATACAATGGAATATCCATACAATTTATGGATGAGGGAATAGGCATACCTCCGGAAGATATCGAAAACATTTTCAATCCATTCTACCGGGGGAAAAACACCCATTACATTGCCGGATATGGCATCGGACTGGCATTGACTCAAAAAATCATTGAACTGCATAATGGTCTGATTGAAGTGGATTCCAAACTCGGTCAGGGTTCAGTTTTCACAGTTTATTTCCCCCTGAAAAACCTGGAGTTCTAATCTTGTTTTAATCTTAATCTAATTCATTTCTAACTACTTCCTAATTATCCGTTAATATTGTGTATTGACTGATAAGCTACCTTTGATGCGAATTATATACTCATGTAAAATCGCATATGATCAGAGATAAAAAAATCTTCATCACCGGAGGAGCCGGTTTTATTTCGACCCGGCTTATTCAGGAACTGATACACGAAAACCAAATCACGGTTTACGATAACTTCCATCGCGACACCTTATCAGGCAGCAATGTTGCCGATCATCCAAACCTGACTATCATCAGGGGTTCTGTGCTTGATTATCCAAAACTCGAATCGGCAATGCAGGGCGCCAATATCGTGGTTCACGCTGCTGCCATCGCGGGCATCGACACCGTGATAAAGAGTCCGACCACCACCATGCGCGTCAATATGATGGGAACCGCCAAGGCTCTCGAAGCCGCATGCGTTAACGGGGTTAGCGATCGTTTTGTAAACTTCTCGACATCGGAAGTGTTTGGCAGCTACGCCTTTAAAACCAACGAAAACAGCAATACTGTGGTGGGCAGCGCCGGCGAAGCCCGCTGGACATACGCTGTAAGCAAACTTGCGGCAGAGCATATGGCCATGGCTTACCACCACGAATTCGGACTTCCCGTTGTGAATGTGCGACCGTTCAATGTTTATGGCGAAGGACAAACCGGCGAGGGTGCGTTGCAAATTTTCATCCGCAAGGCATTGGCCAACGAGGATATCAATATCTACGGCGATGGCAGTCAGATACGCTCATGGTGTTATATCGATGATTTTATCGAGGGGCTGATGCAATGCATCGAACACCCTGCTGCAGTGGGTGAATCGTTTAATATAGGTAATTCGCGTGCAGTACTAACCACTTACGGCTTAGCTCAAACCGTTTGCAGGGTACTCGATTCCACTTCGGCCATCCTGCATAAACCGCCTCTTTCTGCTGATGTTGAACTTCGTATTCCTTCTGTTGAAAAAGCAATAAAACTTCTCGGTTTTGAAGCTAAAACGGCTATCGACGAAGGCATTTTAAAAACTGCAGCGTGGATGCAGACGATAAATAAAATACAGCAACCGGTTTTAACTTAAAGTAATTATCATGATACGCCTTTCGAGACCCTATATTCCCGAGAAATCGATAGAAGACCTAATGCAGAGTCTCCGGTCGGGTAACCTCGTGCAGGGAGAACAGGTTGCCGCACTCGAAAAAGCACTTTCAGCATACCTGGATGTTGAGGAGGTCATCATCGTTTCGAGTGGTACGGCAGCGCTTTTCTTATCCTTGATTGCCAACAATATCGGAGCAGGCGACGAGGTCATTATTCCTGCCTATAGCTTCCCGGGCATCGCCAACGTGATTGAACTTACCGGGGCTCGACCCGTCTTTTGTGACATTTCATTAAGCGACTGCTGCATCGACACAAAACTGATAGAGAAAAAAATCAACCGTCGCACAGCCGCCATCATGCCGGTGCATGCTTTTGGTCATCCTGCCGACATGAACCAAATCAATATTATAGCGCTGAAACACGGGCTGGTGGTCATCGAAGATGCTGCCTGTGCACTGGGTACAGAGTACATCGGACGAAAAGTGGGTGTTTTTGGCGACACGGGATGTTTCAGTTTTCATCCACGCAAAATACTTACTACCGGCGAAGGTGGTGCTATCGTAACACACAATCTCAATCTGGCAGCTAAGCTGAGGCGACTCCGGAATCATGGCATCAAAATGAAGAATGGTTTCACTGATTTTGTTGCGCCGGGATATAATTTCAGGATGACAGATTTTCAGGCAGCCATGGGAATAGAGCAGCTGGTTCAATTCGAAGATACACTTGACACATACAGAAAGCAGGCCGCAAGGTATGCCGGTTTGTTGAAGAATAGCGCAGTGGAATTTTGCTTTCCGTCGAAAGAAGGTAGTCTTTCCACTTTTCAGACATTTCAGGTTTTTCTGCCCGGAAAAATAACTGCTGCCAAAGTAAAAGCGACACTAACAGAGCGCAATGTCGAAACCAATATTGGTGCTCATGCCATCCCGTTTCAGTCGTACTACAAAGAAAAATACCTTACCGAAAGTGGAGAATATCCGGCTGCGTACAGGGCGTGGCGCTACGGACTGGCCTTGCCAATGGGTCGCCATCTCACAAAAGATGATCAGGAAATAGTTGTGAATGAGTTACTTTCTGCAATAAAAGAGTATGGTTTTTAAAAACATAAAACCCCGTACCTCGCATGGTGATGGAAAATTTGAACCTCACTTGTTTCAATTGCTGGGAGAAGGTGTTGTGCTTGAGCCGGGGGTTTTGGTATTTCACCCTGAGAATATCAGCATTCATAATCATGTATATGTTGGTCATCAAACCATTCTGAAAGCTTATTATCAGGGAACCATGATTATCGGGGAAGGTAGTTGGATAGGACAGCAATGTTTTTTCCACTCTGCCGGAGGTATCATCATTGGGAAAGCGGTGGGTATTGGTCCGGGTGTGAAAATCCTGACTTCGGCACATGATGATGCACAGCCCGACATTCCGGTAATTCATCATCCACTGCAGTTCGCAGCCGTAACAATTGGCAACGGGGCTGATATCGGAACAGGAGCCATTCTGTTACCGGGTGTCAACATAGGCGAGGGAGCCATTGTTGGTGCAGGTTCGGTGGTTACTCATGATGTTGAACCCTACAGCGTGTATGCGGGTGTACCGGCACGTTTCCTTCGTTATCGAAAAAAGCCATGAATATCGTGATAGTTGACTACGGTTTGGGCAACACAGGGTCTATCCTGAACATGCTCCGTCATCTGGAAATTGATGCTGCTATAAGCAACTCCATTGATGAGATAAAGAAGGCAAAGCGCTTAATACTTCCGGGTGTGGGTGCTTTCGACCATGGAATGAAAAACCTTATCTCGTCGGGAATAGGAGAAGTGCTGACCGAAATGGTGATGGCAAAGAAAATTCCGGTACTGGGCATCTGTTTGGGAATGCAACTGATGACACTGCGCAGCTCCGAAGGAATGGCAACCGGCATGGGATGGATCAATGCCAGCACCATCGGATTCGACCGGGATATTGCAGTGAAACTGAGAGTTCCGCACACAGGATGGAACACGGTGGAAATCAAAAAAGAAAATGACTTGCTGAAGGATATGCCCGATGATTCGCGATTTTACTTCGTACATTCCTATCATCTGCAATGTCACGATAAAACACTTGCTGCTGGAAGAACTCATTATGGCGAATGGTTCGATTCGGTAATCGCACATGAAAACATCTTCGGATGCCAGTTTCATCCTGAGAAAAGCCATCGGTTCGGTATGAAAATATTTGAAAACTTCAATAAAATATAGCACCATGCTTCAAAACCGACTCATGCCTTGTCTGCTGATAAAAGACGGACAGCTCGTTAAAACAGAGCGATTTCGCAATCCGGTTTACGTGGGTGATCCGGTAAACGCCATCAAAATCTTCAATCGCAAAGAGGTGGATGAACTGATTGTGCTTGATATCTCATCGGGCAGAGAACAGCGCGGACCTGACATGCAGTTGATACATCGCTTAGCCGACGAATGCTTCATGCCGGTTTGCTATGGTGGTGGCATTACCAACATCAGCCAAATCAGGGAAATACTGAAAGCGGGTGTTGAAAAAGTGGTGATTGGATCAGCCGCACACACCCATCCGGAGCTCATCGCCGAGGCTTCTGATTTATTCGGAAGTCAGTGCATCATTGTATCAGTTGATGTCAAAAAAAACATCTTTGGGAAGTACCAACTCTGCTATCATTCGGGAAGTAAAAAGTCGGCCAAAGACCTCGATCTTTTTCTTTTCGAAATAGAAGATGCCGGTGCAGGAGAAATACTGATACACAATCTCTCGCGCGAAGGTACCTGGAATGGTTTCGATCTTCATTTGATTAACAGGGTGAGCCGGCAAACGAATGTGCCGGTAATTGCACTCGGAGGAGCGGGTAATATCACGCATATCGAATCGGCACTTACCGAAGGTGGTGCTTCTGCGGTTGCTATTGGCAGCATGGCAGTTTATCAAAAACAGGGAAATGGCGTGCTTATCAGCTTTCCCGACCGGAATACCCTGAATAGAATTAATCAACTTAAACAACTTGCAATTTCATGACCTGTACACGATGTATCTACGATAGCTCTATCCCATATATCACTTTCGATGAAGAAGGTGTGTGCAACTACTGCAGGCAATACGACGAGCTGAATCTGCTTTATCCTACAGGCGATGCGGGGATGACTCATCTGAAAAAACTGGCAGCAAAAATAAGGAAAGAACAAAAGAATAAACCCTATGATGTGGTGGTGGGCGTTAGTGGAGGCACCGATTCGTCGTACATGCTCTGGTTCACAAAAGAGGTGCTCGGATTACGACCTTTGGCCGCACACTACGACAATACCTGGAACTCGGATATTGCCGTGGAAAATATTCGTAACGTTACTGAGAAACTCGGAATCGACCTTTATACCCATGTTGTTGATAACCGCGAATGTGCCGATGTTTTCAGGTCATTCCTTAAGGCTTCGGTCCCCGATATTGACTCGCCAAGCGATATAGCCCTGGCAACTGTACATTATATGGCCTGCAGAAAATACGGTATCAAATACATTTTTGAAGGACATTCATTCCGCACGGAAGGTATCTCACCGCATGGCTGGTTTTACATGGATGCAAAATATATACGCTCTGTTCAGAAACAATACGGCAGTCGTAAAATCAAAACACTTCCTTTACTCGATATGCATAAGTGGCTGAAATGGACAATCTTCGACGGGATTAAAAAGATAAGGCCGCTTTACTATCTCGACTACGACAAAGAGGCTACCAAGCAATTTCTGACCGCTGAATTCGGATGGAAATACTATGGCGGACACCACATGGAAAACCGCACTGCATGGTTTACCAACAACTACTGGCTACCCCGAAAATTTGGTTACGACCTGCGACTGTGCGAGTTTTCGGCATTGGTACGTTCAGGACAATGGACACGCGAAATGGCACTCAGTGAAATTAAAAAACCAAAACCTGTTGAGCAGGGACTTATTGCTGAAGTGAAAAAGCGACTCAACCTGAGCGATGAGGAATTTCAGTCTGTAATGGAAGCTCCCAATAAATCGTACCGCGACTACCCTACCTATAAAAAGACCTTCGAAACGCTTCGATGGTTCTTTTATTTGCTCGCCAAAGCCAATCTTATCCCACTCAGTTTTTATCTTAAATACACCCGTAATTACGATGAAGAATCGGACCAAAAAACGGGGAATCAATAAGTTAAATCAGAAGGAGTATGAAAAGAATATATATCGGAAATAAAGAAATAGCCGGATATTTCACCCGACTGAAAGAGGGATTCGATAAAATCGGTGTTGAAGCCGATTTATGGTTCCTTATCGGCAGCGATTACTATAATCCGCCAATGAATCGTCTGGCGCTTTTCAATCAGGCTGTTTTCAGATTCTACCGTCGCTGTCGTAAACCATGGTTGCTGCCTGCCATGCTTCCCGCAGCCGGATTGCTAATGTTGACACATACCATCGTGTTTCTGTATGCACTGGTACGGTACGATGTATTCATTCTTAACTCACAGCCCTTTTTCACGTATCACGAGTTGGCCATCCTGCGACTGTTTCGCAAGAAAATTATCGTGGTTTTCCTCGGAACCGAGTCGCGGCCGGCATATCTTTCAGGAAACAGCATTCTGGGGAAATACACCTCCCCGGACGGCATCCCGCAACTTTCACGCTGTTACCGCGACACGAAAGCACAATACAAACGCATTGCCCGGATTGAAAAATATGCAGATCATATCATCAACCATCCGCCAACAGCACTGTTTCAGCACAAGCCATTCATCGCATGGCTGCATGTGGGATTTCCGAACGATGAAAACCTGATGCAGCCGACAAAAGCCCAAAACGGATTCTCCAGGATTGTGAAGATATTGCACGCACCCTCTAACAGCAAGGCTAAAGGCACAGCTATCATTGAAGAAATCATTGCCAAACTGCAAAAGGAGGGTCTGCCAATTGAATACCTGCGACTGGAAAATGTGCCTAACGAGCAGGTTATCGACGAGCTTTCGCGATGCGATTTGGTGGTCGATGAGTTATATTCAGACATCCCGGTGGGCGGACTCGGTACCGAAGCTGCATTTGCCCGCAAAGCCGTTATCAATGCAGGATACTACGCCCGTGGAATCCGCAGGGATCATCCCGATGAACTCATTCCTCCCGCTTGTTTTTGTCTGCCCGAAAATTTGCGTTATGAAATCAGGAACCTGGTTATTAATAAACCGTTGCGACTGGAATATGCTGATAAACTGCACGATTTTGTAACTTCGCGCTGGTACAACGCTGCTGTTGCCAAAAGATTTATGCGTATTATCAATGATCAAATTCCGGGAGAGTGGATGTACGATCCCGCTAGATTGCATTATTTCAAAGGTTACGGTATCAGCACCGAAAACCTGAGAGCATTTCTGCGCAGTTATGTGATGCGCAACGGGTTAAATGCGCTTTTTCTCAACGATAAACCGGAACTGCTGGCCGAAATTACAGAATTTATCACCACCAAAAACGACTGATAATGCTGCGCCAGTTCATACGCGACATAGGGGTTTACGGTTTTTCCGGCATGTTGGTCAGGATGATATCCTTCCTGCTCATCCCCCTCTATGTGCGTGTGCTTTCAACTGAAGATTACGGCATTATCGATTTGGTAACACTCATCGGTACGCTGTCGGGCGTTATGCTTTCGCTCGAATTGTATCAGTCGGTAGCCCGCTATTTCACGCAAAGCGATGCTAATGGGCGCAAGGAGTATGCTTCGACCGGACTGATGTTTTATCTGTACAGCTATATCCTTTTTACTACGCTGATGTTTGTGTTTGCAGAACCACTGAGCGAACTCATTTTCAGTATTAAAGGGCGTGAAGATGTTTTCAGGTTAGCCATTCTTTCGATGCCCGTAACAGCATTGTTTAATTATTTTCAGAATCTGTTACGCTATTCAATGCAATCTGTCCGTTTCTCGCTAATCAATATTTTTTACTCGGTGGCCACTCTCTCGCTGTCAGTTTTGTTTGTAGTTGTATTGAAAAAAGGGTTGAGTGGCGTTTATCTCGGACTAATTGCGGGAGGGATTCCATCCATTATCCTCTCGGCGTGGTACAACAGGATGCATCTTGCCTTCACCTGGAATCCGGCTGTAATCAAACAAATGCTTCGTTTTAGTTTACCTCTTACGGTATCGGCGCTGGCAATATATTCATTGACCTATTTCGATCGGCTGCTTATCCGCCATTTCCTATCGCTTTCCGATCTCGGTGTGTATGCAGTGGCCTTCCGCATTGCTGCCATCCCGGTAGTGATCATGAATATTGTAAACAGCTCGCTGATGCCGCTCATCTACAAACACTACCGCGACAATATTGGTCGTGATCTCCGGCGCATATACCACTATGTTTTTGTTGGAGGAGTCGCAGTAATCACCCTGCTCAGTCTGCTTTCCAAACCCATCATTGCATTCATCACCACCCCCGAATACTACGCAGCAGCCGGGGTTTTGCCATTGCTCCTTTTCTCAGGCTTCATCATCCAGTACGCAAGTCTGTTTGCCGGTATAAGTCTGGCCGAAAAAACCGGCATCACCGCCCTTATTTACACAGGCGGACTCATCCTGAACCTCACGCTCAACTACTTCCTTATCCCATCACTTGGCATCACCGGCGCCGGCTGGTCGGCCCTCGCCTCAGCCACACTTATCCTCGCACTTCAGAGCTATTTCTCCGAAAAATACTTTTCGGTGATGGGGAAGAGGGA
>CAYMDE010000041.1:21635-23301 GCA_964389115.1 uncultured Paludibacter sp. | reverse complement strand
TCCAAGTATCATTGACTTACTCCTGCCACGTATGAAAACATTACCATCTTCGTCCACAGTGCCAAGGTCTCCTGTGTGCAACCAACCATCAGCATCAATCATACTATCGGTTGCTTCCTGATTTTTAAAATAACCAGCCATCACATTCTCTCCTTTTACTAAAATTTCTCCGATACCTGTTTTTGAATCTTTATTCTGAATTTTAATCTCCATCACTGGGATAACCTTACCAGATGATTTTGCTACAAATTCATCTGCAGGTGAAAAGCTGATTAACGGCGCACATTCAGTCATACCATATCCAACTGTATAGGGGAACTTGATTTTTTGCAAAAAATCCTCCACCTCCGCGTTTAGAGGAGCTCCACCACAAACCAATTGTACAAACTCGCCACCGAAAGCATTGATCAGTTTCTTCCTGATTGTATTCAGAATGGTTTGGTCGAGGAAAGGAATTCGCAACACCCAACGTATAGTAGGCTTGGCTATTAATGGCTGGATTTGCTTCTTATAAATCTTTTCAATAATAAGTGGGACCAGAAAAATCACGTTGGGTTTTATTTCAGCAAAAGCTGTTAATAGAATTTTGGGTGAAGGTATTCTACCGATGAAATGAACATGGCAGCCTATGCAGGTAGATGTCAAAAACTCAAATGCACAGCCATAGGAATGTGCCAATGGTAAGAAAGAGATGATCTTGTATCCTTCTTTAATGATGCCTGTTCCAATCGCAAAAGTAATATTGCCGGCCAAAGCATTTCCTGTGGTCATAACTCCTTTACTGAAACCTGTGGTTCCCGAAGTATAATTGTATGAAACAATCTCTTCGTTTGATTTATCAATAAAACGAACATGATCGCGATGGAAACCATGAGGAAATTTTGCTCTGAAAAGCGTACTGATAACCTCGGGCTTGACCTGACTTTTTTCTATCTGAAAAGATGGTTGATCAGGAGATGATTCAATTTTTGTATCAATTCGTGAAATAACGGTAAGACAATTGAAGTCGGTTAATGAAAAAACAGCCTCAACAGTTGTCAGTTTTTCTTCCTCCAGATTATCCCAGATATAATCACTTGAAAAAAGCAGTTTTGATTCTGAATGATTTGCAATGTGATGCACATCATTAGGATTAAAGTCCTGTAAAATAGGAACAATAACAGCCCCGTAGGTTACAGTTGCTATGTAGGTGATAGCCCAGTTTGAATTATTCCTGCCGATTAACGCAATTTTGTCGTTTTTCTGTATGTTACATTGTTCAAATAGAATGTGCATTTTTGCTACCAGATGTGCAACATCAGCATAGGTCAGCGTTACATCTTCACCGTAATTACTATAAGCCGGCATTTGCCAATATTTACGAAATGCATCCTCGAACAGGCGAATAAAGTTTTCTTTGATCATGATATTTTTTTTAGCGTCGCAAATTTAATCAAATTTGAATTATAATGAAATAAATATTCACTTTTGGTTTCAAAATCAAAAAAACCGCATCAATCCGTGGTTTAAATTATTTTTTAGCTTTCAGGGCAAATTGATTATCTTTGCGGGTCTTTTTAAAAAACTTCATCTTTATGAACATTTCATACAACTGGCTTAAACGATACATCAATCTTGAAATGCCTGCCGAAGAACTTGGCAAAATACTGACATCTATTGGATTAGA
>CAYMDE010000041.1:0-21535 GCA_964389115.1 uncultured Paludibacter sp. | reverse complement strand
ATCTTGAAATGCCTGCCGAAGAACTTGGCAAAATACTGACATCTATTGGATTAGAGGTAGGCGGAGTTGAACAGGTTCAAACTATCAGGGGCGGTCTCGAAGGTTTGGTAACCGGAGAGGTAATCACATGTGATAAACATGAAAACTCTGAACACCTGCATGTAACTACCGTTGACGTTGGTCAGGGCGAGCACCTGCAAATTGTTTGTGGTGCACCCAATGTTGCAGCAGGACAAAAAGTTATTGTTGCTACAGTTGGAACCAAGTTGTATTCAGGAGATGAAAGTTTTACCATAAAAAGAAGTAAAATCAGGGGCGTTGATTCATTCGGGATGATATGTGCTGAAGACGAGATTGGAATTGGTAACAGTCATGATGGTATTATAGTTTTACCTGCTGATACTGCCATTGGAATTCCCGCTAAAGATTACTATGGTATTTCTGACGATTATTTAATTGAAGTCGATATTACTCCAAACCGCATTGATGCTGCATCTCATTTTGGAGTTGCGCGCGATTTAGCGGCCTGGTTTGCACTTACTAATCCTGCTATAAAATTGACAAAACCTGCTGTTGATGGATTTAAAGTTGACAATAATGAATTAACCATTCCTGTTTTAGTTGAAAATACTGATGCTTGTCCCCGCTATTCAGGACTGACAATCTCCGGTGTCACAGTAACTGAATCGCCGAAATGGCTGAAAGATGCATTGCAGATAATAGGCTTGCGTCCCATCAATAACATTGTTGATGCGACTAACTTTGTCCTGCATGAAATGGGTCATCCGCTGCACGCATTTGATGCAGATAAAATTGCAGGTTCGAAAGTAGTAGTAAAAACACTTCCGGAAGGAACTCCCTTTGTTTCGCTGGAAGGAACAGAGCGTAAATTAAGTGCTGCCGACCTGATGATTTGTGATGCAGAGAAACCCATGTGTATCGGCGGTGTGTTTGGTGGTTTCGACAGTGGAGTAACGGAAGTAACAAAGAATATATTTCTTGAAAGCGCATACTTCAATCCGGTTAGCATCCGAAAAAGTGCCCGCCGTCATGGTTTGAATACCGATGCTTCATTTCGTTTCGAGAGAGGTTGCGACCCTTCAAACACGGTTTATATTCTGAAAAGATGTGCTTTATTGATTCAGGAAGTGGCTGGTGGAACAATTTCAAGCGAAATACAGGATATATACCCGGTTGAAATGAAACCTGCCGAAGTTAGTTTGAAAGTTAAGAAGGTGAACTCTTTAATCGGCAAAGAAATCGGCAGAGATAATATCGAAAAGATATTGAATGCCCTGGAGATAAGAATTCTTCAACGTAATGAAGAAGGATATTTGCTTCAAATTCCGCTGTATCGTGTTGATGTACAAAGAGATGTGGATGTTATTGAGGACATCCTTCGAATCTATGGATACAATCAGGTTGAAATATCTGAGAGTTTACGCTCAACGCTAAGCTATGTCAGCAAACCCGATTCGCATCAGTTGCAACAACTTATTTCGGAGCAACTTACGGCGCAGGGTTTCAATGAAATCATGAATAATTCGTTGACAAAATCAGCATATTACGAAAAACTGACATCAATGCCCGGGAATAATTGTGTCAGGATAATGAATCCGTTGAGCAACGATTTAAATGTAATGCGTCAGAGCTTGATATTTGGAGGATTAGAAAGCATCGCATATAACATTAATCGTAAAAGTGCAGATTTAAAATTATACGAATTTGGCAATTGCTATTTCTTCAATGCTGAAAATAAGAAAGAAGATCAAGCGCTTTCGGCCTATAATGAGGAGTTTCATCTTGGCATATGGATTACCGGACAAAAAAGTGCTCAATCGTGGGCAGTACCTGCCATGCCTGCTTCTGTTTTTGAATTGAAAGCGTATGTGCTGAATATCCTCAAAAGATTAGGCATTGATGTTTCCAAAACAAATACAGTTGAGGGCGATTCTGACATTTTTAGTGAGAGTATTCAAATCACAACTTCCTCAGGAAAGAAACTGGCTTCGTTGGGCATAGTACATCCCGGCATTTTAAAGAATCTGGATATCGATCAGGTGGTTTTCTTTGCCAATATCCACTGGAATCAACTGATGCGCGAAATCAAACGCAACAAGGTAAAATATAGCGAGATACCTAAATATCCTGAAGTAAAAAGAGATCTCGCTTTATTACTCGACAAGCATATAGCTTTCAGTGAAATCGAAACAATTGCCTATCAAACTGAAAAGAAATTGTTGAAGAAGGTGAGTTTGTTTGATGTTTATGAGGGAAAGAATATTGATGCAGGCAAGAAATCGTATGCAGTAAGTTTTATTCTTCAGGATGATACAAAAACACTTACTGACAATCAGATTGACAGCATCATGCAGAAACTGATGAAAAATTACGAAGATAAACTGGGTGCAACTTTAAGATAGATTAATTTTGAGCTTTACACCCAAACTCTGTCTTTAAAAGATTAAGTTCTGTTCTGATTCTTTGTTCACTTAGCCTGTAATCATCCCACTGCGATTTCATCAGTTGCTCGTTGGTAGTGAATTGCTGTTTCCATGCAGGTAACCTGTCGAAACGATTACGCAACTTATCGAAACCTTCTACCTGATTCATATTAATTTTAAGGTTTTCGATTTGGGGACTCAAAGCCGATGCAATCATTTTATCCCACTCTTCCCTAACAGCCCTGATTGGGATGGGTGGACTATTTAAATATCTGCGCGCAGTCATTGAATAACCTGCAAGTTTATACCTTTTATCCAAAACTGATTTCAAATCATCAAGAGCCGGCTTCACTTTTTCTACGTCCGATCTCAACAAATCAACTTTACCTATCACAGGCAACATGTCAGCTGGCAAAGTATTCACTTCATCGAGAAATTTTTCAATATCCACAAAACTCTCACTCAAAGAATTCAATGCTCGCAAGGTAATGTTTAAATGAAAATTCAAACTATCAACAGCCTGTTCAAGTGCCTTAAACCTTTCCTCTTCTCGTAAATTCAATGCACAATCATTGATGCCATTTGTCATCTGCTGAGTTTCTCTGAAAACAGTCAGCATGGTTTCAGCCCTGGCTCTCAAATCATCCACAACTGCTTTGTTGTTATCTATGGCTGTAATTGCAGGTATTAACAAGGGCAAGTTGATTTCAGCAAAAACCGCCGACATAGCTTCTACAGGCACCTTCGAACGTTTCAGATTTTCCGACAAAGGGATTGTACTTTCGTTAACCACAGGCACATCTGCATATGCATTAACCTGATTAATAGCAATTTGAATTGATCTGTTTAAGCCGATACTATTAACCGACAAAGCTGCCATTTGTTCCATGGTTCGGGATGCTGCATCGATTTTTCGTGACACCGTTGATAATCTACTGAAATAAAGCTCAGCGATTTCGTTCATCTGCTCAATCTTCTGCAACGCTTCCCGGTTCTTAACCCTTATCCGCAGTATGTACATCTGGGGCATAGCGTTTTTATAGTTGGGAATCCATTGCTGAACCGATTCATATTGAGCAACCGCAGTATCAAAGTCTTTGTTTACTTCAGCACTAACAGCTCTGAGAAAATACATTTCGGCCAATTTTTCTCTTAGTCTTTCCTTGCCCTGAACGGCATGCTCATTGGTTGAGTCCCATTCAACAGCACTTCGGTAACTATTAAATGCAGCTATCCACATTGATTCACCTCCCGTTTCTTCCTGGGTGTTTCCCTGTTCGAGATACAAATAAGAAGTATAAATAGCTGAGTTTATGATGCCACTTTTTGCCTCCTCATCGTTAGGGAGAAACCGGGCTGCCGATCTAAAAAAGGCATTGGCAATGATAGCATTTTCTATCACTGTAGTATTCAGAATACGTGCTGCTTGAAAGCAAAGTTCCTCTACAACGGTTTGTGTGACCATTAACCGATGAGTTTCATTTCTTGTATAATTATTCAATGCTCTCAAAAAAGCACTTTCAGCCTCCATTACGCGATTTCGACTAACGAAATCACGAGCATCATTCATTACAAGTGAAAAAGCAAGTTCGCGGGCTTCATTGCGCTGTGAATTATATTCGACAATCTGGGTGGTCCAAATCCATGCGTTTTTGGGATGTCTAAAAGGCAAACCAATTCTCTGCAGATTAGCATAAATGATGGTTAAATTATTCAAAATTTTAAACCTTTCTTCGGCCTGTGCAGTAGTTGCAGGAGTTCGAAGTCGCTGTAACCGGTTTTGTGCCTGAGAAACAGAACTATCAAAATGATCTCTGACAAACTCCCTTGCTGCAAGGAAGTCGGGATCAATAATGATTGCATTGGTTGCATGCACCATTGACTCAAGATATCTACCTTCTGCATATGCATTGGTTGCATTTCTGAATTCTTCCTGACCTCTTGAAAAAACATCTCTCACAGAAGAGCAGGCTGTGCTGAAAAGCACAACAACCAAGCTGAAATACAACAATGATTTAATGGTCAGTTTCATACAATAGCTTACAGGTTTAAAAAAATATGCTCAGGAAGAAAACGACCAAAGGTAGAAAAATTACTTTGGATGTACAAAATCAACAATTCAACCCTTCAATTGTTTCATGCATCTTAACAAACCGTCTTCCCAGTGCGCAATTCGTAAATTATAGGTCTTTTTTATCTTTTGCTTATTCAGCACGCTGTAAAATGGACGCGAAGTTTTAACAGGATAATCTTTGGTTTCAATTGGTTTAACATCACACTCATTGCCATCCATTCTACTTATTTTCAGTGCAAAGTCGTACCAGCTACATACTCCTTCATTCGAAAAATGATAAACTCCGGGATGAAATTCATCCTGTGAAATAATACTCATAAGTGCCTCAGCCAAATCAGCAGCAAAAGTTGGAGTTCCAACCTGATCGAAGATTACATTCAGACTTTCTCGCTCACGTGAAAGCCTTAGAATCGTTTTCACAAAATTATTTCCGAAAGATGAATATAACCAGGAAGTGCGTACGATAACTGAATCAGGAAGCAGTTTCAATAGCAACTGTTCGCCGGCAAGCTTTGAACGGCCATAAACAGAAGAAGGTGAAACAGGCATATCCTCTGTGTATGGCTGATATGACTGACCATCAAACACATAATCTGTGGAAACATGTATCATCCTGCAACCATACCTTTGTGCATTTTCAGCCAAAACACCTACTGCTGTCTCATTGATTTTATAGCAAAGCTCAACATCATCTTCTGCTTTATCAACAGCGGTGTATGCTGCGCAATTAATTAAAAAGTCAGGTTTCTCTTGCTTAAAATATATTTCAACTGCTTTACTATTTGTAATATCCAATTCAGCCACATCAGTGAACAAAAAAGAAAAATCAGGATATTTTGCTGAAAGGCAGCGGATCTCATTTCCTAACTGACCATTACTTCCGGTGACAAGGATTTTCTTCATAAAAAATAAGATTAGAAATTCATTTCAGCCTTATCGAAAGCCGGATTATTCATATCTCTTGAAGATATTACAGCTTTATCAGGTTCAATTTTCCAGTCAATATTCAAAAATGTATCAGCATAGAAAATACCCTTTTCTAATTCCGGATTATAAAAATCATCGCATTTGTATGAAAAAAGTGCCGTTTCACTCAACACAGAAAAACCATGTGCAAAACCCTGAGGAATAAAGAATTGTTTTTTATTCTCTGCTGAAAGAACAACCCCGTACCATTGTCCGAATGTCGGAGAATTTTTACGCAAATCAACAGCCACATCCCAAACAGAACCTTCGAGTACTGTGACTAATTTCGACTGACTTTGAGGATTAAGTTGATAATGCAATCCTCTGATGACACCATATGACGATCTGGAAAGATTATCCTGACAAAACAAGGTATCGATACCATGATTCCTGTAGTTTTTGAGATTATAAGTCTCGCAGAAGAAACCCCTGACATCCTCAAAAACCCGAGGTTCAATAATAAGTAACCCCTCAATGGGAGTTGTAATGATATTCATTGTATTATTATAATTTCTCGTTTGCAATTTTAATTAAATACTCGCCGTAATGATTCTTTTTAAGTGGCTCGGCCAAAGCAAGCAATTCATCACGATTGATATAACCATATCGGTAGGCAATTTCTTCTATGCAGGCAACTTTCAAACCCTGACGATTTTCAATTGTAGAGATAAAATTGGAAGCTTCAAGTAAGCTATCGTGCGTTCCTGTATCCAACCACGCCATTCCTCTACCCATAATCTTCATCTTCAGGCGACCTTCTTCCAAATACAAACGATTTAGATCTGTTATTTCAAGTTCACCGCGTTTTGATGGTTTGAGTGATTTGGCTTTTTTAACCACATCATTGCTATAAAAGTAAAGCCCTGTAACGGCATAATTCGATTTAGGATTTTCTGGTTTTTCCTCAATGCTGAGTACTTTAGAATCTTCATCAAATTCTGCAACACCATATCTTTCAGGGTCATTCACGTAATATCCGAATACGATTGCTCCATCAGTAAGATTAGCTGCCTCACGAAGTGTCCTTGAAAAATCGAATCCATAAAAAATATTATCGCCAAGAATCATACATGCACTGTCATCGCCGATAAAATCCTCACCGATAATGAAAGCCTGAGCTAATCCGTCGGGCGAAGGCTGAATTGCATAACTCAAACTGATACCCAGCGATTTACCATCACCCAGAAGATTTTCATACAGATGAATGTCGTGTGGAGTTGAAATGATGAGTATTTCCCGGATACCACCCAACATCAAAACTGAGAGGGGATAATAAATCATGGGTTTATCATAAACCGGGATAATTTGTTTCGAAATACTTTTGGTAATGGGATACAGTCGGGTGCCGGAACCTCCGGCAAGGATGATGCCTTTCATAAGCTTTTGTTTCAGGAAGATTTATTAATAAAAAACCTTCAGATTAAACATTCAGAAAAAAATACTCCCGCAAAGATAAACAATTATTCCAAATCGAGTTTGCCATCCTGATAGGCATGATAATGTTTGGACAGTAAAACCAGATATTTTGACAATTCCTGCTGTGTATGTTGGGTTTCTTGTGAAATCTCTGCTTTTTTCATTTTGAGCATCATGAAAATATACTGAAAATTGAAACACAACTCAATATCAGTCAAACCGATTTCCGATTTCATTCTAAGCTGGTTAATCATCGGCATTACATACAGATACTTGGCATTGTAACCTGGCTCCTTCCCACTTGACAGAAGCAATGAGTGAAAATCGTTCAGGTCGATGATTACATTTTTATTAATTTGCAGATGACCTTTTTCCTGAACATTCTCAAGTCGCATCATTTCTATCAAACTCTCATACCATTCGTAAACCTTCTTCCTTTCGTTTTTGTCAGTGAACTGATAACTTCCAAACAAGTTTATTTCAACAAGATCAATATTCAGCTTGCAGGCTCGTATTAAATCTTCTATCTGCCACATATAAAGCAGATATTCAACGATATTGGTTTTTTTAAGTTTTGATGCAATTATCATTTTCCGGTTTTGAAATTTTAAAAATCAACCCTCCAACTCTTCATCTTCAAAGAAAAGCGGCTCAAAAAAGTCATCCAAATCACGTCGCTCCTTTTTGGTTGGGCGACCTGTACCACGATCGCGATTGAGTCGTGCGTTAATCTTACCCAATTCGTAAAGTTCAAGTTGATCAGCGGTTGTCACATCTTTCAGATAATCAGGAACAAGCTTAGGTCCCATCCTGTTTTGAGCCAGTGCAAGCACCTGATACGAAAACAGCACAGGATTTCGTTTTACTCCGACAATATCGCCCACCTTAACCTGATAAGAGGGTTTTACTTCAACTCCCCTGATAAGTATTTTACCTTTCTTACATGCCTCTGTAGCAATTGAACGGGTTTTAAAAATCCGCACAGCCCACAACCACTTATCTATTCTAACTTCCATAATTAAAGCAAGTTTATTTGTTATTAAACTGTGTCATAGTCAGTTGCAAACCCTGAAGACAAAAACTCTTTATCAAATCAACAGCTTTATCAACCCTGGCAGGCAGTGCTTTTTCTTCATCAGCATTCCATTTACTGAGTACAAAATGTGCCTGTGAACCTTTAGGATAATCATTCCCTAATCCGAAACGCAAACGGGCATACGCATCGTTGCCCAACACATCCTGGATACTTCGTAACCCGTTATGTCCGGCGTCAGTGCCGCGGGGTTTGAGTCTCAGTGCTCCAAAAGGCAATGCAATATCATCCACAATAACCAACAGGTTTTCGGGGTCGATATTTTCTTTATTCATCCAGTAACGAACTGCGTTACCACTGAGATTCATGTATGTGGAAGGTTTCAGGAGTACAAGCGTTTTGTTTTTAAGTTTCAATCGGGTTACGAAACCATATCTCTTATCCTCAAAAACAACATTGGACGCTCCAGCCAGAGCGTCCAATACCGTGAATCCTATATTGTGGCGGGTATTGTGGTACTCTGCACCGATATTTCCCAATCCAACAATTAAATATTTCATTTGATCTTGTTTGTGAGTTGTTCGACAACATTTGTTGATCACAAACTCAAGCAGCTTTTGCATCAACCTTTCTTGGCAGCGGCAGCAGCAGCTCCACGAGCAGCTCTGGTAAGCTTAACCTGAGTTACAACAGCATTCTTAGCGTTGAGCAATTCAAGTTTATCCACCTTAACAGCACCTACCTGAATTGATTTTCCTAAACCGAGACTGGTAACATCAATAACAATTTCTTCAGGGAAATCTTTGTACAGACCTTTTACTTTGAGCTTACGCATTTCCAACGCAAGTTTACCCCCTGCTTTCACACCTTCTGCAAGTCCCTGTAATTTCACAGGAATTTCCATTACCACGGGTTTATCTTCTGAAACTTCCAGAAAATCTATATGTAATACTTTGTCACTTACCGGATGAAATTGCAAATCCTTCATGATAGCTTTTGTTTTCTTGCCATCAACGTCCAGATTTACAATGTAAACCTCTGGTGTGTAGATAAGTTTTCTCAAATCAGAATTGGTTGCTGAGAAATGTACATTCTCGCCTGAACCATACAACACACAAGGTACGCTATCAGAAGCGCGATCGGCTTTAGTGGCTTTTTTGCCAAGCCCGGAACGAACGTTCCCTTTTAATTCAAATGTTTTCATTTTTTTAAAAATTGATTGTGTTACTCAAAATTTAAGCGTTGATTTTTAAGTGATTAGTTGCTTAATTTCCCATCACACTTTTTCTCTCAGAAAAGCGGTGCAAAGTTAAACTTTTTTTTTGATTCTGAAAATCAATCGTTAACTACTAAAAAATTGTGACAAGCTCCAATTGCCTGTGCTAAAAATTGATTAACTTTGCGGGTTCTGAAAAAAATGGATTGATTATAATTTTGAAACAAACAACTGACATAGAAAGCATTGAACAAAAAGAGCTGGTTGAGATTACCGGAGCCAGGGTTCATAATCTGAAGAATATTGATGTAAACATTCCGCGTAATGAGTTAACTGTTATTACGGGCTTAAGTGGCAGCGGTAAATCTTCCCTGGCATTCGACACCATTTTTGCTGAAGGGCAGCGCCGTTATATAGAAACTTTTTCAGCATATGCCCGTAGCTTTTTAGGGAATCTTGAACGACCTGATGTGGACAAAATCACGGGCTTAAGTCCGGTTATTTCAATTGAACAGAAAACGACCAATAAGAATCCTCGCTCTACAGTAGGAACTACCACCGAGATATATGACTTTCTACGCTTGCTCTTTGCCAGAGCCGGGGAGGCTTATTCTTATCTAACCGGGGAAAAGATGGTTAAATACTCCGAAGAGCAAATCATCGATCTGATTATCAGCGAATATGAAGGCAAGAAATCTGTTTTACTTGCACCTCTTGTAAAAGGAAGGAAGGGGCATTACAAGGAATTATTCGAGAATGTTCGCAAAAAGGGTTATCTGCACGTGAGAGTTGACGGAGAGCTGCGCGATATAACACACGGATTGAAACTTGACAGATATAAGATTCATGACATTGAATTGGTAGTTGACCGGCTTTTAGTAGCGGAAAAAGACAGACAAAGACTCAAACAATCGTTGCAAAAAGCCATGCAACAGGGCAATGGCATAGTTATGATGCTTGATGTTGAGAGTGACAGATTTCGATATTTCAGTAAACTATTGATGTGTCCATCGACCGGACTCTCCTATGACGAGGCAGCTCCACATCATTTCTCTTTCAATTCGCCACAAGGTTCTTGTCCACGCTGTAAAGGACTTGGTACTGTAAACGAAATTGATTTGGAGAAAATCATCCCTGATAGAAAAATTAGCATTCATGATGGAGCTATAATTCCATTGGGAAAACATCGCAACTCAATGATTTTCTGGCAAATTGAAGCGATACTTGAAAAATATGATTGTAACATTAAGATGCCGGTTTCCAAACTTCCGGATGAAGCAATAGACGATATATTGAATGGAACCGACCAACGTCTCAACATTAAAAATCACTCATTGGGAACCTCCAATTATTTCCTGAATTACGATGGCATTTTGAAATACATCGAGCAACAGCAGGAAAATACAGCATCGGCTACTGAACAAAAATGGGCAAACCAGTTCTCTAAAGAAATTGCCTGTCCCGACTGTGGCGGTTCGCGACTGAAAAAGGAAGCACTGCATTATCGGATACACGACAAAAATATCGCGGAGTTATCTGCTATGGACGTCGATGAGTTGTTGAACTGGATTGAAAATGTTGAACAGCATTTAAATGAAAAGCAAAAACTGATTGCCACTGAAATCATTAAGGAGATAAGAACCAGACTACGCTTTTTACTTGATGTTGGTTTAAATTATTTATCACTGAGTCGCAGCTCACACTCGCTCTCGGGAGGTGAAAGTCAGCGCATCCGCCTGGCAACACAAATAGGCACACAACTAGTAAACGTACTTTATATATTAGACGAACCGAGCATTGGCTTACATCAGCGCGATAATCAACGTCTTATTAATTCTCTGAAACAGTTGAGAGATACCGGAAACACCGTAATTGTTGTTGAGCATGATAAAGACATGATGCTTGAGGCCGATTATGTGATCGATCTCGGTCCGCGTGCCGGTCGCCATGGTGGTAAAGTTGTTTTTGCCGGTACTCCTGAGGAGATGCTGAATTCAGATACCATGACAGCCCGCTTTCTGAATGGAAGAGAAATCATTAGTATTCCTGAAAAAGCACGCAAGGGTAATGGAAAGAAATTAACTTTGACCGGCGCCAGAGGAAACAATCTCAAAAACATCAATGTAGATTTTCCTCTTGGGAAGATGAACTGCGTAACAGGCGTATCAGGCAGTGGCAAGTCAACCCTGATAAATGAAACCCTGCAACCCATTTTAAGTCAGCACTTTTACCGTTCTTTGAAAGACCCATTGGCGTATGACAAAATCGAGGGTATAGAACATATCGACAAGGTCGTGGTGGTGGATCAGGCGCCCATCGGACGAACACCCAGATCGAATCCCGCCACATACACCGGAGTATTTTCAGATATCAGAAACCTTTTTGTTTCTCTTCCCGAATCAAAAATCAGGGCTTATAAACCGGGCAGATTTTCTTTTAATACAGCCGGGGGAAGATGTGAGGTATGTGGTGGAAACGGTTATAAAACCATAGAAATGAACTTTCTGCCCGATGTGTATGTTCCCTGTGAAAGTTGTGGTGGGAAGCGTTATAACAAAGAAACTCTGGAGGTGCGATTTAAGGGCAAATCGATAGCCGATGTGCTTGGGATGACAATCAATCAGGCTGTAGAGTTTTTTGAGAATCAACCACAGATTCTGAATAAAATAAGAACTTTGCAGGATGTAGGATTGGGTTACATCAAACTCGGACAATCAAGCACTACCCTTTCAGGCGGTGAAAGTCAGCGTGTTAAATTAGCCACTGAGCTTTCGAAACGGGACACAGGCAAGACATTATACCTGCTTGATGAACCAACAACCGGACTACATTTCGAAGATGTAAGAATACTACTGGGCGTACTTAACCGGCTAACTGACAGAGGAAATACAGTTATCATCATTGAACATAATCTTGATGTAATCCGCGCATGCGACTATATAATTGATATCGGCCCTGAGGGAGGACGAAACGGAGGCTACCTGATTTGTCAGGGTACACCTGAACAAGTAGCATCATGTCCTAAAAGTGAAACCGGAAAGTTTTTACGCAGGGAGTTAAATCAGCTGAATCATATTGCTTAATGAAAGTTTCGATACACTACATATTACAATTTCTAACCGGAGCTGATGATCTGGTTCTGGAACAAATTGGATACACGAATAATCCTGATTGTTTTCACAAGTACAAGCTCGTGATTCGTGATTCCGGTTTTTTCGATAAGGATGTCTATGGAACTCCTGAAACGCTTCCAAAACTACCGCTAAATCAGTGGGAGGAGATTCCTGTTTTATTTGGGACAGGAAAAACCGAAAAGCTAAATGACACCCTGGTGATTGATGCTGACATTATCGCAGGTACTTATTTCCTGATATCGAGGTATGAAGAAATGGTTCGTTCTACAGTCAGAGATAATCACGGACGTTTCCCGGGAAAAGAATCATTACCCTACAGAGCAGGATTCATTGATCGTCCGATTATCGAAGAGTGGGGAACGCAACTGAGAGTGTGTATGCGTGAAGTAGGACTCGACGTGCAGGAGCCACCTCAGGAAATCAGAAAAATTTACCTTACCCACGATGTTGATCAAATGGCACATTACAGAAATGTAAGGGGCATGCTGGGTGGTGTAATTCGTGGCATCAGAAGAAGAAAAGAAGGTCGCATTGCCCTGAAAAGTTATTTTGGTGGTGTGATTTTCGATCCATGGTACACATTTCCATATATGTATAAACTGGATGATGAACTCCGACAGAAAATTGGAAAAGACCGATGCGAAATTATTACTTTTCTGCGCTCAGGAGGCAAACTTAAGGAAGATAAACCTTTTGTGAATCTGCTGCATCCCGATTATAAAACCCTGATTAGGTACACTAAAAGAAAGAAAATCAGCATCGGATTACATACCAGTTTTGAAGCCGGGCTGAATCCCGAATTAGTTCCTGCTGAAAGAAGTACTCTTGAAAAACATACCCGTACAACAATCAAATACAATAGGAATCACTATTTGAATAGCAGGGAGCCTGAAGATTTCGAGGTTCTCATTGCCTGTGGCATCACCGATGATTTTAGTATGGGATATGCTGATATGGCAGGTTTTCGATTGGGGACCTGTAGAACTGTTCAATGGATTAATCCGCACACGAGGGAACTTACTTCTTTGCGATTGCATTCTTTGATCATCATGGACTGTACACTGCATGAAAAGAGGTATATGTACATGAACGCTTTCGACGCCTATGAATACTGTGTCAGACTAACTCAATGTGTTGAGCGGTTTAATGGTGACCTGATTTTGCTTTGGCACAATACCATGGTTGAGAGAAATCCGCAGCTGTATCATCGCAAGCTTTACCGCGATTTATTAAAGTATTTACAGGAGAAATAGCATGGCAGGTAAAGCGATTGTATGTGTAACTAATGATTTGTGCACCGACCAAAGGGTACATAAAACCTGTATGGCTCTTGGCAAATGCGGATTTGAGGTAATTGAGTATGGGCGAATTCTCCCTTCGAGCTTTCCGTTAGAACGTGCACATACAACCTTACGCAAAAAACATATTTTCAATCGCGGCCCGCTGTTTTATGCTGAATACAACATCCGGCTATTTATTTTTCTGCTTTTGAATGATGCAATCTTGATTTGGGCTAATGATCTTGATACGCTGCCTGCTGCATTTTTGGCTTCGAAATTCAAAAAGAAGAAATTGATTTACGACACACATGAGTTTTATACAGAAACACCTGAACTCGTAAACAGACCGTTTATTCAAAGTATTTGGAGAAAAATTGAATCAGCGATTTTTCCGAAACTTTCGACCATCATTACGGTTAACGACTCAATTGCGAAACTCTATAAAGAAAAGTACAAGAAGAATATCGATGTTATACGCAATATACCCGCATCATTTAATATTGATGTTCCGAAAACCAGGAAAGAACTTGGTCTGCCCGAAGATAAAAAAATTCTGATTATTCAGGGGGCAGGTATTAATATTGACAGAGGAGCCGAAGAAGCTTGTTTGGCTATGCAACATCTCGAAGATTGTATTTTGCTTATTATTGGCAGTGGAGATGTAATACCAATGTTAAAAAAGATGACATCCGAATTGGGATTGGAGTCAAGAATAATATTTCGCAACAAAATGGATTTCAAAGAATTAAGGCATTATACAATGTGTGCCGACATAGGACTTGCGATCGACAAAGACACAAATATAAACTACAGATACTCTCTCCCTAACAAACTTTTTGATTATCTTCACGCCGGAATTCCTGTCTTGACTTCAGGATTACCTGAACTGGATAAAATTTTAGATCATTATGATGCAGGTTATAAAATACGTAATCATGACCCGCAACAAATTGCTGATGTAATCAAAAACATCTTCAACAGTTATGATGAATACAAGGTAAAGAAATTCAATGCTTCTCAGGCCGGTAAAAAACTCAGGTGGGAGAACGAAGAAAAAAAATTAATCAACATTATCAGGATTATTAACGATGAAATTCATAATTAAGAAACATTTATTTGCAATTATATTTCTGTTATTTTGCGGTCATAATTTAAATGCTGTTCCTGCCACTCCTTATCCTGTGACAAGGATTTTACCTGATGGCACAGAACTAACTGTGTTGTTACGCGGAGACGAATTCTTCAACTACGAATTAACAACCGATGGTTTTCTTATTCGCGAGAATGAGCAGGGCTTTTATGAATATGCGCGGTTGCTTGACAACGGTGGTATTGTACCTACCGGAGTGCGTGCTCAACCTCAGGAGAAGAGAACACCCGCTGAACAAATGCTTCTGCGCACCCTGCAAACATTCCCTGACATGATGCCTCTGAAGGTTCAAAGCAGAGTTGCCAGAGCTGCTGAGCAGGAACAAAGCAGCTTATCCATCGGGACATTTCCCACCACAGGATCTCCGAAATCTATTGTCATATTGGTCAATTTTTCAGACGTTAGTTTTGTTACACCCAATCCAAATGCAGCATTCACAAACCTGCTTAATCAACCAGAATATAGTGCGAATGGTGGAACCGGGTCGGCACGCGACTATTTCAAGACTGCTTCATTTGGAGTATCAAGCCCTGAGTTCGTAGTCGCGGGACCATATACCCTGCCCCATCCAAGAAGTTATTATGGGGAAAACGATTCAGAAGGTAATGACACAAGACCGCGACAAATGATAATTGATGCATGTACTGCAGCTTTTAACGATGGTGTCGATTTTTCCATATATGATACTGATGGAGATGGAATAGTAGATAATGTTTTTGTGTTTTATGCCGGTCACAACGAAGCAGAAGGTGGTCCGAAAGAATCCGTATGGCCCCACCGATGGGCATTAAACACTGTTGTTCGATTTAACGGGAAATATATTTCTGGTTATGCTTGTACTTCTGAGTTAAGGGGTTCCACCGGAAGTAATATGTGCGGCATAGGCACTTTTGCTCATGAATTCGGACATGTTTATGGATTGCCTGACTATTATCCCACAAACGGTGCATCTCATCATACCCTATCCGTTTGGAACATCATGGATGCAGGGGCATATCTTAATGCCGGGCGTACACCTCCTACCTATTCTGCTTATGACCGCTTCCTTATAGGCTGGATTACTCCAACGATACTAAAATCGCCTATTGATGTAGAATTAACTGATTTACAAACTACCAATAAAGCATATATCATCACAGAAAGTGGCAATCACAACCTGAATGGCAAAAATCCAAATCCTCTTGAGTTTTTTACTTTGGAAAATCGACAAAAAACTGGTTGGGACAGTTTCCTTCCAAACAGCGGTATGCTAATCACACGAATTGTTTACAATGAAACTACCTGGAGAAATAACACCCCAAACAACAATCCTGCATTGATGGGAGTTGATATTATAGAAGCCGATGATATGGCAGGAAGTGGATCATTGGCTGGCGATCCTTTTCCCGGTACCAGAAATGTACGTACATATAATCCTACTACACGCGCCGGAGTTAATATCAACAGACCGCTTACAGAAATCACTGAATCAAATGGTTTGATAACTTTCAGATTTATGGGTGGTGGCAACAGACCTAAATTGTTGTCTGACAGTAAGAATTTAACCCGATTCAATACTGTACTGGGTACTCCATCTGTAATACAGGAGTTTGGAGTAAGCGGAAGTAAAATGAAAGATTTTGCTGTAATAGACTTCAACGACGGTCAACACTTCGAGCTACGATTAGCTAATGATTTAGCCGGTGACTGGAAAAAAGCTTTAACACTACCTTTAAATGGAGATGTACTTGACTCAGTAAGGATTCATATCCGTTATAATCCTACTGATGCCTCACACAGTGAAATACATTATGATTACCTGAATATTAAATCAGAAGATGCTGAAATCATTCAGGTCATTTTATCGGGAACATCAACACGACCTGTTTATGTGGTTCCTCCGGTTGCAATTACACCAACTGAAATAGGTCTTCAGGGATTCAATGCAGAATGGAATAGTGTATATGATGCAACAGGCTACTACCTTACTGCATGGAGGCTTGAAAAAGGGACATCCTCGTTAAAGGAGGGGTTCAATAAAGGTCTGATTGCTCCTCCGGGTTGGACAATCATAGCTGAATCAGTAAACAATTTGGCAAATTTTGCAGGAGATTCAGTTCCGTCAATTCAACTTAGAAATGCAAACGATCTCATCATTACAGATGAATATCCTATTGTGGCAACCGGACTAAGATTTTTTATCAGATCGATAGGGGAATTGAACGGTAAAATTCTGGTTGAGGGTTGGAATGGAACTGAAAATGAAAAAATTGATGAATTTGATGTGAGTTATACATTAAACACAATAAAATCATACACATTCAATGAAAATAAAAATTTCAAAAAATTTAAAATTAGTTTCACTCCGGGAAGTGCATCTGTAGCTATTGATGATGTGGAAGTTATTTTCCCGAATGCTGTTGAATTTAACACTTACAATCAATGGGTAACAAATACTACAGCGTATATCAACTTGTTACTCCCGGGCCTAGATTATTACTATGCGGTCAGGGCATCCGATAGAGCGTTATATCCAAATCAAACATTGAAATATGAGAATATAACCGGCTATTCAAATATCGTCAAACTAAATGTAAATCAAACCGTATGGAAAGCGAATAGCAAAAATCAACAAATCTCACTATTCATGGATCCTGCCGGATTTGCAGTGTTGAAGTTAGATGAAATACCGCAGGATAAGACTATTCGGGTTTACCTTACTGATGGCAGGTTATATAAAACAATGATTGTTAATGACACACAAATCCCGTTGAATGATTTCAGCAGAGGAAGAGTTTATATCTTCAAATCAGCGAATAGTGCAATCAGGGTGGTGCTTTAGCCTTTAAGCTCTAAAATATCATCCTCATTAAGAGGCTTATAGGGACCGGTTTTCACTTCGAAAATCACGGTCCCTTTTTCCATCACTTCAACAGTGTGCCATTCGTTGGCATCGATCGATACACCATATTTACCTTCTCTTGGATCGAGTACCAGAAAGTTAGTTAACTCACCCTGATTGTTGAAAATTTTAACGTGAAGTCTGCCCCTTAAAATAATATAGGTTTCGTCAGTATGTTTGTGCCTGTGTACAGGTAACGTTGTTCCCGGCTCAAGGGCGTTAAGTAGTCTTTGCACCCCCTCATTGAGACTTTCATGTAAGTTATAATTTTTCCTAAGACGGTCGTTAACTGCTGCCTTTTCGGATATTATATCCAACAAATGATCGTCAATTATTTTCATAACAATTTATCTTCTTATCCTGATTTGAATGGCATTCTTCACCGGTTTTTCACTGAAGAAAATAAGATATCCACCACCGCCTGCACCACTAACTTTCCATCCCAGCACAGAATTACTGTACTGTTTAATGTGATCCGGCATTTCTTTAGTGACCATCAACGGAAACATGCGAATCTGAGCCTCAAATGCTTCACGCATGGCATTTCCTGCTTCAACAGCGTCCATTTTTAGTGTTGCGTCCCAAAACTTCTCTGCCGCCAGGCTTAGAGCTCTTGCTTCCTCCTCATTGATACAGGTGTCCGACAATACATCATAATTTTCAATTCTTGGATACAGGGGCACAAGCCATATATGATTCTCTAACCATGTCAGAATATTATCAGTTAAGACAGAATTTATATGGGCTGGCCAATAATCATTGTTGTAATAAAGTCGGTTTAAGCCTGGAAGAGTTATTCCCAATGCATCCTGCGACCCACTCACATATTTTGTTCCGGGAGGGTTCTCAAAACAAAATAATGTACGTGCTAACTTTTCTTTATCGCCTTCAGGAATATCTGTCTGCCACAACTCAATAGCTTTTTTACGACTGCTGGTTGACATCCCACTCCTATCATTAAACTCATAATCAGGCTCAATGCTGATAGTTATTACTGGTCCGGGAAAGAATTTACTTACATAGGGCTGATCGAGCCAACCTCCTGCCAAATCTATCCTGTATGGAATCCGACATTCCTGGCGAAGCGCTGTAGTTGAGCGGATGGGTAAATTTCCGTGAGGTATTCGTTTACTAACTATATATTCTATACCCAATTCCTTACAAAGTTGTTCTTTAGCCGGATTATGTCCATCCGTATTTACAAAGAAAATATCAGGCTTCAATTCGCGAAGTTCATGCTCAAAATCGAGGATACCGCCTCCACTATTTATCCAGGCTTTCGTAACACTTTTAAGAGCGCTAACCATGTAGAGTCGCTCCTGATCTGTATTTACTGTTTTACGGGCTTTTAATTCGTTGATGGTTTTGTCAGATCCAATTCCAACGTAAAGGTCACCGAAAGTAGCAGCTTCCTCGAAAAATGCCACATGTCCACTATGTAACATATCGTAACATCCACTTACAAAGACCTTCTTATTCATAATCTTTAAACTTGTTTTAAATTAATCAATCGGGACCTTTTGCGGAACTATGGCCTTATAACAATACACCTTAACCAAAACATAAGCTAATGCCACTAACAAAATTGCTGATCCTGCGTAAATATAACCCATCAATTCAGACAAACCGATAAAGTACAATAAACCAATACTAATTACCAACTGTAGCAAGATATAAATTGAAGAAACTGTCAAATGAGCTAAACCGCATTCGTTAACCAATATCTGAAATAAATGTCGACGGTGTGGCTGTACAATATTCTCTCTGAGATAGATACGGTGAATAATTGTCAATACTGAATCTACTCCATATACTGTAAGTAAACCAATGTAGGCAAAATTACCGGTTTCAACTATCAATTTTGAAATCAGAAAAACGAACAGGAAGCCTAAAGTAAATGCTCCAACATCTCCGGCGAAACAAACAGCTTTGTTCCTGAAATTGAAGAAGCTGAAAATCAACAGTGCCAGCAGTAAAAACACAAGCAGTCTTTCATCTGTAAACTCGATTATGAACAAATTGATATAAATCAAAACCGCACTTAGAACGACATTATAACCGCCTGTCATACCATTGATACCATCCATGAAATTATAAGCATTTAATACGCCTTCAAGAAAAACAAGAAAAATGATTATCATGAACCATGAGAATGAAGCAAAAAAGCTTAACTGGATAAACATAAGTATGAGAGCGGAAGTATGAATTAAAATCCTTAGTTTTTGGGACAGTGGCCTTAAATCGTCATAAAAACTAATGATAGTAATAATTGTTAGTCCTATCATCAACCAAGGATAAGAAAACCCTGAAACGAAATAAAATGCCAATGCTGCCAGATAAAAAACGATACCACCTCCCAGCAAGGTCGGTTTCTTGTGAGAACTTCTATGATTTGGTCTATCAATAATATTCAACTTCGAAGCAATTCTAAAATATAGTAATTGCAGCATCAACAAGACCAAAAAGATAACAAAATATAGCATTTCAAAAGTTTTTAATGGTTAGCACTATTCCATCCTGAACAGATACAGGCAGCACATCGATTTCAAGATATTCCTTTATTTTTCGGTTAGAAACGACATAATTCTCGGTTAACTTTCTAAGTCTTTCTGTATCCAACGGAAGTTTCAACTTCGTTCCTGCTCTTGCAAGCAAAATAATTAGTTTTTTATTGATTTTCAATATAACAATCCTGCGATTAATTGTTCGACTAATAAGTTCTATTAATTCATTGGTTGACAAGCAATTGTCGTCTGCAATATTAAAAATTCCTCCTTCCTTTTTGGACATCAGGATTTTTTCGAGTACAAAAATAAGATTTTTTATTGAAGTATAAGACCTCTTGTTATCAAAAGCACCTAATGGCCACGGAAAACGTTTGCTGACAAGTTTATAAAGCAGATTTAGGTTGCCTTTGTTTCCCGGACCATGTATCATGGCTGGTCTGAGAATATATGTTTTTTTATTCTTACCAGAGGCTTCTTCTGATTTACTTAATATATATTCTTCCGCGGCAAGCTTGCTTTCTCCATACGGTCCAACCGGAGCCGGAACAACATCTTCAGTAAGTTCATCGCCGGCTACTGTTTCGGCTGCTGCTTTTACAGAACTGAAGAAAATAAATATATTAGCCTCAGAATTAAGGAACCAATCAAATATTTTACATGTCAGGTCTCTGTTTACACGAAAATAAATCCCGGCTTCTGTTATTTTTTTGGTATCATGTGCCTTACCTGCTAAGTGGATAACAACATCAACCTTTGGCAACTGATCAATCTGATCCCAACTATAGGTTTTGACAATTCCATTTTTATCTGACGTCTGAATATCCAAACCATATATTTCGTGTTCCGATTTGAATGACTCCACCAAATTAGAACCTACAAAACCATGTATGCCGGTAATTAATAACTTCATTTTGTTGAGCATTTAAGAAAAATTTCTTCACATAACTCCAGATACCCTTTAGCTCTGCTTTCAGCAGTATGAAAAGTGGCAAGAACCTCTTTGCCTTTTTGAACCAGTTCGCTTCTCAAATTTTCATCATCTTTCAGTTCTTTGATTCTAGATGCAATTTCAACAGGATTCAAAGGGTCAAAAAACAGGGCAGCTTCTCCACAAATACTTCGGGCAAAACTTAACCCTGATGTCACGAGAGGTCTTTCCATTTTCATTGCTTCCGGGTAGTTCGCAGAAAAACACTCAAGCAGTGTCGGGAGAAAAACCGCATCGGCCTTGTGATACAGAACCGGACAAACATCAACGGGAACCGGACCTGTATTGATAATCCATTCACGGGCTTCATCAGTAAAAAGATGCATCAGTTGATCATTCTCAATAGTTAATATGAATCGCACATCGTTTTCACCCATTCGTTTTAACTCCGGAATTACCCGGTTCAGAACATCGAGGTTTTTATGTTCAAAAAAACCTGAAATACA
>CAYMDE010000040.1:0-23565 GCA_964389115.1 uncultured Paludibacter sp. | reverse complement strand
GAAAACACAAATGGACTTATTAGGCAGTATATCCCAAAAGGTACGGAATTTAGTGGAGTAACCAACAAACAGATTAAATGGATTGAAAATAATCTGAATAATCGACCTCGTAAAAGACTTGGATACCTCATACCAAACGAAAAATTTAAACAAATTATTAATCAAAATTCAGTTGCGTTTGCAAGTTGAATTCAGCATTTATGAAAACATCAAACTTCAAAACATTGTATTTGGCTGAATAGATCAATATATCAATGAAGCTCAATCCCGCAAGCACCCTATTGGAACTACAAAAACACCATCATTGCGTCGATATGCATATTGACCACCGGTAATGATCATAAGAAAAGCTGCTTCATTCATTTTATCCTCATCAATTCTGGCTTTTAGTTTTAAAAGGTTTTGTGCGGCCTCTTCTATTTGTTTATTACCCAATTTAACTTCTATAGCAGCCCATTGTCCATTTCGCAAGCGAATAATAAGATCGGCCTCCAGACCACTTTTATCTCTGTAATGAAAAACATCACCGTCATTGGCCTGAGCATATACCCTGATATCACGTGTACACAAAGCTTCGAAAAGAAATCCAAAATATTCAAAGTCCTTTAAAATCCCATCAGGATTGGTGCGCAGAACAGCCGTAGCAATCGAAGGATCTACAAAGTGACGTTTATTGGAAGTTCGAATAGCTGTTTTGGAACGCAATGATGGTGCCCATGCAGGTAAGTCCTCAACTACAAAAATCCGACGAAGAGAATTGATGTAAGAGCTCATCGTTTTTTCGGATAGCGACGCATCAGTAGCCTCAATATCAGCTTTCAATGTTGTATAAGAAGCAAGTGTACCGATATTTCGGGCTAATGAACGGAGTAATAGTCGCACTAATTCCGGATTTTTTTCAATCTCATCTATTCGGGATATGTCAAGATTTATTACTGCTTCCACATAGTCGATTGACATGCGTAATGCCGGATCGCCTGCCGAGCTTACACTTGCAGGCCACCCACCACGACAAATTAAAAAGGCAATTTGTTCAATTGTCAGCGTAGAAACACCTTCAATTTCGTTCTTTCCGGCAAATAACTCACGTATCGACACAGATCCATTTGATTCAAGTGACTCGTAAAGGCTCATTGTCCGCATCCTCAGGCGTGAGATACGTCCTGTGCCGGTATGAGCAGTGACGTTATCGGAAGGAACTGCTGATCCAGTAAGTATAAATTGTCCGCTTTCCTGACGTTTGTCCACCTCGAACCGAACAGCATCCCACAAAACAGGAGCAACCTGCCATTCATCTATCAATCGGGGTGTTTCTCCCTTCAACAGTAATGATGGTTTGGTGTCGGACAATAATTTGTTTGAAGCTGCTGTGTCGGGATCCTGCATGTACAAAATACTTTGCGACACCATACTTGCCGTTCGGGTTTTCCCGCACCACTTTGCACCTTCAATTAGTACAGCACCTGATGACTGCAAAGCTTCCTGCAGCTCTCTGTCACATAAACGTGGAAGATATGACTTATTGGACATGATAAATTCGTGTTAATCAAATGCAAATATAACACAATTTTCCAATTATCGCATAGTTGATTCTGTATTTGGCGATGTTTTACTTCCGCATTTGGCGATGTTTTACTTCCGCGTTTGGCGAATTGTAACCCCGTTTCAGTGTGCCAGCTCATAAAAGTGGACACTAAAAAGATTTTTTAGTGATTATTTTTTTTTCAAAAGTATACACTATTGCGCATTATCTTCTAAATGAGCGTGTTCACGCCTTTTTTTCACAAACTTCGGTTCTGCGGAAAGCACCCTGTTCGTAAAAGTATATTTATGCTCCAGTTCTCCTTTATAGAACCTTCTCCTGTAGTTGTTCGGTGTGTCATAACCAATTGCCCAGCAAGGTCTCTGTTCGTTGTAGAACTTCACATATCGCTCAAGTAAAACCTTCACTTCATCTTTGGTCCTACATCTTTCCATTTTGAAGTCAAGGATGAGTTCCTCTTTGACCCATCCATTCAGGGCTTCATTAACAGGGTTATCTGTCGGTTTTCCAGCCCTTGACATTGACCTGACAATAATTGTATCCCTGATCAGATCATTATAAGCAACGGATGCGTAAACACTGCCTTGATCAGTATGGATTGTTGTCTGTTGCGAAATAAATGGTGTTTTTGAGATTAATTCTGATATGAATTCTATAAGGAATAGTTTATTTGAAACAAGTTGTTTATGCTGGCTTAATAAGTGAATTTACCAAAACCATTACCGAAAATGCCTACTACAATAAAACAACAACTACCAAACACATCACCGAGTAGGCAAGGGGAATTTCCGTTCAGCTCCAATATCCATACCTGATCCCACTCGTGTTGGGTCTTTTCCTAAACGCTCAGCACCATGGCTCTTTACCACAGCACCTTTAGGTGGTTTGATGCCCCCTCCTGTAAGGCGACACCGGTGGTTCAACTTACAACTGTTTCCACCATCTTGATTACAGCATGCAGGTTGCCCTGCTTCTTGACACATCTATGTACCATCGGGTAATGGTCTTGTAACAAAGCGCAACTTTAGCGACTGCGGAGAGTTGGAAGGAATCCTTACATATTTTCCCAATTCCACATCAAACGTGCAGAATAACAGCTATGTTTATTACCCGATAACAGGCAATCTGCATACCCGTACCGACTTGAAAAACAACCGCAGCGAGTTGTTCGAATACGATGCGCTTGACCGGCTCACCAAAGCTTACCTGAATAATGAGCTGATTCAAGACATGAACTATTACCCCAACGGTAACATCGATACCAAATCGGATGTGGGTACCTACCGATACGACACTCCACGCCCCCATGCCATAAGCGGAATCGATAATGTGGGGGCAGGCATTACCAACCAAAAACAATTCATTGAATACACAGCCTTTAATAAGGTAAGCCGCATCAAACAAGGTATTGATGAACAAACTATCAACAGGGTGTACGACATCTTTTACGGTTTAGACGAGCAGCGCATCAAAACCGTGTACGACGATTTCTCCATCAGCGGTCACGTTAAAACCCGCTATTATTTCGGCACCTACGAAAAAGAAACCGACGAATTTGGCAATATTACAGAAACCGACTATCTTTACACGCCTGCAGGATTAACAGCCATGCGGCGCAAAACAAGTTCGGGCGCGGGCTTGTATTACATCCATACCGACCTTTTGGGTTCTATTGAGCGCATAACCAATGCCACAGGCCAATTAGTAAGCGAATACACTTACACCCCCTGGGGCGGACGTGTTTTACTCAGCGGAGTGAATATCACTGACAGAGGCTATACGGGCCACGAACACCTCTCACCCTTTGGTGATGATAGCAACGGCGGTTTCTGTCTGATAAACATGAATGGAAGGATTTACGACCCTGTGTTGGCTCGTTTTCTTTCACCCGACCCGTATGTACAAGCTCCGGATTTTACGCAGAGTTTTAACCGGTATGCGTATGGGTGGAATAATCCGTTTAAATATACTGACCCGAGTGGCAACTCTATTATTGCAGCCGTACTCATAGGAGGTGGAATAAATTTAGTTACACAGATTCTGGCGGGCAATGTAAGTAACGTTGACGATATGCTTATGGCATTTGCTATAGGAGGATTAAGTGGTTTTGCCGGGGCCGGGATTGGACAGGCGGTTGGTAGTGCGATTACCAGCTTTGGAGGTTTCGCAGCCGGAGCACTTTCAGGCGCTGCTGGTGGAGCCGCTGGTGGGTTTATTGGTGGAGCTGGTAATTCTTGGTTTAATGGAGCCTCATTTGGAAACGGCTTGATACAAGGATTAAAAAGTAGTGCTATCGGAGTTATTGGATCAGCGATAACAGGAGGTTTGATAAGAGGTCTTACTGACGCAAGCAAAGGATTTAATTTCTGGGATGGATTAACAACAGATTATTTTTATTTAAATTCGATTAACACAGAACTATTAGCTCAAAATTACAATACAAGTGAAACTGCTTCTGTCAATGATGAAAGATTAAAACTTAGAATAAAACAAGAATTTCAGATAAACGAAGGAGATTTTAATATTAAAACAATCACAACAAAAACAAGTAGAGGAATTGGCATGAACACAAATCTAGATTATGTTGACATGAGAAACAATGATTTAATTGGTGGATACTTAAGAAAATCTTCTTCTGGAGATGCATTTATGCATATTTCACCACGATTTGCCTCTGGTGACATTATTGATTTCAAAGCTGTTGTTGGGCATGAAATCATTCATGCTTATCATCATTATGCTCTGCCAAATGTTGATAAGAATTTCACAGAAAGAGTTGCATATAAATATACTTATGATGTTTATATGAGTAATTATAGAATATCCAGTGCACTATCAACAATGCAAGCAGCTATTTTAAATAAACAGGGTTCATTTTGGGGCGCATATCCATCCCATTACGAAATTCCAAAAGTCTTAAAATTTTATTAGAATAAGTTTTCAATATGGGCTATAAAGCAATCTTCTTAGTATTAGCTACAATCACGCTTACTGTAAATGCTCAAATGAATTGTGTATATACGTTAAATGAAAAAAACAACAATGAAATTAGCATCAATGTGTATTTCTATATGTCTGGGGATTATGAAATCAATATGGAAGAGATCGTTTCTAATGATATTATTTACGAATATATTTTATCTGCTGGCAAGTACTTTTTAGAAAACAATCAGATTGTTTGTAGAGATTTTTTTAATGGCTATGAAACTATTTTCAGTATTGAAAATGAATCTATTACACCAACATTGTCTTTTGGTTTTATTAAGTATAAAAACTTCATACGAAGTTCTTTTCAAATTCACGGAGAACCAACATTAAAAAGCTTTAAGATCAACAAACTAAGTACAATTAGAAACAAATATAAAAGTTTATTGCCTGACGATATAGAGTTTCAGATTGGTGAATATAAAAACCCGATAGGTTTTACTCTTGAATTAAATAAAGACAACAAATATAGACTTACATTCAAAAACATAATCATATCAAACGGAAAATGGTACATCTGCAATAAAGAAATTATTTTGTATGACTGCAGTTTAAAACACTCCTTTTATGCCGTAAAAGTGAATAACGAGCTCATAAACTATATATTCCCATGGGATATCAAGTTTTTACGGTATTTGAAAATTGCACACATCCCACATTCTTCAATATATCAACAGTTAACTTAACCGTAAAATGAGAAATTATATAAGATTTTGTTGTAGGCTCCCCAATTTTAGTACATTTCAATAGCAGACAATTTTCTTCTTAATTTTTAACAGGAGGTGTGTATGAGATTTAGAATTATTGTTTTTTTGCTCATTATGTTTAATGCTTTATCAGGACAGCAGACAGGTGCGGGAATTTTGTCGGACAATGCTAAACTGGCTGAATACATGTACATTCATATGCATTATCCGTTGATGGCGATGTTGAACAGAGAGGAAGGAACTGCTGTTTACAAATTTGTGACTGACAGCGTTCGTGGCTTCGGTGAGATGAAAGTAATCAAATCAAGTGGCAGTGGTGCGCTCGATAGCGAGGGTATCCGGTTACTTTGGCAGGTTCCACGCGAGGGACGGGAATTTCCAATACATGAAATTTCAATCAACTTTAGTTTAGAAGAAAATAAGATTTATCAGTTGTGGGAAGTGCTACAGGATATGCCGGAATTCCCCGGAGGAGATGAGGCAATGCTTCAATTTATTTTAAATAATTTGCAATGGCCTCCCGAAGCCGCAGAAATGGGCATTCAGGGCCGTATTATTTGCGGATTTGTTATTGAGAAGGATGGTTTTGTTAGTTTGGTTGAAGTAAAAAGACCCTTACACCGGCTTTTTGATGCCGAAGCAATGAGGGTTATTAAAAGAATGCCTCCCTGGAAACCCGGCAAAAAAAACGGCAAGCCGGTTCGCGTTTATTATGAGCTGCCGATTAATATTCGTATGTATTGATATTTTGTAATAAGCATGTATCTGCCTGGAGAATTCAACGCAACATCTTTACATTTAAAACAAGAAGAAATTAACATACCACAACTAAATCTCATTCATTAATCACTGTTGATAAACATGTTTAAAGAAAAACGAACAATCTTCCTGTTCTTTGTTATTATATCGAATTTTCAATTCGTAATTAATCAAGATGTAACTTTGTCATATTCCATCCAATGGAAGTAGAAAGACTTGTTTCTTTTGAATTACAGTAAACCAAGCATTCCATTTCTTCGATTAGTTTACGAGAATGTCGGATAATGGAACTATCAACGGCCTAAAATTAACATTAATGCTTCCTGCAAACAACCCAAACACCGAAGTATTCTAATTCACGATATTCCACCCCAAATCCTCTTTTGTGTAATTCGTTTTTTTTTCCGAAATTTGCGGGCTTAAAATGACCATTTTTAAGAGTTATCACTGTGGACAAAACCAAATACATTTTCGTAACGGGAGGAGTTACTTCATCCCTTGGTAAAGGAATTATTGCAGCTTCGCTGGGCAAACTACTTCAGGCCAGAGGCTTCAGAGTTACCAACCAAAAACTGGATCCATATATCAATGTTGATCCGGGCACACTCAATCCTTACGAACACGGCGAGTGCTATGTAACTGTTGATGGCCATGAAGCCGACCTCGATTTGGGACACTATGAGCGTTTTCTGGGTGTTGAAACCCATAAAGCCAATAATGTTACCACAGGAAGAATCTATCAGAACGTAATCCAGAAAGAACGCCGCGGCGATTTCCTGGGCAAAACGGTCCAAATTATTCCACATATCACCGACGAAATTAAACGCAATGTCAAATCACTTGGAAGCAAGGGCGAGTTTGATTTTGTTATTACCGAGATCGGTGGCACTGTTGGCGATATCGAATCCCTTCCTTACATCGAGAGTGTTCGTCAGTTGCGCTGGGAGCTTGGCAAAAACTGCCTGATCGTGCATCTTACTTATGTTCCTTACCTCGCTGCTGCTAAAGAGCTGAAAACGAAACCAACTCAGCACTCAGTGAAGGCTTTACAGGAGCAGGGAGTTCAGCCCGACATCCTGGTATTGAGAACTGAACATAACATTTCGACCGAAATGCGCCGCAAGGTTGCCCTGTTTTGTAATGTCGAACCCAATGCAGTAATGCAATCAATCGATGTTCCTTCGATATATCGTGTACCTCTGAATATGCAGGCTGAAAAACTGGATGAAGTGGTTCTTACAAAAATGGGATTCGATTTGGCACAAACCAATCAGGCTGATATGACTAAATGGATTGAGTTCGTGGAAAAACTGGAACATGCCAAAGACGAAGTTCGCATTGCACTTGTAGGAAAATATGTTCAGCTACCGGATGCCTACAAATCAATCATCGAATCACTTATTCACGCATCGGCATACAATAATCGTAAATTGAAACTCGATCTTATTCTGTCAGATAAACTCAACGAGGAAAATATCGAGAAGAAGCTGAGCAAACAGGATGGAATTCTTATCGCTCCGGGCTTTGGCACGAGGGGTATGGATGGAAAACTGGCTGCCATCAGGTATGCCCGCGAGAACAACATCCCTTGTCTGGGTATATGTATGGGAATGCAAACCATGTCGATTGAATTTGCACGAAATGTTCTTAATCTGAAGGATGCCAACAGCACTGAGATTGATCAGACAGCTCTTCACAATATTGTTGATATCATGGATGAACAAAAAAACATCCTTGATTTGGGAGGAAGTATGCGACTGGGAGCTTATCAGTGTTGTCTGAAAGAAGGTTCGCTGGCTGAGAAAATCTATCAACAGGATTGTATCAGCGAAAGACACCGCCATCGTTACGAATTCAACAACAAATACAAAGATGCTTTTGAAGAAGCCGGCATGATTTGCAGTGGAATCAACGAAGAGTCTGACTTGGTTGAAATTATAGAATTACAAAATCACAAATGGTTTATCGGCGTTCAGTTTCACCCTGAATACCGCAGTACCGTGGTAAACCCACATCCGCTATTTATCGGGTTTATCAAGGCAGCCATCAAATCTGAATAAAAACTTTTTTTCATGGATAGAAATACAATTTTGGGCTTTATACTGATTGCGGCAATCCTGATCGGATTCTCAATCATGAACCGCCCGAGCGAAGAAGAAATGGAGCGACAGAGAGCTTACCGCGACTCTGTTTCATTGGTGCGCGAAGCAATGATCGAAGCTGAGAAAAAAGCTCAGACTTTACAGTCGCTTACAAACGGTGCTATACCTGAAGATGCCAACGACAGCATTTTTATTGAACGATTGAGATTATCACATGGTGCTTTTGGTAATGCAATATCAGGCGAAGAAAGGGAGTATGTACTCGAAAACGAACTGATCAAACTCACACTCAGCAACAGGGGTGGTAAAATCATTGAAGCTGAACTGAAGAATTTCATGTCGAAAGATTCGCTTCCTGTAAGGCTATTTACCAGAGAGAATTCAGATTTCGGATTCACCTTCGCTACACGTAACAACCACATCATCAACACTTCTGCACTTTATTTTGAGACTGTTGACAGCATCGTTGTGGATCAATACGGGAACCAGCACATTACATTCCGCCTGCTTTCTGATGCCGATGCGTGGATGGACTTCAGCTATACATTGCCTGCCGATGATTATATGGTGAACTTCGCCATCAAATCAACAGAGATGAACAGGGTGATGCCGTTAGGATCAAACTATATGATTCTCAACTGGGAAGCAAAAATCCGCCAACAGGAAAGAGGAAGACAGTTTGAAGAAAGATATTCGTCGCTCAACTTTAAGTATATCGCCGACAGCATGGAAAAGCTGAGCGAATCGAAAGATGATGCTAAAAAGATTGCCAACAGATTGAAGTGGATTGCTTTTAAAGATCAGTATTTCAGCACTGTACTTATTGCTGAAAAAGATTTTAGCAACTCAACCCTCGAAAGCAGGGTGATGGGCAGAGACACCGACTACCTGAAAGCCATGAAGGCTGAAACAACCATTGATTACAACCCTACCAACAACGAAGATATCAACTTCAGATTCTATTTTGGTCCGAACAGATATAAAACACTTGCGGCATACGACCGTGGCGTTGATGCAGACCAAAGATTGCAGTTGCGTAAGCTTATTCCGCTGGGATGGGGAATTTTCGGATGGGTAAACCGTTTCGCCATCATCCCGATGTTTAACCTGTTTAGTTCTTTCATCGATAGCTTTGGTATTATCATCCTGTTAATGACCATCGTAATCAAAACCGTACTTTTCCCACTCACCTATAAATCCTATGTTTCGAGTGCCAAAATGCGTGTTTTGAAGCCGGAAATTGATGAAATCAACGCACGTATTCCTGCAGATAAACCGGCTGAGCGTCAGAAAGCAACCATGGATCTTTATAAAAAGGTGGGGGTAAGTCCTTTCAGTGGATGCTTGCCCACCCTACTACAGATGCCGATACTTTTCGCGATGTTCAGCTTCTTCCCTTCATCGATCGAGTTGCGTGGCGAGAGTTTCCTGTGGGCAAAAGATTTATCTTCGTATGATGCCATCGTGACCTGGGATGCTTATATCCCTATTATATCACCTTATTTTGGTAACCACATCAGTTTATTCACTTTGCTGATGACCATCACCACGCTCATTTCAACCAAGCTCAACATGAGCAATACCGCAACTCCCGATCAGCCGGGCGCGGGAATGATGAAATGGATGATGTATCTAATGCCGTTGATGTTCCTCGTGATGTTCAATAGTTATGCTTCAGGTTTGAGTTACTACTATTTCATCTCGACATTGATAACTATTGGTCAGACATACGCCATACGTGCTACCATCGACGAGAAGAAACTGTTGGCACAACTTCATGCTAAAAGAGCTGCCAATTCAAACAAAAAACAACAACCGGCCAAGAAGAAAAGCGGTTTCATGGAGAGGTTAGAGAAAATGCAAAAAGAGCAGGAGAAAATGATGCGCGAAAGAGCAAAAAGAAAAAAATAAGCTGCTACAATCACAATAAAAATCAGGTATTCAGGTTAATTGAGCACCTGATTTTTTTTAATCATTTCACTTATGAAGATTCTGCTAAACACCGGTCTCATTTTACTGACAGTCTTTTTATTTTCCTGCAAAGAGAAAAACCGCTTCCACATCCAGCAATTCGAAAACCCTGTAACAGTTAACATTCAGCGTTTTGATCTTGCGTTTTTAAATCTTGATACGGAAAACGCCGAACAGGGCCTGCTGAAATTGCGGGAGGCATATCCTGATTTCTTCGATTTATTTTTTAACGAAGGATTGTGGTTACATCCCGATTCAACCAGCAGCAATGCTACCATGGTGAGCAGCTTCTTAAATGATGAATTCTTTAGCGAAGTGCATCGCAAGCACCGCGAAGTCTTGCCGGATGCTTCATCGATGGAAAAAGATTTGTCGGTTGCATTCAGCTATATCCATCATTATTTTCCTGATCTTGTGATTCCTGAATTCTATTTCTTTGCTTCGGGATTTAATCACCAGCATCTTATCACAGAGAATATTTTAGGCGTTGGAGCCGATTTGTATTTGGGTAGCGATTTCGAGCCATACAGAGAGCTAACGCACGATTACCTGATTGAACAGATGACACCGCGGAGAATTGTTCCTGAGTTACTTTATGAATATTTTCAGAATCAATTCAGATTCAATGCTGAAACAAACCTGCTTAACGCGATGATTCACGAGGGAAAACTCATGTACCTGGCCGGATTATTTTTACCGGGTTATGGCATTGAAGATTTAATGGGCTACAACAGGGAGGAGCTTAAATGGTGCAGGCATTATGGCAGAGCTGCATGGACCAGAATGTTGGAAAACAAAGATTTATTTTCTACCGACCCTTTGCTTATTTCGAAATATATAGGCATTGGTCCATTCACCTCTCCCATCTCTCAGGATTCACCGGGTAGGATGGGCATATGGTTTGGATGGCAAATCGTACAAAGTTTCATGCAAAACAACAAAGAGGTCGATTTGCAGCAATTAATGTACGAATTGCCCAACCGAAGTATCTTCGAGCGTTCAGGGTTCCGACCCTGAGAGTATATCGGCAATATGACAAACCTTGATTGGCAGTTTATTTTTCCGGATATAACCCTGAAGATTCATCAGGCATGAGGCTTCAGTACTTACAATGAAATCGGTACCAGTTTCGAGTGCGAATTGTACTTTCCTTTCTGCCATTGCCGTAGAGATAGCTGTATTTTTAACTGCAAAGGTTCCGCCGAAGCCGCAACAAGTATCGCTTTCCTGCATTTCAATCAGTTCCAGACCTTGTACCTTATGGAGCAATTTTCGCGGCTCATCAGCAATGCCATATTCCCTGAGGGCAGAACAAGCATCGTGAAATGTTACTTTATGAGGGAAATATGCTCCCAAATCTTCTTTGCCAAGCACATTAACCAGAAAATCAGTCAGTTCATACATCCCTGAAGCAAGTTTGGCATGTTTGGCCAGCGGCGCATCATTCCCCTTAAAAAGCTTCTGATAATGATGAATCACATATCCGCTGCAAGAAGCCGAAGGAGTTACAATGGGGCGTTCAGCGCTGAAATCATTCATGAATTTTTCTGCCAGCCGGGTGGCCTCTTTCATATATCCACTGTTGTACGCTGGCTGACCGCAACAAGTTTGGTTGGGATTATAATGAACACGACAGCCCGCACGCTCAAGCACCTTCATCGTACTGAAAGCCGTTTCGGGATACAACTGGTCGATAAAACACGGTATAAATAATTCAACTTCCATCAGCAAACATTTATTAATAACGAAAACCAGCCAACACCGGCAAATGATCCGAGAAACCACCCTGAAATTTCATTCCGTGGTAAGTCCTGAAAGGACGAAACCCAAAATGCGTGGGGTCAGGTTCGAGTAAAAAAGGTGGATCAAACACCTTTACTTCATTTAAATCAATTGCAAATCGGGGATTATCAATCAATGCTCCCGAAATTATTATCTGATCAAGCGCACCCCACTCGCCATCATGTTTGTGCGAGCCCTTCCCGCTCAAATGCATGGGGAACATCAGGTTATAAAGCGATGAGGTAATGGCAGCACCCTCAAAATGCGCAGCACCAAGCACTTCATTCATGCTTTTATTATCAGGATAATCATTAAAATCTCCCATGATTATCATTTTGCTGTTTTGACAAATTAAAAACAATGAGTCAATACGCAAGCGCAGCACTTTTGCCGCAGCAACCCTCCTCGATTCAGAATCCAGCTCGCCTCCCAATCTTGATGGGAAGTGACATACAAAAACATGCAAGGTATCTCCTCCCGGCACAACTCCTGCAACATAGAGGATATCGCGCGTTCGACTGTTTGGCGCATCCGGAAAACGAACCTCAATAGCCTCATCATATACAGGGCGAAACAAATCAGGTTGATAAAGCAGTGCCACATCGATACCCCTGATGTCGGGAGACTCGTGATGAACAAAGCTGTATTTCAGACTTTTCAGAGGAGAACGGGTTGTGAGATCAACCATAGTACGACGGTTTTCAACCTCGCACAAACCCACCAAAGCGGGAGGTTCCCATTCGCCGGCAACAGCAATTACACGGGCAATATTACCCAATTTTTGGGTATATCTGCTGTAATTCCAACCACGAATTCCCCCTGGCAAATAATCGTCGTCCCTTTTCAGCGAATCCTTATCGCAATCGAAAAGATTTTCAACATTGTAAAACATTACCCGAAACAACTCACTATTAGATTGTCCGGACAAGGAAAACACACCCAACACCATGAGTGTGATGCATGTAAATAAACAGATTTTCATTACAGTTTGGTTTTTAGAATAATGCCTGCAAAGATATTCAAATTCAGCAAAATGGCAATTATAAATCTTACCAAACAGATAAAGACGCAGTACCAGTTTACATCATTTTTGTATGAAGATTTAAATATTTACCCATAATTGAATTATTTTTCACCATTTGTCCACCATTAACTCAAAGCATACTATTTAACCGTAACATATAATTGTGTATTTTTGTGCTGTAACATTTTTGTAATCTGATACTAAATATTAAATCTTCAATAATCGTAATATTTCTCTGATCTGCTTAGACTGAGAAACTTCCGAAAGAATCAAGCCCAATTGTATGCGACGTTTTCTACTCTATATTTTTTTATTCCTCTCTGCTTCCGTCTTTTCTCAACTGAAAATCAACGAAATTATGACCAACAACGTTTCCGCTGTTTGGGATAAATCGTACAATTTCAGCATGTGGGTAGAGCTGTATAATCCTGGGAATTCTCCTGTAAATCAATCGGTTTATTATTTCACTGACGACCTCACACAACCCAGAAAATGGCAACCACCCGGTGCTTTTGTTCCTGCCAAAGGGTATAATGTGTTGTACTTTGAACGCCCAAGCTCATCGGGTCACAGCTCATTCAGACTGGAACCTGAGGGTGGCAGACTGTTCATGCTCAACGCATCCGGTGTTATCATCGATTTTGTGACATACCCTGAACAAAAACGCAATATATCATATGGACGAAAAGTTGATGGCGGTGATGAATGGGTATTTTTTGAAGAATTTAGTCCGGGTGCCACAAACAACGGCAAACGTTGGGCATCAGAAAGATGTCAAAACCCCCGATTCACCGTAGCCGGAGGGCTTTTTGCGACAGGTGTTAACGTACGTTTCGAAAACCCTCCTGCAGGCGATACAATATTCTATGTCTTCGGAAGTGAGGAACCCACTCGCACCAATTCAATCAGATACACTCCCGGGAATACTATTTCGATAACATCAACCACCACCATCAGAGCAAAAGCATTTGGTGCAGGCAGGTTATCGAGCGATATCGTTACCTCCACCTATTTAGTCGGGCAAAGGAATTTCAGACTTCCGGTAGTTTCAATTGTTACACCACAGGCATATCTCTTCGATAACACCATCGGCATCTATGTACGAGGAACCAATGGTATCCCCGGAAATGGTACCGACCAGCCTGCTAACTGGAATCAGGACTGGGATCGCCCTGCCAATGTTGAAATTATTGACACGACGAATACGGTTGTCATAAACCAGGAGTTGGATATCTCTATTGCTGGCGGTTGGACAAGAACCATGAATCCACAGAAGTCATTACACATAAAACCCAAGAAAAAATACGGCAACAATAAACTTGATTACGATATTTTTGCGGCAACAAAACCGGGGAATAAATATAAGGACATCTTCTTCAGAAATTCAGGGAATGACTTTGGATACTCGATGCTGCGCGATGGATTTATGCAGTCGTTGGTAATCAAAAGAATGGATTTGGATGCACTGGCCTACGAACCAGCCATTTGCTTTATCAATGGTACTTACTATGGCATCCAGAATCTGAGAGAAAGATCTAATGCCGACTTCATGTATTCAAACTACGGACTAAAGGAAGATGAAGTGAAGATCCTGGATGCTACCGAAATCCCTAATGACCCGGAGTATCTTCAGATGCTGAATTTCATTACCAACAATGACATTGCAAATGCTGCTGTTTACAACCAACTAACAGAAATGATGGATGTGGACAGCTATATCAATTATATGATTACCCAGATATTCATGGGTAACTACGACTGGCCACATAACAACATAAAAATGTGGAAAAAGGTTGATGGTGGTAAATGGAGGTGGATTTTGTACGACCTTGATTTTGGCTTTAATCTTTATGATACAAATCTCCACAATTTCAACTCGCTCACTTATGCGTTGGGTGAACCATCATCACGTTCAACACAAGCATGGGCTACTGCCCTATTCCGCAGATTGGTGGTTAACCCGACTTTCCGCGATAAGCTTATCAACCGCTTTGTAATTCATCTCTCAAGCACCTTCGAAACCAACAGGGTGAATCATGTACTTGATAGTGTGGCCGCTAAAATCAGGAATGAAATAGGGCACCATAAAACCCGCTGGGGATCCTCCAGAGGTTTTGACAGTGATATCAGCACAATGAAAAATTTCTCGGCCAATCGTCCGAACAATATGTTCAATTACATCTCGAACCGATTTGTAAACGGAGCAACCACCCAAACAGTACAACTTAATTCGAACAACCCACGGGCAACATATACGATGAATGATGAACACATTCAGGATGCAAGCATTAATTTGAGAAGTTTCAGGGGACGAATACATCAGTTCCGGGCGAACCCGATACCGGGTTTCAACTTCAAACATTGGGAACTTGTAAATGCGTTGAGCACCAAAACTCTCATCGAATACGACAGTGAATGGAAGTACTGGGATTTATTTGGAATGCCCGCTTCAAACTGGGCACAACCTGAGTACAATGATGCAAGTTGGAAAAGCGGTCAGACTACCCTCGGATACGGACATGAACTGGTGAGAACAACTATCGGTTTTGGATCTAATGCTAACAGTAAACATCCTACAGCTTACTTCCGCAAGACTATCAACATCGAAAATATTGATAATCTGTCGAATATTGTGCTGACAGTGTTTGCCGATGATGGTGCAGCCTGTTATGTAAATGGTACTGAAGTGGGTAGGTTTAATCTTCCTTCCGGCACTTTGGCATTTAATACTTTTACAACCACTTGGAACAATGGGGAATATGTAAGCTTTAATGTACCTGCTTCATTATTAAGGAAAGGTGAGAATGTGATTGCGGCAGAAGTACATCAGACTTCTGGAACCAGCTCCGACCTGATGTTTAATTTGCAACTTATAGCCGACAGTCCGGGTGATGGCGCTGTTGTTACAAATCCTGTATATTCTACAAACATGACCTCCAATTTCCAGCTGAGGGCTATATACGAAGAAAACAATCTGCCTGATCCTGCTGCCAACACCAGCATAGCTCTCAACGAAATTGTTTCCAGCAATGGCACCGTTCCTAATCCGTTTGGCAAAACAGAGGATTATATCGAGCTATACAATTACGGAGATGAATCTATCAATATCGCAGGTTGGTACATATCCGACAATGCTAATAATCCCCGAAAAGCCAGAATACCTACTACCGATTCGGCAAAAACTGAGATTCCTGCCAAAGGATTCCTGGTTCTCTGGGCCGACAGCTCGCCTGAATTAGGTGTACTTCATGTTGGTTTTAACCTCAGCAGGGATGGCGAGACTGTTTTACTCTCAGTAGAAGACAAGTTTGGAACACTGCATCTTGTTGACTCAATCACCTTCCCGGTGATGGATAGAGATATGAGTTACTCCAGGGTCCCGGATGGCATTGGCGGCTGGAAGGTTCAATCAATGACGATGGGTGGCACAAACCAACTTACCGATATGCCTGAACAATTAGCATCCAAAGTCAGGGTTTACCCAACCGACGTACACGACGACCTGTTCGTATCGGGTGCTGAGGGTAAAAACATCAGGATATCCGACCTTACCGGTAAAATCCTCATTGATGAAATTGCCTGGGATAACAACCATCGCATCAACCTGAGATTGCTGCAACGCGGCATATATCTGGTGATGGTTGAGCAGGAAACTTTCAGAATTATACGCAGATAAGTACATATCACAATTTGATGGTTCATAAAAACCCTGACCGTTCATTTCGAATGAGTCAGGGTTTTTATTTCGGGAATTATTTTCCTTATTTTTTTGTACCTTTGCAGCAATTTTGCAAATAACACTTATGAGTATAGAACTAAGCGAACAGGAAGTTTTCAGGCGTCAGAGCCTGAACCAGTTAAGGGAAATGGGAATTGAGCCTTATCCTGCTGAATTGTATCCGGTTAACGATTGGAGTATCGATATCAAAAATAGCTTTAAAGATGAAGAAAGTGGCAGACCCGTATGCATTGCCGGCCGATTGATGAGCCGTCGTGTAATGGGAAAAGCTTCCTTTATCGAAATAATGGACTCAAAAGGGCGTATTCAGGTGTATGTGAGTCGCGACGACATCAATACCGAAGCCCAACCCGACATGTACAATATTGTTTTCAAGAAGTTGCTTGATATTGGTGACTTTATCGGAATCAAGGGCTATGTTTTCCGCACCCAAATGGGAGAAATCTCTGTACATGCTCAGGAATTAACTGTATTGGCCAAGGCATTACGCCCGCTTCCAATCGTAAAATACAAGGATGGAGTAGCCTATGATGCTTTCGAAGATCCGGAGCAAAGATACCGTCAGCGCTATGTGGATTTGGTTGTAAACGAAGGCATCAAAGACATTTTCATCAAACGCACCAGGGTATATAATTCGATGCGCGAGTATTTTAACGCGCAGGGTTATATCGAAGTAGAAACACCAGTACTGCAATCAATTGCCGGTGGCGCATCTGCCCGTCCGTTTATCACACATCATAACGCACTCGATATTCCGCTCTACCTGCGCATTGCCAATGAGCTTTATCTGAAACGATTAATCGTAGGAGGATTTGAAGGAGTTTACGAGTTCTCGAAAAACTTCCGCAACGAAGGCATGGACCGTACCCATAATCCTGAGTTCACAGCCATGGAAATCTATGTAGCTTACAAAGACTACAATTGGATGATGGAATTTACTGAAAACATGGTTGAGAAAATCTGTCTGGACGTAAACGGTACCACCGATATTCAGTTTGGCGATAAAACAATTTCGTTCAAAACACCATTCAAGCGGGTGACCATGATTGATGCTATTAAGGAACATACCGGCATCGATATCAGTGGTATGGACGAAGATCAACTGCGCGATGTATGTAAAAAACTGCACATCGAAACCGACAAGACCATGGGTAAAGGAAAACTCATTGATGAGATTTTTGGTGAGAAATGCGAGAAAAACTACATTCAACCAACATTCATTACCGACTACCCCATGGAAATGAGTCCGTTGTGTAAACGCCATCGCGAAAACCCGGATCTAACCGAGCGTTTCGAACTCATGGTGAACGGAAAGGAACTTGCCAATGCTTACTCGGAGCTCAACGACCCCATCGATCAGTTGGAGCGTTTCCAAGAGCAACTTCGTTTAAGTCAGAAAGGCGACGATGAAGCCATGCTCATCGACAAGGATTTTGTGCGTGCACTGGAATATGGCATGCCTCCCACATCGGGAATGGGCATTGGAATGGATAGATTGGTGATGCTGATGACTGGTCAACAGGCCATTCAGGAAGTATTATTCTTCCCTCAGATGAAACCGGAGAAAACAGCATCAAACACAGAAAAAACCGAAGAATAAACGCTATTCTGAGACAGAATTATTTTTTGATCGGGACTTTTATTTAAACGTACAAATTATGTCAGACCGCCAGAGAATTGCCATATTAGGTGGAGGTAGTTGGGCCACAGCCATCGCCAAGATTGTGCTCAACAACGTGAAAGAGATTAATTGGTACATGCGCAGGCAGGAACAAATTGATGAGTTTGTCAGACTCAGCAAAAACCCATCGTATCTTACCGGTGTTAAATTCGACACCGACCATATCAGGTTTACCAACAATATCAATCATGTGGTGGCAACTTCGGATATCCTGATTTTTGCGACTCCCTCACCATTTTTGAAACAACATTTAAAGAAATTACGCAGGAGAATTGATAAGAAAATCATTGTATCAGCCATCAAAGGTATCGTACCCGAAGAGAACCTGATTATCACAGACTTCTTCGAACAGGTTTACAATGTACCCAAAGATAATATTGCGGTACTGGCAGGCCCCTGTCACGCCGAAGAAGTTGCGCTCGAACGTCTCTCCTACCTCACCATAGCTTCAACATCGCGTGAGAAAGCCAAAATGCTTGCTGAGAAATTCAATACAAGTTTCGTAAAAACATCTATCAGCGATGATGTTACCGGCATGGAATACTCGTCGGTGATGAAAAATATTTACTCCATCGCAGCAGGAATTTGTCATGGACTCAAATACGGCGACAATTTTCAGTCGGTTTTGATTTCAAATGCCATTCAGGAGATAAAACGCTTCTGCAACGCAACAAATCCGCTGCAACGCGACATCAACGAATCGGCCTATCTGGGCGATTTACTCGTTACTGCCTACTCGAAATTCAGTCGCAACCGACTCTTCGGCAGTATGATAGGGAAAGGATATTCAGTGAAAACTGCCCAGGTAGAAATGGAAATGATAGCTGAAGGTTATTATGCGACCAAATGCATTCATGAAATCAACGAAAAGTTCAAAGTAGAAATGCCGATTGTAGATGCAGTATATGAAATTCTTTACAATCGCAATTCACCCATTCTTAAAATCAGAGAATTAACAGACAAATTGAAATAGTATTATATTTATGCAAAACATTCAACTAAACATCAAACATGCATTCGGTTTTATTTCCGAAGAAGCTGTAAAAGCTTACAAGGAGTCGGCCAAAGCTGCTAACCTGGCACTGCACGAAGGAACAGGCAAAGGAAACGATTTCTTAGGCTGGCTCAACCTTCCATCGTCGATCGACGAAGCACACCTGAGCGACATTGAAAACACAGCCAAAATACTACGCGACAATTGCGAAGTGGTTGTGGTTGTTGGTATTGGCGGAAGTTACCTGGGCGCGAAAGCCGTAATCGATGCGTTAAGCAATAGTTTCGACTGGTTACAAACTGAACGCAAAGCGCCGGTAGTTGTGTATGCCGGTCAGAATATTGGCGAAGATTATCTTTTCGAACTTCAGCAATTGCTTAAGAACAAGAAGTTCGGTATCATTTCCATTTCAAAATCGGGAACAACCACCGAACCTGCCCTGGCTTTCCGTCTGCTGAAAACTCAACTTGAAGAACAACAGGGAAAAGAATCGGCCAAACAACTGATTGTTGCAGTTACTGATAAATCGCGTGGTGCCTTGCGCACATTGGCAACTCAGGAAGGTTATAAAACCTATGTAATCGAAGATAATATCGGTGGAAGATACTCAGTGCTTTCTCCTGTTGGATTGCTTCCAATCGCGGTAGCGGGATTTGACATCCGCAGTTTTGTTTCAGGAGCCGTGAGCATGGAAAAACTGTGCGGCACCGAAACATGTTACAGTGAAAACCCTGCTGCTCAATATGCTGCAGTACGTAACGAACTTTACAAATCAGGAAAAAAAATTGAGATTCTGGTGAATTATCACCCAAAACTGCATTTCGTTTCTGAGTGGTGGAAACAGCTTTACGGAGAAAGTGAAGGTAAAGACAACCTGGGTATTTTCCCTGCTGCAGTCGATTTTACCACCGACCTGCACTCAATGGGACAATGGATTCAGGATGGCGAAAGAACCATTTTCGAAACTGTGATTTCAGTTAAGGAAAGTAATCATCAGGTTTTGGTTCCCAGTGACGATGCCAACCTGGACGGATTGAATTTTTTAGCCGGAAAAAGGGTGGATGAAGTAAACAAAATGGCAGAGCTTGGTACCTTGCTGGCACATATTGACGGCGGCGTTCCTAATCTTCAGATTGAACTTCCTAAACTGAATGAGTTTTATCTTGGTCAGCTGCTTTACTTCTTCGAAAAGGCATGTGGTATCAGCGGATATTTGCTGGGTGTGAATCCATTCGACCAGCCAGGTGTTGAGGCATACAAGAAAAACATGTTTGCCTTACTCGAAAAACCAGGATTCGAAGCAGAAACAAAGGCGTTGAAAGCACGATTGTAAGAATCAATCTGCAATACGTAATATTTATAGAGGCGATGTATACATCGTCTCTACTTTTTTTATAAATCTGAGGCGAAAAAATCAGCATATAGCGCAACCCATGGATACCTCAAAGAAAAAAATATTAATCATTGATGATAATGATGACAATCTGCTATCAATGAGGGTGCTGATTACTGAACTTTTCGATAACATTATTACATATTCCTCAAACAATGGTCATGATGGAGTCGAACTGGCTAAAAAACACCAACCCGATGTTATTCTACTCGATATTCAAATGCCCGGCATGGATGGATTTGAGGTATGTAAGATACTGAAAAACAATGAAGACCTCTGTGATATACCGGTGATTTTTATAACATCACTAAACGAAAACAAAGAAAATAAGATTCGTGCACATGAAGTTGGCGCAGAAGGTTTCTTGTCGAAGCCCATTGATGAAATCGAACTTTTCGCTCAAATCAAGGTAATGTTAAGAATTAAAGATAGCCTTGAGGTGATTAAATCAGATAAAAAAAATCTTGAAGCATTGGTTGAGGATCGAACATCAAAGCTTAAGGAGATAATAACACAGAGAGAACTGTTAGTAAGGCATATTCCAGGGGTAATATATCAATACAGACTCCGGCCCGACGGCACGTCACATTTTCCCTATGCCAGTGAGGGGTTGCTCGATATTTTTGGACTTACACCTGAAATGGTAACAGAAGATGGAACACCGGCATTCGATTTAATACATCCTGAAGATAAAAACAGGGTGTTTCAATCCATTCTGAAATCTGCACAAACATTAGAGTTGTGGCACGAGGAATTCAGGGTAAACTTACAGAATGGGAAAACTATTTGGGCTGAAGGCGAAGCAACTCCTCAAACACAAGGCGATGACAGCATTTTATGGCATGGCTACATCCGTGATATTACAAGTCGAAAAAAAATTGAGACAACCAATCAATCATTACTGAATATTATTAATTCAAGTAATGACTTTATAGGAATTGCTGATTTTAACGGCAATGCACTTTTTGTAAACCCAGCCGGACGAGCTATGGTAGGTTTAGTTGATGAATACGAAGTAAAAAAGACCAGGATTGAAGATTACTTTCCGGATGATTTAAAACCTTTTTTAAATGACGTAATTATCCCCACCTTACTTTCACAAGGAAGTTGGAATGGTGAATTAACATTTCGTCACTTAAAAACCGGAGAGAGAATCCCTATACTTTATGATTTGTTTTTATCCAAAGACTCTGAAACTGGAAAATTTACAAACATAACAACGATAAGTCGCGACGTTACCGACCTTAAGAAAGCAAAAGTTAAACAGCAATTAAATGAGGATAAGTACCGCAACCTGATTACAAAAATGATGAATGCTTTTGCATTGCATGAAATGATTTTTGATGAACAAGGACAACCTATAGATTATAGGTTTATTGAAGTTAACCCCGCATGGGAAAAAATGGTTGGTATAAAAGCAGAGAACGTAATTGGAAAGACAATAAAACAAATAATGCCAGATATTGAGGATAAGTGGATTCAACGATATGGTAATGTTGTAAAATCAGAAATTTCAGAAGAGTTTGAAGAACATGATACTGCAACTAACAAAGATTACCATGTATTTGCTTATTGTCATTCCGAAGGGCAGTTTGCCGTTTTTTTTAACGACATTACCAATCGTAAACAACTGGAAAACAAGATAAAGCAAGAACGTATTCTTCTTCGTACTATAATCGACAGTATTCCTGACAGCATCTATGTGAAAGACAAAGAATTCAGAAAAGTCCTTGCCAATAAGGCAAACATAATCAATAGTGGGGTTGAGACTGAAAGTGATTTGATTGGAAAAACCGACTTTGATGTTTTCCCTGCCGAATTTGCAGAAAAATATTATAACGACGACAAAATGGTTGTTAACTTTGGAGGTGAAGTTATCAATACTGAAGAAGAACTTGTAAAACCAACCGGTGAAATAATGTGGTTATTAACCACCAAAATACCATTGCTTAACGATGATAATGAGATTGTTGGATTGGTTGGAATTGGGCATGATATTACTGAAAGAAAAAAAATGGAGGAAGAACTTAAAACTACCCTTAATCAGCTCAAAAATTTTGCATCACATTTACAGAAAATCAGGGAAGAAGAGAAAGTTATGTTAGCTCGGGAAATTCACGACGACCTGGGTCAGTTGCTGGTGGCTATGAAAATTGACACAGGGATTACAAAAGAACTTCTTAAACATGAATTAACGGATGAATTAAAAAATGAGATATCGCAAAAGCTATCCAATCACTCTGAAATGATAGTTAAAGCTATTACCTCTGCCCGAAGTATAATGAATGGATTAAGGCCGGCAAAACTGGAAATGCTTGGTTTTGCAAGTGCTACCTATGAGTATATCAATGATTTTGCCTCATTATTCAATCTTCGTGTTGAATCAGAAATCAATTTCGACATTGCTAATCTTGACGAAGAACGTTCACTCGCTTTATATCGGATTTTACAGGAATCGCTGAACAATATCGTTAAACATGCCAAAGCCACCAAGGTAAAAGTTGTTTATAAACAGGAAGGAAACGACATTCTTTTTGAAGTTTCTGATAATGGTGTCGGCTTTAATATTGAAAAAAGTGGCAGAGAAGATTCCTATGGTTTGTTAGGCATAAAAGAAAGAGTCATCCTGCTGGATGGTTCCATTTCAATTGACAGCTCACCTGGCATGGGAACCCGTATTTCCATCAGGTTCCCTATATCACAACAAAATTCAGTTTAATCAGGAATTGAATTATCAATTAAAAAAACGTAAGTTGCCTCACTTACTGGTAATTCTTGCCAGATAAAATGGCCCGATATTGTTATTAGGCCGTGCTTCTTTGAGCTTAATAGTGATGCGTGTTTTACCACGCGTAACTTCAGCAGGGATGGCGTAATCAATCTCG
>CAYMDE010000039.1:0-23570 GCA_964389115.1 uncultured Paludibacter sp. | reverse complement strand
TTTCATAATGGCTGAATTTTTAGTGTGTAAATAATTCGAATGCCACAAATGTAAACAATATAGATTACAAATGCATTACAAAAATTCAAATTTAACACACACATTATCAGCACAAATAACCATAGCAAAGAAGACTATTGTCAATCAGTCACTTTACACCAACTCTATCTCCTTGATTCTCTTTTCAACCACCTTCTTTATCTTCTTAATTCCCTGAAGCATCACTTTTAAATCCTCTTTAGATGGAATGCGATATCCAAACGAATCGAGGGAGCAAATCGATTCAAATTTTCCAACGAGGATGGCTGTTTCCTTCATCTCGTCGGTTAACAGGGGCTCGAACTGACGCGCCTCTTTGAAAAGTGCAGTGGGCATATGATGGGTAGCGGCCCATTCGTATCGCGCCAGCAAACCAACAAGATATTTTTCGAAGCACAGCACCGCCATCTGATAAAGCAGTTCGTTGTTGAATCTGGTTTTGTTACTCTCTACGCTTGACTGAAAAACTCTGAAATAGCCATTGGCATATTCCAGCGATGAGACGGCTAACTGATGCATCTCATGTTCGGTTATCATATTCATATTCGACAATTTTACCGGGGTTCATTAATTCTGAAATTATTTTCAAGCTCCAATTTGCAGTTTTTACTTATTAAGCCGGAATACAACTCAATCATTTTTTCTTTCGAAACTGCTTTTTTGTGTTCCTCAGCGTAGTATTTAATTTTGTCGGTTAACAAAGTGAGTACTTCGTCGGTATAACGAAGATGATTTTCTTCCAAAGCAAGGGCTATGGCGGCTTTCCCGGAATGTTTGCCCAACACGAAATCCTTTTCCGAACCTCCTGTTTTCGATGCCGGGATAAGCTGATAACTATTTCGGTCTTTCATCAGGCAACGGGTATGTATGCCGCTTTCATGCTGATAAACCTGACTTCCGCAGATGGGTTTGGCAGGGGCTATTTCTCTGTGTGAGACATCGGCCACCAATTGACACATGGCTGCAAAAACTTCTGTATTTAATCCCGACTTTACTCCCATGCTGTATTCGAGTGCCATCGCTACTTCTTCGAGCGGAGCATTGCCAGCCCTTTCGCCGAGTCCGTTTACCGTTACACTCAAACATTCGGCGCCCGACTGATAGGCGGCCAGGGTATTTGCAGTGGCCATTCCCAAATCGTTATGCGCATGAAACTCCAGCGGCAAGAGGGGCTCAACTTTCCTGATTTCCGTTATCAATGCTGCCGTACTGAAAGGGTTTAAGGTGCCAACAGTATCAGCAATTCTGATGCGGGACACCCCCATCGCGGATGCTGCCATCACGAAATCTTTTAAAAAGGCTGTTTCTGTCCGCGAGGCATCCTGTGCCCCGATGGTCACATATTCGAAACAGGATGCCGCCTCATCAACCAGACTATACATGGTTTTGAAAACCCAGTCGCGGTTCTTGTTCATGAGCTTGAGCAGCAATTCCGAAACAGGAAACGAAAGATGAATGCCGTTGGTTCCGGCCTGACGGGCCATCTGTATGTCATGCCTGTTGGCACGGCACCACGACAAGGTTTTGAATGAAAATCCTGCCCTGATTATGGTTCGGATATCCTCTACTTCGCGCGGTCCCATGGCGGGCGTACCAATTTCAATTTCAGGCACACCGGCAGCCTGAAGCAGCGATGCGATCCTGATTTTGTCGCTGATACCAAATACCACCCCGGGAGCCTGTTCGCCATCCCGCAAGGTAGTATCGATGAAGTAGGGAGCCATTTTCATATTAATCGGCTATGGAGTATTTTTCGCACAACTCATTTTCCTCCAGCGCATCTAAAATCTCATCGATGATGTCGGTATTCTCAACCCCACCATACCAGAAATTATTCGGATGCACCACCATCACCGGTCCCTGATGACAAACATTCAGACAAGCGGTGGATGTTACCGCCACATCCAATCCACGATCAGAAGCTTCATCGATGATATACTGCAGGAAACCTGAGGTTCCCTTTTTGTTGCATGCGCCGAGCGCATCGCCCGCTACCCGGTATGAATTACATACCAGAATGTGATACTTTGGTTTTTTCATTTTAATCTGTTTTATTTTTTTCTATTGAACTTCGTAAAAATATCACCCACACCCCTGCGCATTGCCTTTACAGGCACTTCCGCATTTAAAAGCATCGGGTTTTGCCATCGAACGAATCACCTTGTTGTTATACACGCCATCCAAACCCTCATCAATTAGTCCTGTCATTTCAACTACATGTAACTTATTGGCTGATAAAATCTTTTTGGGCGTAGGACCGATGCCACTCACGAGTATGGCGCGGCAATCTGACAAGCTATCGGCCAACTGCAACCAGCGATCGTTTCCACTTCCCGCGGGCGGCGTTGCTCTTACTTCCACGAACTTATATCCCTTGGGCGACTGCTTGAAAATATACAATGATGACGCTTCGCCAAGATGCTGATTTACCAACATCCCTTCGAAAGTGCCCACCGCCACATAGGGTCGCCCTTCGGTTTCGGCAAATGTTCTTTCCGAATACTCTTTCAACAGTACATGAGTTTCGCTCAGGTCCTTGCCCAGCAGTCCGGCAGCATCGGCCCTGCAGCGGGCGCAATGACTCATAATGGGTAAATGTTCTCCTGCCATGGTTCTCGTTTTAAATATCATTTTACTATCGGGTTCTTTCAAATCTTCGTACGCGGTGTCTTTGGTCGGGATCAGCGGAATGCAATTGATAACATCAGCCCCGAGTGCAGCGCATGTTTTGGATACTTCAGGGATATGATTTTCGTTCACCCCGGGAATGATGATGGAATTGATTTTTACGGTAATCCCTTTCGCCTTCAGCAATGGAATACATTTGAGTTGCTGTTCCATCAGGATACGGGCACCTTCCTCTCCCCTGTAAATTCTTTTACGGAAACGCACCCACTTATACACCCCGGCTGTAATGGACGGATCAACTGCATTGATGGTGATGGTGACATGCGAAACGCCCAATTCAGCCAACTCGTCGATGTAGGGTTCGAGCTCAAGTCCGTTCGTTGAGATACAGAAAATCTTATCCGGGAACTGCGCTTTCGACTGGCGCATGGTGGCGAGGGTTTCTTCGGCATTGGCAAAAGGATCGCCGGGACCGGCAATACCTATCACTGATAAATTCTCTAAGCGGTAATCCAGTTCCTTCAAATACTCGACAGCCTGACGAGGACTTAACACTGAAGAAGTTACGCCCGGGCGACTTTCATTCACGCAATCGAACTTTCGGTTGCAGTAGTTACATTGAATATTGCAGGCCGGCGCTACCGGTAAATGTACGCGGGCATGACTGTGCCGGGCTTCCTTGTCGAAACAGGGATGTGCCGCTGTTGTATTGTGAACTGTTTCCATATCGGATAATCTTTTAAATGTATTTATAACCAACCGGCGAATTTTCCTGCTTGTATTCAATCAGAGCATTTACTACGCGGTCGAATAATTCTTGCGTTCCTCTGTAGCCAAGATGATGCATCCTGTTAGCTCCGAAACGATCGTGAATAGGGAACCCGGCTCGTACCAGTGGAATTTTTCGCTCTCTGGCGATGTAATACCCCTTGCTGTTTCCCAATAATATGTCGGGTTTAAATTCTTCTGCCTTCGCTCTTATGCCTTCGAAATCCTGATTTTCTTCAAAAAGCACTTCCATGCCTATCTCCCTGAGCCAGTCCGACAAAGCTTTTCCCAAATCAAACTCGCCATAGAGCATTACTTTTTTGCCGAAAACATATTTATGCGCATCTACATAAGCATCTACCAACCGGCCCCTTTCTTTCTGATACTTATCAGGAACAGGCTTTCCTGATAAATTACTGAGCAACTCCATGAAACGATCAGTGGCATCAATACCGATGGGCATGGGCATGGCATAATTGGCAATGTAAAACTGTTTCTCTAAATACTCTCCTGCTGATAATACCGCATCTTGCTTCATCCTCTTGTTCTTCTTGTTAAAGCCTGCCCCAAACTCGACAGTCGCCTGTGCATCACCCATCTTACGTATCGTATAAACCGGTGTCCCTCCTGTTGGAATCAGCTGATATTCGGCAGTGTAAACATTGTCTAGTGTCTCACTATAATCAGGTAACAAGGAATATTTCAGTCCGAAATCTTCCAAAATCTCTTTCAGATAGCGGATATCTGCAGGAGATACCATGCCGGGCAAGAGATTCACCGATTTGGTCTTCTTCTGAAATTCGGCCAAGGTTCGCACTGTAGCTAAAACGGTATTGTGAAAACCTTCGGCATGGCTCCCACAATAGTTTGGTGTAGAGGCGTGAATAAAGACTGGCAAACCGCGTGTTGAGCCATCAGCCTGTTCGTAATAATGATGGATATGTCCGGGAATATCTTCGCCAATGGTCTCTGACAAACAGGTTGATGCAATGCCGATGACTTCTGGCTTGTATTGTTTGATAACATTGTTGATGCCGGTGATAAAATTGCGGCTTCCACCATAAATTGTTGATTCTTCGCTGAAATTACTCGAAGCGATATCTACCGGCTCTTTGAAATGGCTAATCATGTAACGCCTGATATAGGTGGCGCAACCCTGACTGCCATGAATGAGGGGCACACAGCCTTCGATTCCTTTGAACACAAGCGATGCTCCAAGCGGTGCGCATAGTTTGCAGGAATTGCGGGTGGAGGTGTATGTAGCAGCTTCTTTCATGTCGATGCTCATTTTTTGGTGAATTTCCATACCGGACTCATCGCGGTAGCATATATCTCTTTGGCAAAATTCATCATGCCATCATATCCGGCTAATGGTTCTTTACGTTCGTGATTGTGATCGCAAAACCCGAGTCCGATTTTATGCGCGATGGGTCTCTCTTTCACACCACCTATAAAAATATCAGCCTGCTTTTCTTTCACAAAATGGGAAAGTTCCACCGGGTTCGAATCGTCAACGATGATGGTTCCCTCGTCGCATATATTTCGGATAATCTCGTAGTCCTCGGGCGTTCCCGTTTGCGAACCCACGATCACCGACTGCACACCAATCAGTCTCAGTGCTTTTACCAACGAGATGGCTTTAAAAGCGCCCCCGACATAGATGGCGGCCTTCTTACCCTGAAGTCTTTCCTTGTACCATGCCAGTTCGGGAATCAGTCGGCCCAACTCCGATTTTACAAGTTCACGCGCTTTCTGCATCATGTCATCATCCTTAAAAAACCGGGCAACATCATACAACGCATCGCTCATATCTTCAATTCCGAAATAAGAAACCCGCATCGAAGGAACACTATACTCGTCCTTCATCAGTTTAGCCAGGTAGTTCATTGAACCTGAACATTGTACCACGTTAAGCGCAGCGTTGTGGGCATTGCAGATATCATCCACCCTGCCGTCGCCGGTAATGGTCGCGTTTACATGCACTCCCATCTTGCGGTAGTAATCGAGCAAAATCCACAACTCACCGGCAAGGTTGAAATCGCCAAGGATATTGATGCTTTTCTCCGGGATGGATTTGTTACGGGTTCCCACTAACCTGAAAATAGCTTCACAGGCCACTTTATAACCATCTTTTTTAGAACCCTGAAAGCCAGGAGCCTGCACAGGAATCACCGGTATGCCTTTTTCAGCTTCGAGTTGGCTACAAACACTTTCCACATCATCGCCAATCACACCCACGATGCAGGTTGAATAGATGAATGCCGCGTTTGGTTTATAGTGGTCGATCAGCTCACCTGCTGATGCATACAATTTCTTTTCGCCTCCGAAAATCACATCCTTCTCCTGAAGGTCGGTGCTGAAACTGAGCCGGTGCAATTCAGGTCCCGACGACAAGGTCCCGCGGATATCCCAGGTATAGGCGGCACATCCGATAGGACCATGTATCAGGTGCAAAGCGTCGGCAATAGGATAAAGCACCACCCTTGATCCGCAGAACACGCAGGCGCGCTGGCTGACACTGCCGGCCAGACTCGCCTTGTTGCATTCTACTGTTTTTGCATCGGCCCCGGCCATAGAAATCTGGTTGAGGCGTTCATCAAGAATATGTGCCATATCGGTTGAATTTTACAGTACCAACTCCATTTTTTCTTCCTTGCAGGTGGCATCTTCGTGAGCAAGGATAGCATCAAGCACTTTCGTGAGGAAATGCATACCACCTTTGTAGCCAACAAGTGGGAAATAGCTGTGACCTACGCGATCGACTACCGGGAATCCTACACGTACAAAAGGAAGGTTCTCGTCTCTGGAGATATATTTCCCGTAGGTATTACCGATCAGCAAGTCAACGCCTTCGTTTTTAATCCAGGAATGCAACTGAAGCATGTCGGCTCTTTCGCCACCCATCACTTTCACTTCCGGAACACTATCTTTCACTATATCCTTGATTTTTTCTTCGAAGTATTTACCGGGCGTTCCACTAACGATATAAACCGGTTTCATATCCATCGAAACTAAGAATTCTGTCAAAGGGATGAGGGTGTCGGGGTCGCCAAACAGTGCTACTCTTTTACCGTAAAGGTATTTGTGCATGTCTGCTATCATGTCCACCAAACGACCGCGATCGTCGGAAATACTTTCAGGCACCGGCACATTGGCATGACGTGATAGAGACATTATAAAACGGTCGGTAGCTTTCAACCCGATGGGGATATCCAATTCCTCGAAACGTACTTTACATTTGTTCTCGAGACGTACGCAGGCATCTTCGGTACAGAAATGTCCGAGACCGAGTGTGAACTTACTGTCGCCGGTGGCAATCAGTTCAGGAATGGTGGTTCCACCCTTGGGATACATTACGTGTTTACCGGTCATGGGCGCATCGAGTACATCCGAAGTATCCGGGAAAAGAATGATGCGGGCTTCCATTTCTTTGGCGAGACGTTTCACTTCTGCCATGTCCGAAGGCTCCATCCATCCGGCAACAATATTCACCACGTTCTTTTTGCGACCGCTGTTGGTAGAGAAAGCTCTCACCATACCGGTCAGCATATTGGCATATCCGGTAACGTGCGAACCCACATAACTGGGTGTATTCGCGTAAATCACATATTTTCCATCCGGAACATGACCATCTTCAATGGCTTTATTGATAATCTGAGGCAGGTCGTCGCCGATGGTTTCCGACAAACAGGTTGAATGTACGGCAATCACTTCCGGATCATATACATTAAAGATGGTTCCGATGGCCTGAACCAGGTTTGCCTGTCCACCAAATACCGATGAACCTTCGGTAAACGAACTGGTTGCAGCCATCACCGGCTCTTTGTAGTGGCGTGTAAGGGCTGAGCGGTGGTAAGAGCAGCATCCTTGCGAACCGTGACTATGCGGGAGGCATCCGTGGATACCCAAAGCTGCATACATGGCGCCCACCGGCTGACAGGTTTTGGCGGGATTGACCGTAAGTGCTTTACGTTCAATCAATTTTTCGGGGGTATGTCGTAGTAACATAATGGTAGTTTTAAATCATTAATAATAAGCGTATTCGGCAACGATTACTTCTTCCGCTTCCCAGGGAGCTTTAATTTCCTTGAAAATTGATGTGTTAGTTATCATAGCGATATCTTTGTAGAAATTCACTGCACCTTCGAAACCGGCATACGGACCGCCGTAATCGTAGCTGTGAAGTTGTTTCAATGGAATGCCCATTTTTTGCACCACATATTTCTCTTTGATACCGGCACAGAACACATCGGGTTTATATGTTTCGATGAGTTTTTCCATCTCGTAATGGCTCAGGTCATCAATCACCAACATCCCTTTTTCCATATCGGCTATCATTCCGTCATATCCGTTGAATTCCATTCCTGCTTCTTCAAGCGCTTTAAGCTCTTCTGCTGTTTTGCGGGGATTGTATTTCTCCGGGTCCTGGGTAATTTTCAGCTCTTCAATATTTCGACTGTCAGCATCTATCTGAATTGATGGGATGACACGGCGACCTTCGTAATCGTCGCGGTGACCAAACTCGTAACCGGCTGCAATGGTAGTCATACCAAGCTCCACGAAAAGTTCCTGATAATGGTGCGCTCTCGAACCTCCCACGAAAAGCATGGCTGATTTTCCATCGGTTTTAGGTTTGATGGCTTCAATCTCTTTTTTTACGATGAGCATTTCTTCCGCGATAACCTCTTCCACTTTGTCGATGAGTTCCTGTTCTCCAAAATACTGGGCAATTTTCCGCAGCGATTTTGCTGATGCTTCAGCACCGATGAAGTTCACTTTGATCCATGGAATACCATATTTAGTTTCCATCATTTCGGCTACATAGTTGATGGAACGGTGACACATCACCACGTTGAGGTCGGCAGTATGCGAAAACTCGAACTGAGTCAGGGTTGAGTTTCCACTGAAAGAAGCCACCAGGGTGATACCGCATTTCTCAAGAATTCTTTCGATTTCGAACTCGTCGCCACCGATATTGTATTCTCCCAACATGTTGATTTTGTATTTGCCCTGCGGACCTTCATCGTTTAAACCGATGACATGTTTCATCAACTGGTTGTTGGCGATGTGGTGACCGGCCGACTGCGAAACGCCTTTATAACCTTCGCACGAGAAACCAAATACGTTAATCCCAAGCTCAGCTTTCATCTCACGGGAAACAGCATGCACATCGTCGCCTATCAAACCAACCGGACAAGTCGAGAAAATACCGATACTTTTTGGTTTGAAGATTTCATATGCCTCACGACAAGCCTGTTTCAGTTTTTCTTCTCCTCCGAAAACGATATTCGAATCCTGCATATCGGTAGAAAAGCAATACATCATGTAGTTCGGATCTTCGGGTGTGGGCGGTAAGGTCTGGTTGCGGCGGGTAAGCCACGCATAGAAGCTACAGCCGATGGGACCATGAACCAGGTTTACAATGTCGCGGGTTGGACCCAGTACCACCCCTTTACAACCGGCATAAGTACAACCGCGCTGGGTAATAATGCCCGGGATGGTACGCACGTTGGCCTGAATTTGCGGGATATTGACGGGATCGCTCGCCACGATGGACTTACCCCTTTTTTTCGCCACTTTGGAAGGATATTTTTTCAGCACCTCTTCCCGCCAGGCATAGGGATCTATTTTTAAATTTTTCTTTGTCATAACTGTACTTTTTAATCTAATGTCAAATCTCCGGTCTCGCCGGTTCTTACACGAACAGAATCAATGGCTTCAATCACGAAGATTTTTCCATCCCCACTACCACCTGTCTGGTTTACTTTGATGATGGTTTCCACTGCCAGATCCTTCTTATCATCGGTTACCACGAGGGTAATCATACGTTTCGATTTTAGTCGCGGCATCGCATAGGTTGCTATATATTCAGCAGCATCGGTGGGCGGCAAATCAATATCGGGTCCACTTCCCCGTCCTTTTCCTCTTCCGAGGATGGGCATCGCTGTAAATGAAGGCAAACCGGCTTCAGAGAGAGCTACCTTGGTTTCATTCATTTTGGTGATGCGCAACATGGCTATTATCAACTTCATAATTCCGGGTGTTTATTAAACTTCTTTTTTACCTGAAGAAATGGTGTACGATTCGAGAACGGGAGTAACGAAAATTTTTCCGTCGCCAAACTGGCCTGCCTCCCCGGTACGCGCTGCTTCGAGAATGATGTCGATAACATCCTGCTTGTCGCGCTCGGGAATAACCAGCATCAACAAATCTTTTGGAAGCTCATCATAGGTAACATTACCCACTTTGATACCACGTTGTTTACCACGTCCGAAAACTGACAGCTTTGTAATAGCCGGAAATCCCGCATCGAATAAAGCTTTCATCACTTCTGCCGATTTCTCTGGACGAACTATTGCTCTTAATAAATACATAATCAATATTTTTTATGATGGATAAATTGAATTGAATTACTTAGTTCAGGATTCCGAAGTTGATCAACAAATCTTCCAACTCCTGAATTTGCAGAGGTTTAGGAATCACAAGATTCTTATTCTCATGAATCTTTTGTGCCAGTGAGCGATACTCGTCGGCTTGCGGATGAGCAGGATCGTAATCGATTACCGTTTTACGGTTAATCTCAGCGCGTTGCACCATGTTATCTCTGGGAACAAAATGAATCATTTGAGTGCCGAGCTTTTTGGCGAGTTCCTCGATCATCTGGTATTCGTTATCAACCTTGCGTGAGTTGCAAATCAAACCTCCCAACCTGACTGTTCCGGCCTGAGCAAATTTTACGATACCTTTGCAGATGTTGTTGGCAGCATACATCGCCATCATTTCGCCAGAGCATACGATGTAAATTTCTTCGGCTTTACCATCGCGGATTGGCATGGCGAAACCACCACACACCACGTCACCAAGAACGTCGTAGAATACATAATCCAGACTCTTATCATCATCGTAAGCGCCTAATTGTTCCAACAGGTTGATAGAAGTGATGATACCACGACCGGCACAACCAACGCCCGGTTCAGGACCACCTGATTCAACGCAACTGGTATTTCCGTATCCCGGTTTTAATACATCATCAAGTTCCACATCTTCACCTTCATCGCGAAGTGTGTCAAGTACAGTTTTTTGTGCCAATCCGTGCAGCAACAAACGTGTTGAGTCGGCTTTAGGGTCGCAACCCACCACCATAACTTTTTTGCCCATCTCGGCCAGTCCGGCCACCGTGTTCTGGGTTGTAGTACTTTTACCAATACCACCTTTACCATAAATCGCAATCTTTCTCATACCTTAAAAAACTTTTAAATTGAACTTTCTTGTTATCGACAATTCCTTGGAATTATGCGTGGCGGCTATTTCAGTAACTGTACCAATGGCCAAAAACAACAATTCAACTTAAATTACAGGCTGGGCTATATTTCTGAAAATCTGAAATTTAGGAACACAAAAAAAAAATATCATATTGATTGAAACATGAATATCAGAGGTCTAAACCCATAAATATTTGTTACATAATTGTAGGGAAAGAGGGAGCAAGAAAGAGGATACTACAATATTGTAGGGGAGTGTGTGTTAAAAAAGTATTGTTGTTTTTTGCGCTACTGCAAATACAAAATAATGGATGCGGAGAATATTTCCTATATTTGCACCTACCGACTCAAATTTAATCATGAATATCACATCTTTTATATCTCCCCGTATTATTATCATGAGCCTGACCCTTGGGCTACTTACGATATCCTGCAACCTGATTTTCGGACAAACAAAAATTATCGAAACTGAAGCAGGGAGCAATCTGCCTGTCATTTTTATTGATACACAGGGGCAGACAATTAATCAGGATAATAAAATAGTCGCTGTAATGAAGGTTTTGAATCATCCATCCGGAATAAACCATCTTACCGACTCAGTTTATGAATATAATGGCTTGGTTGGGATGAAGATTCGTGGCAACTCATCTACTATGTTTCCCAAAAAAAGTTTCACTGTTGAAACACAAACAATAATCGGAACCAACAATAATGTGAGTCTGCTCGGAATGCCACGTGAAAACGACTGGATATTCCATGGGCCATATTCTGACAAATCGTTGATGAGAAATGTGCTGGCTTATCATCTTGGCAATAAAACCGGCAAATGGTCGCCCCGCACAATGTTTTTTGAGTTATACCTTAACGGACAGTACAATGGTATTTATGTGCTGGTGGAGAAAATTAAAATTGACAAAAACCGGCTCGACTTAGCAAAATATCAGCCTCGTGACACTGCCGGAAATAATGTTACAGGAGGGTTTATCCTTAAAATTGACCGACCCGAATCAACTGATGTGGAAAATGAGGACTACTGGTTCTCTCCCTACAGGGCAAATACGCGGCTTCAACAAAGGGTACCTTTCATATTTCATCATCCAAAGGGAAGGGATTTAAATGCTCAACAGAAAAACTATATCCGAAATCATATCACCAGTTTCGAAGATGCCATTTTCAGCAACAACTATATGGACAAGGAACTGGGATACAGACCATATATCGATCTAAAATCCTTCGTGGAATATTATATTATCACCGAATTATCACGCAACCTTGACGGGTATCGCATTAGTACATTCATTCATAAAGACAGGGATAGCAGGGGTGGAAAGATTACAATGGGTCCTTACTGGGATTATAATATCTGTTTTGGAAACGCTAACTTCTTCAACGCTGGAAGCACCCAGGGTTGGGTGATTGACGGCATGGGTGATGGCGATGCGTATGCAATGCCCTTTTGGTGGGAGAAATTTCGCCTCGATCCTATTTTCAACTCTCATCTGAAAAGAAGATGGAATGAGATGAAAGTGGAGTATTTGAATACTACCTATCTGAATAAATTCATAGACTCCTGTGCATATGTAGTACGCGATGCGCAAGTACGCAACTTCCAAAAATGGGATGTCCTGGGCAGGCATGTCTGGCCCAACAATTATGTGGGCGGCTCCTATTCTAACGAAATTAACTATCTCAAAACATGGCTGCGTAATCGTATTAACTGGATGGACAGTCAAATCCAGCAAATTGTGGACATTACACTCGACAATCTCACTCCCGAAACCATGCCGATGGAGTTGGTAACTTACCCGAATCCTTTTATTGATCAGGTAAACTTCAAATTTTATCTCCCGGAAGGAGGTCAGTTTGAACTAGAAATACGCGATGTGCCGGGCAGGTTAATCTACACTTCCCGAATCAATCTCGGGGTTGGCATCCACCTGATACCTGTACATTTTAATAACGTTGACAGTCGATCAAGAGTGTTTATCTACCAGGTTAAAGTTAATGGCGTTGTAAAACAGTCGGGAAAACTGATAAGATAACGAATTCTGTTTGCATCTTTCCGGTTGCTCCCCGGTTTATACAGCTTTATAAAAATCGATATGTTGCTGTGTAGCATTTATGTATTCGTTGGGATGACCCTGATAAAGAATTTCTCCATGACATAGCTCTATCATGCTGGTCGAAAGCCTTTGCAGTTCAGGCAGGTCGTGAGTTACCATCAGGGTAACAGGTGTAAGTTGCTGATGATACTGAAGAATGCATTGCTGAAGTTGATTTCTCAGAGCCGGATCTAATGCCGAAAGAGGTTCATCCATCAATAAAATGTCTGGTGATGAAGCCAGTGATCTTGCCAGAGCAACCCGCTGCTTTTGACCTCCTGATAACTTCTCGGGCTTTTGATTCCTGAGAGATTCCAAATCGAATGAGGTCAGAAGTTCATCAGTCAAATTTCTTTTTCCTTGCTTTTGCCCAAAGCTAATATTTTGTGATACAGTTAAATGTGGGAATAGCGCATAGTCCTGAAACATGAAACCAGCGTGCCTGTGCTGTGGTTTCAGATTAACTTTCCTGCTACTGCTAAAAAAAACCTCATCATAAAAAGTTATCTCACCCTTATCGGGTTTAGTTAACCCCGCAATAATCCTCAGCAAGGTTGTTTTACCTGCTCCTGAATGTCCGTACAAGCACAGCAACTCTCCACGCTCTATTTCAGTGTCAATTCGCAGCTTCTTTACTCCTTCATGCATTAGCATCGAATGTTCTATATTAATTTTCAACATATCAGTAATAGATTTTGCGTTTCTTGTTTATACTAAAAATGATGGTAAGCAAGATGCCCGATACAAGGAAAAGTACCAGCGAATATTGATTGGCCATGTCGTAGTTCAAAGCCTGAACTTCATCATATACTGCGATGGAGGCTACCCGCGTAACTCCGGGGATATTGCCTCCTACCATCACTACAACCCCAAACTCGCCGATACAATGGGCAAAGGTCATGGCTATTGCTGTAATAATGGAGGGAATCATGTTGGGTATCAACACCCTGAAAAAGGTCTCAAATTCCGACTTCCCTAAAACGAATGAGGCTTCGCGCAGACTTTCCGGGATGGCCGACAATCCATTTTGCAATGGCTGAATCATGAATGGCAAACTGAAGATAACGCTGGCTAACAATACACCCTCGAAGGTAAATGCCAAACGAATATCGAAATGTTGCTCCAGCCAGCTTCCCGGCCCGTGTGCCGGACTGTAAGCCACCATCAGATAGAAACCCAACACGGTGGGTGGCAATACCATGGGCATACTAATCAGCGCTTCAACCAAAGGCTTGAAAAAGAACTTTCGGTGCACCATCAGGTAAGCCAACGGAAAACCTATCAACAACAAAATGATCGTTGTGAGCGTTGCCAGTCGGGCAGTTAATAATAATGTTTCTATAAACTCTGCACTCATTATTTTTTTTATTTATCCGGCAGCTTAAAGCCATAATGCTCCAATATCAATCTTGCCTCCGGCTTCGAAATAAAAGCAGCAAACTTTGATGCTTCGGCATTGGGTGTCCGACTTTTTACAATTACATAAGCCTGACTCAGCGGGCTGTATGTTTTTTCTTCTATCATATAATAACTTCCCTGATTTATCATGACGGGCGAAAGGGCCAGCGACAGTGCAATGATGCCTGCTTCGGCATTCCCCGACTGAATAATCTGGGCTGCATGCGCGATGTTTTCGCCATAGACCAGTTTTGGTCTGATGCGTTCGAGCATCCCGAAATGCGACAAACACTCAACAGCCCTTTTTCCGTAGGGAGCATGGCTTGGGTTTGCAATAGCAATCTTTCTCATTGTTGGACTTAAAAGGGTTTGCAGTCCTCCACTCACATCTGTCTTGCTACTCCACAAAACAATATAACCATAAGCGTACAATACCGGTTTGCCTTCGGTAAGCTTCTGTTCATACAGTTTCTGCGCATATTCCATATCGGCAGAAAAGAATATTTCGAAAGGTGCACCCTGCGAGATTTGCTGATAAAACCGACCCGACGAACCATAGCTTACATTGATCTGCACAGATGGATTATCCTTGCGATAAAGCGCAACAATTTCATCCATAGCATAACGTAAATCAGCTGCTGCAGCAATGCTAAGTCGCTGAGCTGAAATATATGCAGTGAAGCAATAAACTGTCAAAATTATCAGAACAAAACGTTTCATCCTTGAATCTTATAAAGAGGTTCCTTATCGGCGCGTCCTTAACCAAACCATATACCATGAACGCAAACATCTATACCTCTGACTCTTACAGACGAATCACACATCTTCAAGGGCAATTATCTCCAACATTTATGAAGTTTTTCCGGGGAAAATTACATTAATGTAGTATTTTTGTAAATCAACATATCTCATTATGGCAGAAGACTTAATCATCGCAGAATCGAAAGACAAATCGGAAAAATACCAGATTCTGATTCCACAAATTGAAGCATTAACTGGCTCTGAGACAGACGAAACAGCGAATCTCGCGAATGTATCGGCAGCACTGAAAGAGACATTTGGCTGGTGGTGGGTTGGTTTTTATCTGGTAAAAAACAACGAACTGGTTTTGGGTCCTTTTCAGGGTCCTGTGGCTTGTACGCGAATTAAATACGGCAAAGGTGTTTGCGGCACATCCTGGAAAGAAAAACGTGGTATTTTCGTTCCCGATGTCGAAGCCTTTCCCGGACACATCGCCTGCAGTTCGCTGTCGGTTGCCGAAATTGTTGTTCCGGTGATAAATATCCGGGGCGAGGTCGTAGCTGTTTTGGATGTTGACAGCGAACGGTACGATCAATTGGATGAAACCGACCTCAGTTTCCTTGAAAAGATTGCAGTCATATGCAGCAGTTTTTTTAGCTGAGATATAGGTTTAGCAGTGCGATATACCGACAAATAAAGAATTATCAACCATAAAAATTAATAAGTAATGGAAGAAAAAATGACTGAATGGTTCGACTCTATCGTGCCATGGCTTTTATCAAACGGGATCAGAATTGCTGCTATCATCATAGTTGCTATTGTTTTAAAGAAAATTGTTCATGGCATCATTGTCAGGGCAGTAAAACTCAGTGTAAGCAGGGAGGACTTCATCACTCCTGAAGCGAGAAGAAAACGCGAAAACACCTTGTCGAATCTGTTTACAGTTACGCTAAGAACGCTTATTGTTATCATCTCAGGCCTGATGGTCATGGAACAACTGGGCATCAAGATTGGTCCTATTCTGGCTGCTGCGGGTATTGTCGGACTGGCATTCGGTTTTGGAGGGCAATACCTGATTCGTGATATCATTACCGGTTTGTTCATCATCATGGAAAACCAGTTTCGTATCGGTGATGTGGTAAATATTAATGGCACAGGGGGCCTGGTAGAGGATGTCACGCTTCGTAAAACCACTTTGCGTGATCTGGATGGCACAGTGCATCATATCCCTCATGGTGAAATCAAAATGGTTTCGAATTTAACGAAGGACTTCTCTCGTGTGAACATGAATCTCGGAATTTCTTATAATTCTAATCTGGAACATGTAATCAGGGTGGTAAATCAGGTCGGCAACGATTTGGCGCAGGACCCTGATTTTAAAGACATTATTCTCAAACCGATACAGTTCCTGAGGGTGGACGACTTCGCCGATTCTTCCATCGAAATAAAAATGCTGGGCGAGACCAGACCAATCAGACAATGGGAAGTGGCGGGGGAGTTCCGAAAAAGACTGAAAATTGCCTTCGATAAGGAAGGAATTGAGATTCCTTTCCCTCAAAGGGTGCTGCATTATGCCAAAGAAAAGAAAACGGAATAATTTTGGTTGCGACTTTAATTAAAGATTTAGATAGCTAAGCGCTGATTCAGCATTGATAAAATGCCTGTTTCAGCGTTTTCTTGCTTCCTCAATTAACAATTGTTTTTTCATTGCCAAGCCCCAGCGATATCCACCTAATTGTCCATCGCTTCTGATTATGCGGTGACAGGGAATCAATATGGCTATCGGATTGGCTCCAATTGCATTGGCTACAGCTCTTACGGCTTTTGGCTTCCCTATACTTGTTGCAATATCGGTATAGCTGACTGTTGCCCCTTGGGGTATTTGTAGTAAAGCATCCCAAACCAATTTCTGAAACGGAGAACCTTGCGGCATTAAGTTTAATGGTTTCTCTCCTCTCAATAATTCAGCACTAAGCTTTTCAGCCAACACATTATCTTCCGCATAATTAGCTCTGGAGAATAAGCTCCTAAAACTATTAATCGCCTCAATATCATCCCCGAAGAATTGCAGAGCATATAAATTGCATTCGTCGAAAAGCATCCAACAAAGTCCGTATTCTGTTTCAAAACTTCCGTATTTCAGTTCCATTTTACCAGTTTACGATGGCTCTAACGTAGAAGTTGCGACCGGGCTCCAAACGACTAATCCCTCTGAGTGTTGAGAAATGCTCCTGATAGGCTGTATTAAATATATTATGAATTCCTCCCATCAACTGATAGCTTAAGGCTCCCCTTTTGAACTTTTCCGATTCAAGAATCAGCTTGAAAATGGCATGACGATGTGGCTCTGTAAGTGAATCGTGCACATCCTCAAGTTCATACTCCCAATCAACTGCCACCGAGACATTCATCAATCTGTCAATATTATATTGTAAAGATGCCAGTCCGCGCATGGGAGGCACCAGCGGCAACACATCTCCTGTTTGGGCATTGACACCGTTAACATAGCTTACAAAAGTCTCCAACATCAACCTGTCGGCAATGAGCCACTTCAACTCAAGCTCGCCTCCGTAATAGAAGGCCTGATCCACATTACTATTAACCCACGCCTGCACCTGATTACCATTTCCATACGAATATGTACCCAACTCCTCGGTTATTAAATCAAACAAATAATTGGAAAATACATCAGCTTTCAACAAAACTTTCTTACCTGCAACACTGTAACTGAAATTGGAAAATAATCCTTTCTCAGGTTTTAAGTTAGGGTTTCCAACACGAAGCACTCCAGCCTGATCAATAAACTTAAATCTTTCCTCAAGCGATGCTAAACGATAAGCATTAGCAAGCGATAAAATCAACTTCTGTCGTCTTGTGGGTTCAAACATGATATCAGCATGAGCGGAATACGCATATTCGTTGGCAGTGTTTTTATTAAAAAGAATTGTTCTGTTGTGAGGCATTTCAATACGTTGGCCATTGGTAAGCCGGTATCTAAACACTTCTCTGAACGCAGTATCATTCTCGGTACGAATAAAATCCATCCTGAGTCCTGTGTTCAATGTCCATCTTCCCGGATCGAGCACCCACTTATACTGACCAAAAATGCCCGCATCCAACACCGAAGCATTGGGAGTCGGTTGTTCACCGGAAAATATCGTATCGTTGGCAGTATTGATTCTGACACGGGTTGTTCGCTGATCACGCCTCCAGGTTTCCACGCCGACAGTCATAGTATGATAATCATTGAAATACAAATCGGCAGCAGTACGTAAACCTGAAGTAGTATTTAAACTTCCCGGGAAAATGGCAACCACGGGTGTAACAACATTTTCAACATCTCTGCGGATGGACTGGGTATATGCCTTCACTGACAACAACCTGATATTATGAGATAAATCAGTGAATAGATACTCACCGCTCAAATGGTTTCGTTCAAAACCGGTATATCGCACCTGAGCAGTAGCAGGGAAAGCTGATCCTCCCGGCAAACCCACATCCCACGCTCTGAAATGAGAATAATTTACCAGAAACTCCTGATTATCTGAATACTTAACCCCACCCAGCAATCCGAATGAGGCATCGTTAAACTGACTGTTTGTAATCTCACCTTCGGGAGTATTCGTATTTTGAGCCTGCCTTAAACTTCCTGTAATTCCCAAATACCAATCATCATTGCTGAGATTCACTCGCAAACTGTTGTGGAAAAGACCATTCACCGACTGTAACCCTGTACTATACCGACCACTGGTTCGAAACTCATTTGAATATCCGGGGCGACGAGGCACAAAATTAACAACGCCACCCAAAGCGCCGGTACCAAACAAAACCGAACCCGCTCCTTTTACCACTTCTATACGTTCAATCGCATCCATATCAACGGATGAAAGTGCTCCTGCAATATCAGTTGCTGTTTGCATACGATCACCATTGGACAGAAAAAGTAATTTTGATTCCGAAAACCCACGAATATTCACTGAAGTAGGCCAGGTGCCATCCCTGCTTAGCGAAACACCCGGCAAATGATGTAGAGCATCAGCAGGAGTCATGAATCCGTGTGATTCAATCTCCTCACTCGTCATTACCTGAAAAGGCAAATTGATTTTGGAAAGTAATATTCCGCTGACAGTTATCTCGGGAATCGACAAGATCAAAATAGAGTCGCTTTTCTTTACCTCTTGTCCGGCACCCATACCGTAAGCAAACACACTGATTAACAGCACTAAAATTGCCAATAATTTCTTAAACATACTAAACTATTAAAAAAACTCAAACTGATATAAGGTCTGCAAATATAATCATATAATCATCAAACGTACTTCATAATCAGATTATTCATCCGCTTCTTTGGTTAAAAAAACAGAAAATGACATTATCGCAATCCTGTTTTCATAGCCATTATTTAAATGTCGGCAGGAAAATTGCAAAACGACATCGTCCCAATAAAAATTATTGTATTATCTTTGCTTTCCTTTATTATTTTTTTAACATTTCCCAATGAAACGAATTCTTATCATCCTGACATTAATAGCTTTAGTAAATCACAGCAATTTACAGGCATGCACCAACCTGCTCGCCGGTAAAGGAGCTACTGTTGACGGATCAACCATGATAACATACGCAGCCGATTCATATTGGTTGTTCGGCGCATTGTACCATTACCCTGCACGCACCTATGCGCCGGGAACAATGCTCGATATTTACGAATGGGATACCGGCAAATTTCTTGGACAAATCAAACAGGTTGAAAGAACTTTTGCTGTTATAGGAAATATGAACGAATTTCAGGTAACCATTGCTGAAACTACCTTTGGCGGAAGACCTGAACTTCAAGACACTACAGGTATCATTGATTATGGCAGTCTGATGTGGATTGCTCTGCAACGTTCACGAACAGCTCGCGAGGCCATCAGGGTAATGACCTCACTTGTTGAAGAATATGGATATTACAGTACAGGGGAATCTTTTTCCATTGCCGACCCCAACGAGGTTTGGATCATGGAGATGATTGGCAAAGGACCGCGCAATAAAGGAGCAGTATGGGTAGCGATGCGTTTACCCGACGACCACGTTTCGGCTCATGCCAATCACGCCCGCATAACCACTTTCCCTTTTAACGATCGTAATAATTGCTTGTATTCCGTTGATGTTGTTGCTTTTGCACGCGAAAAAGGATATTTCAGGGGCAAGAATTCCGACTTTAGCTTTTCAGATACATATGCACCCATCAGCTACAGCAAGCTACGGGCGTGCGAAGCCCGCGTATGGAGTTTCTTCAGGCAGGTTAATCCCGAAATGGAGCAGTACATCAGTTATGTAAAGGGCGAAACCTCCGACAGGATGCCACTGTGGATTAAACCATCGAGAAGAATATCAGTGCAGGATATGAAGGAGTTCATGCGCGATGAATATATTGGGACCGAACTTGACATCACACAGGGTTATGGTGCAGGACCATTCAATTCTAAACTCAGACTAACACCACTTAGTTTTCAGGTCGATGGTGAAACATATTTTCACGAGCGCCCTATAGCAACACAGCAAACCGGATTTTCATTCGTGGCTCAAATGCGCAACTGGCTGCCACCTTATATCGGCGGAATCCTGTGGTTTGGTGTCGATGATGCTGCCACATCTGTATATGTACCCATGTATTGCGGAATAAACGGGGTACCGGAATCATTCAGTGAAACCAATGGTAGTCTGTTGGAATACTCCCCCACAGCAGCTTTCTGGGTTTTCAACAGGGTTTCCAATTTTGCTTACCCAAGATATTCGCTCGTGATGCCCGATATCAGAATAGTTCAGGAACACTGGGATCGAAGTTTTAATGCACTCATTCCCAATATTGACAAAACTGCCATCGGACTTCCTGAGGCTAATGCCAGAGAATTCCTTACGACCTTCAGTCATACACAAGCACTCAATATTACCAATGCCTGGAGAAAACTTGACCAGTACTTATTGGTAAAACATCTCGATGGTGTGATTAAAAAAGAGCAGGATGGCAAGTTTCTGCAAAACGACAAAGCCATACCACCAAGTATTATTCGCCCTGGTTATCCTGAAGAATTCCTGCGTGAAATGGTGCGCCGTCATCCTGAACTTCGTGCCAAGACACAGGAGGAACTCGACAACAGACCACCGATGCAGCAATAAGGATTTTTTTGTACCTTTGCGGCAAATTTTGAAAAAGGTATGCTCGAAAAAATTATCATTCTCGATTTCGGTTCACAAACAACCCAGTTAATCGGAAGACGCTTGCGCGAACTCAACGAATATTGCGAAATTCTTCCCTACAACAAATTCCCCGGAATTACTCCCGACATCAAGGGTGTAATCCTTTCCGGAAGTCCGTTTTCGGTTTATGACCCCAATGCTTTCAAGGCAGATTTATCCACATTTAAAGGGAAACTTCCTGTTCTGGGAATTTGCTATGGAGCACAATTCATGGTACACGATGCAGGGGGCAAAGTTGAGGCAGCAGGCACACGGGAATATGGCCGGGCTATCCTCTCATCTATCGACACTACCGACGCCTTATTCAAAGGGATACTTCCCGGATCGCAAATATGGATGTCGCATGGTGACAGCATTACAAGCATCCCTGCCGATTTCAGAAAAATTGCCAGCACCGAGGATGTGGAACTGGCAGCATATCGCATCGAAGGAGAAAAAACATGGGGCGTTCAGTTTCATCCTGAGGTTTTTCACACCAATGATGGCATGTTACTCCTCGAAAACTTCCTCAATATCTGCGGATGTAAACGCGACTGGTCGCCCGCATCCTTCATCGAAACAACAGTAAAAGACTTAAAGGAACAACTTGGCAACGACAAAGTTGTACTTGGCTTGTCGGGCGGAGTTGATTCTTCAGTAACTGCCGTCCTTCTTCACAAAGCAATAGGCAAAAACCTCACATGTATCTTTGTTGATAACGGCGTATTGCGCAAAAATGAGTTTGAAACTGTAATAAAAGACTACGAACACCTTGGCCTTAATGTAGTTGGCGTAGATGCCAGAAAGTATTTCTATGACCGTCTGAAAGGTGTTTCTGATCCGGAGAAGAAAAGAAAAATCATTGGAGCTGGATTTATTGATATATTCGATCAGGAAGCGCACAAAATCAAAGATGTAAAATGGCTTGCTCAGGGCACCATCTATCCTGATATTATTGAATCTCTGTCGATTACCGGCACTGTTATCAAGTCGCACCACAACGTGGGTGGATTGCCTGAGAAGATGAAACTGAAACTTTGCGAACCTCTTCGTTTGCTTTTCAAGGATGAAGTACGTAAAGTGGGAACAGAACTGGGCATGATGCATCATCTTATTAAAAGGCATCCTTTCCCCGGACCCGGACTGGCAGTTAGAATTCTCGGTGAAATAACTGAAGAGAAAGTAAGAATTCTTCAGGAAGCCGACCATATATTTATTAAAGCATTGCGCGACTGGAACCTGTATCATATGGTTTGGCAAGCGGGAGCCATTCTTCTCCCGGTTCAATCTGTAGGGGTGATGGGCGACGAAAGAACCTATGAAAATGCCATCGCTCTGAGGGCTGTAACATCGATTGACGCTATGACAGCTGACTGGGCGCAACTGCCGTACGATTTTCTGGCGAAGGTATCCAACGACATTATTAATAAGGTAAAAGGAGTTAACCGTGTTGTTTACGACATTAGCTCCAAACCACCCGCAACCATCGAATGGGAATAAACTGATGATTGACACCCACGCGCATTTATATTCTGAAGAGTTTGACAATGATCGGCGGGAGATGATTCAAAGAGCCCTGGATAATGGTGTAAAGAAATTCATCCTGCCCAATGTCGATAGCCAGTCGCTTAGCCGGATGCTGGAGTTGGAAGCAGATTATCCGGGAATATGTCATGCTGCCATAGGAGTTCATCCCACCAGTATTGACCAAAACTATCAGCAGGAACTCAGCATAGTTAAAAGCGAATTAGACCACAGGAAATACATCGCAATTGGTGAAATCGGGATTGACCTATATTGGGATAAAACCTACTTTGCCGAACAGGAAGTGGCGTTCAGACAACAACTCGATTGGTCGCTGGAGTACAATCTGCCCGTAATTATTCATGTCAGGGATTCGTTTAATGAAACCATGGAAATACTTTCTGACTATAAGGGACAGGGACTTAGGGGAATTTTTCACAGTTTCACAGGCAATAAGGAACAAGCATTATCCGTTATAGAATTCGGAGGTTTTTACTTGGGTATAAATGGGATAGTTACATTTAAAAACTCAGGACTTTCTGAGATTGTCAAAGAGTTGAACTTAGATCATCTTGTATTAGAAACCGACGCCCCATATCTGAGTCCGGTTCCATATCGGGGCAAAAGAAACGAGAGCGCATATCTGAAGCTGATTTTGCAAAAAATTGCAGAAGTTAAAGGATGCACAGTGGCTGAAATTAAGCTTAAAACGACGCAAAATGCTAACATGTTGTTCGGGCTGTAAACGAATACCCTAACACATTACGGCAAAAAAGTTCATTTTTATGCATAACGACGGCAATATTAATTTTTTAATATTTGTATGTCACAAAATTTTGCTAACTTGCGCCCCTAATTTGGAGAGGTGCTCGAGTGGTTGAAGAGGTAC
>CAYMDE010000038.1:2403-24866 GCA_964389115.1 uncultured Paludibacter sp. | reverse complement strand
GGTGAGTTCAATTACTTTTGTTGCCAGTTCAATCATGGTAAACTCATTAGGATTACCAATATTAACAGGTCCGGTGATATTTTCCGGTGTATTCATCATCCTTACCATAGCTTCCACCAAATCATCTACATACTGGAAACTACGTGTTTGCTGACCGTCTCCAAAAATGGTAATGTCCTGTCCTTTAAGCGCCTGAACAATGAAGTTGGAAACCACCCGGCCATCATCGGGATTCATTCTGGGACCGTAGGTGTTGAATATCCGGATGATTTTTATACGAACTCCATTCTGACGATGATAATCCATAAACAGGGTTTCGGCGCAACGTTTCCCTTCATCATAACATGAGCGGATACCGATAGGGTTTACATTGCCCCAATATGCTTCGGGTTGCGGATGCACATCGGGGTCGCCATACACTTCGCTTGTAGAAGCTTGCAACACCTTAGCTTTCACCCGCTTGGCCAATCCAAGCATATTGATGGCACCCATTACCGAAGTCTTAACTGTTTTAATAGGGTTGTACTGATAATGAATTGGCGAAGCCGGACAAGCCAGATTATAAATCTCATCAACCTCGGCCATGTAAGGAGTAATCACATCGTGACGCACAAACTCAAAATATGGGTTGGACAATAAATGCTCGATGTTCTTACGCCTTCCGGTAAAGAAATTATCCAAACAAATCACTTCGTGACCCTCGTTAAGAAGTCGTTCGCACAAATGTGACCCGATAAATCCGGCTCCGCCGGTAACTAAAACTCTGCTCATATCATTATCAGCTTATTGATTTACGACCAATACAGAAATACTCAAAGCCATATTCTTCAATTAATTCAACATCGAGGATATTCCTGCCATCAAAGATTACCTTGTTATTCATTAGTTTTGCCATCACCTTAAAGTTTGGCAGACGAAACTCGTTCCATTCAGTAACCAGTGCCAATGCATCAGCATCAACCAAAGCTTCATTCATATCGCCGGCAAATTTAATCTTATCGCCGAGAATCCGCTTTGCTTCATGCATGGCAATCGGGTCGTAAGCGGTGATCTGCGCGCCATGTTCAAGCAGTTTTTGAATAATAGAAAGCGAAGGGGCTTCACGCATATCATCGGTTTCGGGTTTGAATGAGAGTCCCCACACAGCAATATTCTTCCCTTCAAGATTTCCACTAAAATAATGGTAGATTTTATCGAAGAGAACCTTTTTTTGTGTTTGATTAACCTCTTCCACAGCCTTCAGTACCCTCAGATTATAATTATATTCAGAAGCAGTTCTTATAAGCGCCTGAACATCTTTGGGGAAACATGAGCCGCCATAACCTACACCCGGATAAAGGAACTTATACCCAATACGCGAATCGGAGCCTATTCCCTTACGAACCAGATTAATATCTGCGCCAACAATTTCGCAAAGATTGGCTATATCATTGATAAAACTGATTTTGGTGGCCAGCATGGCATTGGCAGCATATTTTGTCATCTCAGCCGATGTAATGTCCATTACAATGATTGGATGATTGTTCAACACAAAGGGTTTATAGAGTCTTTTCAGCACCTTCTCAGCTGCTTCCGATTCCACTCCTACTACAATACGGTCGGGTTTCAGAAAATCATCCACTGCATTTCCCTCTTTTAAAAACTCAGGATTCGAAGCCACATCAAAAGTAACGTCGATACCTCTTTTTTGCAATTCTTCTTCTATAGCCTGACGAACCTTTCGGGCAGTTCCAACCGGCACCGTGCTTTTGGTTACCACGACAGTATAGTTTTCGAGTGCACGACCAATTTCTCTGGCAACGCCTACCACATACTTCAAATCGGCACTTCCATCCTCGTCGGGTGGAGTACCTACAGCAATAAATATGGCATCGCTTTCATTAACAACCTCCGAAAGGTTGGTTTTAAAAAAAAGACGCTCTTTGGCAGCATTCCGCTTTACTATATCCTCTAATCCCGGCTCATAAATGGGCATTATGCCGGCATTTAGGTTATCAATTTTCTCCTGATTGATATCTATACAATTGACAACTGCTCCGGTTTCGGCCAGACAAGCACCGGTTACCAGGCCTACATATCCTGTTCCTACAACTGAAATATTCATTATTATATATAATTTAAATCATGTAAAAATTCTAAACTCCACATGCTCACACTGCATAATAACCTGTATTGTACGAATCGAAAAAGGCTTTCCAGAAACCGATGCCAAGTACTGCAAACAGGAAAATGTAAAAAAGAATAAAGATAAGCATCCAGATGAGATTGGCTTTTGCCCAGTTAGCTTTTGAAGGGTGGGTGTTATTCCCAAAAGCCCACACGAAAAGCAGCACGATATTGATCACCGGAATTATCATCAATAAATAGGTAAGCATCCAATCTCCTAAACTAACCGGACTTTGCTCTCCGTCGATTTTTCTACTGCGTGCGGGCAGATCTGCCCTGAGTTCCAGTTCATAGCGAATTTTGTCGTAAAAACCTCTTTTATAACGGTTTCGGGTTGCCAACAAAGATCTGAGCACTTCGGTTGACACCCTGCCAAAACCAACCGCTGAGTAACCTTTCATCTCTTCATCCCTGACGGCCAGTTCTTCTTCGATGATTCCGCGGGTATAAGTTGACAGGTCACGGTCTTCACGCAACTTCATTTCCAACTCTTCGTATCCATAGCTTGATACATTTGATTTGCTGATGTCCATAATTGTTCAGTTTCAAGGTTATATATAAGGTGATTTATCTTTGTTCAGAAATATGAGTTCAAAGGTAATTAATCATCGTGAAATACCTTACAAAAAAAGCACAGAATCGGAAAATATCTGATTCTGTGCTTTTAATTTTGATCTATAAAGTTTTTATTCCTGAATTTGGGCTTCCATCACCGGCACTGTGCGAACTCCTTCGCCCGTTCTTTGTGATGCAGGAACCCTGGTGCGTGAATTTTTTTCTCCCCTATCGGAGCCATAGACTTCAGGGTGGAGGTATGTGCCGCGGTCTTTCTCGTCTTTACGCTGTTCGGGCTGCACCCTGTTTTTCTGGGCAAACGGATCGTTACGAACACCTGTCACCTGCCAGCTTACTTTCACACGTGGCTCGCTGGTTTGTATCACGAAAACATTGTTTTGAACTTCCTGACGAACTATAGCTTGCGCAAAAGTACCTATTACTGTTAACTGATAACGGAAATCTGTATTGGCAGCCTCAAAATAGGATGGTAATGCTACCCGGGCATAACCGTTAGCATCGGTAGTAATGTTGCCTGAATATACATTCAGCATTTCAGGACTCTCAACAAAACTATGCACAAGGTATTTATTTTGAGGATCAAGTGGATGGTCGATGCGGAATGTTCCGCTACCCTTGCTAATTTGTCCGGTTACATTCAGATTTCCTGTTACGGTTACATCGCCATTGAAGAATCCTGCATAATTTGCTTCAGTACCACCGGCTGCATGCGCATAGATACCGTAATTTACCTTTTCATTATTTCCGCCTCCATTAGCAACGGCAAAAACAGCGTAATTGGTGGCACCGTGGATTGCATCCGAATAAACCCCATAATTAATGCTATCACCACCTACAATACCATTTGCAAAGGCTTTAACTGCATAATTACGAAATTGTCGTGCATTTGTCCAGGCATCTAAGGCAAAAGCTTCCTGACCACCGAAACCTACGGCATAAGCCTGAACTCCGATCTGTTTCGCCTGAGGATTAACTCCTCCGAAAGCTTGTCCACGTAAACCAACATTGGCAAGTCTATTGTCTGAAGCATTCCCGGCAGCACCCACATTTTCCGTGTTGGAAGCATCGTTTCCGGTACCTGTTCCAAAGAAAACACCCCCCTGATTAAAAGGTCCTGTATTTCCGGAACCTACACCCTGAACACCCCTGTTTATATTAGTAGCTCCGGACGATCTCAGACTGGCACCCAATCCCCAGGCACCTTGCCCTTCGGCACGACCAATAATACCAAAGTGATCACCGTTACCTACTCCTACTTCAGGATCCCAGTCGCCTCTGGCCATAAAAAAGCCTCCATACTGACCGAAATTATTACCTGCCCTTGATAATGCATACCCTAATACGCCATTGTTAACAGCATTGTTTAACCTTGATTCGCCGAAAATACCGAAACCATCAATTCCATCACCACTTGCTTGTCCGCTTACCCCACGACCTGTAGTTCCTTCTTTGGTATGCACCATACCCATCACGCCCACATTCATCCAGTTTCTATCCGATTCGGCTGATGAAAAACCAGCGATTGAAACTCCGCCGGTTGCATGAGAATATAATGTTGTTGTTTGATCGGATGGATCATATTCAGCAACTGATAACCGAGATCTTTTATCGGTACTGTTTATACCCACAAAACCATGAAACACGGCATGATCTCCTACTACACCCCAACCTTCATTGCTTCCTGCGGATGCACCTGCTGTACGGGCGTAAAGTGCATATGGCACACTGAGCAATGGCGATATACCGGAAATGCTGTAATTATCTCCACCGGCGGGATCAAGTTCTGTTTTTAACGAGAAGGGACCAGCTGCCCAATCAACGGCATTCAGCGAATTGATGCTGCCAATCGCAACACTTATGAGTCCGTTAACATTACTTACCGGCTTATGAACTTCTGTAAAAACCACCTGACTGGAGTCAGAAGTCAGCACAATACTAATTTTCAATCCAACTTGTTGATTGGCAATCAACTCATTATTGCTATTCCTTACTACTGCCTGATAATTCAGCAAACCGGGAATCTGTGCAAACATAAAGGCAGTCAACATGACCGCAAACGATAATATGAGTATTTTTTTTGTCATCGCTATGGAGTTTTAAGATTTTACTTTTTAATGATTCTGAAGGTTTTAAGCTCAGCATCTCCAGAGCTTACTTGTAAGATATAAGTTGCTGAAGGCAGAAAATCAACGTTGATTTCAGCATAGGCGCCGTTCATACTTCCGGAGAGTATTTGCTCTCCCTGAATATTGTATAGCTTGTATTGGTAATTTGCCGACAAAGCTTCATCGGCCCGAAGAATCAGTCTCTGCTGTACGGGATTGGGGAACACTGACAATGTCAGGTTTTCTGAACGCACATCTTCTACACTGGTGAATACAGAAATTTCAAACGGCTGCTGAACTCCTCCAAGTATGTTCATTGTCGGGCCGGAAATACTAACATGAGCAGTTTGCCCAACAGTGTATGAAATTGAACCGCTTTGGTTAGCAATTAATCCTCCTGAAGTGGAAAGCAGTTGTTGTGCCTGTAAATTAATAGTGAAGGTGATAATCAGCAATAATAACAGCTGAATTTTCAATCGTGAAACAATTGGCAGTTGGTTCGTAATAAAACTCATTTCTCCTCCTTTTTTTGTTGATAAGTTAACTCAATAATACCTCTTAACCAGAGACAAAAGGGTTGTATTTGGGCAATAAATAGTTATTACCCACCAAAATTCAACAAAAAAAGTGAAATAATGTTTAATTCAGGTCAAAAAAAATCAAGTATATTTCAATCAGAATCGCTTCTTAACCAGCATTTTCAATCCATCGCGTACCATTTTTACATGAATTTCAGTGCCCTCTTCATAGGGTTCTCCATCGAAATGGAACGGACCGGGAGTCTGTCGGTGCAGGGTAATTTCATCGGTGCGCAGCGTGGTCATGAAAAAATCCTTGTCGATTGTTTTGGTAAAAAGCTGAAGAGCCAGCGATGGTATGGCAATAACAGGGAAATTACTGAGAATGGAAATATCCATTTTGCCATCCTGCACACTGGCCTGCGGTGCAATGTAGGCGTTGTTTCCCCACTGCGACGAATTGGCAAAGGTGAGCACAAAAGCCTTGGCTTTCACATCGATTTTCTCTCCCAGCAGGTGATATTGCTGAGAGCGGTAATTGAAATAACCTGTGATAATTTTTTCAAGATATTTCATGATGCCCCGTTCTTTTCCTTTCGCAAACTCGGTACTAACATAGGCATCGAATCCTGTACCACAGGTGCAAAAAAACGGATGATTATTCACCCGACCATAATCCATCATGATGGGTTCGGAATGATTCAAGACATCCACGGCCTTTTTCACATTCAGGGGTATTTCGAAATGTCTTGCCAGTCCGTTGCCCGACCCTGTGGGAATAATCCCAAGCGCAGTTTCTGTATGGATAAGACCGCGCGCAACTTCGTTAACTGTACCATCACCACCTACTGCAACCACCGCATAATAACCGGCTTTGGCGAAACCGACTGCCAGTTCGTATCCATGGTACTGATGGTCAGTGAACAGAATTTCAGGTTCGAACTCAGATTTGTCGATATCGGCCATAATTTTATCCGGAATATCATTTTTGGCTGACGTTCCGGATATGGGATTGATGATGAAAGCAATCTTTTTCTTCATAGTAAATTCCTCTAATGAGGATAAAAAGTGGTAAAATTAATCCTTGTCGGTTCTGAAATGTGGTGTCCAGAGGCCTTCTCTGTTGTGCAGACTGGCAGGAGGGTTTGTTCCCCAGCAGTAACGTACAGCTACGGGCTTTTCGACCAGCGGACTCCAAACCAGCACGGTAGTCGATTCAATGCGTGCATCAGCCCAATGCCACACACCGTCTTCTCCCCTTATTGCAAAGCCGGTTACATTGCCATCCTTAGCAACCAGCCCGCTACCTGTATGCTCAAAAAACAAGCGCATCGCCATTCCTTCTACCCGGTGATGGGTATACATTGGTCCTGAATACACAATGCGTTCGCCATAAGATTTAGCGCGTGCTGCCAGGGCCAGCCAGTGCCCGATATCCTGTTTGTTCTTCGGATGAATATCTCTCGGATTGTCTTTCGCATTTTCGATGGCAACCACCATGGCTGTATTGGGAATTGATAAGTTCTGCAACTGTGCTTCTCTGACGGTCATCATTGAGGTGTGCTCAACCGGCTCAACCATAGGACTACCATAATTGGCGAGCTGTACATACAGGAAAGGGAAATCTCCCAAACCCCACCGCGTACGCCAGTCATCAACCAAAGTTTCCATTATTTCGCGGTAAACATTGGCGGTTGGGCCATTTGATTCGCCCTGATACCACAAAGCGCCTCTGATTCCATATGGGATAAGCGGGGCTATCATGCCATTATAACAAACAGTGGCATTGTGCTGATTCAATTCGGGATTGGGATTTCGTGGGGCACGGGTTCGCGGGGCATTGACATCCCCACTTGAAGCCTGAGCAGCAGCAACACTCTCACTGTGCTTCTTCAATTCTGCACGGTATTGAGCCATAATCGCGGCGCTATCAGCCATAAAATTGCGGAATTTCGACTGATAATCTTCGAGCAGCTTTTTCATTTCAGGGCGGGCTTCGAGCGCCTCTCTGCTTATCCAGGTTTGAGCCGCACTGGCACCATATGATGACGTGATAAGTCCGACCGGCACTTTATACAACTGATAAATATCTCTTCCGAAGAAATAAGCTACTGCCGAGAAGCGACCCACTGTTTCGGGAGAACAAACCGTCCACTTCCCAACCGCATTGCGCTGAACTTCGTTTGAGGGTCGGAAATCAACATCGAAAACCCTGATCAGCGGGAAATTGGCATTGGCAACTTCTTCGGCCTCGTTGTGTACCCCACACCAGTTACGATCGCCCCGGGCAACTGTCATAAACATGTTCGACTGACCGGAACACAGCCACACATCGCCCACATAAACATCATTGAGCACAACTTTACTATCACGCCCCCTGATGGTCATTTTGTAAGGACCTCCGGCTTTCATGCTGCGTAATTTCAGCATGAAGTTTCCCTGTTCATCAGCTCTTACACTGGCACGGCGCAAGCCATGTATCCTCACTGTTATCCGTTCGCCGGGAGCCGCTTCACCCCAAACCGGTACGGCGATGTCACGTTGCAACACCATATGATCCGTGAATAATGAAGATGGTTTTACTTCAGCCTGTAATGGTAACAAAGAAAATAACGCAACCAGCAATAACAGTGAAATACGCATATCAGTTGTTTTAGAGTTTTGTTTCGACTATTCCATATAGAAAACTTCGGGAAGCGGGATAGAGATAGGTGAATTGTCGGGATTTGTTTCCATAATATCGGCCATATATGCCCACCACTTTTGAACAATCTCTGTTGAGCCTAAATCCTGCGACCCTCCTTCGCCTGTGTTTTTTTGTACTGCAAACAGGATGTTGGTGTCTTTATCCCAAAAAATAGAATAATCGCATACCCCGGCATCTTTGAGTAGTTTTTGGAGCTCCGGCCAAATGGCGTTATGTCTTTTTTCGTATTCAGCCTCAAAACCGGGCTTCAGGAACATTTTAAATGCTTGTCTTTTCATGATCAAATAGAATTTTTATATATGGTGTTACAAAAGTATGAATTTGAATTGCATGGCGCTGTAATAATAATCTTAAAAATTGATAATTTATGATGGATGTTTAACCCACAAACAACTTATTCCAACCAAAATATAGGCTCATCCGTTTCAATCTTCTCATGATAAAACTGCAAACCGCTATCATTCATCTTCGGATGAGTATTGTTTATCAATCGAATCATTTCGGCTCCTGCAAAGAGTACCGGTCCATACCCATGAGCTGCATAGCGATGAACAGGACGATAATAATAGAACGCAGGATCGAAGGCCATGCCGGTACCCACACAGGTTCCAAGCACTTCGCCGGCCTGATTAATTTGTGTTGCAACTGCATTCCATCCGAGGGCAGCTGCCGGTCCGTAAGTCATTGCATCAAGCCATCCCTGATTGATTCCTCTGGCTAAGCTGTAGGTAAACATGGCCGTAGCAGATGTTTCGAGATAAGTATCATTTCTGTCGAGCAACTGGTGCCAGAAACCTTCACCCGACTGCAACTGGATAAGTCCACGGATATGTTCCCTGTAAAGATTGAGTACAAAATCACGTCCCGGATAATCGACAGGCAAAACATCGAGCACCTCAACGATAGCCAGGATAGCCCAGCCGTTAGCTCTCGCCCAATGAAACGAAGGATGGTTGTCCATTTTCTCAACCCAACCATGACGGAAAAGTTGTTTCTCAGGTATCCACATACGCGATGCAAACTGTTTGATTTGTTTTACCGCCTCATCATAATAGCGGTTGTCGCGACTGTATCTTCCCATATGTACGATGGCAGGAACCGACATGAACATATCGTCGAGCCATATGGTGTTGTAATGCGGACGATTACGGGCAAAGGTACCATCAGTAAGGCGGTATTCTTTATTCATGATGTAGTCGATATAGTTGGCAATCAGTGGCTCCGAGTTGAAATCGATTCCTGACAGACGAGCCTTAATCATGGCAACACACATCGCTCCGGCATCGTCGAGCGCCTCGGGATGTACCACCTGACGCATCTGTGGCTCAACAATTCCTTCTTTCTGCAACTTATCGAAATAGGGAGCAATTTCTGATAAGAAACTAAACCTTTGCGACACATATTTCGCATAACGCTCATCGCCGGTTGCCTCGTATGCCGCGAGCATGGCACCATAAGTTACACCCCACTCGTAGCTGGTGAGACGGAAAGTTCCACGTTCCAGAACAGATTTCTCATTGATCTGCGAAAAATCAGTGATTTCACGCTTGGTGTCTTTGTCGACAACCTTGGTAGGAGTTACCGATTCCAGGAAAGCATGTACTCTGTCGATGGCATCCTTCACTTCAGCAGCTTCGGGCATCCCGTAAGGAGTTACATACGCCGGCTGCATCAGATGCAGTGGCGTGTTAAAATCGTTAATCGTCTCTTCTTTGACAGTTGGGGTACAGGCCACCAGTAATGTCAGCAAAATGGTTGGAACTAACTGTTTCATTTTTTGTAAAATTTATGGATTTGTATTTTTTTCGCGTTATGTTTTAATTCAGAGGTTTCAGATATCTTTTCAGCTTACAGCCTTTCAAATCTCTGATACCTTCTGCAACCGTAAAAGCGTTCAGCAGGGCACCTTCTCTCGAAGTATGGGTATGGTCGCCGTGAAAAAGTCGCGGAACGACATCTTTGCCAAGCTGGTCATATTTATCTGCCACGCGTGCATTCAGGTCGATGAAGTGCGCTTTGGATTGTTTTGCAGCCTCTCGGGTCCAGCCTCCGAAACTGTCTTCGTTGCGACGCACATTCAAACTATCAGAAGTAAGCCACTGATTTCTTGGGATGTGCGACAACAAAATCGGGGTTGCCTTTTGGGCTTTAACCTCTTTGGCATATTTGCGCATGTACCATCCGAAAGTGTGGATGGTTGCGATACGGCCATCTGCCTCCATCACCACCGTGGTATCCTGATCGCCATTGCCACGAAGTACAGCTCGAGCCCTGCCGGTATTTAGCGGACCGGCATCGTTATGACCGAACTGTACGATCACGTAATCGCCCGGACGAACGGCTTTGATAACGCCATCCCAGAGTCCTTCGTCAATGAAGGTACGACTGCTGCGACCGCCAAGTGCGTGATTTTCGATGGATACTTTGGTTGTATCGAAAAACTGCCAGAAGAAGCTTCCCCATCCCCATTGCTGATTAGAACCATCGCCGCGACCATTCTTCACGGTAGAATCGCCAATGATAAAGACTACAGGGCGACCCTTTTTGCGTGAATATCCCGGCGTACTGCCGCGGTTTGGCTTTTCAGGATCGGCTCCCGAAAGCAATCCGATTAAATCATCATGACTCAAATTCTGTCGTTGCTGAGCCGTTGCAGGCAACATCAGCAACATGAAAATCAATACCAATAAATTCGTTTTCATCTGTTTATTCTTTTTTTCTGTGAAATATCAGGTGTTTACTTGTTCACTTTAATCTTTCTTTATCACTTTCAGGATGCCTGTTTCTGCATTAGCTTTCGAAATGCGAATCATGTATATTCCATCAGGTTGCGGGGTGATGTCTATCATCAACACACCGGCAGCATCAGAATAACCCACATCGTTCATTATCATTCTTCCTGAAATATCGGTAACCGTGTAACTGAATGTTTCATGCGACATACCGGTGCGTACGTTAAACTCACCGCGAGTCGGATTTTGCAACAAACCGAGTGATAAAGCAGGATTAATTACCGAGCTAACATCCTGAATAACTTTAATCACCCCTTCGGTATAAAGCGATTCCATATCCCATGCTAATCCATCGGGGAGGTCGGGCAGACTAATCGCCTCGAAGGTTCCCGAGATGGTTGGAGCATCAATGAGTTTGTAAACCGACCCTTCTTTAAACGTCCCGATAAATGCAGCAACTTCAAGCATACCTTCGCACACAATCACTCCACCTACCTTGACTCTGTCGGAAACATTGCCGCCACCATTCACCTGCATCGAGAGTCGTGAACCACTTCTGAGTGTGAGGTTGTTGTTGAAAGTGAGGGTCGCAATTGAACCTCCTCCGGGTTGTAATATTGAACCGGAAAGCATATTCGAAGCACCATTCACCGTACCCGAGCCACGCACCGTACCACTGTTGTTAAGTCCGCCGGCAATTGAACCATTCACGTTCATTATGCCACCCGGCGAAACAATTACCGATCCCCCGGCTGAACCACTCAGGTTGAAAAAGGCATCCGGCTGAACAAACACTGCTCCGGTGCCCAGTTTGCCTGTCACATTCAATGTTCCTCCGGTGATAGTTGTTGAACCGGTGTTGGTATTCTCTCCTGAAAGCACCCACAAGCCTGTACCTACCTTCCTGATGGCAGTCACACCCGTAATTGTACCGGCAAAACTACCTCCTGAGTTGGTTCCACCCACTTCGAGTCCGGCATTATGGTAAACAGATCCTGCAACCCCGGTCAACATACCAATTTTCAGCGTAGTTGTTCCATTGTCTGATGTGCCGTTTTTATAACACATAATCACATCACTACTCGCCAGGTTGATGGTTGCATTGGGGAATCCCGCCGCATTGTTCACGATAAACTTATCCTGATAGGATGAATTCGCATTGTTCTTCGAGATATTGATTCTTCCTGTGTATGCCGACCAGTTGCCATTGATGTAAGCCCTGATGAAATCGGTCACCCAGTTAAGCGTGCCACCTCCGGTAAGGGTTCCGTTATACTCGCAACGAGGCGCAGCAATAACGGTGGCAGTTGCTCCGGTCGGCACTTCATAATTTGTTGAATTCGTGAGGTATGCTCCGATATCATTTAGTTTCTCAAATGTTCCGCCAAGGAGCGTGATTTTTCTTCCTGCACCATAGGGAACTGAAGCCGCCGCATTAATTCTGAGCGTTCCGGCATGAAGTACTGTTTCAAGCAAATTGCTGTTATTATTGCCAATATTCAGGATGCCATTGCCTGTTTTAATGAGGCGACTACCTGTTAGCACGCCATTCCATATTAGTGTTGATGGCACATTGAACACCCCACCGCTGCCTTCGAACCGTATGGCTCTACCGGAAATCTCATTGGCGGTATTGAACTGAATCAAAGCACTATCGGCCACAACAAAATTATTCGGATTTGTATCTTCGGAACCTATACCACCCACATTGGTCGCTGTTGGAGCATACTTCATAATCAGTGAACCACCCTCAACACGTACTGTTCCGCTAAAGTCGTTGCGATTATTGATGGTCAGCGTACCACTGTTTTTCTTTACCAGCTTCATGTTGCCCGACAGTTTACCGGCTCCATCGAAAGTATATGGCAGCGTACTGTTCACCTCCATGTACGATGGCGTCATCGTTCCTGTAATATTCACTACCCGCGTTGCTGCAGTCGTGCTGAACATAACGCTATCATTACCAACGAATACATCGTCGGCTCCATCCAGACTCCAGTTTTCGGTGACAGCCAAATCCCAGTTATTGCCGTTTTTACCGGTCCAAACTACCGATGAAGCACCGCGAACACCTTTCACCACGAGATAAAGACCTTTATCAACCGGACGGTATTGCAGTTCGACAGCTACTCCTGCTGCGCCTTCCACCTTCACCTGCGAGAGGTTTCCGGTAACATGCTCAGCGCGGGCAATCAGGTAATCGCCAACAGAAAGTTTCCCGGCGATGATTTCTACATCGATGATGGATTTAGCCTGAAGATCCAGCGTTCCATAGATGATAATGGCATCATTTTGCTTGCCTGAAGTATTCATATGACCAGCCTCAGGAATGCTTGGGTTGTCGGACAAATCCATTTTTAGTCGGGCACCCTCCACCAGTGTAACATTACCAATCACCCTCAATGTGTCGATTGTACCCGGCCCACCGGGAATTATGGCTGCATTAAACTCAGTCGTAATTCCATTACCGAACGTCCCTTTACCTCCGGCATTGGCATGACGACGAATTTTCACAGGCGAATTTGTTATCGTTCCATCGAGCCAGAAATCGCCCTGCCAAATATCGGTGAGTCCGCTATAAGTATGTGTCCCGTTGAGTTTGAGGTATCCATCGCCCATTTTATCGAGGCGCATTTCGCCCTGAAGCGATCCGTTACCACCGATTGTATAACTTGCCTGCCCGGAAACTGTCAGCATTTCGGGTTCAAGATTTTCCGTGATATTCACTGTTCTTTGTCCACCACGCGTTTCAAAAAGCACCCGTTGACCGTTGCTGAAATTGATAAGCGGACTGTTTCCGGCGAATAATCCTGCAGCATCGTTACCATCCATCCAGTTAGCCGTTTGTCGGTTCCACACCTCTGTGTTGCCCTTCCATATCAGTTTGCCATTGGTGGTTTTGGGAGAAATGGGTTCCGGGAAATCACTTCCAAGATAGAAGCTTGTATGCGGGGGTTGGTTGTACCCGCACATTTGCCAGGCGATGGCCTGACGATAATGATGGTCGTGCATCAGCGAATAAATACGATGTTCGGTATGATGCGGAGTGACATAAACACGCAACGCCATACTATCGGGTCTCCACCAAATGACCTCCTCGCGCCAGTCGCCCAAAATATCAGCCTGCAAGTTCGGAGTTCCTTTGGTATAATTGCACGAATATGCGTTGGCATTAAGCAGGGTTCGAACATCTCCGTAGTTGACAAATTTTCTTATTTGTCCCCATCCCACGCCGGTAGAAGTAGAAAATCCGGAATGATCCAACAGTTCTTTCGTTAGACTGCCATCCCAGTAAATGGTGAAATTCTCTGACGTTCCAAAATGTTGCTGCTGCACCAGATTGGTAGCAGAATAGCCGAAGCCACCACCCCAAAGTTCTGCACCTTTGAATAAATCAGTAATATTACCCGCACAACAGCGACCGCAATCGCCCGGCGTTATGTGATGATGGAGAATTTGCCCGGTTGCCGCATCGCGAAACAAAGTTCCGTGCACCGGCGAATTTTCGAGACAACTAAAAACCTCTAAACCTTTGCGATACGGGTCGAAATCGCTTACATGCATGGCATCGCCATGTCCCATTCCCGTTGAATAAAGTCCCTTGCCATCATCGTCGATACACATGGAGCCCCAGGTTATCTCGTCGCGTCCGTCTCCATCCACATCGGCAATGGTGAAATTGTGGTTGCCCTGACCGAAATACGGACCGCCATTGCCACTTTCCCAGAACCAGCGTGGCACCAACTTCTTATTCACCACATCGTAGGTTTGCATTTTGGTTTGGGTATAAATTCCCCTGCCAATAAAAATACTTGGTTTTTGTCCGTCAAGAAAAGGAGCGCCAAAGAAAAACTTATTGGCCCGGTGACCGTATCCATCGCCCCAATCCGACGAATTGCCGCGGGGAATAAAATTCACCCTGTCGAGTTCAGCGCCTGTTTCACCATCTACAAGAGACAAAAATTCAGGTCCGGCATTCATGTACCCAAAATTACTACTGATGGAATAGCGATAATTGATAATCCCATCGCCATTGGTATCGCCAATCATCTTTCCATCTCCGAAAACAGTCCCCTCCGATGTGCGCAGAAAAACTTCAGCTTTGCCATCACCATCAAGGTCGAAAGCAGCAATATTAATCTCCACATCCGAAGTGATATTGGGTCCCACATCAATTGCCCATAGGAAAGTACCATCAAGCTTGTAAGCCTCGAAATAAGTATAATTGGTGTTCGATACGCTCCAGTCAACATTCAATCGCTTCACGATAACCTCATAATTGCCATCGCCATCGAGGTCGGCAACCGTGGCATCGTTAGGAAAATATCCGGTTTTACCCAGCGATTTAAGATCGCGCAATGGAATATCGAAATAGCCGTTAGTAATCATGAGACCGGGAGCAGATGGAGCCGATTCAACGCCGTTTTTAACTGCTGTAACCGTGTAAACTGAAGAAGTCGTTCCGGCAGCATCCAGAAAATTGGAAGCCCCTTTGATTCCTGTTTCATGAATCATGGTACCATTGCGATACAATCTGTATGAAGTATGATGATACTCATCAGCAGGGATGCGCCAGTTGACATAAACACCTTGAGAAACTTTTTGAGCTACAACGCTACGACTCAGTTTTTCCATGGGTCGCTGTGCAACGCCTGTAACTGAGAAAAGCAGGAGAAGTCCTGCGATAATTATAAAAGGATTTTTTGACATCATTATTAGATTCAAAGTTATAAGTCGGAATGAGTATGCAAAATAACATCAAATAATTCGTTCAGGCTATGGAATTAAATACGATGCCATGTAATGACGTTCATATTCGTGTTAAAAACTTGCGGAGAAACCGCATTATTTTTCGATTTCCCTAACAATCACTCAACTGATTTGTTGTACATTTGTGTGCATTAACAAATAACCCCCGCTGAAATATCATATGGCTAAGAAACGCAAGAAAAACCAGGAAAGCCCCCGCATCCGCAAATCAGAACTCATCAATAATGTGGTTCGGATTTTCAACGAAAACCCCACGAAATCATTTAACTTCCGACAGATTGTTGCCATTCTTGAATTGAAGCACGATTCGCAAAAGGAGCATGTGCGCAACATCATTGATCATTTGTGTGATGATGAATTCCTGACGCTTGCTTCGCGCGGAAAGTTCCGGCTTAACTCACGGGGCGGATATATCAGCGGCACCATCGACCGACAGGGTGTTAAAACATTCCTGCTCCCCGACGATGGTGGCGAACCCATTTTTATTCCTGAAAGAAAAACGAATCATGCATTGCTTCGCGATAAGGTGAAGGTGTTCCTGTATGCCCGCCGCAAAGGCATGATGCCCGAAGGTGAGGTGGTCGAAATCGTGGAGCGCGCCAAGGACACTTTCGTCGGCATCCTGGAAGTTTCGGAAAACTTTGCCTTTCTTCTTTCTGATAATAAAGTGCTTACCAACGATGTTTTCATCCCCAAAGATAAACTGAAGGGTGGCCGCAACGGACAAAAAGTGGTGGTGAAACTTCTGGCCTGGGAGCCCAACCTGAAAAGTCCGGTGGGCGAAGTTATCGATATCCTCGGCGATAAAGGCAACAACGACGCTGAGATGCATGCCATTTTAGCGGAATTCGGACTGCCCTACCGCTATCCTGCCGAAGTTGATGAGGCAGCCTCGAAAATGGATGCCGGCATTACGCCCGATGAGGTGGCGCGCCGGATTGATATGCGCGGAGTGCCAACCTTCACCATCGACCCGCGCGATGCCAAGGATTTCGACGATGCGCTTTCGTTGCGCAAACTCGACAATGGCGCCTGGGAGGTGGGTGTGCATATTGCCGACGTAACACATTATGTGCAACCCGACAGCATCATCGAAAAAGAAGGCCGCAGTCGTGCAACCTCGGTATATCTGGTCGATCGCACCATCCCGATGCTACCCGAACATTTGTCGAACGGCATTTGCTCGCTGCGACCCGACGAGGACAAACTCACCTATTCTGTTATCTTCGAGATGAATGAAAAGGCTGAAATACTGCGCTATAACATCGCTAAAACGGTTACACGCAGCAACCGCCGCTTTACTTACGAAGAAGCGCAACAAGTTATTGAAACCGGACAAGGCGATTATAAAGAAGAGGTGCTGGAGCTCGACCGACTGGCAAAACTGCTGCGGAAAAAGCGCTTCAAAAGTGGCGCTATCGCTTTCGACCGTGTGGAGGTACGTTTCGAAATCGACGATAAGGGCAAACCCCTCTCAGTCTTCTTCAAAGAACAAAAAGATGCCAACAAACTGATTGAAGAGTTTATGCTGCTGGCCAACAAAACAGTGGCAACGCATATTGGCAAGCCGGGTCGTGGACAAAAAGCCAAAACATTCGTTTATCGAATTCACGACCTGCCGAATCCTGATAAACTCGAAAACTTCTCGCAGTTTATCCGCAAGTTTGGCTATCAGCTGAAAACAAGCGGCAAACAAAGTGCAGTATCGTCATCAATCAATAACCTGCTCGATGATGTGCAGGGCAAAAAGGAACAAAATCTGATTGAAACCTTAGCCATTCGTTCGATGGCCAAAGCTGAATATTCCACTGAAAATATCGGTCACTACGGACTTGCTTTCGATTATTACAGTCATTTCACCTCCCCCATCCGCCGCTATCCGGATATGATGGTGCATCGCCTGTTGGAGCGTTATGCCACGGGCGGAAAAAGTGTCAATGCCAAAGAATATGAGGAGTTATGTCGCCACAGTTCCGATATGGAACAGCTGGCTGCCAATGCCGAACGGGCCTCTATCAAATACAAACAAGTCGAATTTATGTCGGCACACGTGGGACATGTGTTCGATGGTGTTATCTCGGGCGTTACCGAATGGGGTATCTACGTGGAGCTTACTGAAAACAAATGTGAGGGAATGATCCCGATAAGGGCGCTCGACGACGACTATTATACTTTCGATGAGAAGAACTACTGTTTGGTAGGTCGCCGTTTCCGCCGGAAATATCAGTTGGGCGATGAGTTGACAGTGCGTGTTGTTAAAGCCAATCTTGACAAGAAGCAACTCGATTTTGAGCTCGTCTAATCAGCGACCTCTCACACCACGAATCTCTGCCGAAATCTCGTTCAGCATACCTGCTTGCTGGAACACTGCCGTTTGAATTTTCACGAAACGAATGTGTGTCAGCATCACCGCGTTGCCATCTTCATCCACCGCGTTGCTGATGTCTAATCTGTTCGCACCCGTGGCATGATCATAATCGTTGCCATGCCTGTTTTCGGCATAACCCCAAAGCAGACGACCCTGCGGCACCGACCAGTATTCAACATCGTTTACCATGGTTTTTTCATACACATCGGGCAGTCGGCTTCCCCTGAAAGTGATGCTATCAGTAGCAGTTGCGCTCCACCACCATGCTGCCGAATTGCCTGCACCAAAGCCCGGGACAAACTCTCCTGCATGGCCACGATTGTCGCTCCAGCGCACATTAGCCTCCGCCGTTTCGGGCTTGTAGTATGTAAGTTCGTAGTTGCGATCTGTTTCATCGAACAGACTTCCCTTCAGTTCATACCAGGTATCATCGGGCAAGCCATTGCCATTTTCATCCTGCATCACATAAACGATGGCAGGCTCAGGACCGGCACCCGGCATGGCAAACACTTCGAGGTCGAAACCCTCACCATTGGGAATATCACGCGGAAAACCCGCCACCACATATCCGCCGAAGCCACCCAGGTACAACCAACCACCGCTACCCGTCAAAGGCTGCAGGGCAGGGTCACCCACAAAATACTGCACATCAGTCGGATTGGCAATCGCAGCATGTTGTCCGGGCGCATAAACATAATCGAACACCTGCGAGATAAACACCGGTCCGTGCGGCTCCTGCTCTTCTTCAGTACAAGATGCAGTGAGGCAAGCAGTCAGCAAAACGACAAAAGCCAATTTGAACCCAAAGCGCAGTTTTTTCATCGAATCACAATCATAGTTGCACCAAACCCATATTCCCTGAAAGAAGCATCCTGAAAATAGAACGATTTATACCTCGTTTTGAGAAGTTTCAGAATCTCTGTACGCAGCACCCCTTCGCCCTTGCCGTGGATAAAGACGATTTTTTGTCCTTTCTTTTTGATATTCTCCGCAATCACCGCGTGAAACTTATCCAGCTGCATTTGCAGCATATCGGCATTGCTCATCCCCGTGGTGCTGTCGGTAAGCTCATGGATATGCAAATCCACTTCGAGTATATCCGGGTTCAGTTGCACCTTGGAACGATGAGGCTTGGCACCTGCCGGTTTCAATTCCTTCTGAAGCATGGCCTTCTTGATTTCTTCGGGCTTAATCTCCGGCATCACGGGCTTTTTCAGCTCTCCGGTAAGGTCGATAATCCACGCCGGTTCATCCAGGTAATCGTTTTCGATAAAGCTATGCAATTTGTAAAATTTCAGCGGCGAAAGATGCAACTGCAAGTCGATTGCCGGCTGTGGCTCGTACGACTTCCCTCTTTTGTAAGCCATCACCTGCACCCTGATTTCTTCCCAATCGTAGAGCTCATCCTTCTTGATCACAGCCAGTTCCTCCTGCACATTCGGCTCCATCGAACCCGTTGCCACCGGGAAAAAACGATCATCGCGTTTGACAATAAGGTTATAGAACAGGAAGTAATTACTATCATTAATCAGCATGCATGTCGTTGTGCAAGTCTGCAGGTTTTTAGGGTCATCGGGGATAAAGGCCAGCATAATCCGTGCATCGTCGCCCTCGTCGGTCTCAACAACTTCTGCGACCGGCGATGACTGTAGGGCGGCGCTCACCGGAGACTGAACAGTGGTAGAAGTTGTGGCCGCCGGCTTCTGGCTAAAGTCCTTCAGCGGGAAATTCGTATTCTCATTCACCCGCGGCACCGCCACGCACTCACGCATCAGCGCCGGAATCTCGAAACCATCCTCATCCTCCACATACACCATCCCCTTCTGCACATCGATTCGGGTTACCACCCCACCCCCAACAGCATTGAGGAAACGTACCGTATCACCTTTTTTGATATTATTCATATTCTTAATTATTCAGATTTAACCCCATGATTCACATTCACATAAAACTACTCATACCCACACCGCGAGACACCCATCCGCCATCCGCCATCCCGGGCATCTAACTTTCAACAACAAATTAAAAGCAAAAAGTTTATTCAGGAGTGCAAAGATAGCAAATTGTTTTGTGATGAATTTCGGGGGAGGAAAGTACAACACTACAGCATCAATGAATATATAGTGGCAGTTGCTTATGTTAAATAATGTGTTTACTTTTACGGGGGATTTTTTTGAGATGGGGATGGGGGGATTTCCTGACTCATTTGGCAATAAAAACACAATACAACCATAATACATAACCTATCATACATTTAAGGCTCAATTTTCATACAACACGATGGCAAAACAAAAAAAAGAAATAAAAGAAAAAGCGATAGAAGTAACCCTTTGGGATGCAGCGAATAAATTGAGAGGAAGCGTTGAACCCGCTGAATACAAACACGTAGTATTAGGACTGATTTTCTTAAAATTTGCAAGCGATAAATTTGAAGAACACAGAGCCAAACTCATTGCCGAAGGCAAAGACAAGTATATTGAAATGCCCGATTTCTACAACATGAGCAATGTATTCTTTTTGGAAGAATCCAGTCGCTGGAGTTACCTTATCAAGAAATCGAAGCAAAACGACATAGCCCTACTCATTGACACTGCCTTGCATACCATCGAGAAAAACAACAAAGCCCTGAAAGGCGCATTGCCGGACAATTATTTTTCACGCTTGGGACTGGATGTTACCAAATTAGCTTCACTGCTCGATACCATCAACGATATCGACACCACCAAAGACCCAAAACAGGATGTAGTTGGTAAAGTGTACGAATACTTCTTATCAAAATTTGCCTTGGCTGAAGGAAAAGGCAAAGGTGAATTCTACACGCCTAAAAGTATTGTCAACCTGATTGCCGAAATGATTGAACCTTACAAGGGCATCATTTATGACCCTGCTTGCGGTTCGGGAGGTATGTTTGTGCAATCTATCAAATTTATTGAAGCACACCACGGAAATAAAAAAGAAGTTTCGATTTACGGACAGGAATATACCAACACCACCTATAAACTGGCCAAGATGAATCTGGCCATCAGAGGAATTAGTGGAAATCTTGGAGAAAAAGCAGCCAATACTTTTCTCGATGATCAGCATAAAGACCTGAAAGCCGACTTTATCATGGCTAATCCACCTTTTAACCAAAAGGACTGGCGGGCCGAGAATGAACTGATTGACGACCCACGCTGGCGGGGTTATGATGTGCCACCTAAAAGCAATGCCAATTACGGTTGGATTTTGAATATGGTAAGTAAACTGAGCGACAATGGAGTTGCAGGTTTTATTTTGGCAAACGGTGCCTTGAGTGGAGGTGGCGATGAATACAAAATTCGCCGAAAACTAATTGAAAATAATTTGGTGGAGGCTATTCTGGTACTGCCGCGCAATTTGTTTTACACCACCGACATCAGTGTTACCCTTTGGATAATCAACAAAAACAAGAAAGCACACAGCAAACAGGTCGGTGATGCAACACGCAATTATCGTGACAGAGAAAAAGAAATCCTGTTTATGGACCTGCGACAGATGGGTGAGCCGTTTGAAAAGAAGTACACTCAATTTTCTGATGACGATATAAAAAAGGTTGTCAGTACTTACCACCAATGGCAATGTAAGGGTAATCCATTGTGGTTACCCTACGAAAACATCCCCGAATTCTGTTATTCCGCTTCGTTTGATGAAGTAGCCAAAAAAGATTTCTCACTCGTACCGAGCAAATATATTGAGTTTGTTAACCGGGACGAGAATATTGATTTTGACGAGAAAATGAAAAATCTGCAAAACGAATTTGCCGAACTGCTGAAAGCCGAAGCTCAAAGCAAGAATGACTTACTGGAGGTTTTTAAAGAACTTGGATATAAATTAGACATATAATGACAGACAAACAACTCAACCTTTTTGAACTGGACGATGAATTATCGATATATTCATTATTAGTAGCTTCTACGCTTCCCAAACCTTTCCAATTAGACACAGAAAAGTTCGTTTTTTCGAACCCCGGAGCGCTTTTGGTTTCTATACACCAATACTATGCAGGCGGCATAAGCGAATGCCGAAATCCTGCTTTGCAGCAAATGTTTATGCTCATTGGTCGTGCCGAAAAAGCCGGAAGTGGTGTAGATAAAATCATGACCGGGTGGCAAGAATCGCACTGGCGGAGACCGTTTCTCGAAATTGAAAATCAACCGGATAGGGTGAAGCTCACTTTGCCCATGTTTAGCGTTATACCCGATGCTGTGTTAAATGAATTAAATGCCATTTATGATGATGTAAGCAACCTGACTGCTGATGAACTAACAGCTCTTTCTTTTTGTCAAATCGAGGGATCAATCTCCAATCAACGCTTGCAATATGTGTTGAACATGCATAGTGCTGACATCACGACATTACTCAAAAAGCTTTGTGCCAATGATTATCTTGAATCAGATAATAATGGTAGATGGACTACTTATAAATTGAAGGAAAAGGTTGCAAGTTCAAACCCAAAGGTTGACACCTCTAATATGGTTGCAACCCGAACCAAATTATCTAAAG
>CAYMDE010000038.1:0-2303 GCA_964389115.1 uncultured Paludibacter sp. | reverse complement strand
CAAACAACGCGAAATCGTAAAAGAATACAACACGATCCAAAACCGCATAGCCCTCAACCAACAACTGATACAAAAACTGGAAGAAACGGCACAGGCGGTGTATAGGGAGTGGTTTGTGGAGGGGGTTGATTTGGAAAATTTGCCGGAGGGGTGGAGGGAAAAGAGTTTTACTGAAGTTGTTAAATTAAGTGGTGGTGGAACTCCAGACACAAATAATGGATCTTTTTGGAATGGTAAAATGCCATTCTTTACTCCGGCAGATGTTTCCTCTGGATATTATGCGATTCAAACTGAAAAGACGATTACAGACGCTGGATTGAAAAATAGTAGTACTAAGCTTTATCCAAAGAATACTGTTTTTGTTACGGCAAGAGGCACAGTTGGAGCAATTTCAATTGCTGGATGTGAAATGGCAATGAATCAAAGTTGTTATGCCTTAACAGGTAAATATCAGTTCTTTATTCATCAACTTAGCAGAGAAACCATGAGCAAATTAAAAACTGAGGCTGTTGGGGCTGTATTCGGAGCATTGGTAACAAAAGATTTTGATGCACAATTTGTGATTGAACCACCAATTGTGTTACAGAAACAGTTTGACAATAGAGTATCAAAAATTTATGATTATATTTTACTGAAAACTAAAGAAAACCAAAAGCTAACGGAACTGAAAGAATTGCTTTTGTCGAAATTAGCGACAGTAGAAAACTAAAATACATATCTTATGGAAATCAACAGAATACAAATTCAAAACTTTAGGTCAATCAAAGATGCAACAATTAGATTTGATCATAATTGTTTAATTCTACTTGGAAAGAATGAAGCAGGGAAAAGCAATATATTAAAAGCTATTGCTGCAATCTTTGGGAAGTATCCAATTTCAAATAAAGATAAACGCAAGAAAATTGACAATGAAAGAATTGACGAATATTTTGTTAGGGGTATTTTCAAACTCTCAGATAAAGATATAATTGAGGTCGAAAAAAGATTTAGTGCTAAATACACAAATACTGAGAATATTGCTTTCCTAAACAATAAAAAAATAGAGGATTACATCAAAACAATATTTAAAGAATTTATTATTCAGTTAGATATAAAAGAAGGCTCTTCACAGCATTTTGCCTATTGGGAATACGAAAAAGATGATTTTGATTTAACTAACAAGCTTTACCTAACAGGCAATTCAATTACAACAGATGCTACAGGAAAAATAGAGCTCAATCTATCAAAAGAGATTTTTGATCTCATCAAAAATATATATTCTGAAAAACCCTATCATTGTCATTATTGGCAATATAGCGATAGTTATTTAATGCCTAATAGTATTGCAATTAGCAGTTTTATTAGTAAGCCATCAAGTTGTAAAGCACTTGAAAATATCTTTGCGTTATGCAATAGAGAAAACATAAAACAAGAGTTTGAAGATGCAATGTCGCAAGATGGTGATTATGCTAACTTATTAGAACAAATCTCAAAAACAGTAACAACTATCTTTCGGAAAATATGGAAAGATTTCAAAGATACATCTATTCAGTTACAACCTAATGGGAGTGAAATCCTAATTAAAGTTGTTAATAAAGCAAAGTATTCATTTGAAGATAGAAGTGATGGTTTCAAAAAATTTATAAGCATTCTCTTAATGCTCTCAACTCAAGCAAGAGTAAACAAAATAAGGGAGAATGATATTATTTTAATTGATGAACCCGACCAAAGTTTATATCCAACGAGTGCACAATACTTACGTGATGAATTGCTAGTAATTGGTAAAAAGTCAAAAATTATTTATTCAACACATTCACAATATATGATTGATTCTACATGTTTGGAAAGACATATAATTGTTGAAAAAGAAGATGATATAACAAAGCTAAAAAAGGAAACAGGAAATGCACCATTTAGTAATGATGAATTATTAAGAAGGGCTATAGGGTCAAGCATTTTCGAATGCTTGCAACCAAAGAATATTATATTTGAAGGATGGCTTGATAAAGAACTATTCAATGTATATTGTGGTTTTACGAAAAATAATAAAGATTTTGGAAAGTATGGGAAAGTATATTTAGGAGGAATATCTGGAGTCGAAACATTAGTTCAATTATTGATTCTTGCAAACAAGAAATTTGTAATTGTTGCTGACTCTGACGAAACTTCAAATAATAAAAAAAACGACTTTGTCAGAAATTATCCTGAATATAAAGATGCTTGGTTGTCGTATGCCGATATAATAAAGAGCATTTCTACAATGGAAGATTTTATTGAGGGTAAGCATATTGAGGACCAAATTAAAAAATGTGGCTATACAGGTT
>CAYMDE010000037.1:5543-24903 GCA_964389115.1 uncultured Paludibacter sp. | reverse complement strand
TAAGCATCACTAACAGGCTTGCATATAGTTTTTTCATGACTTGGGTTTTATATAGTTGAACAATACTTTTTATCCTGGTGAACGTTCCGACCTTGACTTTTCAAAATACGCGCCACAACAAAAAACCAATTGTCAAGAACTTTTTATATCGATAAATAATTCATTTTTATATCTTTGCACATCAATGAATGCCCTGGATCTATACATATTAATCCCCATTGCAGGAGGCTTTGTGCTTGGTTTGTTTCGCGGACTAATTAAGGAACTGATTTCTATCGCCGTAGTTGTGCTTGGAATATTTCTTTCCAGGTTTTTATCAGGAGTGGTGGCTGATATTCTAAGTTCAGTATTCAATATCAACGCATCAGTTTCTCAGCCGTTGGCGTTTATTGTAATCTTTATTGCAGTTGCCATCACACTTACTATACTTGGGAAAATCATCCATAAAATGCTAAAGATTTTATCGCTCGGAATAATTAATGCAGTTACGGGCGCTGTTTTCGGTGCTTTAAAAATCGCCTTAATTATTAGCATCATTCTGTCCTTTGCTGAAGCCTTCGAAAAAGAAATCAGCTTTATCGATCCGGCTCTCAAAGAGGATTCTCTGTTGTATGAGCCAACCAAGAACTTTGGCCCATCGCTTTGGAAAGAATTTACAGACAAAGAACCAAAGAGTAAAAACAAGAATTATCATGCTAAAGTCTGACTTCTCAGGACTTTTCCCTGAATGTGGGTGTGATGAGGCAGGAAGAGGTTGTCTGGCCGGACCGGTAGTTGCTGCAGCGGTTATTCTGCCACAGGAGTTTGAGCACCCTTTGCTAAACGACTCCAAACAGCTTACTGAAAAACAACGGGAAAGTTTGAGGGTCATCATCGAGAAAAAAGCAATTGCGTGGGCAGTGGCGACTGTTGAGGCTCCTGAGATTGACGAAATCAATATTTTGAATGCTTCAATATTAGCCATGCATAAAGCGGTTAGTCAGCTCAAAGTTAAACCGGCTTTCTTAATAATCGACGGAAATCGGTTTAAACCCTATCCTGATATTCCGCATCAAACCATTGTGAAGGGCGACAGCCAATATTTGTCGATTGCTGCGGCGTCGGTTTTAGCAAAAACGCACCGCGACGAGCTGATGATGCGTTTGCATAATGAGTTTCCGCAATACGACTGGGCCAGCAACAAGGCCTATCCTACCCAAAAACATCGTGATGCCATAAAATTATACGGCACAACACCCTACCACAGGCTGACTTTCAGATTGTTGAAATAAATGTATCAGAATGGATATCCAATGGCTAAGTGCAGTGCCATTTCACGGGTGTTGGGAAGCAGGTTCCAACTGCCTTGCCTTACCCCGGGGTCATAGAGCTTCATCCCCAAATCAAGTCGGAAGAGCACAAAATTAAAATCAAAACGGAAGCCTACCCCATAAGCGAGTGCAATCTGTTTCCAAAAGGTATCGATACTGAAGGCTCCACCCGGCTGATTATCGTAGTCGCGTATGGTCCAAATATTTCCTGCATCAGCAAATAATGCCCCTTCAATTACCCAAAACATTTTCGTACGAAACTCGAAATTGAGGTCAAGTTTGATATCTCCCATTTGGTTATAATCACGACGACGGCTGCTTATGCGTTGATATGTACCCGGCCCCAATGTACTCTCACTCCATCCGCGAACGCTGTTAGCTCCTCCACTGTAAAAACGTCTTTCAAAAGGAATGATTTCAGCATTGCCATAGGGTACACCGACACCAACTCCGACATGGTAAACCAAACGGTTATTCTGATCCAGAATCTGGTGATAGGATGAATTGATTTCAGCCCTGACAAATTGCGAATAGCGAATGTTGAAAAGTCTGTAAAACCCATCATTCCCCGTTGGAGAATCTAACAGATTATTCAATCCGTATAATACATTCCCGGCCGATTCGAGACCATACCGGTAAGTATAGAAGTTTCGCAGCGGACGATTTACGTTAAAACTGGTATATGAACTACTGTAGTTAATACGCATAATCAGATAGTCTTCATAATTATAGCGATTATACAGACCCGTATTCAGGAAGTTATCACGAAACTGTTGTGAAATCCATGGGAAATAAACGTAACTCAAATCGAGCATGTCAAAATTATGGATTCTTCTTCCCCTGTTCCATGTGTATTTGATACCACCACCGACATTGGTTGCTGAAAACTCCTGCGGTCGATACTGATAATTGAAGGTGCTTCTAAACTCAGTATTCCCAAAAAATCTGTTGCTATACGGATCCGGGGCAAATGGAATAATAACGCGTGGGACCCTGATTGCAGCCTGCGCACCCCATTCCTGAGCAATCACATCATCCTGCCTTTCGAGTGCCAGCCTACCGGAAAACGACAAAGACTCAGCCTGCCTGAAAAGATTCCTGTTTACAAGTCCCAGATTTATCGCACCTCCCCAATATCCTTCCGTAAATGTCAGTTCAGCCTTGGAAGATAGTGACAATGATTTGGCTTCAGCAACAGTAATATGACAATCGAGCGAATCGCCCGGGGCCTGCACAAAAGTGATGTGGGTATATTTAACCGGCGGCATACCGTTGAGTGAAGCATAAGTACGTTCCACATCAGCATCAGAATACATACTTCCGGGCATGATAAAGGTTCCCGAGCGTAAAGCATTCAGAGTTATGAATGATTCAGGCTGACTTATTAGATGAAATGCGCCGAAACTTAATGTGTCAACAGGATTTGATTGTCCGCCGGATGTTGCAGATACAGAGGGGATCAGTGTGTAAACGATATTCCGAACATGAAAACGCCTGAATATCGTAAATGGAAGTGTATCCCTTCTTGCCATCAGGAATTCACGCAACTCAAGTGCTACATTGACCTGATGATCTGCACTGTCAGCCCGATAAGCCAACATGTCTTTATTGAAATTGAAGTACCCTAACCTCCTCATACGTTGAGCAACACGATCACGCTCCTCATTGAGCAGATAAACATCGAACAGCGAACCCTGGCGTATCAGCGTTCTTAGGGTATCATCGGCAACACTTCGCAAACCATCATAAGGTACATCCACCTGATAATCCTGAATACGATATGGCACACCTGATTCTATCTCATAAGTAACCCTGGCTCTTTGGCCTCTGGTTTCGATATTCGTATTCACCCTGGCATCATAGTATCCACGGTTAATATGATAGCTTCTTAATTGATTAGCAGATATTTCAGTAAGTAAGGTATCCAGAATTACAGGTGCCTGTCCTATGCGTCGCGGGATTCTATTGTACCAGCGGGTAGTATCTGGTCCTGCAAGATTATATATTCCGAGCTGCATCCTGAAAAGTCCGAAGACATAAGAATTACTGCTTTGTCGCACATACTCATTCAAATGCCTTTTTCTGATTTCTCTTGCATCAGTTTTCACTTCAAAACCATCCAACAGGTAAGATCCTTCAGGCACATAGCGGGTAGGAGAACATGAAAACAGCAAAATCAACGGAATGATAATCACCGCTGCATTGAGCCATTTACTGTAATTGTATCGTTGCATAGAACTGAAGAATTCTGATAATTGTAGTGTATAAACTTTTCGCAATTAAAAAGTAGTGCAAACTTACAAAAAAAAATAGTTTTGATGCTTTGATTCCCAAATATATTCGGATGATTAATCTGCTGCTTTTTATTAGCTTTGCAGCAGAAAACAAAACTCACATGCTTTCAATCAATAAAATCAAACTCATTCGATCGCTTCGTTTAAAGAAATACCGTGATGAACATCAGCTATTTGTGGCAGAGGGAAGTCGATTGGTAACCGATTTATCTTCCGGCTTTCAATGTGAAAGACTGATTATCACTGAAAAATGGAAAAACAGCGAACACCTGTTTGATGCCTGCGAAACAATTATAACGGATGAAAAAAACTTCGCGAAAGTCAGTCTGCAACAAGAGCCTCAGGGCATGATGGGAGTTTTTCGTATGAAGCAGCAGGTATTTCCCGAACAAATTGAAAAGAAATTATACCTTGCTCTCGACGATATCCAGGATCCGGGTAATTTGGGAACAATTATCAGGATAGCCGATTGGTTTGGTATCAGGGATATATTCTGCTCGCTCAAAACTGCAGATCATTATAATCCTAAGGTAGTTCAATCGTGCATGGGAGCATTGGCGCGGGTAAATCTGCATTATCTCGATTTAGCTGTTTTTCTTTCAGAATTAAAAGATATACCGGTTTATGGCGCTATGCTCGATGGAGAAAATATTTACAAAAAAGAGCTCAGCGAGCATGGAATAATCGTCATGGGAAACGAAGGCAATGGCATTTCACCTGAAACAGCAAAGCAGGTAACCGGTAAAATACTGATTCCCTGCTTTCCTGAAGGCGTTCAAACTTCCGAGTCGCTGAATGTGGCCATTGCAACAGCCATCATTTGTGGTGAGTTTCGCAGAAGGTTGTAATGTTTCTATTCGTCGAATCTCATTTCTAAATCGCCACCACCATTTTCGCGTTGTCTTTGGTTGCGACGTGGCTGCATGTTTCCAAAATTATATGTAGCGGTAACACCGACCATCCGTTGACTGAAATAGCTTTCGCTTCTTTGGTAGAATCCGTCACCCCAGGTAACAGTGCTTCTGCGACGGGTATTCAGGAGGTCACGAACCATCAGATTAACACTCAGGTTTCTATCGAGAAATGTTTGACGTAAACCAAGGTCGATAGAATATGTCGATGATTCACGTCCCTGTGCAATTAACCGTGGTGCAGAATAATTACCAGTAATTTGGGCAAATGTAGTACGACTTAGAATCAGATTACCCATCACCCTCGCGTTCCAGGTGAAGTTTTGCTGATCAGGAATCGTTGTAAACTGACCCGGATTGTAGGGGTTTTCGTAGGTTGCTCCTTCCAACTGCTGATAAAAGAGGTTCAACGAAGAAGTCAGATTCAGAATTTTGAAAAAGTTATTTCTCAGAACAAATTCGAAACCTGTATTTTGCGACTGAGTAACATTCATGAAGGTATTTTCCATTGTATTGCCATTCAGATAACTAACGCCCTGAATTACATTATCGGTGAAACGATGAAAAAGAGTTGAAGACATTGAATGATTATCCCATAACTTCAAATAATTGAACTCCATCACAGTAGTGTATTCAGGAAGCAAATCAAAATTACCATAAGAGATATTGGTTGAATCGGAGAAGTCGCGGAATGGATTAATTTGTCTGCCACGCGGACGGTTAACCCTGCGACTTACATTCAACTGCAGTTCGTTTTTTTCAGGCAATGAATACGAAAGAAAAACACTTGGAAAAAGCTCCAGGTCTGCTCTTGCGTCAAGGGTTTGAGTGCTCCTCACACCTTGCTCATCTTTGATTACATTCTCAGGTTGTCGCCAGAAATACTCAGCACGCAAACCAGCCTGAACACTAAAATTATCGTTGAAACGTGTTCCGTATGTTGTGTAAGCGGAGTGTATTTGCTCATTGTACTTAAATTCATTGAAGTATGCCGGCAACTCTAACCCAGTAATGAGATTCGTTGCTGAATTCGGACTGAAACGCTCCTGAATTCTACTCTGCCAACCTGCTTCCAGTTTGCTGGTTGCTGACCACATTTTCGTATAATCAACTTTCAATTGCCACTCAGAGTTTTGTCCTCCCGTTAACTGATTCATATAGCTTGAATCGTTCGAGAATCTGTCCATTTGCAAATAATTTTGATCTTGTCCCCTGCGGTGACTTGAGTAGGTCAGACTCGACATCATATTCGATCCCAGTTTATCTATTTGCCATCTGTGGTCCATAGTTACATTCATACTCGGACGGGTACCGGTTCCTTCGGCCAGGCGATAATAATCACGTATGACATTGCCTGTTGCAAAATTGGTCAACTTATAATTATTGGTATTTGTTCCTGCTCCGCTACCGGCCATTCCGAAACCAGATAATCCGAGGGTATGAGTCTCGCTCAACCGATAATCCAGTCCACCTCTGAGAAATACCCCCTGATAGCCATTCCTTGAGGTGGAATTCTGCATCAATACTGACAAAGTATCAACACCATTCAGGAAATAACGATCGGTTGAGCCACCACCGGCAAACCTCATAGCCCGTAGTCCAACATTCAGGTATGCATCGATCGGACCTTTGTTATAATTAAAATTCAGACCTGCTTGTCCGCCCGGTGTAGCATCCTTCACCCACATTGTTCCTGCTGATACACTTCCAAAATACCCTGCACGGCGATTTTTCTTCAGCACCAGGTTAATGATTCCGGAAGTACCTTCAGGATTGAAACGGGCAGAAGGATTGGTCATAATTTCGATTGACTCGATACTTTCGGCAGGCATTTGTTGCAGAATCTGCGCTCTGTTATCGGCAGTTAATCCTGATGGCTTGCCATTGATCCAGACTTCTACACTTGAATTGTTTCGTAATGATATATTACCTTCACTGTCAACATCCACCGAAGGAATGTTTTGCAACACATCTGTCGCGGTACCTCCTGCGGCAGCAATATTCTGATCAACCGAGAATACCCTCTTGTCAATTTCGAAACGCATTTGGGTTCCTTGTCCCACAACTTCCACTTCGCTAAGCACTTTGGTGTTTTCGAAAAGCTTAATCATTCCCATATTCAGCTCGCGGTCGCTAACATTCAACGGAATATCAATTTGGTTGTAGCCCACAAAAGTAACCCTCAACGTATATCTGCCATTGGGAACTCTGGGAAGTACGAAATCGCCTTTATCATCGGTTGTTACTCCTGTTGCGGGAACATCTGAGCCAGATCTGATCAATGTTACATTGACAAAATCGAGCGGTTTATTGGAAGTTCCATCAACAATTTTTCCTCTGATAGTTTGCAATGCAAACACGGGTATCATGCATAATATAAGTAATGCAGTTAGTGTCAGTCTTTTCATTTAATATTGTTATGTTTTTTACCTTACTGGCATTATAGACAAATCCGCGGGATAAAAGTTTAAAACCTAATCATTAATTTCAGTTAACATAAAAGAAGCTGTCTTAAAATCTCGTTATCAGCACACTATGTCTGACGAGATTTTAAGACAGCTCAATAATCAATCAATCCCGATTAGTCGAAGTTCGGGAGTAAGTATTTACCTCTTGATTCAAGAATTTTGCTCACCTCATTCACTTCAAGGAAAGTAGTTCCAAAGCCTTCACCGAAGCTACCGCTGAGGTAACACACCATATCTTCGCGTTCGATCCAGCCCATTTTCAAAAGATGCTGCAGAGCATGAAGGAAGTATTGCTGGGTATTACCATCACTTTTCTGATAAATCGGGAATACTCCGTATGAAAGTGCCAGTTCACGGGTGGAACGTTCGTGATAACAAATTGCGAGCACCGGGCTTTTTCCTCTGTAGGCAGCAAGGTATCGAGCTGTTTTGCCGCTGTAAGTATCTGTGATAATAGCCTTGGTTTGCAGTTTGGAGTTGCTTTCCACTGCTGCGTTCGACAAGAAGGATGTCAGGTCATTGGTACTGATATCGATTGGAATATCATTTTCAGACATTTTTGTTTTCTCAGCTTCACGTGCAATTGATGCCATGGTTCTCACAGCTTCAACCGGATATTTACCGTATGCAGTCTCACCACTGAGCATCAAAGCATCAGTACGATAATAAATAGCATTGGCGATATCTGTAACTTCGGCGCGGGTTGGACGAGGATTTTTAATCATCGAGTGAAGCATTTGGGTAGCAACAATAACCGGCTTTCTTTCCTGAACACATTTACGAATGAGGCGACGTTGAATACCCGGGATTTTCTCCTGAGCTACTTCGATACCAAGATCGCCACGTGCAATCATAATACCGTAGGTATGCTCCAAAATCTCATTGATATTATCAACACCTTCCTGATTCTCAATTTTTGAAATAATCTTGATAGGACTGTTGTGAGCATCAAGGATTTCCTGGATATCCATTAAATCTTGTTTGTTTCTTACGAAAGAATGCGCGATAAAATCCAGGTTCATTTCAATTGCAAGAAGAATATTCTCACGATCACGTACTGACAATGAGGGTAAATTGATTCTTACTCCGGGCACATTTACACTCTTACGACTTCCAAGCACTCCATCATTCAATGCTTTACACAACAAATAATCTTCTTCTTTTGCTTCAACCTTCAAATCTATTTCACCATCATCAAAAAGAATATCATCACCTACCTTAAGGTCACGCACAAAAAAAGGATAATTTACGTGAACACAACATTTGCTTGTGATTGCATCGGGGTCACCTTTAACTTTGATTATGTCACCGGTATTAATTTCAACAGCATCATTTTCTGCAATGGTTGTACGCACCTCCGGTCCTTTAGTGTCCATAAGAATAGCAATATGAGGACTAACTGCACGAACATTATTGATAATTTTGGTAAAACCTTCGCGATTAAGATGCGCTGAGTTCATTCTTACCACATTCATTCCTTCGATATAAAGCTGGCGGATAAAGTCCACCTCACAGTTTTTGTCACTGATGGTAGCAACGATTTTGGTCGATTTCGACATAATTTGAAATATATTTAAATGATTGATTCAATAGCAAGTCGGTAAGAGTCAAGCCCAAACCCAACAATACAACCTTTACACACAGGCGAAAGATAAGAATGATGTCTGAAGCTTTCGCGTTTAAAAACATTGGATATATGCACTTCGATCACCGGTGTTGTAATCGAACGAATAGCGTCGGCAATTGCAATGGAAGTGTGCGTGTATGCACCGGCATTTAAAATGATGACATCGGCAGTGAAACCTGTCTCCTGCAATTTATCAACAATCTCTCCTTCAACGTTCGATTGATAATATTCGATATTATAGTGAGGGTATTGTTGTCTGAGTTCCTCAAGGTATGCAATAAAAGTCTTACTACCGTAAACGTCAGGTTCTCTGGTTCCTAAGAGATTCAGATTCGGGCCGTTGATAATTTGTATTTGCTTCATTCCCGCCAAGTTGAAATTTCGGTGCAAAAGTACAAAAAAACTGAGACAAATAGGAATTTTATCTCAGTTTGTAATGATTTATTCTCAATATGCTTAATATATCATTCGCCCACTTTTAAGTAGCTGATTTGCTTAATATTGCTTATATCGGTATAATCATATTGATAAATACCATCCTCAGCAATCATCATCAGGACATTGTTAAATGGAATTACATCGTAACCTTTTAATCCTTTGTAGTGTGCCAACTCGTTGGCCATGATGGTTTGCGGATTATCTGCTTTGAAAATCCTTAGACCGTCGTCACACACAAACAAGACTTTATTATCGATTCCGAGTCCTTTAGGTTTAGTCATGGCATAAGATACGATTTGCCGCGGACGCCATTTGTCCTTAACATCGATGATTATCAGCTCATTGCTATTCTGGCCGCAATTATCACCTGAATGGATAGTTACATAAGCGATATCTCCCTCAACCACAACCGGGTCGCATCCAAAAACATGCTGAATTGAAGAGCGAAACTCCGGTCTGAGTGGCTTCTCCACTGAATAAATAAGCATTCCTGTGGGCGTTCCCATATACATATGATCCTGGTAACTGAAAATGGTTTCTACATTCCATCCGACATAAATATTTTCGACCGCCTTTTCAGGTTCGGATTTCGACAGGTCAAATATTGCCAATTGGTTGTTGATTACCGCATATAAATAATCCTGATAGATGGTAAAACGCGACATAGAACCATTGATGCTGTTTCCTCCGCCACCCAAAGCTCCATCGAAGTTGCTTTCCAGCATCAATCCATTTCTGAAAAGCCATCCTCCCGAGAACCAGGAGTTTCTGTATTTCTCAACAGGAACTGTACGCTCTACTTCTAACCAGTCGACGATAACACCTTCCTGTTTCCCTTCTCCATAACACATATCCCAGTCGATTCCCATAGCATTTGGTATCAGGGGAAGTGCATCCGGAAAAACATCCTCCAATCGGCCTTTGTATTCGGGCTGTGCAGGATTAGTAATATCGAACCATACCAAATCAACATACGAATCGGCATATAAAATTCCGTTGCGCACAGATAAATCGGCACTGCCCAGCAACTCAATATAACCAACGGGCTGTGGGTTTTGGGGATCCTGATTATCGATGATGTGTATTCCCTTTCCGGGTTCCGACATAAACAAATAACCCTGATAATAGCTTATCTTACCATATCCGGTAATTTGCTGTGGCACAGCACTAACCTTCACAGAATTACGGAAATCTTCTTTGGCCATAAATATCGGCTCGTTGATTCTGTAGGTTACCATTTCAGTGATTTTCTCCTCACAGGATGTCAATGCGACCATCAAAAGCGCAACGACAGCAAAAAGCATTTTTTTCATAACTATTGATTTAAAATTGTTCTACAAATTCATTCTTAAACCGGCGTTTATTCCTATCAGCAATGGCATTTCGGTACGAATGCTGAAGGGCTGATCGTTCGGGAAATAATACGACAAACGCGGATCAATGTATAGCGACATTTCATCGCTAAAACGATAGCCGATGCCCAACGAGGCGTTCAATGAAGGCTGATAACCCTGAATTTTTGCTGTAGCGTTGGTATTAACTGTTGCACTACCCCAGGTTTGCTGTTGGCGGTAATCCGACCAAACGCCTTTATCGAATGCAGCACCACCTGAAAGGTAAACATCCCATTTGCCTTGTCGATGAAGACTATACACAAGATTCAGCGGCACGCCAATATAATGCAGGTGAAGCTGCGCGCTGGCGTTGGTCCAGCCGGTTGAGAACATGCGTGTAAGCAAATAGGAATACTGTATTCCGGTCTCAAATGATACTTTCTCATTCAATGGCCATCGCACATAAAATCCAACGGTAAGCGGGGGCAAATAATTTCTGCTTGAAAAATCGGCAGGAGCTAACAAACTGGCATTACTACGACTATCAAGCGACTCGAACCTTTCGCTCATGGCACCTGCATCATATAGCAAGCCCCTGGAAAATCCGGAAGTACCGGCAACACCTGATCCTACGCCTGCTGCAACCTGTATATTACGGTCTTTCTTTTCAAGCAAATCTTTGGTCCAGTCTTCGGAAGCCTGCATTAAAGTGGTTATTTCTGAAGCCGCTGACCTTGCGGATGCAGTTGCGAACTCCTTTTCTGCAAGCATCTGATTTACATCTTCATCACTTTTAACATCTTCCTCATTTTCTGATTTGGCAATGAGAACTTCTGACAGAACTACCTCGTCCGACATAAGGATTGACGAAGATGCTTTACCCCCGGAAATCTTATGATTAGCAGCAAATATAGGCTCCACATGAATTAGCTCTTCATTTTCAGGAATCAGGACATCAATTTGAGACGAATCTTGCTCCTCAGACTCTTCTACCATTACAATTAATGATTCATCTGCAAGAGTTTCATTCAGCAGGAAGAAAAAAGTGCCTACGGTAAACAATAAAGCTACAGCCGCTGCAACACTGGTTGAAACAATCAACCAAAGCGGGATTGCTCTTTTTCTGACAGGAAGTTTCGACTGCAAACCCTCCCACACAGCGGGGCCAACCGGCATTGAATGCCGACCAAGCTTCTCCCTGAACTCGTTGAGTAAGGGGTCGTGTTGCGGGTTGTAGTTATTGCTTTCCATATGCATCTATAATCATTTCCTGAAGCAGCTTGCGCGCCCTCATAAATTGCGACCTGGATGTTACTTCGCTGATTCCGAGCATTGCTGCTATTTCGGCATGCGCATAACCTTCAATCACGTAAAGGTTAAAAACGGTGCGGTAACCTTCGGCCAAACTCCCAATCATAGCCATGAGTTCATCTGCCGATATATTTGAAATGACATCTGAAGCAGTATCAACCACAGGATGTATCACATCATCGATCGAAGAACTCATTCTCAGCGCGTTTTTTTGTCGCAGGAACTCCAGGCAGGTAGTCACAAAAACCCTTCGGAGCCATCCTTCGAAAGAACCGGTTCCCGCATAGGTATTCAGCTTGTTGAATACACGCACAAACCCGTCCTGCAACAAATCCTTTGCTGTTTCAATATCGTTCACATACCGGTAGCAAATGCTCATCATGGTTGGCGCATGTTGGTCATAGATTGTTTTCTGTGCCCATGCCTCCCCCCTGATTGCTGCAGCTATAGTTTTACCTTCGTTTTCCGTCCGGTTGTGTGACATTTACCAGCAAGATGAATTTGTTGCAGAAAAGGTTGCTTTGTAAAACAATTAAAATGAAAAAACTACTCTTTCAGCCAGCGATCGAGCCACGAAGCGAAAGTTCGTTGCCACAATACGCCGTTCTGCGGACGAAGAATCCAGTGATTCTCGTCAGGATAGATGAGTAGTTGAGCAGGCACTCCACGCAGCACGGCAGCATTGAACGCAGCCATACTTTGCGATGCAAGAATTCTGAAATCCTTTTCACCATGGGTAATCAGAATCGGGGTATCCCAGCGATCTACGAAAAGATGTGGTGAGCTTGCATAAGTACGTTGCGCTACTGCATTGGTTTTATCCCAATACGGACCACCCATGTCCCAGTTTGCAAACCACATTTCCTCCGTTTCAAGGTATTGCATTTCCAGGTTGAAGAGTCCGGCATGAGCAATAAAAGCCTTGAAACGCTTATTGTGATTTCCGGCAAGCCAGAACACCGAAAATCCTCCGTAACTTGCACCTGCAGCACCAAGGCGGGTTTCGTCAACAAATGGCTCGGCTGCCAGTGCATCGATGGCCGACAGGTAATCCTTCATATTCTGGCCACCATAATCGCCACTGATTTGCTCCAGCCATTCATTTCCGAAGCCCGGCAAGCCGCGACGATTGGGGGCCACGATGATATAATCGTTGGCAGCAAAAGTCTGCATATTCCATCGATACGACCAAAACTGACTTACCGGCGACTGTGGGCCACCCTGACAATATAATATTGCAGGATATTTTTTGCTTGCATCAAACTTCGGAGGATAAATTACCCAAACGAGCATTTGTTTATTGTCGGTCGTCGTTACCCAACGCTCTTCAACCCTGCCCATCTCCAGCTTATCCAGGATATGTTTATTCTCGAATGATAATTCTGAAGCTTCACCTGTAGCTGGATTAACAGCATAAATCTCGTGCGGTTTGCTCATGGAACACTTAACCGCAATCAGCTTGTCTCCCGCAGGATAAACCGATTTATAATCATGCATCCCTTCGGTTAGCTGCTCAATCGTTCCGATCTCAACATCGGCTCTGTAAATCTGAGAAACAGCATGCCACACGCTCACGAAATAAATTGATTTGCTGTCGGCCGACCACGCAAGTGCTTCTGCATTTTGATCGAAAGCGGCAGTAATATCTCTCATTTCACGCGTTTCCATATTCATCACAAACAACCTGTGCTTGTCCGATTCATATCCATCGCGCTCCTGACTTTCCCAGGCCATCCATTTCCCGTCAGGAGAGAAGGTCGGATTCATATCGTAACCCATCATACCCTTGGTTACATTGGTTGTTTCTCCACTTGCCACATGATAGAAGTAAATATCGGTATTGGTGGAAACAGAATATGCCATCCCCGTTTTTTTGCGGGAACAATAGGCCACATAGGCACCATCAGGAGTCCATGCAAGCTGTTCGACACCTCCGAAAGGTTTCACCGGACTTTCGTAAGGCTCTCCTTCCATGATATTTTTCTCGTTGCTGATTTTATTCCCATCGAAATCGGCAATAAAGGGCTGCGGAACGGTTGTCACCCATTCATCCCAATGCTTATACATCAAATCATCGATCAGTAAGCCGGTTGCCTGGGGAAGGTCGGGATGAACATCTGCAGTAACAGGCTTCACTTTCACCTGAGCCACGAAAAGCAATTGTTTCTCGTCGGGCGAAAACAGGAATCCATTAATTCCACCTTCACGATCAGTAATTTGTCGTTTCCCTGAGCCATCAGCATTCATCATCCAAAGCTGCGAGCTGCCACTTTCGTTCGAAAGGTATGCAATGCGTTTGCTGTCGCTCATCCAATGTGGAGCTGACTCTCTGAAGGCAGATTCGGTGAGTTGTTTTTTGTCTGACCCATCAGTTTTCATTACAAAAATCTCTGTATTACTCTTATTTTCAGGAATACTGTAATAAGAAACCGTATATACAATCTGTTGATTGTCGGGCGACACCTGAACGCCACCGACACGGCCAAACGACCAGAGAATTTCCGGGGTCATCACCCCTCCTGATAAGTCGGGAAATTGTTTCCCGATAATGGCGGTCTCTTTTTCCGGACCGCAGGAAGTTGAAAGCATTGCTAAAGACATAATCAATGCGGATAAAAGTTTGTTCATACTTTAAAAAATTTATTATTCGAGTTGCAAATGTAGGATTTTTCGGGGAAAGTTAAATAATCGCCTTTTCCTACAACTTTTTTGGTCCTTGCATGTTATCCTCACAAAAAAACGAACAATATGATGAAAGATAACTTTGCACATCGCGCAGCCGATTGGGATCAGCCATCGAAAATTGCCATGAGTAACCGTTTTGTAGAAGAACTTAAACGCAATTTATCTTTAGAGTCGCACTGGAAGGCTTTGGAAATAGGAGCCGGTACCGGATTGGTCGGATTGGCAATTCTTCCTGACATTGACTCGGTTGTTTTTGAAGATACTTCGCACGCGATGCTTGAAGTTCTTCAATCAAAACTAAAAGGAGACGAGCAGGTTGAAATTGTGGAAGGAGAGATTTTCGAATACCACAAAAAGGATATTCATTTGGTTTTTTCGCTGATGGCGTTTCACCATCTTCCCGAAATAGAAAAAGCACTGTCACATTTAGCAGAAATCACCCTTCCCGGGGCTTATGTAGTGGTAGGCGACTTAATGCCCGAAGATGGTTCTTTTCATCGCTTCGACCCAATTCCACATCTGGGATTTGACCCTGAAACACTGAATAAACGCTTCGAAAATGCAGGATTCGTGATTGAGCGCAATTATGTATATGATACCCTGATGCGCGAGCGTGTGCCTGGCGTAGTAACAGGTTATGAGCAATTTATGTTAGTTGCAAAGAGACGCATGGATTAAAAAAAGTCGAGACGCAATGTGTAAAAAAAGAGAGACGCAATACATTGCGTCTCTACAGTTAAATAATCGTGTGTTGTAAATAATATGAGTATTATTCTTCTTCTTTTTTCGATGCTTCGTATTCTTTGAGCAGTTTGTCCTGGATATCCATTGGCACTAACTCGTAGCTTGCAAACTTCATTGAGAATGAAGCGCGGCCACCCGACAAAGAGCTGAGTGATGTAGAATAGCTGCTGAGTTCTTTCAATGGCACTTTAGCCAAAAGCTTCTCAAAGCCTTTCTCACTCTGCATACCCATGATTACAGCCCTTCTTCCCTGCAGGTCGCTCATCACATCACCAAGGCGATCGGATGGAGCAAGCACTTCTAGGTCGTAAATAGGCTCAAGCAATTTTGGTCCGGCTTCCTTAAAGGCCTGCGCAAAGGCATTGCGACCGGCAAGGCGGAACGAAATCTCATTGGAATCAACAGGGTGCATCTTTCCGTCATAAACGATAACACGTACATCACGCGCATACGAACCGGTAAGTGGTCCCTGCTCCATGCGATCCATCACACCCTTCATAATAGCAGGCAGGAAGCGGGTATCAATAGCACCACCAACGATAGAGTTGATGAACACCACCTTACCACCCCAATCGAGTTTGATTTCCTGAACATCACGAAGCGATATTTTGTACTCCTGTCCTCCAAAACGATACACTTCAGGAGTTGGCATCCCTTCGAAATAAGGCTCAATAATCATGTGCACTTCACCAAACTGTCCGGCACCACCCGATTGCTTTTTATGGCGATAGTCGGCACGCGACATTTTGGTAATGGTTTCGCGGTATGGGATTTTTGGTTCTTTGTATTCTATCTGAATTTTATCATTGTTCTCCACCCTCCATTTGAGTGTGCGCAGGTGGAATTCTCCCTGACCGTAAAGAATGGTTTGCTTCAATTCTTTTGATTGCTCGATGACCCAGGTAGGATCTTCCTCGTGCATGCGGGTCAGGATTTCGCTCAGTTTTTCCTCATCCGACTCAGAAACGGCTTTGATGGCACGACGATATTTGGGTGCAGGATATTCAATATTCTTAAACTGATAATCGCAACCCTTAGCACTCAGAGTATTGCCTGTACGGGTGTCTTTCAGTTTTACCGTAGCACCGATATCTCCGGCAACCAACATTTCCACGTTATTACGGATTTGTCCGGCAACGGCAAAAAGCTGACTGATGCGCTCTTTACTGCTACGTGAAACATTTTGCAAATCATCACCGGCCTTTAAAGTGCCACTCATTACTTTGAAGTATGAAACCTCACCGATATGTGGTTCAATACTGGTTTTGAAAACGTAAATACTTGTTGGGCCTTTGGGGTCAGGTTCAATTTCATTTCCATCAACTGTAGATGGGTTCTCAGTAAGTTTTACACTTGGAACTACGTTGCCAAGGAATTCGAGCATGCGGGTAACTCCCACATTTTTCAGTCCGCCAACACAAAAAACAGGAAACATGTCGCGGTGCAGCAATCCGGCACGGATACCCATGCGCATTTCTTCTTCGTCGAGACTACCCTGATCGAAGTATTTCTCCATGAGTGCTTCGTCGTGTTCGGCAGCAGCTTCAACCAGCGCGTTGTGCAACTCTTCGGCCTTAGCCATTTCATCAGCAGGGATATCGAGTACTTCTGGAGCACCACCTTCAGGTTTCCAGCGATACATCTTCATTTTGAGCACATCGATGATGCTGTTAAACTGAATACCGGCATTTACAGGATACTGAATCTGAACCACTTTGTTGCCAAACGTTTCTTTCAGTTGCTCTAAAGTTTTTTCAAAATCAGCCTTCTCGTGATCGAGGTGATTGGTAATAAAAATAACCGGCTTATTAAATCTTTCGGTATAACGGAAATGGTTGGAGGTTCCAACTTCGACACCATATTGCGAATTGAGGAGAATAAGTGCGGTGTCGGTTACATTGAGGGAAGTTACAACTCCGCCGATAAAGTCGTCGGAACCCGGACAATCGATGAAGTTCAGTTTTTTGTCATTCCATTCAGTCTGTGCAATGGTAGAAAAAACGGAATAACCATACTCTTTTTCTACGGGGAAATAATCTGAAACAGTGTTCCGTGCATCCACAGAACCTTTACGCTTTATAATACCACTCTCATAAAGTATCGACTCTACAAGAGTGGTTTTCCCAGTGCCCGAACTTCCCAATAATGAGATGTTCTTAATTTCGTTGGATTGATATACTTTCATATCAGACTAAATTTAAAGTTTAATGTGGCAATATTACCACACCATTTGGTTTTTCAAAAACGAGCGGCAAAATAGAAATTTTAAATGAGAAAGTGTAGAGGTGATACTATGTTTTATAACATCATTTTCTTCTAATCTTCACAGCTTTGAGATCGTAGTGTTTCCAAATCAGCTGATTAAGTTTCCAACTTATCCAGGCACTACCAACTCCCAAGGCAGCACCGGCAAGCACATCAGTAGGATAATGGAGTCCGAGATGCATTCGCGAAAAACCAACCGAGGTAGCCCACACATAGGCAGGAACGGCCACGTACCATTCAGGATAGAGTAAGGTTAATGATGTGGCTGTTGCGAATGCCGAGGAAGTATGACCCGATGGCATGGCAAAATCGGTGCGTATCTCATACAAATCGAGCATGCCGGGATACCTGTCTCCGGGTCGTTCACGGCGGATGCTGTGCTTCAACCCAACAGTAAGTCCCCAGTTAATTCCAGAGCCCAACGCAATACCGATAGCCTGCTTCATCAGTTCGTCATCTTCTGAAATTAGCGCGTATAATCCCATGCCGGCAGGAACAGCGAGGTTGATGGGGATGGTTGTTTCAGTAAGAAAAACCGAAACAGGTTTCAATCCGGGGGCAAATTCATTGATATTCTGCAACAGCTCAAAATCTCTGTCCTGTGCCTGCACATTGGTAGTATGCAGGCAAATGTTAAGGAAAAGCAGAATAATTATTGTAACTTTGCGCATCATTTTTCAGAAGTTTCGGCAAATATAGACAAAATGTACAGAATCGCGGTAACAGGCCCTGAGTCAACCGGAAAATCGGCTTTAACAAAAGCGCTTGCAGCCCGCTATGGCAGTCCGCACGTACCCGAATATGCCCGCGAATATGTAGAGCAACTGGGGCGACCTTATCGTTTTGAAGATGTTGTTGCGATAGCGCAGCAACAAATTGAGGCTGAAAAGCAATTTTCTGAAAACAATGAGGCTCCTTATGTGTTTTTTGACACAGAGCTGATTATCACCAAGGTGTGGTTTGAGTATTGCTACGGCAGTGTGCCCGATTTTTTACAGGAGGCACTCGATACAGGGTACTTCGATTTATACCTGCTCTGCGAGCCCGACTTGCCCTGGGAGCCGGATCCGGTAAGAGAACATGGTGAAGATCGCGATTATTTTTTCGAGAGATATAAACAGGAAATTGAATTATTAGGAAAGCCGTATTTCAGCATCAATGGAACCGGAGAAGCAAGGGTAAACAATGCCATCAGTGCCATTGAATCATTTTTCAACAATAAAAAGACTTCAAACTCAGCATAGAATGAACGACAAACTGACAATTGAAACAATTCGCAAACTGGCCGATGTAGGTCAAATCAAAGAAGTTTGCCACCAGCAATTCGACAATAACCCGATGCCTTCGGTGGAAACCCTTTCGAAAATCGTAAACCTGATACGGGCTGTGCTCTTCCCCGGTTATTTTGGAGATGCCGGAGTAAACTCGCGCACCATGATGTATCATATCGGTGTTAACATCGACAAGATAAACTCGCTGCTGACAAAGCAAATCAAAGCAGGATTATGTTTCGAGTCTGTTTCCGAAGAACAGGTTTGTGCTGAGATTGAACTCATGGCACAAGAAAAAACCAGTGCGTTTATCGCTCAGCTTCCTGACATCCGCCAGCAGCTTTACACAGATATTATCGCGGCATACAACGGCGATCCTGCGGCAAAAAGTTTTGGTGAGGTTATTTTCTGCTATCCAAGTATACGCGCCATCAGTAGTCACCGCATCGCTCACGCCCTCTTAAAATTAGATGTTCCGCTTATACCACGTATCATCAGCGAAATGGCTCATTCCGAAACAGGAATCGACATTCATCCGGGTGCAACCATAGGCGAATACTTCACCATCGACCACGGAACAGGGGTCGTAATTGGCGAAACAGCGGTAATCGGAACTAATGTAAAAATGTTCCAGGGGGTAACATTGGGTGCTAAAAGTTTTCCGCTCGACGAAAACGGCAATCCCATCAAGGGAATCGACCG
>CAYMDE010000037.1:0-5443 GCA_964389115.1 uncultured Paludibacter sp. | reverse complement strand
TCAAAATATGAAACAAACAGAGTTTTTAGCAAAAACGCTCAAGGGACTTGAAGAAGTCCTCGCAACTGAACTGGTAAATCTGGGCGCCGACAATATAGAGATTCAACGCAGGGCGGTGCGTTTTAGTGGCGACAAGCGACTCCTTTACAAGGCCAATCTGCACCTGCGCACTGCATTGCGCATCCTGATGCCGGTAGCCACATTCAAGGCCGGCACGCCTGATAAGATTTACGAGGAACTGAGAAAGTTTCCGTGGGACAACTGGATGGATGTAAGCAATAGTTTCGCGATTGACTCCACCATTTTTACTGAAGAGAATAAACTGCAACATTCCCGTTTTATCGAATACAGGGTAAAAGATGCTCTTGTGGATTGCTTCAGAGAAAAAACCGGTCGCCGCCCGTCAGTCAACGTTGAGAAGCCTGATTTTCTGTTTAACATTCACGTAGCCGGAAATCATTGCACGCTTTCTATCGACAGCTCCGGCGACTCCCTCCATAAGCGCGGCTACCGCAGCAACCAAACGGAAGCACCCATTTCAGAAGTATTGGCAGCAGGCATGCTCCTGATGGCGGAGTGGGACGGGCAATCTGATTTTCTGGATCCTTTTTGCGGATCAGGGACTTTCCTTATTGAAGCTGCGCTGATAGCACTGAATATACCGCCCGGATTATTCAGAAGCAGTTTTAGTTTTGAACACTGGAAAGATTTCGACAAAGATTTATTCGATGAATTATATCAGGATGATAGCGGGGAACGTGAGTTTAAGCACCTGATTTATGGTTCGGATATTTCAGGAAGAGCACTGAAAATTACAGAAGAAAATATCAAAAGTGCCGGTCTGAGTAAATACATCCGACTCAATAAAATTTCAGCTTCGGAGGTCGCACCTCCTTCCGACAACTGTCTGATTGTGACTAACCCTCCTTATGGTGAGCGTTTGCAGTCGGACGATCTTCAGCAGCTATATCGTGATTTCGGCTCAACCCTGAAACATCGCTTCCCGGGCACTTCAGCCTGGATTATCAGTTCACAAAAAGAACTTCATTTCCAGATTGGACTGAAGCCTTCGCGCAAAATTGAATTGCTGAATGGGGCACTCGAATGCCTGTATTGCAGATACGATTTATTCAGCGGGAAACTGAACGAGATGAAAAAGTCGCAGAATAATGAGTGAAGCAGATGAAACAGAAAAACATCTTATCTGCAAATCACTCTTTCTCATACACATACCAGTAAGCCATCCCGACAAGCAATCCTCCGCCAACAATATTACCGAGGGTGGCAGGAATCAGGTTATCAATTAAAAAAGAAGACCAACTAACATCGGCACCATAAAAAATGGCGGTCGGGATGAAGTACATATTGGCCACACTATGTTCAAAACCCATGGCAACGAAGGCCATCACAGGAAACCAGATAGCGGCAATTTTCCCAACAATATCTTTGGAAGCAAAAGACAACCACATGGCTAAAGCAACCAGCCAGTTTGCTCCCACACCTTTAAGAAAGGTCTTATAAAAAGGATGCGACGTTTTGAACTCAGCGATTTTCACTATCGATGTATGCCATGGATCCTGATCGAACAAGCCCGCCTGATAAGTCATGAAGTAAGCCACAAACAAGGCTCCGGCAAAATTCCCCAGATATACCAGTGTCCAGTTGCGCAACATCTGAGCAACTCCAAGCTTCTTCGACATCACAGGAGGGATAAAATAGGCAGTATTTCCGGTAAACAAATCGGCTCCGGCAATAGCACACATGATTAGTCCGATTGGGAACACCGCCCCCATCATAAACTTCTGCAAACCCGGATTTTCGGCAGCTATTCCGGGCGAACCACCGCCCACCATCACAGCAAGCAAACTGCCCAGCGCGATGTATGCACCTGCCAGAAAAGCGAGCACCAGAGTCTTTCGAACGTTTGTATTGGCACGGGTTAGAGCGCCTTCGGTCGCCTTAGCAACCAATTCTTTAGGGAGAAGATAATTCATGCTGAATATTGAATATCAGAAATGTTATTTTAGACAGGATTAACAGGATGTACATGTTTTAGCTTTCCTGTTAATCCTGCAAATCCTGTCTTAGAAAATAATTCTTGTCAAATCAAAATCATTTAGTAAACTGACTAATTAACAATCACGTCTTTACCGTATTGCATCAGGATAGATTTGGCATGTTCAAGTTGGGCAGCACTGTTCATGTCCACATCTTCGAGCTCATACTTCCATCCGAGGGCATCATATTTATGTTTCCCGAGTTTGTGATAAGGCTGAATTTCAATTTTCTGCACATTATCCATAGCACCCACATAAGCTCCAAGGCGATGCAAATGATCTTCATCATCAGTATAGCCCGGCACAAGCACATAGCGAATCCAGGTTGGTTTCCCAATCTCTTCAAGATATTTGGCAAATCTCAGGGTAAGCTGATTTTTAACTCCGGTAATTCGTTCGTGCGCCTCCTCATCCATCTGTTTGATATCAAGCAAAACGAGGTCGGTGTAATCCATCAACTCTTTTACTGAAGATGAAAGAGCAGCTCCATTGGTATCGATACAGGTATTAAAACCATCTTCTTTCAGCGCTTTGAAAACAGGAATTAACTCCCTCGCCTGCAGAAGCGGTTCACCACCCGACACAGTTATTCCACCTTTCTTTCCAAAGTAAGGTCGCTGATTGCGGGCCATCTGCAACACTTCATCCACCGAAAATGCCCTTCCCGACTTCATTTCAATAGTGTCGGGATTGGCACAATACAGGCATTTGAAGTTACATCCCTGCAAAAAGAACACTAATCTGATACCCGGACCGTCAAAGGTTCCCAGCGATTCAACGGAATGAACGTTTAACATTGATATTTAAACTGTTTATTTACAAAGTTTCGAAGAAGCTTCGTGAAATCACCTCTTGTTGCTGAGCGCGTGTAAGTCGCACGAAATTAACCGCATAACCCGACACCCTGATGGTAAGCTGCGGATAATTCTCGGGATGCTCCATGGCATCTTCAAGCATCTCGCGATTCAGCACATTCACATTCAGGTGGTGAGCATCCTTGCTGAAATATCCATCGATGATTGAAACCAGATTCTCGGTGCGTTGATCGTCGGTCGGACCGAGCGATTTTGGCACAATGGAGAAAGTATTTGAAATCCCGTCGAGTGCATTGCTGTAATCCAGTTTCGACACCGAGCTAAGCGAAGCAATGGCACCACTGTGGTCGCGACCATGCATCGGGTTAGCGCCCGGAGCGAAAGGTACACCATGTGCACGACCATCAGGCGTAGCACCCGTTTTCTTCCCATATACCACATTCGAGGTGATGGTAAGAATCGACATGGTAGGATCCGCATTTTTGTAGGTTGGCAATTTCAGCAACAGTTGATTGAAGTACGATGGCACCTCAACAGCAAACTGATCCACACGATCATCATCGTTGCCATAAAACGGGAACTCACCTTCAATTTTGAAGTCATGTGCCACCCCATATTCATCTCTCACCGGCGTTACTTTGGCATATTTTATCGCTGAAAGAGAATCGGCCACAATACTTAAACCTGCCACACCATACGCGAGATTGATTTTAGGATTGGTATCAATCAAAGCCATTTGCGCTTTCTCGTAGTAATATTTATCGTGCATAAAATGGATAATATTCATCGTTTCATTGTACACACGCGCCACTTCCTGCATGGTATAGCGGAAATTAGTCATTACCTCATCAAAATCAAGCACTTCCGATTTCAGTTTGGGTACACCCTGAATCACCTGTTTTCCACTCAACTCACATCGACCTTCGTTCAGGGCAAGCAGCAACGTTTTGGCCAGGTTGGTACGAGCACCGAAAAACTGAATTTGTTTCCCTATTTCCTGATAAGACACACAGCAGGCAATACCATAATCGTCGCTACAACGAGTACTCTGCATCAGATCATCGTTTTCGTACTGAATCGAAGAAGTATCAATCGACACTTTGGCGCAGAACTTTTTGAAGTTTTCAGGCAAAAGCTCCGACCACAGTACAGTCATGTTTGGTTCGGGCGACGGACCGAGATTATATAATGTCTGTAAAAAACGGAACGAAGTTTTGGTCACTTTATGGCGACCATCGGCCAGCGCGCCACCAATCGACTCAGTTACCCAGGTTGGGTCTCCGGCAAAAATCTCATTATATGCATCCATACGCAGGTGACGCACCATACGCAGTTTCATCACGAACTGATCGATTAGCTCCTGAGCAAATTCTTCTGTAATTACACCCTCTTCAATATCATTTTCGATATAGACATCCAGGAATGAAGATACATTACCAAGCGACATGGCAGCCCCATCCTGTTCTTTCACTGCTGCCAGATAACCCATATACACCCACTGTACTGCCTCGGTTGCATTTTCGGCGGGGCGACTCAAATCGAGGCCATAAGATTTACCCATTTCAATCATGGCATACAGCGCCCTGATCTGTTCGGCAACCTCTTCACGCAGGCGAATACGATCATCAGTCATCGGACCTTCCAAAGCATCCAGATCATTCTTTTTACTTTCAATCAGGAAGTTAATACCATATAGTGCTACTCGGCGGTAGTCGCCAATTATTCTACCCCTGGCATAATTATCAGGTAAACCAGTAAGCACTCCCAATGAGCGGTAAGTCCTTATCTCGGAAGTATAAACATCGAAAACACCATCATTATGTGTTTTGGCATACTTGCTAAAAATCTCTTTCACAGTAGGATCCACTTCCACGCCATTTTCAGAGCAGGCCTTATCCACCACGGCAATTCCGCCATAAGGTTTCATAGCGCGACGAAGCAGTACGTCCGTCTGTAATCCAACAATCAACTCCTTGTCGCGGTCAATATAGCCCGGACCGTGCGAAGTTATGGTCGATACCAATTTATTGTCGATTGAGCGTACCCCATTATTGGCACGTTCTTCCTGAATGGCATCCTTACAAATCTGCCACAAATCCAGTGTGCGTTGCGTAGCTGCACATAAAAACTGATCGTCACCATCATATGGTTTGACATTCAAAGAAATAAAGTCTCTTAAATCGATGGAATTACTCCATCTGCCGGGTTTAAATTTCATGTGATTCGTATGTTTATATAACTTAGTTGATGTCGGTTAGCATGTTATTGCTGAATTTTGGAGTACAAAGGTAGCTATTTTATGCTTTACAACATATTTCAATAAAGAAATAATTCCCTAATAGCTCCGATATATAGAATTATTAACAATTACTGTCGAGCTGCTTTAATTAGAACAACTCTAAACACCAAACAAATAGCTGATTCAAAATGTTTGAAAAACATGTTGTGATGTACAGATAATTTTCTTAATCATTATTGCAGAATTCAAAAAAACATTTACCTTTGCACCCGCTACAAACGCCCAGATGGCGGAATTGGTAGACGCGCTGGTCTCAAACACCAGTGGATTCA
>CAYMDE010000036.1:0-24932 GCA_964389115.1 uncultured Paludibacter sp. | reverse complement strand
AGCGATTATGGCGACAAACCTTTGGTATATTCATCCAGAGTTAACTATATATTTAATAAAATACGATATTTGTTCAGTATCAATATGGTCTCAGAGACTACCCATACAATCAACTCAGATTTGGATGGAGAACTGTTTTACCTGCATTAACACCTGATTACAGAAAATGAAAAGAGAAGATATAGAAATAATGGCACCTGCCGGATCCTGGGAGAGTTTATCGGCTGCAATACAAGCAGGAGCTGATTCTTTATATTTTGGTATAGAAAATTTAAACATGCGAAGTAAATCAAGCAGCAATTTTACAACAGATGATTTACGTAAAATTGTTTCGGTTTGCCGGGAAAATAATGTAAAATCGTATCTCACTGTCAATACTATACTGTACGATGGCGATCTGGATTTGATGCGAAAAATTATTGATACTGCTAAAGAATCAGGTATTACAGCCATCATTGCATCCGATGTAGCAGCTATGCATTATGCTAATTTACAAGGAGTTGAAGTTCATCTTTCAACACAGCTCAATATTTCCAATGTCGAAGCACTTAAATTTTATGCTCAATTTGCCGATGTTGTTGTACTGGCCAGAGAACTGAATATGGAGCAGGTTGCATTTATATACAATAAAATTGTTGAAGATAACATCACCGGAAAATCCGGCAACTTAGTAAAAATTGAAATGTTTTGTCATGGAGCACTTTGCATGGCTGTTTCCGGAAAATGCTATTTAAGTCTGCACGAAAAAAACATTTCAGCCAACAGAGGTGCCTGCAATCAGATTTGCCGCAGAGCCTATGTAGTTAAAGATAAAGATTCAGAAATTGAACTGGAAATTGATAATGAGTACATCATGTCGCCCAAAGACCTGAAAACGATTGGATTTATTGATAAAATGATTGAATCGGGTGTACGTGTTTTTAAAATTGAAGGTAGAGCCCGCGGACCTGAGTATGTCAAAACAGTCGTTTCCTGCTACCGTGAGGCCATTGAATCCTATTTGGCGGGTACATATAGTCCGGATATGGTTAATGTTTGGGAGACACGCTTAAAAAGGGTATTTAATCGTGGCTTCTGGGACGGTTATTATCTTGGTCAGCGTTTAGGAGAATGGAGTGCTAATTATGGTTCGGAAGCAACTCATCGAAAAGTTTATATAGGCAGATGCACCAATTTCTTTCAAAAAATTGGCGTTGCTGAGTTTTTACTGGAGGCACAGCATCTTAATCAGGGTGATGAAATACTCATTACCGGTGAAACCACGGGTGCTTACGAAGCAATAGTTGACGAAATGAGAGTGGAACTTAAACCTGTCGAAAGAGTTGAAAAAGGAACTTATTTTTCAATTAAAACAACGGATTTAATTCGTCGCAATGATAAGCTTTATAAAATTGTAAAAGCCTGAAAATTACTAAGACATCTCCAGCATTTTCAAAATTGGTTTCACGGCTTTAAGTCGTAATTCTTCATCAACTTTTACCTCTGGTTTTTCATTTTTGAGACATAAATAAAGCTTTTCAAGTGTATTTAATCTCATAAAACTACATTCGTTACATCCGCAGGTGCTATCGTTTGGTGGTACTGGTATAAAAGTCTTGGCAGGACTTTTCTTTTGCATTTCATGCAGGATACCGGCTTCTGTAGCCACTAAAAATTTGTTTTTATCTGAACTGATGGTGTAATTCAATAAAGCTTGGGTTGAACCAATAAAATCAGCCATCATCAAAACCTGTTGTTTACATTCGGGATGAGCGATAATCAATGCATCCGGATTCTCTTCTTTGAGTTTTATCAGTTTTTCAACTGAAAACTGTTCATGAACGTGACAGGCACCGTCCCATAACAACATATTTCGTCCGGTTACACTGTTCAAATAATTCCCAAGGTTTTTATCCGGACCAAAAATAATTTTGGTATCTTCGGGCAGCTGATCTATTATCTTTTTTGCGTTGGTAGATGTTACAACTACATCGGTTAAAGCCTTGACTGCGGCTGTGGTGTTTACATATGAAACCACAACATGACCGGGATTTGCTTTAATAAATGCTTCGAACTGATCAGCAGGACAGCTGTCTGCAAGCGAGCAACCTGCTTCTCTGTCGGGTATGATTACTTTTTTGTCAGGTGAAAGAATTTTAGCTGTTTCAGCCATGAAATGAACACCGCAAAGTACAATTATATCAGCATCGGTATTGGCAGCCCATTGCGCCAAAGCCAAGCTATCACCAATTTTATCTGCAATATCCTGAATATCACCCATCTGATAATAATGGGCCATGATAACCGCATTTTTTTCTTTTTTCATGCGGTTTATTTCCGCCATCAGCAGCGCTTTATCCATAATCAATTATTAATATTTCTTTTAAATTAAAAATCTTCTTTTTGAAGAATATTATAGGCTGTTAATTAAGTTCATAAATTTTATGTAGTTTTATTGCCAATATCAGTATTAAGAATTTAATTTCAGTTATTAAAAAATAATATACTTTATATGATATTGATAATTAATAATTTACAAATCTTATCAACAAGCTGTTAATAACCGCAAAGTTAGTAAGTTTTTCTGTATTGAGCTGTTATTAATGTTAAAAACAGTTTTCAAAGAACAGTAATAAATATTGCTGTTCTGATTTTTAAATACCAATTTCTTTTGTATGATAAAGCATATTTTGAATTAATGAACAATAAATATTAAGAATCTGTTCAGGATTTATCAACAGTTATTATCAACTTATCAAATGTAATTTTAATTCGAAAGCATTTTAGAATTCATAGCTATATGTACAAATTTATATTTATCTCTGTTTTACTTTGTTTTTTAGGGGATTTATATGCTCAAAAAACGCTTATAATAAGCACCGAAGCAGGTGAAAATTATTCAACCAATGGATTTTATTCAGAAGTTTTGGGCGGTTTTTCATATCAGGTTGATGAAAATTGGAAAGCATCAGTTTTTACAGGATTATATTTGAATAACTCCTATTTGATGCTCAAGGGATTAAAATCTACGGTATCGAGGAGTCTCACTTTAAAAGATAAACCACTGAATATTGAACTTTTTTACCTCTGGAAACCTTTTTCAGAAAGGGTTGAAGAACATAATGCAGCGCTTATATTGAGCAGAAGATCACAAAAGTTTGATTATTCACTCGGATTATACAGCAGAACATTTAACATCAGAAACAAGTATTATAATACGGGTAATTTTAATTCGAAGTCACATACAGAACCTCTCAATTTGATGTATCATCTATCCTATTATCTGATAGAAAACGAACAATTAAAATGGCAAATAGGCTTTGGTACCTACGATAGTTTTATCATTCAGCAAGAAACTAATCCAATGTTTTTATCAGCACTTAATTATCAATTGAATGAAAAATTGATTTTAGATTTCAATTTAGGTTATATTCAATCCGGATTATTGAATATCCGGGTCAATTATTATGGATTTTATTTACGTGGAGGTATAAGATGGATGATTTGAAAACAAAGATTTTGATATCGCTTTTTGTTGCTATGGGTTTTGTATCCTGCATTGGTGATACAGATTTGACGGGTTTTATAAGATCGACCGACAGGATTGAGGACAGGTATAAAATATCGATGGAGTATAACTCTGTGAACCAATTCAGGAAAATATCCAGTGAAACTGAAACCTATAGTATGTTGATTGCTGCAGATGCACATTTAGGAGATACACTTAACCTCGCGCATTTTTTAAAACAAGGTGACAATGATGGAGTTAAGGCTTTGGTCCTGGTTGGCGACATAGTAACCGGCAAGGAAAAGGATTATATGGTTCTTGAAGATTTATTAGCTTCTCATAATTCGAAACCTGTTTTTATGTTGACAGGTAATCATGAATTATATTTTGATGGTTGGAAGCATTTTAATCGCCTTTTTGGTTCTTCAGTTTATTATTTTTCAGTTGAAACCGGAAACTCTGAAGATTTATTTATTTGTTTAGACTCAGGAAGTGGATCCATTGGGAAAAGTCAGATGCGCTGGTTAAGAGATTTGTTGGATGAAAATAGAAATAATTATCGTAATTGTATCGTATTAACCCACAATAATTTCTTCAGAAACAGATTTACAACTTCAACAAATCCACCTGAAAATGAAGTAATTAAATTGATGGATATGTTTCTGGAATATGATGTGAATATGGTTGTAATGGGTCATGACCATGTCAGGGCTGAAAATCATTTTGGAAATACTAAGTATATTACCATGGATGCCCTGGCAGATTATAATAATAAAGCATCTTATTTGAAATTGAGTTTTTCTGCTAATGGATTATCATACGAGTTTATCAGTTTACATTGATTTTTTGATGATTCTGAAAGCGAATCATCTGTTATGTACCTGTTTAAATTCAAATTAAAAGCATTTTTATTTTGTGCAATAAAAAAAAAAGTATATTTTTGCAGTCCCAAAATCGGAGTATAAATATTTAACACTATAGCGATGAAAAGGACTTTTCAACCTTCGAACAGAAAAAGAAGAAACAAACACGGATTTCGTGAAAGAATGGCAACCGCAAACGGACGCAGGGTTTTAGCCTCACGTCGTGCTAAAGGTCGTGCCAAACTGACTGTTGCCGATGAGGGACGTCATAAAGCGTAACAAATCATCACATTCAACATAAAAAAGTAAAAGCTCAGCGTGGGTTTTTACTTTTTTTGTTTTTAGAAAGTTTTTTTCTCCTCATTTATAGGATTTATTCATTATTTTTGACCCTGATAAATTTATTCAACTTTAACAAGATAACTCATGGATTTCAGGGAATTCTGGAAAGAGAGTCTGGTAGCATTTTTCCTTAAAAGAATTGTTCTCGCCACACTGATTTTTGTTGCTTTAGGATGGGGAACATTGTACTTCATCAAGGTTTACACCAATCATGGTGAATCAGTCGTAATACCTGATTTACAGGGTTTATACTTTGAAGAGGCTGTCAGTTTATTAAGAAAACACGATTTATATGCCGAAATAATCGACTCTGTTTTTGTACGCAATAAACCGCTTGGCACCATCGTAGAGCAAATTCCGGCTGCCAATTCTTTTGTCAAAAAAGATCGTTCTATTTTTTTGATAATGAATCAGCGACAAATAAGAACCATTCCTCTTCCCGATTTGAATGATGTTTCTCTTCGTCAGGCAGATGCATTGATTAAATCTCTCGGACTCAGAGTTTCATCGATAGAATACCGACCATCAGAATTCAAAGATTTGGTGATTGATGTCTTACATAACGATACCAGCATAACCTCTGGTACCCGTCTTGTCGAGGGAAGTTCCGTAACATTAATCGTTGGAAGTGGTATAGGAGATGGTGTTTCGTTTGTACCCACGCTGATAGGATTCTCCCAAAATGAAGCACGCCGACGCGCCCTTTCTATGTCGTTTGTAATGGGTTCTGTAGAGTACGACGGAATTCCCGATGAGAATGATCCATCGTATGTTGTGTATAGACAATCGCCAACACCAGGCTCGCAAATGCCGGCAGGAACAAGGATTAATATTTGGCTTACACGGGACTTAAATACTGTGAATCAATCGGTTAATCAACAGGTGATTAAAGAACAAGAAGAAGATTTTTTCTAAACTGGAGGATTATTATTGTGCAGGAAGATATTTTTGAAGAAATTGAAGATGATGAAATAGCCCCGGAACAGCAGGAACTATTCGAACATTATCGCTTTGTTGTTGACAGAGGTCAGAGCTTAATGCGCATTGATAAATACCTGGTCAATATTATGCCGAGTATTTCGCGCAACAGAATTCAGGAGGCAGCCGATGCAGGTAATATCAGGGTCAATGGTATCCCTGTTAAGTCGAGCTATCGGGTTAAACCTGAAAATATTATCACGATTGTACTGGCTTATCCCCCATCCGAGTATGTAATTGTACCGCAGAATATTCCCATCAATGTTGTTTATGAAGATGATGATATTTTACTGGTGAATAAGTCACCCGGACTCGTGGTACACCCCGGATTTGGGAATTTTGATGGTACATTGCTGAATGCGGTTGCGTATCATTTGAAAGATGTAAAAGGTTTTGATGCGAATGATTCCAGGCTTGGACTTGTGCATCGCATCGATAAGGATACGTCAGGATTGTTGCTGATAGCAAAAACAGAACACGCCAAAGCCCATTTGGGAAAACAGTTTTTTGATAAGACTACCCACAGAAGATATCATGCTCTGGTTTGGGGTAATGTAAAGGAAGATTCGGGAACGGTAACAGGTTATCATGCAAGGGATCCAAAAGACAGGATGTGTTTTAAGGTGTTTGAAGAAGGTGAAAATCCCTGGGCGAAATGGGCTGTGACACACTATAAAGTGATTGAACGATTTGGATATGCAACACTGGTTGAGTGCAGACTGGAGACCGGTAGAACACATCAAATCAGGGTACATATGAAACATATTGGTCATACCCTTTTCAATGATGAAAGGTATGGTGGAAATGTCATACTGAAAGGAACAACAGCTGCCTATTATAAGCTTTTTATCAAAAACTGTTTTTATACTTGTCCACGACAGGCACTTCATGCTAAAACACTGGGTTTCATACACCCAAAAACAGAAGAATATATGCATTTTGAATCGGATTTACCCGATGATTTACAGCATTTGATTGATATGTGGAGAGATTATTCAAAAACACATTTAAACATCTGATTTTTATGAAAAAGAGAATAGCAATCGTAGCGGGAGGAGACTCCTCGGAGGTAGTGGTGTCACTGAAAAGCGCAGAAGGACTTAATTCTTTTTTTGACCACAATAAGTATGATGTTTATGTGGTTGTGCTCAGACAAAAAAACTGGTATGTCGAGATTGAATCCGGCATTCAACTGCCTGTTGATAAGAATGATTTCAGTTTTCAACACCAGGGTGTAAAGATTAATTTCGATTTTGCATACATAACCATCCACGGAACGCCGGGCGAAAATGGCATTCTTCAGGGTTATTTTAACTTAATCGGACTCCCCCACTCTTCTTGTCCGGTACTTGCATCGGCTCTGACTTTCAATAAGTTCAGCTGTAACCAGTACCTGAAGGGTTTTGGAGTTTCGATAGCTGAATCGTTGATGTTTCGCAAGGGACAAACCATTTCTGCAGAAGATATTGAAGAACGCATTGGTTTTCCATGTTTTATAAAACCCAATGAAGGCGGAAGTAGTTTTGGTGTAACCAAAGTTAAATTGGCCGAGCAGGTTGAAAAGGCTCTTTCAGATGCTTTTAATGAGAGCGATGAGGTGATGATAGAAGCTTTTATGCCGGGTACCGAGGTAACATGCGGAATATATTCCGGCTCAAATGGAATGAGGGTTTTACCTGTAACTGAAGTTGTTACACACAATGAATTTTTTGATTTCGATGCTAAATATAATGGTCAGGTTGAAGAAATTACCCCTGCCCGCATTAGCGATGAACTAACCAGCCGAATTCAACAGCTAACCCGTGCCATTTATGAAATACTGGGGTGCAAGGGGATTATTCGAATCGACTATATCATAGGTTCCGATAATACAATACAATTGCTGGAGGTAAATACCACGCCCGGCATGACTTTCACCAGTTTTATTCCTCAGCAGGTTAAAGCGGCCGGTCTGGAAATGAAAGATGTTTTATCAGAAATAGTTGAAAAAGAGCTTAATAAATAGATGTCATGAGAAGTTTGGAAGATATCCTCAGCATCGTTAATGCTGAAGTTGAAAAACTAAGTTGGTCAACAAAGCCGGAAGGATTGTATGAGCCGGTTATCTACACCCTCAAACTCGGAGGAAAACGTATCCGCCCTGCCCTCACCCTGATGGCTTGCGAAATGTTTTCCGGCCAGATTCAATCAGCAGTGAAACCGGCTCTCGGACTAGAGGTGTTTCACAATTTCACCTTGCTCCACGACGATATTATGGATAAGGCAAGTATCCGCAGAGGCAAGCCCACGGTGCATGTAAAATGGACTCCTAATCATGCTATTTTATCGGGCGACCTGATGCAGATTTTTGCTTATATGCTTATTTCTGAGACACCTGCAATCTATCTCAAAGAAGTAATCGGACTGTTTTCAACTACGGCCAAAGAGGTTTGTGAGGGACAGCAGTTTGATATGAATTTCGAATCGACCAACGAGGTTTCTCCTGACGACTATATCCAGATGATTCGCCTTAAAACAGCAGTTTTGCTTGGTTGTGCGCTCAAAATCGGAGCTTTAATCGGTGGTGCTGACAGCAAAGACTCTGATTTGATATACGATTTTGGAATCAACTTAGGTCTGGCGTTTCAGCTTAAAGATGATTTGCTTGATGTTTATGGTGACGAAAAAACCTTCGGAAAGAAAATAGGAGGAGATATTCTTTGTAATAAAAAAACCTATTTATTGATTCACGCATTGAAAAAAGCTGAAGGCGAAACACGTAAGGCTTTGGATTTTTGGTTGCAATCAGAGGGTGAAAATCAATCAGAGAAGATTGCAGCTGTTACAGATATTTATAATCAGTTGGGTGTCAGAAAAATATGCGAAGATGCTATGTTGATTTATTATGAAAAGGCCATCGCAGCGCTGGATAAAATAAGTGTTCATGAAGATAAAAAACAGGAATTAAGAAAATTAGCTCAAAAAATGATGCACAGAAACGACTAATTTTTTTTACCTTTGTCCGAATTGAAACACAAAACACAATTTGTAAAGTATTCCATGCCCTATCGTCGTTTACCAAATACTGATCAATCGCGACTTCGAGCTTTGCGCAAAGCCATTCAGGCCGAGGAAAATGTGAAATTTGATAGTCACGTTGTCGCATTTAAAACCATCCTCGAAGCCAAAAACTTCCTCTCATTATTCGAAAAGAATATCCTTCAGTATCAGCAAACGCTCGATAATCAGATAAACGCCAACAAACGATATCAGCAGATAATTCATAACGCCCGAATTTTCATATCACACTTCATTCAGGTTTTCAATCTGGCTGTAATAAGGGGTGATTTTAAAAAGGAACACAAGTTGTTTTACAATCTTGATCCTGAAGTGCACAACGTGCCCGATCTTAGTACAGAGCAGGCCATTTTACATTGGGGAAAATGTGTTATTGATGGAGAAAACGAAAGAATAAGAAATGGTGGATTACCCATTTATAACCCTGCCATTGCCAAAGTGAAAGTGCATTATGAGGTGTTCAGGGAATATAAAGCATCTCAGAAAATCTACCAAAATGCAACCAATCGGCATTGGGAAGAGTTGGTAGGAGTACGTGCCAAAGGTGACGAAATAATCCTCAATATCTGGAATCAGGTCGAGGCTTATTACAAGGATTATTCACCGTATGAAAGACTGTGTAAGTGCCAGGATCACGGATTGGTTTATTACTACAGAAAAGGCGAAAAAGAACTTACTGAATAATTTCGTTAGGGGTTATCACCTTATCCATTCTGATGTCGAATGATGCAGAAGGTATTTTATGATATAACTGAAAATCAAAGCATACCCCCCATTTATGGAATCTTCTGTTTTTAAAATATCTGTCGTAATAGCCCCTACCTCTCCCCAATCGTCGTTTATTTCTGTCGAACGCAACACCCGGAATAATTGCTAAATCAACCTGATCAAGATAATCGGAAACCTGTTGTGGCTCCTGTACTCCCAGGCTGTTTTTTTCCATGATGGTATCGGGTGAGTAGGGCTTAATTGTCATCTGATGACCTTTAACAACAGGAAGCAAAATAGTTTTAGAATCATGCCATTTTTTGATGAAATCATGTGTTGGGACTTCATCGTTTAGTGACCAGTACATGAGAATTGTTTTGGCCTTTATAAATTCAGGATGTGTTTCGATTTTATTCAGAATTTCGGCTGCCTGCTCAGCCTTATCCTCCTCCGACAACAACTTTTTTGCCTCTCTTACTTCATCCCTGATAAGCATCTTTTCAGAAGTAATATTGTTATCGGCTCTTTTTATGACAAATAAAGGGGTTGTGTTTTTTTTAATAAATTTGAAAATTGCCTTAATCATAGTTTTTTATTAAAGTTGTCCCGACTCCACCAGTAAAATCACTCTCTCTACGATTTTATCATTGCCGGCGGCATCATATTCAGATTTAAGGTTACTGCCGAAAATACGGGCTATTCCCTGCCAAAAAATGGCAGTTACATTACCTCTGTATGCTCTGAGTAAATCGTACGAAGTAGAATTACACTCCCTGTCAATCAGTTTAAGCAGCAACCTGCCCTGATTGATGGTGAATTTTTTCAATTCAGGTTCATATTCTCTAAGTACTTGTTTTTCATATTCTCTGAGGAACCTGCGTCTTTCTCTATCGTCGGGAATGGTTGACAGATGTGCATTTACAGCATGTAATTCGCGGGAAACCAGTTTAGCATAGGGGAGTGTTTTCTTCACATCACGTACTGTACGCCAATAAAATTGCTCCTGTCGGCGATTGGTGAATTTTAGTGGCGGAAACACATGTACTTCACGTATAAAAGCAAGATATACAGTATCGCCTGCAACCACCTGATAGGTCAGTCGATTCTTTTCTGTTGCCTGTTGTGTGTTGTTAGTCATCTGTTGAGCAGAAAAACCGGCGGCAAACAGAAAAAACAGGTAAAGTAGTATAAGCTTTTTCATCGTTGCAAAATTAAAAAAAAAGTTGTGAACGAGTTATATAACTGTCTTTTTTAAGAAATTGATATAACGTTGCTGTATTAAAAAATGTGATTATTTGTAAATTATAAAATATGTTTTATTGTTTAAAAGTATCATTTACTACCTTTGGCATCGTCTGTTTATGTTTGTTTACAAATTTATAACCCCTTGATAATGATGAGGAAGCTATGCCTTTATCTGTTTGTAGGATGGAAATTTATGCAACTCTATCCACAAGTTCCTGTTACATTACCCGGTTCTGTTTCGCTTGCCGGAACCTCAGTAAGTGATCAAACCCGTTGGTCAGGTTTTCACAATCCTGCTCCATTGGCCCGAAGTGAAGTTCCATCCCTTCAGGCAAGAGTTGATTCCCGCTTAAATATAACGGAATTGAGCACCAAAAGTTTTACAGTTTCATACCCGTTTGAATGGGCTGTAACAGGCTTATCTCTATCATACTACGGTTTCGAAAGTTACAATGAAACCATGTGTGGATTAGCATTTGCCAGGGACTTTTCCGGCCATTTTTCCATTGGCCTTCAATTCAATTATTTTTCTGTTTATAATTTTGCTCAGGATTCCCGGCACGACATCCTTTTTCCACAAACTGGCTTAACCCTCCGGTTGTCGCCCGATCTCACTTTCGGTTTTCAAACTTTCAATCCTTTTCAGTCGTCGCTCAGGGGCGCCACATTGACAAAACATGTGCCATCAGTTTATAGTATAGGATTGGCAAGTTCTTTTTCAGAAAAGCTGGTTTTGCGAGTTCAGACTGACAAAGAAATTCGTTCGCCCTACAAATATTCCATGGCGTTTGAATACAACCCTGTAAAGAGTTTTGGGTGTCAGATCGGACTATACGACCAGCAAATGTTGGTTCCATGTTTGGGTTTTCATGTCAATCTGAGTTCATTTAACTTCGACTTCGCTGCTGAATTACATCCGCTTATCGGAGTTAGTACTTCTGTGGCCGTATCGTTCAGCTTTTCGAAAGAACCATGAGAAAATTATCATTACTGTTTGTTGTACATCTTCTATTTGTTGCATACGCCTTTTCTTCCGACGATACCCCTGAGTCGGTGATGCAGATTATTGCAGATATTTTTGAACAACACACTGAGGAGACAGGGGAGGAGATTGATTACGATTTCTTCATGGAAGAGCTTCTGTATCTGAGTCAGCATCCTGTAAATCTGAATAATACAAATCGACAGGAACTAGAGAAAATGCTTTTCCTTTCGGATATTCAGGTTGAAAATATTCTGTATTATCTGTATCGTTATAAGAAAATGTTCAGCATTTATGAATTACAATTGGTCGAGGGTTTGGATATGACTGATATCAGGCGTATGCTGCATTTTGTGTATGTGGCAGAAAAAGAAGATGAAAAGCATGGTTGGTCGTGGGAAGATGTCAGAAAATTCCACCGAAACGAACTCACCACGCGGTTTGATTTAATTCCGGAGAAAAGGGCTGGTTATATAGCTGATGAAAATGGAATTACACCTTACTGGGGCAGTCCGCTTTATCATCATCTGAAATATCGTTTCAAGTATCGCGACAGGTTATTTGTTAATTTCACAGCCGAAAAAGATGCCGGTGAGTTGTGGAATTTGAGGGAACGATATGATTTTAATTCTTTTTCGGTGCAATACAATAGACAACGAGTGTTGCATCAGTTGTTTGTCGGAGATTTTCAGGCGCACTTTGGTCAGGGACTGGCTCTTAGTCAGACATTCTCGCGTCGAAAATCAACCATGGTAACCAATATTGCTGCACCCGAATCCGGTTTCAAAAGATATGGATCAACCAATGAGTTTCTTTTTTTCAGGGGTGTTGCTGCCCGTATCAACTTCCAAAGCTTATCGTTCATGCCCTTTATTTCCTATCGAAAGATGGATGCCAATGGTAGTGAAGATACAATTACCGGTTTTTATACGACAGGACTACACCGGACAGATAAGGAGCTGGAAAAGAAGGGGGAGTTGACACAATTTACTGCAGGAGCTAACCTGACATACAACGCTGACTTTTTTCGTATTGGTTTGCATACAGTTTATACGCATCTTGATAAAACCATCGAACCACGGTTTTATCCGTATAATCTCTTTTATTTCAGAGGAAAGTCGCAACAGATTACAGGTGCCAATTATCGTTTCAGATCCGGAAAATTTTTGGTTTTTGGTGAAACAGCTATCAATGAACAATTGGCTTTGGCAACGCTAAACGGGCTGTTTTTTAATCCTGTTTCAAGGGTCAACATTGCCATACTCCAAAGATATTTCAGTCCCGAATATAACGCAATTTTTGCCAATGCTTTTTCTGAAAGCAGCAGGGTGAGTAACGAGAATGGACTGTATTTTGGTGTAGAATTAACTCCCCTGCCACGATGGAAAGTTGCTTTTTATGCCGATTCTTATCGCTTTCCCTGGATTAAATATGGCATTGATGCTCCTACACATGGGAAGGATTACCTGATGCAGTTTCAATATCGTTCAAAACATCGGTGGCAGCTAACAGGAAGAATCAAGCACGAACTACAATTCAAAAACGAATCGGGATCTACAAGCACTATGATTGTTCCCTTCAGAAAAAGCTCATTCAGACTTCAACTTCAGAAAGAATACGGCAAATGGCAGTTTAAACAGTTGACCGATATCAGTCATGTTAACAAAAATGGAATAACAACTTACGGATTTTCATCCATCCAGGACATCAGGTACAATATCGAATCATGGAATGTAAGACTTGATTTTCGATATCAGATTTTTGATGCAGCAAACTACGATAATCGACTGTATGCTTACGAACGCGATGTGCTTTATGCATTTTCAGTACCTGCCTTTTATGGAAGTGGAAGTCGGTATTATTTTAATATCAGGTATCAACCACTGAAAGCATGGTCGTTTTACATGAAATTAGCCCAAACAATTTATGCAGATGACAGAGAAAAAATCGGATCAGGTTATGAATTGATACATGGAAATGTTAAAACCGAGATAAAATGCCTCGTGAGATGGAATTTTCAGTATAAATAGCTAATTTTGGCAATCTTATCTATCGTATTTACAAATATTTATCTGATTTTGTAATCTCTACATTGCAAATTACAGAATATATCGTAATTTTGTAGCACTTTTCACACTGAGAGTCCGTCTATCATCATAACATAACATATTTATACCTCGAACATGAGTTTACTCGACCAGATTTTTGAGCGTGCCAAGGCAAATCCTCAAAGGATTGTGCTACCTGAAGGTACAGAGATTCGCACATTGAAAGCGGCAGATATTATTTTGAAGGAAAAGGCTGCTAAGTTGATTTTAATCGGTGATAAGACCGAAATTGCGCGGTTAGCTGCCGAAAACAACCTGAATTTTATCACTGAAGCAACCATCGTTGATCCTGAGAACAATGAAAAGATGGAGGAATATGCAAGTTTGCTTTACGAAATTCGCAAATCAAAGGGTTTAACTCAGGATGATGCCCGTAAGCTGGTAAAAGACCCCTTATATCTTGCTTGTCTGATGATTAAAAACGGCGATGCTGACGGAGAATTGGCAGGTGCACAAAACACTACAGGTAACGTGTTGCGCCCGGCATTTCAGATAGTAAAAACCAAACCTGGTATTTCAGTGGTATCAGGGGCATTTCTTATGTTTTCACCAACACCGCAGTATGGTGAAAACGGACTTTTAGTGTTTGCTGATTGTGCCGTGAATCCTGCTCCAAATGCCAAAGAACTTGCCGAGATAGCTGTATCAACAGCAGCTACCACACGTGCTATTGCAGGCTTTGAACCTCGTGTTGCTATGCTGAGTTTCTCAACCAAAGGCAGTGCACAACATGAATTGGTCGACAAGGTGGTGGAAGCTACCCGCCTTGCCAAAGAGATGGATCCGGCATTAACGATTGATGGTGAGATGCAGGCTGATGCTGCTTTGGTGGCATCGGTAGGACAAAGCAAGGCTCCCGGCAGTGAGGTCGCAGGAAAAGCCAACGTACTCGTATTCCCCGATTTACAATCAGGCAATATCGGATACAAAATGGTGGAAAGATTCTCGGGAACTCAGGCGGTTGGTCCAGTTTTGCAGGGTATGGCAGCTCCGGTAAACGATCTTTCGAGAGGATGCTCGGTAGATGATATAGTGAATATGATAGCCATTACTGCCACTCAGGCACAGGCGGCAGGTAAATAAGCAATTTAAATTAAATCAGGATATGTCGGAAGTAATTATCGAACCCATTGAGCGGTACGGACTCAGTAAAAGAAACAGAAAAAGAACTTTATTCTCCAGAATCGGTATTGTGGGTTGTGGAGTGGAAGGTAGCGCTATTGCCTCTACAGCTGCACTTAATGGTATGGAGGTGGTTTTTTTGGAACCTAACGAAGAAAAAATTCAAAATGCTTACAGCAAGATTGAAGCTATTCTTGACAAAAAAATTACAAACTGGGGGTTGACCCAAAGCGAGAAGAAAGCCATCATGGCACGAATTCAGGGTAGTACCATTTATGATGATTTTCAGGGTTGTGATTTCGTGATAGAAGCCATTCGTTACGATAACAATACCGGCGAACGTCAGGTTGCCCAACGTAAAAGAGTATTTCAAAACCTTGAGCAGGTGCTCGACTCAGATGCGATTATTGCATCAAATGTAACAACGGTTGTGGTAACCGAACTGGCATCTGAACTTGAATATCAGGAAAGATGTATTGGAGTTCATTTCATGATAAATACTCCAGGTTCGAACATCCTCGAAATTGTGAACGGCTTGCGTACTTCCGAAGAAACTTTTAATAAGGTTAGTCAGTTTGCACGTTTAATTAATCATGAATGGGTTTCTGTTGACGAATCGCCCGGATTGGTTAGTATTCGTTTGTTCCTGACACAGCTGAACGAGGCTTGTCAGATTTTGATGGAAGGCATTGCTACTGTAGAAGATATCGACAGGGTGCTTACAGTTGGTTTTGGACACAATCAAGGTGTTTTCAGAACGGCAGATAACATGGGTATAGAGAAAATTGTGAAACTGTTGAATAACCTGTACGACGAATACGGCAACATTAAGTACAAACCTTCACCTGTGCTTCTACGCATGTACCGCGCCCGTAATTACGGCATCAGCACCGGCAAGGGATTTTATATGTATGACGAGATGGGAAATGTACTTAAACAAAACTAACAAACAGATTAAAAAAGAATAATAATGAAGATATTGGTTTTAAACTGCGGAAGTTCGTCGGTAAAGTACAAGCTCATCGACATGGATAAAAAGGATGTTCTTGGCTCAGGAGGTGTCGAGAAAATCGGGATGAAGGGCTCATTTCTGAAACATACCCGTCAGGATGGACAAAAAGTTGTGCTCGAAGGTGAGATTCTGGAACATCAGGTAGCTGTTGAGTATATTTTGGGAGTGTTGACAAGTAGCAAGCATGGTGCTGTTCGTTCGTTAGAAGATATCAATGCAGTAGGGCATCGTGTGGTACATGGTGGAGAGAAATTTAATTCCAGCGTGCTTATCAGCGACGAAGTTATCAGAAGAATTGAAGAATGTATTGATATTGCCCCCTTGCATAACCCGCCTAACCTGGCTGGTATCAAGGCAATCAATGAACTGTTGCCGGATGTGCCTCAGGTGGCAGTATTCGATACAGCATTCCATCAAACCATGCCCGAACATGCATACATGTATGCGATTCCATATTCACTGTATAAAAAATATGGTATCCGTCGTTATGGTTTCCATGGTACGAGTCATCGCTATGTTTCCAAAAGGGCATGCGATTTTTTAGGAATTGATTACGAAAACAGCAAGGTTATCACTGCACACATTGGTAACGGGGCCTCCATTACAGCGGTAAAAGATGGAAAATCAGTCGATACCTCGATGGGATTCACTCCTCTTGAAGGTTTGATGATGGGAACCCGCTCAGGCGATGTTGATTTGGGAGTTGTTACATTCCTGATGGAGAAAGAAATGATTAGTTATGGAGCTGTTTCCACGCTCTTCAATAAGCACAGTGGGGTAGTAGGGGTGTCAGGTGTATCTTCGGATATGAGAGACCTTGAAAACGCGGTTGCTGAAGGAAATGAACGTGCTAAAATGGCCCTGGAAATGTACGAGTATCGTATCACCAAATATATTGGCTCATACGTAGCTGCACTGAATGGCGTGGATGTAATTGTGTTTACCGGTGGAGTGGGAGAGAACCAGACCGGCACGCGCGAGAAAGTATGCAACAATTTCAGTTACATGGGCGTGAAAATCGACAAAGAACTGAATGCAGTTTCACGTGGTAAAGAAGTGCTGTTGAGTACTCCGGATTCATCCGTGAAGGTAGTAGTTATCCCCACGGATGAAGAGTATATGATTGCTTCTGATACTGAAGAAATTGTCAAAGTGATGTAAATCCCCTATAAAAGCTTTGCTGCTTCCTGATCAAGGTAATAGCAAACTTTTGAAGTTTTGATCCCGACATGTGCCGCAGGATACTGTTGTGCTTCGGGATCATTGCTTATGATAGTGGCAAGTACTTCGGCCTTGTTGTTTCCGGTAATCAGGAATACGATATGATCAGCGTTATTTACAGTGCTTCCGGTGAGCGTAATTCGCTTCTGACCGCTAACCGGGTGGATTGCTATCTCTACGGACTTATAGCTGTTAAAAAGGCCTATATTGTCAGGGAAAATGGATGCAGTATGACCGTCATCACCCATGCCAAGCAAAATTAAATCAAAAACAGGAAATCCATTTCTGAAAGGAACTTCTTTTCTGAGTAGGTTTGCATAACGCTCGGCTTCATTTTCAGGAATATCTTCCCCTTTCATTCTAAAAATATTATCTGAAGGAACGAAAGCATATTGGAGCAATGCATCGTATGTCATGCCGAAATTACTTTCAGGATGAGTTGGTTCCACACATCGCTCATCGACCCAAAAAAACCGCACAGCATTCCACGGAATCCGGGTACGATAATCCTCTTCAGAAAGCAATTGAAATAACTCTTTTGGTGTTGAACCTCCTGAAACTGCGATATTCAGTTTCGTTGACAAATTGTTTTTAGCTTGTGCTTTTTCAAGTATCAGGTCGGCAACTGCCTTTGCAGCAATCGAAGCCTGATCGTAAATTATGATTTCCCGTTTCATTAGAAATATTGCGTTTTATTGTTCTTTTTTTAGTTTGGCTCCCGGCTCTCTCCAGCGTGCATATTCTTCCACAAACAGACGGTTTGCCTCTTCAGGTCCCCAGCTGTTGGCGGGATAAAAGCAAAGTGGAATATCAGCGTTTTCATTCCATGCCTGCAGGATGGGATCTACCCATTTCCAGCTTGCTTTAACAGCATCAGCACGAGCGTAGAGCGTCGAATCACCGGTCATACAGTCGAGCAGCAGTCGTTCATACGCTTCCGGAATCTTATGCGAACTTAGGTCGGCATACCTGAAAGCCATATCCACATTTTGCACTTTGTAACCTGCCCCGGGAATTTTCATTCCAAAGTCGATGGCTACCCCGGCATCAGGATGGATGCGAAGAATTATCATATTATTCGGCTGAGTAAGGCACAATTGCTTAAACAACTGATGCGGAGCGTGTTTCAGGTGAATGACCACTTCGGTAACCCTTTCAGGCATATGTTTACCTGTACGAATATAAAAAGGTACATCGCCCCACCGCCAGTTATCGATATGGGCTTTTATCGCCACATAAGTTTCTGTTTTTGATTCAGGATTGACTCCCTCTTCCTCTCTGTATGAGCGGGTTTTAGTATTAAATTCGTTCGAAGCAATGTATTGTCCGCGAACCACCGAACCGGCAACCTCATGCGATTTAATAGGTCGCAGTGCCTGCAATACTTTTACAGTTTCATTTCGAATTGATTCGGAATCAAAAATGGCCGGAGGTTCCATTGCAACTACAGCCAGCACCTGCAGAAGGTGGTTTTGCACCATATCTCTCAAAGCACCGGAAGTGTCGTAATAGCCACCACGACCACCCACTCCAATTTTCTCTGCAGCAGTTATTTCAACCCTGTCGATATATTTGCGGTTCCATATTGGCTCAAAAAAGCCATTATAAAAACGTGTAACAAGAATATTCTGTACTGTTTCCTTGCCAAGATAATGGTCGATGCGATAAATCTGATCTTCCTGAAAGCCTGCATGCAGTTTTTTATCAAGTTCAATGGCCGTATCGAAACTATAACCGAAAGGTTTTTCAACGATAATTCTTTTCCATCCGTCAGTTTCCTGATTTAAACCGGCTAAAACCATATTGGCAGCCACCACTTCGTACATGAAAGGTGGAACCGAGAAATAGTAAATAATATTGGCAGGGATATTTTTCTGTGCGGCAATATCTGCCAGTTGCTTTTTTAGTTTGAAGAAGTCGCTTGCATTCTTATTCTGAACCGAAACATAATGAACGAGTTCAAGGAACTGATCTGCTTTATCCTTGTTACCTTCATAACTTTCAGAGGCAAATTCGTTGAGGGCAGTATTAACATCAGCCCTGTATTCATCGGTGCTAATCTCCTTGCTCCCGGTACCAACAACAGCAAAACCATTGGGTAACAAATTATCCAGGAATAACTGAAAAATGGCAGGTAGCAGTTTTCTCTTTGCTAAATCCCCGTTAGATCCGAAAATGACCAGCATTTGGTCATCAGTATTCTTTTTTGAAAATACAGGCATATATATCGTTTGTTTTTTACGAAACAAAGTTAATCTAATTTTTGTTTAGCCAAATTTTTACTGAATCAATATGATTATTGATGGGTTCGATATAGTTTTGTTTGAAAAACATATGCAGGACAAACATTTTGGTGTTGCCCTGCATAGTAATCGTGTTCTTGTTTTTAGTTAATATCTACCTAACCCTCAAGGTTTGCCCGATTCTTAAAACCCTGTTTGGACTGATGCCGTTGAGGCGACATATGGCTGCTACGCTGGTGCCGTTTCGTCTGGCGATATGACTGAGGGTGTCGCCGCTCCTGACTTTATAATACCGGGCTGCTGAAAGTGCTGCCACTTCCTTCTGATAGTAAAAGGAGTTTTTCTTGGTGATTACGTAATCGGCCATGAGTGGAGTACCTTCCCTGAAATCGAATAGTCGGGCAGGATTCATTGCGTTGCCCAGGAACCTGACTTCGAAATGAAGATGTGAACCTGTAGAGCGACCGGTATTGCCTCCTAAAGCGATAACTTCACCTGCTTCAACGGTTTGATCCAAAGCAACAAGCACCCTTGAAAGGTGTGCATATACTGTTTCGAGTCCGTTATCGTGGCGAATTACCACATAGTGACCATAGCCCCTTGCATCGTAATCAATAATCCTAACTTTTCCTGTAAATGCACTTACCACTGAGTCGCCTGTCTGTAGTTTCAAATCAATTCCGTAATGGAAGCGATACCTGCGTGGGCCAAAATGAGAGGTGATATGACCCGGAGTGGGAAGTCTGAACTCTCTGAGGCAAATTTTCACAGAGTCGGGCAGACTGTCAATATGGATTTTATACGGATTAAGCCGGGTGCTTGTCCAGATATTGTTATACAAGTCGGCTGCCGGATGGTCTTCCATCAGGTCATCGGTATCGTCATTAAGCAAAGTTTTATAAATGCTTGTGGTATCAGGCAGAGAGATAATCGGTGTTCTTTTATCAGGATCAATGGCCATCGCAGGGCTGAATGCCATCAGAAAGACAACAAAAAGCAGGGCCGAAACAATACTTGAAAAGGGAATGTAAGTCCTCGCGGGCGTTTTAAAGTTCATCATTAGCGTATAAAAATCCTAACTGATTTTGTGAATAATCAAATAATTCGTTTACATGAAAAAACCGCTCGATCTCAATTCGGGCAGTTTCCGGTGAGTCGGAAGCATGGATAATGTTTTCCTGCGTACTCACGCTAAAATCGCCGCGTATCGTTCCGGGAGCGGCATCCCTTCCATTGGTAACTCCGGTAATACTTCGTACCACCCGAATTGCTTCAATTCCCTGCCAACAGGTTATGATTACCGGTGATGCCATCATCGAATCTTTTATCCTGCCGAAAAAGGGCTTATCTGCCAAATGTGCATAGTGGATTTTCAGCACATCTTCAGTTAGCTGAACCATTTTCATTCCACACAACTGAAGACCTTTATTCTCAAATCGTTTAATTACTTCACCTATCAAGCCCCGCTGTATGGTGCATGGTTTGATAATGACAAGTGTTTTTTCCATGAATCAGTGGATTATTAAGAATAATTTTTGGCAGTCCAAAGGTAAAAAAACCATTTCAGAAATCAAACTGCTTCGAAATTTTTAACTTATCAAACCCCAGTTTTTTTGATGGGTTTTTAACTTCTGAAGTTGAGTTTTAAGTATATGGTTTTCCTTTCTTTCGAGGGTTGGGTCAACTTCCAGAATCTCTTTGACCGTGTTACGGGCTATTTCGAGCATGCGACCATCTTTTACCAGATTAGCTATTTTGAGCTCAAAGGGCAAACCGCTCTGCTGAGTACCTTCGAGATCGCCCGGACCGCGTAATTGTAAATCGGCTTCAGAAATTTCGAATCCATCATTGGTTCGGGTCATTATTTCCATTTTCTTACGCGAATCATTGCCTAACTTGAAACCGGTCAGCAAGATGCAGTATGATTGCTCAGCACCACGTCCAACCCGCCCTCTAAGCTGATGAAGCTGCGCCAGTCCGAAGCGCTCTGCGTTTTCTATGATCATGATGGAAGCATTCGGCACATTCACCCCAACTTCAATTACTGTAGTTGCAACCATAATCTGCGTGGTGCCATCAACAAATTGGCGCATATGTGCCTCTTTATCTGCAGGTTTCATCTTTCCATGAACCATACTCACCCTGTAATGCGGAAAGGTCTCCCGGAAATAATCATAACCTTCGGTCACATTCTGAAGATCCATCTTTTCCGATTCTTCAATTAAAGGGTACACCACGTAAACCTGTCGCCCTGCCTGTATTTGTTTGCTGATGAACCCGTTAAGCGCCTGACGTTTATTCTCGTAATAGTGAAATGTCTGTATGGGCTTTCTGCCCGGAGGCAACTCATCAATAACCGATACCCGTAAATCGCCATATAAAGTCATGGCGAGAGTTCGCGGAATGGGAGTGGCAGTCATCACCATTATATGCGGCGGTTGCTTGTTTTTCTTCCAGAGCCTGGCTCTTTGCTCAACACCAAAACGATGCTGCTCGTCGATAACAACCAGTCCGAGATTTTTAAACTGCACAATATCCTCAATAAGAGCATGGGTGCCAACAAGGATGTTGAGTTCACCGCTCAGCAACTCCCGGTGCAAAACTTCGCGTGCCTTGCTGCGAGTCGATCCCGTGAGCAGTTTGATGGTTATTCCCGTACCTGCTGCCAGTTCGTTGAGCGTTATAAAATGCTGATTGGCGAGTATTTCTGTGGGAGCCATCAAACACGACTGGAAGCCATTGTCGGTTGCTATAAGCATGGCCATCAGGGCAACAAGCGTTTTTCCACTTCCCACATCACCCTGTAGTAACCTGTTCATTTGCCTGCCACTTTTCATGTCAGCATGTATTTCTTTGATAACCCGTTTTTGTGCACCGGTCAGTTCAAAAGGCAAATGGTTTTCGTAGAAAGCATTGAAAAAGTGACCAATCCTGCTCATCACAAAGCCTTTGATATGCAATTCTCTCCATTTGGTTTGTTGCATAATACTCAGCTGAACATAAAAAAGCTCTTCAAACTTAAGTCGCTGGCGGGCTTTATTCAGTTGTTGTGCATTTTGCGGGAAATGGATATGAATCAGCGAATCCGTCAGGTTCATCAATGCATATTTCTTCAGCAGATAGGGCGGGAGCGTATCGGGAACACCTTCACGCAACAACGGAAGCAGGTTAAGAATCATTTTTTGCAGCGCCTTTGAATTCAGGAAACCGGATTTCATCTTCTCGGTTGTATTGTAAAAAGGCTGTAGTCCGAGCTGCTCGGGAGGTGGCAATTGCGACGGTAAATCCACTTCGGGATGAACGATATTGAAACGACCATTGAAATACGTTGGCTTTCCGAAGATGACATATTCCTGTCCCGGTTTAAATTTTCCTTCGAAAAAGCTTATTCCCTGAAACCAAATCAGTTCAATCTGACTTTTACCATCAGTAAACCACGCGCTGTATCGCTGATTTCTTCCCGTGCCTGTTTTTTCGAATCGGGTAAAATGCCCTCTTACCTGAATATAGGGCATGTTTTCGTTGATTTCGTGAATGTAATAAAAGCGACTTCGGTCGATGTATTTATATGGGAAATGATTCAACAAATCTTCAGCCGAACGGATATTCAGTTCTTTCAGTAGTAAATCGGCCTTTTTGGGACCTACTCCAGGCAGATATTTGACATCCATTTCAGCCAGTTTCATCATGCATCATTTTTTTCTGATAATAGAACAGAGGCCCACTTCAAATCAACAGGGGTAGTTATTTTGATATTTTCAGGATTTCCTTCAACCAGTCTGATGGGAACGCCAAGTTTCTCAACTACCGATGCATCATCAGTAAAATCAGGAGAAAACCCGGTCTCGTACGCCCTGTGAAGAATTGATGCCTGAAAAACCTGGGGTGTTTGTACCATCCGGTAATTGCTTCGGTTTACTGCAACACTCTCATCATTACACAATTCACGGATACTTTCCACGGGAGGCAATACCGGAATGGCAGTTCCATTCAAGGCTGCTTCCTCGAAACAGCGGTCGATGGTTGCGCCACTCACCAGCGGTCTCACGCCATCATGAACAGCGATAATTCCATCACGCGGAGCGATGGCGAGTCCGTTCAATACAGATTCAAAGCGTGTTGGACCTCCGGGAGCAATATCATGTTCAATGCTGAAGGCATGTTTTTTGCAAAGTGCCTCCCAGTTTTTTAACTGATCGGGAGGCAATACCAGAATTATCCTCATTAAAGGATTGAACCGGTGAAATACGCCGATTGTATGCATTAGCACAGGGAGTGAGTTTATTTCAATAAATTGTTTTGGTACAACCATTTTCATTCTTTCACCCTTGCCGCCTGCAACAATAATCACTGTCTGCTGAACCTGAGTCATGTTATATGTGTTTATCAAGCGAACAAAGATAACAAATATATGTCTGTGGTTAAACAAACATTTTGTAACTTTGCGAGCAAAAATCGCCTGTTTATGAAGTCAACAATGATTTTTATTTTTTTTATGGCCTTGCTGAATGTTGCTGTGGCAAACGAAACAGCAACCGATAGTGTTCGCGGAACATTTCAAAGAATATCTGCGAAAGAACATGCCGGAGGTGGTACCATACGTTTTCATCATGATCAACGCATTGAAAGGGTGGTGAGTCAGAATACCCCTGCCACATCGGCAAGTGCTGTGGCTGCAGCTGTATCGCAAACCCCTACAGTGGGTTTCAGGGTACAGGTTTTCTCAAGCAATCGTCAGCGAGTTGCCAAAGATGAGGCATTCAAACTTGAAGCAAAACTCACCGAAGCTTTTCCGACCATAGGAGTTTATGTCAGCTACACTTCGCCATTCTGGAGGGTACGACTCGGAAACTTCAGAACTATGGAAGAAGCCCGGGTTTTTACAGATGAATTACTACGAAAATTTCCCAACTTAAGAGCTGATACCTATACAGTCAGGGAAAGAATAATCAGATAAATGGATTTCAATATCAATAAACCTGTGCCGTTTGATACGGACAAAACTGCTGAAATAGCAGCTCATTATCAGGAAATCATTCGTTTGTTGGGAGAAGATACAGATCGCGAGGGATTAATAAAAACTCCCGAACGTGTTTCCAAAGCAATGCAGTTTCTGATGCATGGTTACGATCAGGATCCCGAAGAAGTGCTCCGTTCAGCCATGTTTACCGAAGATTACCGGCAAATGGTAATTGTTAAGGATATCGATTTTTATTCGATGTGCGAACATCACATGTTGCCCTTTTTTGGCAGAGCGCATGTTGCTTATATTCCTAACCACCGGATAACCGGGCTGAGTAAGATAGCCCGTATCGTCGAAATTTTCGCCCGCCGTATGCAGGTTCAGGAGCGCATGACCACCCAAATCAAGGATTGTATCCAAAAAACATTGAGTCCGCTCGGGGTAATGGTAATTCTCGAAGCACAACATCTTTGCATGCAAATGCGCGGGGTGCAAAAGCAAAATTCAATAACGACCACATCCGATTTTACAGGAGTTTTTCAGCAGGCCAAAACGCGCGAAGAATTCATGAACTTAATCCGACGCAACGGGTAAATCTTGT
>CAYMDE010000035.1:0-25249 GCA_964389115.1 uncultured Paludibacter sp. | reverse complement strand
AAGTCGTTGTTGGTGGAGATGAGCAGGTCGGCCCGGATCATGTGGAGGAGGCTGTAGCGTTCGCTGGTGCGCAGGCATAGCGAAACATTATCGCCCATGGATTTGAAATCGGAGAGATACTCCTCTTTGGCTCGTGAGAAGATGTAGAATCGGGGATTCTTTTCGGCGGGAAGTTCGGAGGAAAATCTTTCGATGGCTTTTTTGAAGAAATCGAGGTGGGTGTTGAGTGCTGCTTTGTTTGAGTCTTTAACTTTATGAAAAGCTTCGCGCTTGGCGAAACCCGGTATGAACAACACCACGCTCATGCTGTCGGGTTCAAAAATCAGCTTTTCGTCCTTGCGGGCGAGTCCGGTATTGAAACGGACACGTATTTCGTCGATCAGATTCGGACAAAACGGGCAGGGCTGATCGTTTTCGAGCACAAAAACAACTTTCTTATCAGCATAACTTGCAATGATTTTGCGAACCAGTTTCTGGCTTGATTTATTATCGTAATTGAACCATGGCAGACGTACTTTGCGGTATCCTTCCTTGGTGCGCAGCTGATTCGACGATGGTTCTTTTTCGCCCAGAGAAAGAAAGGCATCCCACGACACATCGGGAAAGCGGGTGTGTGCGAATCGCAGTCCAAACTCGTTGGCGTAGTACAGTCCGGATGCCCAGTTGCGTACCTGGTGGGCAATTGACTCTAATGGATTGGGGCGGGCAGTGAGATAGTTAGTCTCGGTATGATGTTTCCTTGCGGAGGAAAAGAGCATGTGCCACCATGATGTGTATAATACAGGGTGGAGGTTGCATTTACGCATCCATCCAACCACAGTTGATCGGAATCGTCGGACAAGTCGTTTGCGAAATCTAATTTTGCCGTGTCCCATTTCCAAAAGAATTAAAAGGTTAACTGTTCTTCAGGCGCAGACTCAGTGGCCTCCTCCTTTACTCATAACGATGACCCCCTTCCATATTACGTAGAAATCGGTCATGAGCAGTCGCCAGGGCGAATAGTGCAAATAGCGGTGAACGTATTCATATTCGTACACCGGCTTACCAAATTCATCAGTGCCTTTACGCACGTGTCCGTATCCCAGCAGTCCGCCCCTGATTAGGCGACGGGTAACATTGCCCTGGGCCAGATCGCGCTCGTAGTGATGCACTGCAAGCGGTCGCGGACCAACAATCGACATATCGCCGGCCAATACATTGAAGAACTGCGGTATTTCGTCGAGATAAAATTTCTTTACAAAGCGTCCCATCCAGGTACGTGCCTCGGGCATCCATTCCTTTTTAAACGCATGCCAGTCGCCCTGCTTCCACAACTCAGCATCGATATAGCTGGTTTTAATAAGGCGTATCTTGTATTTTTTGAAGCGTTTGCCGTGACTCATTCCCCAGTAATAGAAGAAAAGCGGACCGCGATTCTCAGGAATAATGATTCCTTCGATAAGATTAAAAAGAAACAGCAGTAAAACGATGGGCGACGTAAGTAGCAGGATAATCAATGCTACAAATTTATCGAAAATCAGCTTGGGCCAGGGCACGCTGATGGGTTGAGTAAGTTCGAAAATTTCGGCATACTTCTCCCGAATATCCTCTGTTGGGGCTGTATAAGGGAATGCCTCTTTGGGCTCTTCAATAGTTTGGGTTGTCATTAATCTGATGTTTTTATTTACATTTTGTCTGCAAAAGTAACATTTTCATTTAGAAAATATCACAAAGCATCCACTTCCAATATTTTTTTCACACATCTTTCAGCCGTTTTACCATCCCACAGCTCAGGCCTTTGGGGAATTCTTCCGGCTTCAATCGCACGCTGGAATGCCTCTCTGATATGCTGTACACTGTTGCCAACCAGTTCGCTTGCTCCTCCGTGGACTTTGAGCGTAACCGGACGTTCAGTGTTCCATCGCAATGTTAGGCATGGGGTTCCGAGCACGCAACATTCTTCCTGTAAACCGCCACTATCTGTCAGCATAATGGAGGCAGACATATTGAGTCTTATCATCTCCTGATATCGCAGCGGATGCATCAAAACAATACCGGGGCATGCTATCAGCTCGTCCCACAAGCCAAACTGATGTAACATTTTTTCAGTGCGGGGATGTACCGGCCAGAGCACATGCATTAACGGAGCCACTTCGCGTGTTAAAAAATGAATTATACCTGCAAGCACCTCAGTATGATCCACATTGGACGGACGGTGCATGGTAAGGAGTGCATATTTTTCGGGGAGACTGTCGGGCAGCTGACTATCAGGCAAAATATTATCAGCAATGATATCCATGGGGTCAAGCTTCGCGGCTGTATCACGATTGTTTTCGAGGGTATCAATCATGATATTCCCAACGAAATGGATTTTTTCGGGGGCAATCCCTTCTTTCAGCAGGTTATCTGAAGAGATAGTATCAGGCGTTAATAATAAGTCGCTGAGACGATCAGTTACCAACCTGTTTATCTCCTCGGGCATATTCATATCGCCGCTTCGCAAGCCTGCCTCGATGTGGCATACCTTTACCTGCATTTTTTTGGCAGTCACCGAGCAGGCCAAAGTCGCATTCACATCGCCCACTACAACCACCCAGTCGGGACGTTCCTGCTGCAGCACTTTTTCGAAGGCAATCATGGTATTCCCTACCTGTTCGGCATGAGAACCTGAACCTATTTCGAGATTGATATCGGGAGGAGGAATGCGCAGGTCAGCAAAAAAAGACCCGGACATGCGAGGGTCGTAATGCTGACCGGTATGTACGAGTAGATGTTGAATTTGTTGTTCGGGGTGGAGGCGGTTATGTTCATTCACCGCCTCCACAAAGGGGGCGATTTTCATAAAATTGGGCCTTGCTCCAACGATGGATATGATTTTCATTGTATTCTCGTATTTTATCCTTCTCCTACTACATTCTTAAGGATTTCAAACATTTTAACTGCCAGATTTCTGCGGTCATAATCGTGTGCAAGACGATTACAACCATCAATAAACGGCCGGCGATCGGTTTCAGGAGATACAAGTACCCTCACTTTGGACATAAAATCGTCTTCGTTCTCAGGTTCGTAGTATAATCCTGCACCATATTTCTCAACAACCGACCGTGCTTCGCCGTCAACTCCCAACAATATAGGTATCTGCATGGCAGAGCTTTCAAATATCTTGGAGGGTATCACGGTTTTAAACAAATCACTTTTTTTGAGATTGATAATGGCCGCATCGAGGATGCTGAGGTATCGGGGCACTTCTGATTTGGGAACGGCATCGTGAATGCTGACGTTTGAAATGCTTTCGTTGCTGACTTTTTCAATCAGCATATTACGTTCTGCTCCGTCGCCCATCAGCAAAAAGTGAATTTCGGGGTTGGTAGCGTTCAGTTTCACAGCACATTCGAGGATGTATTCCAATTTATGCGCCATGCCGAGTGTTCCGATATATCCTAAAATCTTTTTGCCGGTAAGTCCCAATTCAGCAATCAACTCCACATCTTTGGGGCGCGGCGTAAAAAGGCTGAAATTGGCGCCGTTAGTTACCACACTAATCTTATTCTCTGGAATGCCTTTCCTGATGATTTCGCGTTTAAAGCTGTCGGTAACCGGAACAATATGGGTAGCGCTTTGATAGCACCATTTCTCTTCTTTCTCGAAATGGCGTATAACAAAATTATCGCTCATCGCCCCCACCGTTTTAATCGACTCAGGCCACAAATCGCGCACCTCCATCACCCAGGGTTTACGTTTCCAGAAACCCAGCGCCCTTCCTGCCATGGCTGCGAAAAACTGCGGTGAGGTGGCAATTACAACATCGGTTTTCACGAAAAGTCCGTGCAAAAAAGCCATCACACCAAACGAAACATAATCAAGTGTTCTCCTGATAAAACCTTCGTTGGCAGTAATAAAGCTCCACACACGGATTACCCTGATGCCGTTGATATATTCAACCTTGCGCCACCGGTTTTTATAGCCGGGATACAACTCTCCTCTTGGAAAATTGGGGAAGCAGGTAATCACAGTTACCTCTGCTCCAAGCTTTACCCATTCGCTGCAATGCTCAAAAGTGCGTGTTGCCGGCGCATTAACTTCGGGCGGGAAATTATCTGATAGAAATAAGATTCTCACAAAAATTCTGTTATTACGGCGTAAAGATATTTGTTTTCATTGTCTTTACAAAAAAGACTTCAATCTTTACAGTAGATTTATAAAGGTTGTAACCGTCAGGAACATTTACATTATAAAGTTTTACTGCATCAATATTCTCAAAAACAAGCTTAATACTGCCGGTAGTTATCGTGTTTTCATGTAAAACGGGATGCTGATCGGGGTGAAACCAAAAATGTGCTGTCCCCTGCCCTACATTTCCCCGGAGTGTATCGGTGATAATAATATTGTCGCTATTGAATTGCCAGCTGCGTTCGTGCGTTGTACCCAGACTACGGTATCCATTGTGTGAGGCTGTTAACTGCCTTTCGGTATCTTCAGTAATACTTACCTGTGCCCTTTTCCCTACCCTGAAAGCCGACCATACGGCAGATGAGTTGGCATTGTTCACGGTTACTGTGTTGTGCATGGCGGTTGAACGCTCTTGGGCGCGTTGCTCTCCCTGTTGATAGGTAGAAACGCCCGGGTCGATGAATACCGGTTTATCGCGTACCTGCAGCACAAAGCTCAGGCTGTCAGCATGGGCATGACCCGGCTGATAATCAGGGGCGATACCTCCCACATCGACGATACAATGGTATGTTGCTCCATCGAAACGACGGTAGTTACTTTCGCATAAAACGGCCGTTTGCATTGAGTCCATCTCCTCAGAAATAAGCTGATGGGCATAAGCATTTAGCTGATTTGTTGTGGGTGCAATTCCCGGAGCAGCATCATTGAAAAATGGCACCGTGCCATCAGGGAATGTCATCCTGTTTAACCAACCAAGCATTTGTACCGCCTTCTGTTTCATAACAGTTAGCAGTTCCTGTGTTTCAAATCTTACAGGATTGTTTTTGAGCAGGTTGATACTATCGAGCAGGCGATTCAGTATAATCTGGTGATACATAGGACTAAGCTCGAAATGTGCTCCATCGGGCAGGATTTGTTCTTCCAGCTCCTGTAACAACAAGTGTTTGGCTCTTGCAAACATGGGCTTATTATCAAAAAACAGGGCACCGAAAAGCAAGCTGAAAGCATCTTCGAGCAAGTGATTGCCCATCAAATGATATTCAATCTGATCCATCAGCATCCGGTATTGCGCGTTGAGCGAATCCCTGATCAGACTAACCGGTGAGAGATTAACCGATTCGGCGTTGTAATGCCGGCAAATAAATTTTATCTGGTTGATGCCACGCAGAGCGATGGTATATGGTTCGCGGCCGGTTTTGTTATCATCAAGACTGAAGGCAAAGTCTTTCATGAGCTCCAACCCTGTTTCGGCATCCATCTCCTCCTGCAACAGGTAATCCATGTAATTCAGGTTATAAGCCCAAAGTTTGCCTTTACCAGCATCGTTCCATGGTATCATGTTTTGTTGCGCGACTAATGTATCATTCAGAAAAGTAAAACGATAGTTTTCGAAACTCCGTGGCGCCGGAATACCGGGTTCCAACTGCAAATGCCTTGCAGTTTCGACACACATCAATGGATATCTGAAGCCGGTAATGCGCCTGAAGACAGAACGCAACCGATACCAAATCTGATACTTCACCTGAATCATTTTCAGATGTCTGAGCGTATAAAATATATTAACCATTCCCTTAATCCCGCTTACCGCTTACTACTTACCGCTTACTACTTTCACCTCCCCATCCCGCATCGACCTCAGCGCGGCGAATGTTGCTTCGGTAGTATTTAAAATCTGGCGGAAGGGAATGAGCGCTTTGCCATGCTGCACCGATTCTGCCATCAGTATAAACTGGGCTTTATGACCTTTATCGAGGCGCGTATTCATGCCTGAAAAGCCTTTCACCCCGTATGCTTTTAGTGTGCGCCAGTTATCAATAATCAATGTTTTTTCCTGCGAGTAGGCTTCAATTCTTTCCTTGGAATAAGCCTTACTTCCATTGGCGAAATAGTTGATAACGGCGTTGGTGCCATTGGCAAATTTGAGTACGATGCTGGCATTGTCGGTATTGGCTGCGGGATTAACGCCCATGCTGCTCATAAACACCGACACAACTTCGCTTCCTGCCAGATAGCTACACAGGTCGATATAGTGACAAGCTTCGCCGAGGATGCGACCTCCGCCCACTTCGGGGTCGTGTACCCAGGAACTCGCGGGTATAAATCCAGCGTTCATGGTGGCCACGATATTATGGGGACCCTCGCCAAGTAAATGTTTCATCCTGACTGCCAGGGGAGCAAAACGTCGATTGAAGCCCACTACCACCATAGGTGCGGGATTAAGCGATTGCTGCAGGGCAACAATTTCGGAGAGTTCGTCTTCGGTCAAACAAAGTGGTTTTTCCACGAAGACATTTTTTCCCGCCTTCATGGCTTCCATCACCAGGCGTGCATGCGCATTGTGGCGCGTTACCACGAACACGGTATCTACCTCAGGGTCGGCCAGTATTTGCTGATGATCGGTTACCGCCACGGGCACCCCGAATCTTTTGGCTGTAATTTTTGCTGACACTCCATCGAGGTCGGCAATATACTTCACCTGCATGCCCGACTTACTTAAGGAGGGTAGCAAGATGGAGGACGTAAAATTCCCGGCACCAATAATTCCTGCCACTCCTTTTTGGGCTGTAATAGCCGGTGTATTGAGCTCAACCCTGCGTTCAACCGGTGTTTCAGAAGGATAGCTGAGGAGTGAAGCGATAGATCCTGCTTTTCGCATATCTCCGTATATCTCCTGATATTGCTCAAAGGGAACATTTTCGGTGATAAGGTCGGCCACACGAAGCTGCCGGCTTGCCAACGCCTGTAATATCGCTTCGAAATTGCGCTTTTCAGTCCAACGCACATAGCCGATAGGGTAATCTTGTCCGCGTTGCTCATAATTTTCGTCGTAGCGACCCGGACCGTAGGAGCACGAAACCTGGAAGCTGAGTTCTTTTTTGTAGAAGTCGTCGCGACGCAGGTTAAGCCCAATCACCCCAACGAGGATAATTCGTCCGCGCTGGCGACTCATCTCAGCAGCCTGATGTATTACTTCATCGGTCTTGGCAGAGGCGGTGATAATCACCCCGTCGGCTCCAATCTCGTTGGTGAACTGCTGCACAAACTTCACAGGGTCTGTACCTGCGCCGGGATTGAAAGCGGTAATTCCACGTTGCAAAGCCAAATCGACTTTCTGTTGATCGAAGTCGTAACCTATCACCCTGCAACCATTGGCACGAAGCAGCTCGGCAGTAACAAGTCCGATAAGTCCCAACCCAATAACCACAATGGTTTCGCCGAAGGTAGGATTACAAAGGCGGATACCTTCGAGTCCGATAGAGCCAATCACGGTAAAAGCCGCCTCGTCGTCGGTAACATTATCGGGTATCAGGGCCGTCAGATTCTCGGGCACGCAAACATATTCGGCATGGTTGCCATTGGATGCCACGCGATCGCCCACTTTGAGTGTTTTTACGCCGCGACCTGTTTCCACCACTACACCTACATTGCAATACCCGAGCGGAAGTGGTTGGTTCAGTTTGTTGAACACGGCCTCAAGCGTGGGCATAAGTCCGTCTGTTTTAATCTTATCGAGTACCTGCTTCACCTTGTCGGGTTGCTGACGCGCCTTCTCCACCAGTCCGGCCTTGCCAAATTCAACAAGCATTCGTTCGGTACCCAACGACACGAGGCTGCGGGTGGTACGAATTAGCACTGTGCCAGGCTTCACCTGTGGTACAGGCACCTCTTCGAGAATGGTGTTGCCGTTTTTGAGGTCTTGTATTAGTTGTTTCATTGGTTTGAATGTTTGTTTTTATAATGTTGCTTAATGTAGTTGTGAATTAAGTGACCTTAGGGTACGAGCAAACGCAGTTTGCGGTAAGTAACCTGCAGTCACTTAATTCACAACTACATTAAGCTTACATATTACTACTTACTTCAGATATCACAAAACGCAGTTTACCCGATTTGGTGCGTGGTATATCCGCGAGGTACTCAATTTCAATACTGATATTATGGCCGAGGCGTTTGCGTGTTTCGGCGAGGAGCATTTTCTCTTGTCCTGATGCATCATATCCATCATTTTTCACTATGCGCAATACTATCCTGTTAATTTCGGGCTGATAAATCTGCGCCTCACGAACTTCAGTCAGCTTTTTGAATATATGGTCGAGCCGGCCCAGTTTCAGTCCGTCGGGCAGTGTAATATAATCTTCCTGACGACCATCAATACTGAGCACCACAGGCACTCCGTTGTCCCATCGCACCCGGGCTATATCGCCTGTATCGTAACGTATCAGCGGGAAGGCCGGGTTGTGGTAGTTGGTGCCAATGATCCGACAAAGGCCGGGGTCGTCAGCGCTTACAGGAACAAATTCGGTGTATGCAAAATCCTGATCAGGGCGTAGTGTTCCGTCGGGGTGCTGACTGATATTTGAGGCTCCTTCGGCCAGACCGTAATGCTGAACAATGGGTACACCCAACACCTCGGTGATGATGTCTTGCTGATTCCCGAGCAGGTTTTCGGAACCTGTAGTGATTACTTTCAAATCAGGAAGCACATTGACCATACCCATCTCTTTCATGAGGGAGGCGAGCAGACTGATTTGCGATGGATATCCGTGCAGCCAGGTGATTTTCCTTTTTTGCAGTTGCTTCACGTAAAGTGCTACGGTATCTTTTTTAAGATGATGCGCACTGAACATTACCTGTTTCATCGGATAATTGACGCGATAGAATGGCGGATGCTGTTGTTTTACCGAGGCAATGCTTCGTCCGCCAAACCAGCCATTCCAGGTGCCGGGCTGCAAACCGTGCATCATGCGGTAGCGCCACCACACAGCCCACTGCTGTTGTTCCATGAGCGCTGTCTGCGGAAATACCAGTCCGCTGCCCGTAGTACCACTGGTATGATGCCAGATTAGTTTTTCGCCCGACAGCAGATTATTGATATCGCCGGCATTGTCCTTCACCTCTTGTTTGGCAATGATGGGTAATCGGGCTATTTCCGACAGGATATCTTCAGCCTGCAGATTAACGCCATATGCTTCAAAACGTTTTTTCCAGAAAGGCGTTGCAGCTGCCTGTATCATGAAAGCACGAATCTTCCCGGTATTGGGACAGTCAGGATCTGAGGCAATAAAATCAGACAGTTCACGACGAAAAACCTTTCCCAGCCGTGTGCGTGCAATATGACTGCCCTGTAGCTGAATAAGCAGCCACTGAACCCAAACGGGTGATTTGAGGTAAAGATCTTCAGCCTTCATGATTTGGAAGTTCGATATGCCCCTTCCATCCGAAGTGGGGCTTGAAATCAAAATGTTTTTGCTGCCGGAGTTCGTCAAGTGTACCGTTCCATTCGGGAACATCGCTTACTATGCGTATATCTTCGGGTCTTTCAACACATACCGGCAGTGTATTGATGTTGAAACCCTCACGTATCACTGGCAATTGCCGCCAGTCGAAACCCATCATGGTTGCCGCAACAGCATCAACTGTAATCGGGTCGGTACCTGCCAGGTAAATGCCACAGGGTTTTGGGTCGCCCTGCATGGGTCCGGAGCCCTCCATGCCTATCATTCCGTCTACCACGCTGTAGTAGCGTTTCGGGTTTTCTTTCCGCAATGTTCCGTCAGGGTTGCCGTACAACAAACAACGGTTGAGGTCAAGAGCCATGCGCCAGGTGGTGTCGTTGCCATGCCAGTTGCCACTGCGGATGGTATTGCTGCCCGAACCGAACACTTCGGCGCCGCGGTTGCGCAGGAAACGTGCCATGGCAGGACCGGCTACGGGAACATTGAGAGCTAACTTCTTCACATTTTTAGAACCCCAGGTTTCAATCTTGCGTTTGAGTGAAACATCAGGATACTCGTCGCCACGCTGGGCCGGCGAACCGAAAGTATGGTGAGGCAACCAGTTTTTATCAGCATTGATACCAACGAGGTTTTTCACGCTGAGGGTAACGCCGGTTTTTTTGTGTGTTTTGAGTTTTGGCAAACATATAAACACATCGGCCATGACGGGTGTGGCACAAATGAGATATTCGTGGGTTTCGCCCTGATGGTGTTTATTCAGACTTTCGAAATCGTAGTCGGCACCATAAAACCGTCCTTCGCCCGGGTGTTTGTAGAAAAGACTATCGGAACCAAGATTGAATGCCACCGTACCATTGGGGTCGCCCGTGAGTTTTTCGCGTTTAACAATCACGCCCCCCTCGTTGGTCCATTCTTCGTTTCGCAAGTCAATGATTTCCACTATTGTTCCATATCGCGCATGTAGTTCGGCTGCAAGTTCGGGCAATCCGAGCAGGCGGGCAATTTTACTAAACGATGAATCGGTTTGTGGCGCATCACAAATACTGAGTCGCCCGGTGTTACCAAGCTGCTCACAAACCCGTTCGGCCACCGCTCTGATAAGTGCAGGCGATGTTATCACCGATTCCCATTCATTGGGGTCGGTTTCCTTCGACTCTTTAACCAGGTTGGGTTTGAGAACCACCCACTCACCCGAATGGATGGTCAGGAAAGCAAGTGGCGGGGTTTTATCGAGATAGACAACTGACATAAAATATTACTGTTATGCTTCTGCAAGAATCTGAAAAGTATCATCGGCACATTTCTCCCAACTAAATAACCGGGCACGTTCCTGAGCAGCTTCTGCTATCTTTTCACGCAGTCCGGGGTTTACAAAAAGATGCCTGATCTCGTTCGCAATTGTTTCTGCTTCAATCTTATTAAACCATAGTGCGGCATCGCCTAATATCTCTCTTGCAGGAGGATAATTGTAGCACAACACCGGCAAACCGGCTTTGGATGCTTCGAGCAAGGTTAGTCCGAAAGATTCGCAGGTAGAACTAAACACAAACAAATCGGCATCGGCATAGATATCTTTGATGTGCTGATATGATACAGCTCCGTGCATGATGATTGCCCGGCTATGCTCACCGGCTTCCTGCAATGCCCTGTTCATTTTTTGAGCTGCCCGCGGATGTAAAACAGGGCCTGCAATATGCAATTCGACAGGAATACCCTGCTTTCGTGCGAGGACTACTGCATCGGCAACCACCCACTGATGCTTGTATAAATCGACACTCGACACATAGAGTAGCCTGAAAGGCTTATCAAAACTATATGCCTCCGGATTTAACTGCTTTTTTACAGGCATCGCGAAATGCTGTGGAATACCATGCGGAATTACCCTCGTGGGCATAGAACGACCAAATTTCTTATTCAGTATTGCGGCAGTATAATCAGTGAGTGTAATGATTCCCCGGGCTTTACTGAACGACCAATACTGCAACCATTCCAGCAGCAGCAATCTGAAGAAAACGGGACCCGGAAAATAGCGAAACCTCTCGCGCGATTCGTAATACAACTGATTCTGAGTCATGGCTACCTGACGGGGAAAACTGCCGTTATAATCGCCCGCCGGTGAGAAAAGCACATCGGCTTGCGATAAATAATCCTTCAGTCGGAGATACAGAAAAAGATAACGATATATCAAAGACTTATTCAACCATGGGTGCGTTATCTTTTCGAGCCAATTAAAATCGGGCAATTTGTCGAGCGTAGCCTGTGCTGCAATCACCTTCACCTTGCTAAAACCCTTGTCGATGGGTTTGGCATGCGTGAGTAATTCGCGCAAATGGGTATTCCCCCCGCCCGAAGCAACGATATTGACTGCATTTATGACTAGCGTGAGGGACATCTTTTTTTTGTAAATCTAAAACAACAAATAATTAAGTACCGGGTTTGATTTAATGGTTTTAATTACCAGAGTAGACATTTCACTTCCAGCCAAAATATTTGAAAGGAAATAAGTATAAAACACAAAAAATGGAATTATAGCGACAACTATCCATCGTTGTTTTGCATTTTGCTTGGGTGAATTATAATAACTGACATAAGCCAGAAGCAACAATTGAAATAAAACAGATGTAAGAATAAACCGATGTCCTAATACTTGTCTCTCTGTTGCAATACCAAAAAAGACCAGCGGAATCAACATAAACCGATACAAAAACTGAAAGTTCATATCGTTGAGCAACTCAGGATATTCATTTGTTTTGTACATGGCATAGAAGTGAAGTGCAATCATTAATACAATCGTTGGAAGAAAGGTAAATAACCCTCCCATGAAGCTTGAATGATGGCTGGCTTCGGTAAAGTACATTACCAGATAGAAATTCTGGGGGAGGAAACTGATTACAGTTTGAAAAACGAAGTAAACACCGCTTGTGATAACAAGAACCTGGATACATTTCAATAACAGATTCTCAATCTTAATATAGAAAAGCGGGAAAAGCAACAGGAAGAGTATCATGGACGAGTGGTTTGCCAGAGCAAAAAGAATCATCACTACTGCTATTGCACGTCTTTGCTGCACCATCCAGAAATAAAGTCCGATAAACAGGGAGAAATACGCCAGAAAGAACCGGATTTGTGTTACATAAAACAGGTAAATCGCTACCACAAAAAGAAGGCAAACCACGTAAGTATGCTCGGTGAACCTGCTGACAAAATACACCAGTAACATCGCATACATGGCTGTAAATGACATATGCATAAACTGATATCCTTCTCCGGAAGGCAGGAGTGTTCTGGCAAAGAAGTTAAAGAATAAGTCCTTTCCCATGCCCTGCGACAACCATAACTCATATCCAAACCAGTCGGGCGTGTATGTAACCAGTCCCGACACAACAAATACAAATGCGAAAGTCAGCACATAACTTATGAAGTTATGCCTGAAAACCAGTTTGGTAATGTTAGTTATCAGTATGACTAATAAAGAAAAAAGTATGAGAAAAACGAAACCCATAGGAGAATTTAAGTATTATTCGATTGGTCACTCATTATCCTGTGTCAGTATCCGGATTTAAATATTTTCACTCCACACCACCCTTTTCACATAGTCGGTGTACGACAGGATAATCCGCACAACTTTATCACTCACATTGGGCATGCTGTAATCGCTTACCTGCCTGAAGCTTCTCTCCTCTCCTGTTTTCTGAACATTGACAAGCTGCAATGCCTGCAACACCCGATCCGGATTCAGCCCTGTCATCATCACCGATGCTTCCTCCATGGCTTCGGGGCGTTCGTGAGCCTCACGAATATTCAGCGCCCTGAAATTAAGTATCGACGACTCTTCACTGATGGTGCCGCTATCAGATAATACAGCCTTTGAATTCATCTGAAGTGCTATATAATCGCTAAGACCGAGCGGTTTCATCAAATTAACCAACTCATTAAACCTGATGCCGTGCTTCTCAATCATCTTGCGGGTACGTGGATGGGTAGAAACAATGACAGGCAACTGATATACTTCGCTAACGGTTTGCAGAATTTTGACCAGGTTGAAGAAATTGCGTTCCGAAGCTATATTCTCTTCGCGGTGAGCCGACACCACAAAATACTGTCCGGGCGTAAGATTCAGTTGTTGGAGTATCTGCGACTGCCCGATGCGTGGCTTGTAGGTATTCAGCACTTCAAACATCGGACTGCCGGTTTTGATGACCCGATCGGGACGCATACCTTCAGCCAGCAAATACTCTCTTGCTATATCGCTGTAAGTAAGATTGATGTCGGAGATATGGTCCACAATTTTTCGGTTGGTTTCTTCGGGAACACGCTGATCGAAACATCGGTTTCCTGCCTCCATATGAAAAATAGGGATGTGTCGTTTTTTGGCTGCTATGGCACAAAGGCACGAGTTGGTATCTCCAAGAACAAGAAAGGCGTCAGGCTGTATTTGCTCAAGCACAGGGTCAATATTAATCAGAATCTGCCCGGCAGTTTCAGCGGCATTCTTCCCTGCTGCATTCAGAAAAAAATCCGGAGCTCGTAGTCCAAGATCTTCGAAAAACACCTGATTCAGCTCGTAGTCGTAGTTTTGACCCGTATGTACAAGCACATGTTCAATGGCTTCTGCTTCGTCTAATTTTTTGATGACACACGAAAGTCGGATGATTTCAGGTCGGGTACCGACAACTGTCAGAACTTTCAGTTTCTTAATTTCGCTCATGTTTTTCATTTTTAAACTTCAACAAAGAATGTATCGGGCTTATCGTGATTGAGGAATTCATTGGCCCACATGATGGTGACCATGTCGGCATCGCCTGTATTCTCAATATTGTGGGTATAACCAACAGGAATATCAATGACCTGCAATTTATCGCCACTAACATGATATTCTATCACATTGCTACTATCAATTTTGCGGAAGCGGATGACTCCCTTTCCGCTGACTACCAGAAATTTCTCGTTTTTGGTATGATGCCAGTGATTACCCTTGGTTATGCCCGGCCGGGAGATATTTACCGAAACCTGTCCACGTTCCTGTGTTTTGATAAACTCGGTAAATGATCCACGATGATCTGTATTCATCTTCAGGAAATAGCCAAACTCATCTTCAGGCAGGTAGCTCAGGTAAGTAGAGTAAAGTTTTTTAACGAAAGCGTCGCCCATATCGGGTATCAGCAGGTTTTCGCGACTGCTTCGGAAACTTTGAATCAAATCGACAATCCTGCCAAGGGCTATTTCGTGAATGTTCTCAACTTCTTCAAAAGTGTTGTTTTCCGGCTTTTCAGTTTGGCTTAATTTGCTGATAAATGCCTCCACCACATCATCCACATACACCAGCTTCATCATTACCGTGGGGTCGTTGACCTGCACGGGCAATCCGCGGGCAATATTGTTACAGAAAGTAGCTACCGCACTGTTGTAGTTGGGGCGACACCATTTGCCAAACACATTGGTTAGCCTGTACACGAATACCGGGGCACCTGTTTCGGCACTGTAGGCAAACATTACATCTTCTCCTGCCTTCTTGCTTTTTCCATACGGATTGTCGAAAGCAGCTTGGGTGGATGACGTTATGAGTACGGGAGCCTTGTTGTTATGTTTCTTGAGTTGTTCGAGCAGATGCGATGTAAACCCGAAATTACCTTCCATAAACTCATCGGGGTTCTCTGGCCGGTTTACTCCCGCGAGATGGAATACAAAATCGCAAACTGCTGCATATTCATCGAGCAATTGAATATCGGTATCAATATCATATTCAAAGACATCGGTAAAAGCCCGGTTGTGTAATTCTGCAATCAGGTTTTTACCGATAAATCCTTTGGCACCGGTTACTAATATATTCATCAGCTTAAATCTTCTTTGATTAAATCGAGTTTGAGCAATAGTTCTTTCATCCCGTCCAGGTCGAGTCGTGATGTATTATGCGAATGATAATCGTCTATTTGTGAAATTTCTTCTTCTCCTTCAACGAAAAACTTATCGTAGTTCAAATCGCGGTTATCAGCCGGTATCCGGTAATATTCGCCCATATCCACAGCCTTGGCCATCTCTTCGCGGGTAACCAGGGTTTCGTATAATTTCTCTCCGTGACGGGTACCGATGGTTTTTATTTCGGTGGGAATGTTGTAAAGTGATATGAGGGCACCTGCAAGCACTTCGAGGGTAACTGCCGGAGCTTTTTGCACAAACAAATCACCGTTTTGCCCGTTACTGAATGCGTATATCACTAAATCGACAGCATCATCGAGTGTCATCATATAACGGGTCATATTGGGGTCGGTTACCGTAATGGATTTGCCGGATTTCATCTGTTCTATCCATAGTGGAATTACTGAACCGCGACTGGCCATCACATTACCATAGCGTGTACAGCAAATGATGGTATCATCTTTTTCGCCCAAAGTGCGCGCCTTTGCAATTGCAACCTTCTCCATCATAGCTTTACTGATTCCCATGGCATTGATAGGATAGGCCGCTTTGTCGGTACTAAGCACAATGACCCTTTTTACGCCATGCTCCACAGCCGAATCGAGCACGTTTTGCGTTCCCAGTACATTCGTATTTACTGCTTCAATAGGAAAAAACTCACACGATGGAACCTGTTTGAGTGCCGCTGCATGAAAAATAAAATCAACGCCACGCATGGCATTGTCAACACTGCGTTTATCGCGCACATCGCCAATATAAAACTTCACTTTTGGGTTTTGGATGGCGTGACGCATATCGTCCTGTTTCTTTTCATCGCGACTGAAAATCCGGATTTCGCCTATGTCGGAATTTAAGAATCTTTTCAGAACAGCATTTCCGAACGATCCGGTGCCTCCGGTGATTAAAAGTACTTTATTATTGAACATCCAACTGATGAATTTTAAGTGTCTATAAATGACTGTTATTTTCCGTTTTGTAATTATTCGTCTTGCAAAGATAAGCTAAAACTATCCAATAAGCTTTTTAGATTCTGATAATGTTCAGCCGCTCCCTTTTTATTAAGTAAAAGACCGAAGAAAATTTTGACCTGGTATTCAAGCCGAAGTCGTTTGATATAGCTATATATATTGAATTGATGCTTCCGGCAATAATAGTTCAAAGAATTCAGCCAGTTCAGATAGCTTTTTGCGGAGAAATCCCTGTTTTCAACTAAATGCTGATAGCTGAATTTTGGATTATAACTGACATCATAGCCCAGCTTTATAAATCGTTTAACAATATCCGGTTCTTCGAAAAATAAGAAAATGTTCTCATCAAACAAACCTATTTGTTCGAACTTCTTTTTGTCCACAAGGAAAAATGCACCTGACAGGTAGTGAAAACGAGCTGTAAATATATTAAACACATTACAAAACCTGATTAACGGAGTATTCAAAAATGAAAAGTAATACTCCGGATGAAAGAAGAAACTCAGATTCGCTCCTCCCAACTGTTTGTATCCAAGAAAAGCTAACTTATTATTCGCAGAAAAGCTTTTTAGCCCCTCTTTAAACAGATACTCACACAATCGTACATCAGGATTCATTACAGCTACTATGTTTGATTCAGATCGGGCAATACCATGGTTGTTTCCATTACCATATCCTAAATTACTCTTGTTATGATAGTAGTTTACCTGATCTCCATACTTCTTTATTAAAAGCAATTCTAACTCAGTCGCATTAGAATCATCGCTATTGTCGGAAATAATGATTTCCACATTGTTTTCTCCCAAATCGTTATATTGAAGAATTGAATCAATGCAGTCCTCAATCAAATTAACAGAATTGTACGTAACAATAACAATTGATAAACTATACATCGTAGGAATTAAATAACCATTTGAGAAATGAGTTTTTTTTCAATTTCAATCCTTTAGACCACCAGGTACCAACTTCGACATTATCAAGATAAAACTGCTCTTCATCGGACAAATTTGCAGAATCATTATACCAGGGCATATGATAAGCCATATAGGGATCTCCGGTGCGAATCATTTTAAAATTACCCCTTGTACTTATCACAGCATAAGGGCGGTGAAGGGCAAATGTTGTATCAATATCAGCCTGATAAATACCCGATTCCAAAGGTTTTTTATATAAGGCTGACTCCCACTCGATGACTTTATGTTTGTCTGCAAAATGATCCGGCAAATCATCAATTTTAAGTGCGAATCCAACCTTTTGCACCTTTGGATATCGTTTCAGTACCTCCATGAAATAACTCAGAAAATCATCCGGGCAGTTTTCAACAGGCAGTATATCAGGATCAGTATAAACAAAGTAATTTTTCCTGATAGTTTTATAAAGAGCTAACTTTTCCAATGCATTATACCCAAGATTCTTTCCCAAATAAACTACTTTGTAAGGGATGCTTTTATAATACCCGAGCAAAGGTGGCCAGGTTGAGTTATTATCTAAAATGATTATGTTGCGATAACCTCTTTGTTCGAGTGATTCTATCAGCATTTTCAGGAACTCATATCTGTTTCTGTTATTGATAACTATTGGTATTTCATTTATGTCCAAAGGTTTGACAAACCACTTTGTAGCAATTCGGCTTCTTAATGCCAACAGAAAGTAAAAAAAATTTGAACATAAAGCATATATATACTTTAGTTGTTTCTTGATGATTGATCTCATTTTCTCAATATTAAAGCTTCAGATGTATTTATAATTAGCGCCTCTAATGATGGGACACAGCCGGCTTTCTCATACATTCGGTTACTTTCCTGACGATTTGACAACACTCAGAAGTTCCTTTATACCGGCTCTGTCGATAACCATCCATACAGCCATGAACACTATTACTCCTGCCAACAATCTAATTCCAGTTTCCCACCATACAATCATTTGCATATCATTAAAATGCAAAACAATAACATTCAAAAAAACAACCATTAAAAAAGCAATTAATGGGGACTTAAACGCGTTTAAGTATGTGACTAATTTCATGCTAATCATTTTCTTAAACTGCATATACCACATTGGGATTAAAAACAGAACCCCTATCACTCCTATCCCGAGTGATAAAACATTGATCCCAAACGGAGCTAACAGAAGAATGATTGTTGCACTGATTATTGCTTTAAAAACAGACCATTTAAACCCTATATTAGTTTGTCCGGTAGCTATTTGCAGGCTCCCTGCCGGATTGGTAATTGCCTGACAAACCAGACTTAACGATAAAAATACAACTATCCACGAACCAATAACATAGGATGATCCGTACAAGATGTGCAATATCTCTCTTGCGAGCAGTATAATAATTAAATTGACCGGGATGGTGACAGAAGCTATTAGCCTCATAGACCGGTATGCATACTCATGCATTTTCAGTGCGTTGTTTTGTACCCCTGCCATCATGGGGTTCAATACATTAATTGCAATATTGTTAAGGATACCGTATAATTTAAAAACCAGTTGCTTTGCAAGAGAATACAATCCAAGCGTTTCAGCACCCATAATTCTGCCTATGATTAATATATCTGTTTCTCTTGAAACGAAATCCATGATATTACTTCCCATGTTATATGCGCCAACTTTGACATAAGGCATTGAATGCGCTAAGCTGAAATAAAACTTCAGGGGAAATCGCCTGACATTGACAATTAAAAAGGACACATTTGTTATTGCACTAACAGCCAGTGTTGAATACACAAGACTATAAACGCCCTCACCAGATATTGCCATGACAACAGCAATGGCTAATCCGATTAAAAAAGCAGTTAATTCAATTTGCGCAATGATTTTGAATCTCATTTGCTTCTGTAACTGACTGAAGTGTTGCCTTCCTAATGCAATTAAAAGGATATTAATCCCCAATAAAGGAATTAAATTCTTTAATTGAGATTCATGATAGAAGTCGGCAAAGAATGGTGCAAGAACACTTAGTAAACCGTAGAAAACCACAGCAAAAAAAAGGTTTAGCCAATAAATACTGCTATACTCTTTTTGTGTTGCATTATTTCTGTGTAAAATGGCTGCATTCAACCCCATATCAACAAAAATGTTCGTGAGGTTTACTACGAACAATGTCATTGCCACTAAACCAAATGCCTCTTTTGGTAAGAATCTGGTTAAAATTGAAATTTGCAACACCTGAAACAGTGTCATTCCAAATGAACTTACACTATTCCATCTTATGCCTGAAATCAATTCTTTTTTAATCTCCATTCAGCTTAACTGCATCATTTCATTATCCACAAAGCCTCAGAACTTATAGTTTATAAACATTACTGATGTCGGTATTTTTGATCATATTTCGCATATCAACAACGAGCGGAGCATATTTGATAATCATATCAACATCAATTATTTTGTGGTTGGTTGTAAGTACTACGCAATCAGCCGACTGCAGAGTTTCGGGAGTTAACGGTATTGAAGTCAGTTTCTCTTCTAATGTTACTGTTGATATATATGGATCATGATATTGCAGTATTCCGCCTTTGCGGGCAACTATTTCCATTATTTCAAGTGCGGGCGATTCACGGGCATCGTCAATATCAGGCTTGTAAGCCACTCCTATAAAAAAGATTTTACTTCCATTTACAGACTTGAACTGCTCATTAAGTGCTGTCGCAATTTTAATATACATATAATGCGGCATGCGCATATTGATATGTCCTGCGGCATGAATCATACTCAGATCGAAGTCGTATTTTTTGGCAATATATTCCAGGTAGAAAGGATCGAGCGGTATGCAGTGTCCTCCGATACCCGGGCCGGGATAAAATGCCTGAAATCCGAAGGGTTTGGTTTTAGCTGCTTCAATAACTTCCCAGATATTGATATCCATTTTGCCTGCAAGCAGCGCCAATTCATTGATCAGGCTTATATTAATCAGGCGATAAGTATTCTCTAGTATCTTCACCATCTCGGCCACTCGCGGCGAACTCACAGTGTGAAGTTGATCTATGGCTTTTGCATACAAAGCTTTTCCTATTTCCAGCCCATTACTTGTCATGGCACCCAGCACTTTAGGTGTGTTGCGTGTATGAAAGTTTACATTGCCGGGATCGACCCTTTCGGGTGAATATGCCAACCAAAAATCCTCACCGTGTTTCAGTCCGCTTTCCTTTTCAAGGATTGGAAGCATAAAATCTTCGGTGGTTGTGGGATAAGTTGTACTTTCCAGACTGATAAACGTCCCTGATTTCATGTGGCGACCTATATCCTCACAAGCGGTTTTAATATAGCTCATGTCGGGCTTGCGGAAACGGTCAAGTGGTGTTGGCACACAAATGAGCAAGGCGTCGCATTCGGATATGCGGCTAAAATCGGTAGTTGCCGATAGACCTATACTTTCCACAACCTGGCGTAGAACTGCATCACGTATATCCTGGATATAATTATCTCCACGGTTAATCTTCCCGACTTTATCGGCATTATTATCAAAGCCAAGCACTTTTACGCCTGCTTCAGCAAAATTAACCGCCAATGGGAGACCTACATATCCGAGACCAATAACACCTATTACCTCGCGATTTCCCGCTATTTTGTCAAGCATTTGCTGATAGAAATTTAAAGTCATAATTTACTTGTTTGTTCAAGTGATTTAATAAAAAACAGTCAAAGAATCATACTTTTGAAATACTTAAGAATAACCATAGCCATATCCGTAACCATACTTTCTCTGATATGAATACTTGTTTGACTCGAATTTTACTGCATTAATAACCAGGTATATTCTTTTGAGAGTACCTTCTTTATCAAGGCGATTGATAAATTCAATATTTCGTTTATCTGAGTATTCGGAACGACAAACATATAAACATAAATCGGCGACACGATCGACAAGGTAAGTGTCTGATACAGCTCCTACAGGAGCCGTATCTAAGATGATATAGTCATAATGAGGTCTGACGACATTAAACAACTCATCAAATTTTTCCAACATAATAAGTTCATTGGGATTGGGCGGTATAACACCGGCAGGCAGCACATCGAAATTGCGAATGTCGGGCACTTTGTAAATCAATTTCAAAGGATCGGGCTGTTGTCCTGACAAAAATGCAGTAACACCTTCATTAGCAGTTATTCCAAGCATTTTAGCTAATGTAGGCTTTCGTAAATCAAGACCAATTAGAAGGACTTTCTTATCCAACATTGCTAATGAGACTGAAAGATTCACACTTACAAATGATTTACCTTCACCGGGCTGAGTGGAAGTGACGAGTACAACCTTTTCCTGGTCGCCGAGCACAAACTGGAGTTTAGCCCTGAGAAGTCTGAAAAGTTCTCCATTAGGTTCATCGCTGGAAGTATGATCAAACAAAGGTTCCGGATTTTTGTTATGTGACAATTCAGAAAGGATAGGCAATAACGTAAGTTTCTCGACATCCGTTCTGGTTTTTATGTTGGTATTTAACAAATTGCGAATGAAGATGACTGCGATGGGGAATAAAAATCCCAGAATTATAAACATAAAAGTAATAACCACACTTCTTGGCGCAACTTGTCTTGATAAATCAGGAGCATTGAGTAATCGCGCCTGATTGGTTGTAACAGCTTTACTCAAAGAAGCCTCTTCTTTCTTTTGCAATAGAAAAACGTACAATGCCTCTTTCACCTGTTGTTGTCGTTTTATCTCTACGAACTCTCTCTCCTGACGTGGTATGTCATTCAGGCGGTTTTTCATAGAACTGTTTTGTGCTTTTAATTCCCTGTTTCGAATTTGCAGTGACTGTTTCAATTTATCAGTTCCATCGACAATTGATTCGAATAATGACTCTGCCTGAAGTGTCAGGTTCTGCAGCATCGGATTACTTTGAGTCCCCCCTTGTTTTACTTTGTCGCGCATTATCAACAAAGCATTGTATTCATCAATTACCCTCGCCATATTCATATCAGAAATCCCCGGATCGGGTATCATTCGCAATCTGTTTTCCGGGTTATTTAGATAGCTAACAATAAAGTTGACCAATTGAAGTTGTATTTCAGTTTCAATTTGCATATTGTAAAAGCGCGTGTTGTTTTCCAAAAAGGCTATAGCATCTGCCTCAATAGTAGTCAATTCGTTTAGTTGTTTATATAGTTCAATTCTTTGTTCTTCTTCCGCCAGTTCCTTTTCGAGAAGGGTTAGTCGATCGTCAATGAATATTGATGAAAAAATGGCCGATTGATTAATTTGGTCAACCGCATCGCGATTATACATTCTAATAAGCTCGCTTAACACATCCCTTCCTTTGCGTTGATGGTTTGAGTTATAATATATCCAAATCTCATCGGCAAATCTGTCAATTTCGGTTCTTATTTGTTTTGATGAAAGTAATTGAGCAACAAGTTCGGGATGCATCATCGTTACAAAAACCTTTGCATCGTCATGGGAATTATTATTATAATTTCTTCTGTACAAAGGAGATGGCGTATGCGTTGGATTTGGATTTCTTTCGATTAAAATTTCTCCTATCGGAGTTGAAATTCGTGCAGGTAGTTTTTGTAAATTGTATTCAAATGACTCTTTTGCATAAGAACCTTCGACTTTGTATCCATTGTTATTATTTATAATTTCCAGTGACAACGCATGCACTAAACTATTCATTGTTGCACTATCGGCTGTAATCCTGTATGGTGAATCAGTGTACAATTCTTCCATATACATTTTATGTTTGCGCCAATATGTGGTATGCAAATCCAGCGACCCTACAACCTTCCTCATTAAATGTGTGGAACGTAAAACGCGTTCTTCATTATTTGTAGCATTACGTGAAGCGCTTATACCCATCTGCTTGAGCTCGTTGAGTATCGACAACTCATTCATTTGGTTTCGGGGATCCATTATAAGAACTGATGCTTTAAACTCAAAAACAGGCTGTTGAGTTCGCAGGTAAAGGAAGCTGGCCAACATAAATACAATGACAGAGACAATTATCCATTTCCAATAGATAATGTACCCTTCGATAATTTCGCGAAGATTTAACACTTCACGTTCTTTTGACGCCTGATTTAAATGAGGTGGTCCTGCGATGTTGTTTTGTTTAGTCATATTCATTTCTTTAAACGGCATAGCCCCGTCAGCCACACAAAATAATTGGCCAACAAGCTTAATTGTAAATATTTAGCAACAAACTACTTTTGCACAAGTTTATCCTTCTCAACTTTTGCACAAAGTCCAAGTTTGTTAAGCATTAGCACTACATATTTTCCCCTAACAGTTTTGATTTTGCCTAATGTGCCGGCAAGTGGACCAACTGCAACTTTAACTTCATCGTCCACTTCAAAACTACAAACCTTTCCTCTTGCAACTACAAGAAAACTTCGAATTGCATCAATTTCGGAATCACGTAAAGTTGCTGGTTCACCCTGAAAATACAGTATTCGTGCAACACCCTTTATTGGCAATAAATCATATAATTTGGCATGATATGTCTTCACAAAAATATAGGATGGAAAAAGAGGTGTTTCGATAAGTTTCACACGATCTGACCACTTTCGGGGACTTAGATGAAGTGGAAGATAAACTTCGTCAACTTCAGCCGCAACCCTTTGCTCCACTTGCTTTTCGGCTCTTGGAGAAGTGTAGAGGACATACCATTTTAAATTGGCTGTATGCGCTTTTATGTTTTGCGTATTTGCAGGAAGATCAGCATGCATTGAGTAACAGCGAATCAAAAGGTTAGTTATTTAAGTATATTGATTAAGAGCGTTGTAAGTGAAATGAGTGTCCCTACAATTGAAATCGATAATGTTTCAGCCGTACTAATTCTGGATGATCTTTGTCGGGGCGCATTCGGTTCAACATACAACACATCGTTTTGCTGGAGGTAGTAATAGGGAGAATAAATCAGGTTCTTATCGCGCAGGTCGATTCGTTTTGACTCGCGTAACCCATTGCTTTCACGCACTAACAATACATCAGTCCGGTTTCCGTAAATTGTCATATCGCCAGCCAATGCCAAGGCTTCAAGTATATTTACTCTTTCACTATCAATTTGATACGTCCCGGGACGGGCAACCTCACCCAGGACAGAAATTCTATAATTTGCAATTCGTATCAGTACAATCGGGTTTTCATTAAGATACTCTGGATACATTTTTTGACTAAGTTGTTCTGCAAGCTCACGCTTGGCAAGTCCGGCAACTTTCATCTCGCCCAATACAGGAAAAGTGAGCATACCTCTCGCATCGACCAGATAGTTTTGTAATCCAAGACCGTAAGAGAGATTGTTACTCCCTCTGATGCTATAAGTTGTGGCAAGGTTACCGGGAACCAAAGGAAGATTAAAAGGAACTGCAGCTTCAGGAGTGTTTGTATTTATCGTAATAACAAGTAAATCTCCCTCACGAATTATAGGTTCAGGTATAGCATGTTGCTCGTTTGGACTTATCAAAGCGGGTGTTCCTGCATGTTGAAGATAAACCACTTTTTCGTAATTTTTGCATGAAGCAAAAGATATCAACACTACCAGAAAAAAAAATGTATAATGGTGTTTCATTATGTAATTGATTAAGTGTTCATTGTCGCTTGTTTATTACCGAATAAATTCATACTTCATTTTCGTAAACGTAAATGACAGTAGTTTATTATTTCTCTTTGGCATTTAAAAGCGAGCAAAGTTAATAAAAATTATGAGAAAGGTTATATTTCCCGCTCTTATTCATTTAGTAGAATTACTAAATATTTATTAATGGATTATTACCGGAACTCATGGTTGTTTACAGCAAAGAAGCGTTGCGATTTAATGCCTTAGAAAATTAACTTCAAAGGCCCGCAAAGTTAATAAAAAGATGTAAATTGCAGGCCGTTAACCATGATTTATCTCCGAATAATATCATTTATCCTGTTGTTTTGTTTAAGCATTTTCAACGCGGATGCAGGTCGCCGACCGGTGGCCACGATACCTTTTGAGCTATCGGGAACTTACATCATCATTACTGCCAGGGTGAATCAGGGAACTCCTTTACATTTCA